>CAYVYK010000001.1:0-234746 GCA_964455675.1 uncultured Methanosarcinales archaeon
CCGCGGCGTTCTTTTCTTTCAAACACACAAGGTGCACAAATACTCTAACAGCACCAACGCCGCGGGAGGCTTAGCGGCGAACAACGTGAGCCGCTATTGTCGACCGCGGCGCTTTATTCTTTCAAACACACAATGTGCACAAATACTCTAACAGCACCAACGCCGCGGGAGACTTAACGATTGGCGAATCGTTATTGCTGACCGCGGGCATTGTATAGAAGAATTATTCCAGTTCCTCTTCACTCACATCTTCCTGGAATTCACGCCATGGCGCAGCTTTCAGATACCCCTTTGTCGTGCACTCTGATTCTTGTGTCGCAAGTGTAAAGAACTTCTCAAAATCAATCCATGTCTTCTTCTTGAGCGTTTTTTTTGCGAGCATAATGACCCGTGATGGAACGTGCTCGTGCACGTATTCATAGTCGGGAAGATAGGAGAGTAGGGAAAGCCCGAATTCTTTAACTTCATCATGCTCGGGCATGTTCTCCTGTTTGAGCCTCTGCCGTGAATACCCAACAAACATGTATGCTTTTACCTCGATAAAGTCAGGATTCCCTCGCCTGATAAGAGCCGCATACTCGGAAGGATTGCACATATTTACTCCTTTCACTGCCGTGAGCCGCACCGCTGTCCGGTGTTTCTTTTTCGCGAGGGCATCAAGTGATGCATTCATCCGTTCCCAATAGTCAGGAAATGCCGGTTTATCTACCTCTTTGAGCAAGTCTGGTGTTGGTGCGTCGATGGAGAGGTAGAGTTGTGTCACGGGCACAAGTGTTTCGATCGCTTCGGGGTACTGCGCGTTTGTCACGAGGAACGTCGAGATCTTCTGCGTATGCATCAGCCGTATGAGTTCGTTGATGCGCGGATACGTGATGGGCTCTCCAGTGAGTGAAAGCGCCGCATGCCGTACTGTTTTTGATTCTTCATACATCTTCTTGACCGCGGATTCGCTCCCTCCAAATCCAGTGAGGAGCTTGCGCTGTCCGAGAAGCAGTCCTTTGAGTACAAGACCCGGTTCATCAACATTCCATTTCCATTCCTTTTGTACTGGCGCCTTGTAACTTCTCCAGCAAAACGTGCAGCGGTTTGCACATGAGATGGACGTTGAGCATTGCAGGCATTGGTGGCTCATGATCCCGTAGAACTTGAGCTTATAGCATCCTCCTTTTCCGCGGATCATGTTTTTTGTCCATCCGCAGATCTTCACGCAGCTGTGATCTCCAACGATGATGTACTGTTGACGTTGAAGTTCCTGCCTTGCTTCCTCTGTGAGCATGGAGACGAGCAAACCATGGAGTCCTTAAAAAGCTTGTGCGGACAGAGCGATACAACCGACTCCGCTGTAAAGGACGCAGCAATGAGAGGATGATAAATCACGCTGCGCAAAGGCCTCATTAAAGCGAACGCTTTAAGAGGCCGTCCGAATCCGGCTGACCGGCGGGAGGCCGACCGTCCTACTAAATTGGTATAAGTATGATAATACAGAATAATACAGAACAAAGTGAATGAAGCAACGACCGGCGGGAGGCCGACCCTCCTCCTCTCCTGATAGAGTGAGTTATTTTATGCAGAGTGTAGCCATATGTATCCGCAGCTCCCGACCTAATCCGGTGACAAGCGTGAGTGTTATTTATGAAATACCTTTATATACCATCTCTCCTGTAGTATTCGTATGAGGAAGGGACAACATGCGCAGGTTAGTATGGAGTATACGATTATCATTGGTTTCGTCATGATCATTCTCATCCCACTCATGATCATTTACGCAGAATTCTCAGATCAAACGAGGGATCAGGTAGTCATGAACGAGCTCTATCAGGTCGCTCGATTGATTGGAAACGAAATTGAAACAGTCTACTTTATCGGTGATCCTGCAAGGACGGAGATAAAGGTGTACATGCCTTCCGATGTTGCAAATGCGTCCCTTGTGAACCAGGAGATTGTCTTCCAGACGACGGTATATGGAGGTCGTAATGACGTGGTCGTGCCAACGAAAGTAAGCATGAATGGTTCCCTTCCAACTACAAAGGGGATTCATTATCTTGTCCTTACGGCTAAGGGTAACTGGGTTGAAGTTAGGATGAAGTGATATGCTAAGGTCTCAGATCTCGCTGGAGTTTGTTATGTTTGTAGGTATTGGATTCATGGTTGCAATCATCCTCATGCTGGTTATTTCGCAGCAGCAGGCTGACCGCGAGAGCGAGCGGGATGATCTTGAGCTGCGGGACCTTGCGTACATGATAGAAGAAGAGGTTCTTCTCGCTAGTTCCGTCGAGCCGGGTTACTGGAGGAATTTTTCGGTGGAGCTTCCAAATGATGGGGAATTTGATGTAAGCGTGAACGGATCATATGTGAAATTGACTGCCGAATCAACATTATTTGAGTTTAGCGTTCCTCCGTTTCAGGGTCAGATTGTGAGGGGAGCAAACGTCATCTGTAACAAGAACGGAGAGGTGTTCATAGGGGATGCGCTCTGTAGGTAAGTCGGATAGCTGGGCAGGATTTTTTCCCCATAGAAAATCCCAGGTGTGGTATGGTGATTTTATTATTGCGCTCACTATTTTTGTCGCTGCCGTCATGATTTATTGGAGTTACCAGAATAATTATGTTCCAGAAACAAAAAGCATCCAGTCTCTTTCGCTCGAAGCTGTCAATTTTGGCATGATGCTGAATAGTGAGGGAATTCCAGTGCACTGGACCTCGGTTAATGTCACAAGGGTTGGTATATCAAATGCTAACAACCGCATCAATGAGTCAAAGCTTCGCGAGTTTGCGATGATGAATCCTGAGACAGTGAGGAGGATTTCCAATCTTGAGTACAAGTACTTTGTGTACTTCCATCACACGAATGGATCATTCCTGCCAATAAACGCAACTCTCGACGCCGTTGGAGTCAATCCACAGAATGCGACAAGGCTTGTCGAGACAAAGAGGCTCATGATCCGGGATAACGAGTTTGTGAATATGATAATCCAGGTGTGGGAATGAGACTGAAGAAAAAGGCTGTATTTTTCACGATTGATGCAGTCATGGCGATCTCCCTTATTCTTGTGACAGTCATGATGGTTAGTTCCTTCTATGTATTTCGGCCGACGACAGAACGCATTGACTATACAAGTTATGATATCCTTCAAGTTCTTGGCGAGATGAAAGTTTCACAGTCGAATAATCCGTACGTGCAGACTCTGTTTGCCAACGGAACAATCACGCGAGGGAATAATACCCTTCTTGAGCAGATCGGCGAGTTCTGGGCTGATGGCGATGAGGATCATGCCCGCGAGTTGACATATGAGATCATGAGGGATGTGTTTGGTAACGACACGAATTGGGCGCTGAGCATTGCAGGTGACCTGGTTTACGAGACCTCATCTTCGGTCGGTACAAATGTCCGTACAGCAAAGCGCATGATTAGTGGCCTAGAGAAGATGAAGCCAACGTATGGATACACTGCAAGGGCGCTTATGACGCGGATGCGCGCGCGTGTTACGAATGGTATTGCGACGCTTGGTGGTTTTGTTGGGCAGGGTAATATCACGATTCCGCTCCATCTAACAGGAAACATTTCGCTCGTCAGCGAGATATATCTTGAATTGTCTGCCGCATCTAACTTCACGCTGTATATTAATGACAATGCAACGGGAACGTATATTGTGGGCTCCGGCGGAGGAAACCCGGGGATCCTGAAACCTGATATCTGGATCCTGAACGGCTCGGAAAGGGCGTTCATCAAGAACTTCACGAATAACATCAAGATTGTGTTCGCGAATTCATCGTCTCCGCAAAGCTATGTGAGTGGTGGCTTCATTAAGGTGAAGTATACGACGAGTAACTATGAGGAAACACACACGGAGTTTGTTGATGGCCGTATTGCACGGCACGCATATGAATTCCCGGGGATTTATGGCGCGATCAATCTATTTGACTCATTTTATGTTCCAGGACCAATTCGTAACATGAGTATTCGTCTGCATTATTTCACGAATCATTCCCGCCATAACAACACGATCATTTTTGTGATCGGCGATCATCCCCTGCTCATGGATAATGAGAGTACCACGCCTCAGGATATCATGTTCAATCATACCTACTTAAGTTCCGTCTTTGGCGGTTACTCATCATTTAATGATACTTCCGTCCCGATCAGGTTCGGTTTTGCGAATATCTCTGGGTCCACGGGCCTTGTTGATGTTGCGCTTGTTACGGATCGCTCGGGTAGCATGGCCTTTGCGGGATGGCAGCTGCAGAATGACACGAGTCCACAGATCGTGATGGATGATGTGTATGTTCCAAATGGTGGCTGGTCCGGAATCCAGACGTTCACGGTTCCCTCCGCAGGCAGTATCTCGAATGCCATCACGTTTGAGGCAGAGAATTATTCCATGCAGATTAACCGTTCAAGTCACTACTGGCAGCGCGCCACATCCTGGTCTGGATACTCGGGAACAGGTTACGTTCAGTCGCTGCCAAATAATGGCGCAAACATCAATTCAGGGTACCAGACAACGAGTCCTGAGCTGAGGTATACCGTGAATATTCCTCAGGCTGGAACATATTATGTCTGGCTTCGAATGAGAGCTGCAAACGGTAATGACAACAGCGCTCATGTTGGTATTGATGGAACAGCGCCCTCAAGTGCCGACCGCATTGAAGTTACATCGTACGGTTCATGGGTGTGGACGCGCTCAACCATAGATGGGCCTTCTGCAACACTTACGGTGGGAACTCCTGGTGTTCATACGGTTCATCTCTGGATGCGCGAGGATGGATTGGCCGTCGATAAGTTCCTTCTGACTACTTCATCTTCCTTCGTTCCTTCGGGCTCATCTGGTGGATCATCTTCCGTCCAGCGCAGGCTTGCAGTGTCTCATGAGTGGGCAAGGTTCTTTGGTTATAATGGATCAGAGGCTTCTGAGCTCCAGATTAATGTTCGAAGGCCTGATGGCACATGGATCATTGGTGGCGGATCGTCCCTTCCGGCGAATCCTTCTGTGAGTGGTGTTGATCCCCCGACGGCTAGTGTTGGGACGGCTAACGAATACATGAGCGGTCGTTCCACAAAGCCGCAGGTGATTCTTGTGGATAATCCAGAGGTTGGAAACTGGGCTGTTGCTGTTCATGGCTTGAACTTCAGGCCATACTCTGCTGAACCCCCATACCTGAACACCACGATTAGTATTTTTATCGACACGCATGCAAATAGTTCTGATAATGTCACGAGAGGCCCAACAACAATTTCGATGGACGCGGCAAAACAAGCCGCTCATCTGTTCACGAACCTTACATCAATAAGCGATCAGATTTCTGTTGTAAGTTTCAGTACCACTGCTTCCACAAATCAGGTCCTGACTACGAATAAGAACCTGGTTCACACGGCGATTAATGGCCTTAGTGCTAATGGTGGAACACGTATTGATTTGGGGATTGCGCAGGGCCATAGCGAGTTGATTAGCGTTCGTGCGCGATCGAATGCGACACAAGTAATGATTCTCATAACAGATGGTCAGAATGACGTTGCTCCGTCGTACATTTTGGATGCTGCCGATGCTGCAAAGGCTGATGGTATTAGGATTTTCACGATCGGCTTAAGTTCCTTTGCTGATGTGGATATTCTCGAGAAGGTTGCTTCAAATCCAGGCGATGCGTTTTACGCTCCGACGGGTGCTGAGCTTGAGACGATATACGAGGAGATATCTAGGATCATTGATGCACAGTATCATTCGCAGGTTCTTTTCCTACAGGGCGTGTTTGGGGAATCTGTATTGTATCCTGATTCCAGTATCGAGTTTTATTACAATACCTCGCTCTCTCCCTTGCAGTTTGGTGAGATACCTCTCACAGCGACAAGTCAGGAATTTGTCGCGGGTGGAAATAATCTATCGCTTGGTCCGGAGATTAAGCTAACTGAGTGGAAATCAACATCATACTCTGCGAACAACTGGACGTCGAAGGTTTTTGTTGATAACCTGAACGGTACGCACGAGGCCTTTTCGATGGCGGATTACTCTCAGAATTTCACGCTTCTTGGGGATCCCTTTCTCGTGCATATTCCTCTCGGTTTCTATCAGTATGATGATTCAAACCTTGTGAGTGTGTTCTTAACGAGCGGCCCAAACGAGACGAATGGCTCAAGGTACAATCGCCTGATGTACTCCGTGCGGATCAATGGTATTCTTGACTTTGGGAGCGTTGTTGGGGAGAGTGAGGGCTGTAAGTGGACGATTACGTATGAGGATGAGACGACAGAAGACTTCTTCTTCCCCCTTCCATACTTTGGCAACAAGACGTGCTATTATGCAAACAGCACCTACGATCCTGACGACGCGCGCGACATTGCGGTATTCAGCTTGTTCAGCCGTCTTGACTTTAACAAGAACGGAAAACTCGAGGTAAAACCTGACGAGAACAATCTTCGGTTGGAAGTGCTTGAGATCTCGAACGTTCCAAGTCTTTGGGGGCCAAGCCTCTTTGAGGTGAAATCATGGATCTAAGGCTTGGACGGCGTGCTGTCGTATTCACAGTCGTGAGTATCATCTTGGTTGGCCTGTTGATCTTGACAGTCTCGGTGTATATGACTCAGGAAAGGAAGGAGGAGGCGATGCTCACGCGGACGCGTGTCCTCACGATGAACCATTTCATTAGGGACGTGGAGAGAGACTTGAATCGTGGATTGCAGATCACGGGCTTTCGCAGCTTGCTCGCGATGCAGGAGTATGTGCACACGAATGGCTCATACATCGATGATGTTTCAGTCCGTTTTAGGGAAGGCGTGGTGAATGGCACGATGTACGGTTCCGTCTCGCACTTCCTCGTGAACTCAACCCTTCCCTGGTGGCTGTACAAGATCCAGTTGCAGGGTCAGCTGATAGGTATTGATGTGAATATCTCGTTTGACAATCTCGTACTGTATCACGCGGAGCCTTGGTATGTTTCTGCTCGAATGAACGTGACGATGAACCTCTCGGATATGAAGGGTACAGCGGATTGGAGGCAGCAGATACCGATTACGGTGAAGATCCCAATTGTTGATATGGAGGATCCTGTTTATCTTATGGAGAGTAATGGTACGATCGCAAATCAGATCCGGATAACAAATTTCACGACGTTTAATGTCTCAGTATTGAAGCAGCACATTTCGGCAAGGATGTATCGTGCGGACAGCCGTGCGCCGGACTACCTCATGCGCCTCGAAGGAAACCTCTCGAATTCTACGTATGGAATTGAGAGCATTGTGGATCTTGGAACCATGGTCTTCCCGATGACATCGCGGAGTAGTGTGGATTACCTGTTCTTTGGCAATATGTCAGGAGGTGGATGCCTGGTGAATGAGACACTCTCTGATCCGGATTTTTCCTGGCTCCGCATGGATAGCGGGCACCTTATCGCGTACAACGTATCCTGCTCTTAAGCGTTTTAAATAGCGATATCTGGGGTTTTAGCAGGATCGCAAAATATATAAAGCGCTAAGTCTGCCGCTCACGTATGGGTGAACCGGGGATTATTGTCACAGGAGTTGATAAGCTAATTAAGATGCTCAAGGATCAGAGTATGGTCACTGTTAGTGCTGCGGCAAAAAGTCTTGGGGTAAGCACCCGCACGGTTGAGGATTGGGTGTCATTTCTTGAGGAAGAGGATGTTGTCAAGGTGACGTATAAGCTCGCCACCCCATATATTTCGCTCAAGAAGGTTACGGAGACACAGATTAACAAGAAAGCTGGAAAGCTCGAGCAACACAAGGACATTTTCGTCCGGAAAGCTGAGAATATGCTTTCATTTCTTGATCGTGAGGGTGAAGAGCTGAATCAGATCCGTGATGAGTTTATGTCCCTGAAGAAGTCCATCGGCGAGAACGCTGAGCATGTCCAGGCGGAGATTCTCGAGCTTGAGAAGTATGAGAAGGCAAAGCGTGACGTTGATGCGAAGATAGAGTCTCAGCGCAAAGAAGTTGTCCAGAAGATTAAGAATATGGATAATGATATTGATCGCCAGCAGAAGCGATACCTCTCGATAATTAAGGAAGTTGAGGATGAAGAGAAGAGGATTCAGAAGGAGGAGCGTAGTGCTTCTGAGATGCAGAAACTTGAGGGTAATTTAAGAAAGAAAATATCAGAATTCAGGGAGATGATCGCAACCCTTGAGGGTAGGATTGATACAGAGAAGTCAGGAATCGCAGACTCGGAAAAGCACATTTCGCGTCTGAAACAGACTGCAGCCGAAGTGCATAAGACTCTCGAACATGAAAAAGAGGAGCTCATGGTCCTCATTAAGGAGAGTAAGAAGATGGAGCAGCAGGTTCTTGATGCACAGGACAGCGTCCTGAAGAATTTATCGAGGAGGATGAAAGACTCGAATGATCTTCGCAAAGTCACGAAGGATTTCCGCGCGCTGTTCGCAAAAAAGAATCAGGTTGAGGAGCTGATCAAGAAGATCAATCTTGATCGGAACGATCTCGAGAACGACCTGCACGCGCTCATCAAGAGGATTAAGAGTGTTCAGATCATGAAGAATGCGGCTGAGAGCGATGCCGAAATCCGTAATTTGTTCAATTTATTTGGCTTAATTGATAAAAAGAAGAAGGTTTTTGAATCCGAGATACATCAGCTTGGCCAGGTTATGAAGAAAAAGAGGTGAACATGGCAGGTAAGCAGCACCCGGGGCATCACGCGCCCGGAGAGCATGAGAAACATAGTTCTAGGAAGCGTGCTGTTCATCACGTAGTGCATCACCATAGAGCACATAAGCATGTCATGAAGCACGCTAAGCATAAGAAGAGTGATGCGCCGACTGAGCGTAAAATTGATTCTTACGACATTAAGTATGGTAAGCTTCCGGTCACAATCACGATCGTCCAGAAGCATGGTGAGTTTGTACCAAGTTATATTGTGAATATTTCAACCATTAGCCAGCATACGGAGATCATTCTGGAGAAGATTCGTCACGAGTTGATTGAGCAGGTAAACATTGGTATGCTCGATATTACGAAGACAAGGCATGATAACGAGCTAGAGAAACGCATGCAGGAAGCGATCGCGATGCTCGTAAGGAAGCATTTTCCTGAAGTGGATGAGGAGGGCATCGAGTTCTTGACATCATACCTAATCCAGCGCAGCCTAGGTCTTGGCAGGATTGAGTTACTTATGGAAGATGCGATGCTTGAGGAGATTGCAGTGAATAATGCTCAGGAGCCGGTTTGGGTCTACCATCGGAAGCATGGATGGCTGAAGACGAATATTTTCCTCGCAAATGAGGATCAGGTGAGGCATTATGCATCCATGATTGGAAGAAAGGTTGGTCGTCAGATTAATGTGCTCGAGCCGTTGATGGACGCGCACCTTGGAACGGGTGATCGTATCAACGCGACGCTCTCTCCTGTTTCGGTGAAAGGTAATACAATAACGATGAGGAAGTTCGCGGCAAAGCCCTGGACTATCACAGACTTCCTGAATTCTAACACTCTAACCACCAGAGCCGCGGCGATGATCTGGCTTGGTGTTCAGTACGAGATGAGTATGATTATTGCTGGTGGTACTGCGAGTGGTAAGACAAGTATGTTGAACACGGTTTCGAATTTTTTCCCTCCAAATCAGCGGATCATAAGTATTGAGGACACTCGTGAGATTCAGCTCCCAAGTTTCCTCCACTGGCTCCCGATGAACACTCGCCTTCCAAATCCTGAGGGAAAAGGCGCGATCACCATGCTTGACTTGCTGGTGAACTCCTTGCGCCAGCGTCCGGATAGGATTATTGTTGGTGAGATCAGAAGGAAGGCGGAGGCAGAGGTTCTGTTTGAGGCGATTCACACGGGCCACTCGGTATACGCTACCGTGCACGCAAATAACGCAAAGGAAGTGCTGACGCGCCTGACAAGTCCCCCGATCGAGATTCCAAAGAGTATGATCCCTGCAGTTTCCATGGTCATTGTGCAGTTTAGGAACCGTCGCACGGGAAATCGTAGGACATTCCAGGTTGCAGAGGTTTTGGACACGGGTGATATGAACGTTCTCATGCAGTATGATCCAAAGAAGGATCATCTTCTGGAAGTGGGCCATTCGCATGCGCTCATGGAGAATCTGGAGATGTACACCGGGTATTCAAGGAAAGAAATTGAGGCTTCAATCCAAGAGAAGATCCATGTGCTTGAGTATTTGCAGAAGAAGGGCATAAACACGGTCGACGGTGTTGGAACGGTTATTGCTGAGTATTACACGAATAAGGAATATCTGATGAAGATGATCCGTGAGAACAAGACCATTGAGCCTAAGTCCGGGTGATGGTCAGTGCGCGGAGCCCTAGTTTGGTATGTGAAGCAACGGATGCCTGGTCTAGGTCTTTCTATGAAGCGCGCGGGGATGGATGAACCTGTTGATGAGTTTATCGTGCGGTGCGCAAAAGCTGGCCTCTACATGGCAGGTCTTGTTTCTGTTCTTGTATTCCTTTTGACCTCTGATAGCGGGGGATTTTGGTGGGCAATCATTGCTTTTCCGATTGCTGCTCCGCTCATGTTTGTGTACTTACTAAAGTCTCCCATTGCGCGCGTGGCAAAGAAGGAAAAGGAGATTAATCGTGAGATCCTATTCGCCGGCCGCTTTATGGTGATCGAACTGCAAAGCGGTGTGCCGCTCTATGATGCTCTCAAGAATGCAGCGACGCAGTACAAGGCTCTCGCCCCCTACATTCGTGAGATTATCACAAAAGTTGATCTTGGAACTTCGATGGATGATGCACTGAATGAGACTGTTGAGATCATTCCTTCTGAGAGTTTTCGAAAGATTCTGTGGCAGATCCTAAATTCCCTTCACACTGGTGCAGACATCGCAAATTCCTTACTTTCCGTGCTCGAGCAGATCACGAGGTCCCAGATGATCGAGATTGGTAAGTACGGACGCAAGTTGAATCCCATGGCGATGTTTTACATGATGGTTGCAGTGATTGTCCCCACGCTT
Source organism: uncultured Methanosarcinales archaeon (assembly GCA_964455675.1). GTDB lineage: Archaea > Nanobdellota > Nanobdellia > Woesearchaeales > CAYVYK01 > CAYVYK01. Next base: position 10,941 of record CAYVYK010000001.1, read on the forward strand.
GGGATCACGATGCTCGTCGTGCTTGCCACGATGACTGGTTTTTCCTTGAAGCTTCCTATTCTTCTCATGATCGCAGGACTTGTGGCGTGCGTTCAGATCATGTTTCTGATTATGATTAAGAATTCGCGCCCGGCGGTTGAATTATGAAGGATAGTAAAGAGATGCATGAATTAAAGAAGCATGTTGTGCATAAGGTTCCCCTAAGGAAGCGCTGGGATAATTGGGTTAATGGAATGAAGGAGAGGTACGCCAAGAAGACTCCACCGGTGAAGGTTGTCGAGCCGCCGGTGGAATGGGATCGCCTCCAGAATGTTCAGATGTTCCGAAAGGAGCTTCAGAAAAGAATTAAGGAAGAGAAGAAGCTTGAGCGCAAGAAGCACACCCTGAAGTTCTATCTGCCAAAGGCAGGAATCTTCATGGAGTCTGACGCATTCTTCCGTATCCTGTTCATAATTACGACAGCCCTCAATATTGTTCTGACGATCTCGTTCATTTGGTATTTCATGACATACAGAGGTTTTGGTATCCTGTATATCCTCCTCATGCTGTTCCTTCTCTGGACGGTGGGTTTTGTTATTTCTTTTTTCATTGTGTGGGCAGGGGCATTCTTCTACATTGACGTGATGATGTTTCGTCGTAGAGTTGAGATTGAGAAGGTATTGCCAGACTTTCTTCTGCTCACCGCGTCAAACATTAAGGCAGGAATGACGATCGACCAGGCTTTGTGGTATGCAGTGCGTCCAAGATTTGGTGTTCTTGCGCACGAGATTGAGATTGTGGCAAAGGAGACGATGACAGGCGAGGACTTAAAGAAGGCTTTGCATAAGTTTGCTCGTAAGTATGATTCTCCGGTGCTTTCAAGAACTATTAGCTTGATCACTGAGGGTATCGACGCGGGTGGTAAGATGGGTGACTTGCTCACGAAAATCGCGACAAACCTTCAGGAAAGTGACCTTGTGAGGAAAGAGATGGCCGCGAATGTTACGACATACATCATATTCATCACGTTCGCAACGATAATTGCTGCTCCCTTCTTGTTTGCCCTTTCGACCCAGATGATTGACGTCGTTACTGGGCTTACATCCTCAATTGATCTCACGCAGGCAACCGGCCTCTCAGCTCCGGTAAAAGTGGGCACGGGAGGCATTGAGATCGGAGACTTCCGGGTGTTTGTATTTGTCACGATGGCTCTAGGCTCCTTTATTTCCGCAATGATTATCTCAGTCATCAAGAATGGAACGGTAAAGCAGGGTCTTGGGTATATTCCTGCATTCATTGCAGTGTCATTTATGGTGTATATCGTTGCGAATTTTCTGCTTGGTAGCGTCTTTAGCGGATTTTTCTGATTCCAAATGTTAGGAGTAACAATGTTATGGGTTAATTCCAAACGCCGTACCGGTATGCTCTGCTGATGTCAGTGAGGTGCGATAGAACATTGCGCATGAGCCCTCGTATTTTTGATCCGGTTATGCTTCGATCGTTCTGTCGATAGTCCTCAAGGTGCATGAAGATCTGCTTGCGCCAGTCAAGATTCTTGTCCATGAGATTTTTGTCCACGGTATGTATCGCTTTGAAGGTATTTTCAAAGTGCGCAATAAGCTCGTCAAGGATGATATAGAATTGTTTTCTCTGCTGTGGTGTCTGTTTAAGTTCCGGGATAAGTCTTCCGATTCTCTTGCATTCATCCCCGATTCTCTCAAGCTGAATGTTGAGCGTCCAGAGCCTAATGATTTTAATGACGTCAAGGTCAAGTTCGCTCGCGACGGCATTGTCGACTGCTGCTACTTGTAAGATGCGCATGACAAGGAATCCAAGCCGATTGACGTCTTTATCCCGTTCCTCGATGTTATTTGTCATCGTTCGTTCGTTCTCGGCTAGTTCCAGGTCAGTAAGCATGGTAAGCACGATGTGCTCGATCCGCCGAAGAATACGCTCGATATCGCGGTCTTTGTAGTTGAGAAAGTCTTTTGCGATGATTTTGTTCTTTTCTTCCTGCACGACTTCAAGAGCGACTAGATAGCTGATGAACCTCTTGATGTGCAATGCCTCTTCGTGAGTGTTGTACTTGATGACAATTTCATTGTAGTTGCTGATATATGCTGCGATGATGTCGCGTTCCGTGTGGTTGATAGGCCTATTTCCGACGGTGATTTCAATCGTCCGCTTCTCTTTTTTCTCTTCTTCGTGACTACCTTTGTGCAAGCCCACGAGCAATTTGTCCCTTCCCTTGCGTTCCAGGATGATTGTGTCCCCGCTTTTGAGTTTGTTGTCGTTCAGAAAATCTTTAGGTAGTGATATGACATTGCTGCAAAGGCCTGATTTGACGAGTTTTCTCGCATACATGGTCATGCAGATGCTCTACGAGTATAAGAATATTTCTGTTTAGTATATACTTTATGTACGATACATACAATACGCACTTAAAATATATATTTTTCAGATTCCCTCCTTCAGTGTATGCCAAGGAAGAAATCTGACGAGGAAAAACCTGATTTGTACAGGATCTTGCAGGTTCAGCCTTCGGCGGATCCTGAAGTAATTAAGGCAGCATCGCGTGCGCTAGTCCTCAAGTATCATCCAGATCATGGTGGTAATGGCGAGCATTTCAAAGAGATTAATCTGGCGCGCAAGGTCCTCGAGGATGAAAAGGAGCGCACAGAGTATGATGCGCAATTGAGGAAGTCCTGTGCGAATATGATTGGTCCCTATCAGCTTACAAGGAAGATTTCAGAGGGCGGTTTTGGCAGGGTCTATGAGGGGGTTCATACTCTTCTCGGCGAAAAAGTGTGTATTAAGCAGAACCTGCGGGTATCAGCGGAAGACACTGAGATGTTCGTCAAGGAGGCAAAGGCGATTTGGGAGCTTAGGCATCATGCGCTGCCTGCCGTGCGTGATATGATTGAGCTTCCAGACGGTAGCATGACGCTCGTGATGAGTTATATTCCTGGGCCGACGCTCGAACAGGTCGTTAAAAAGTATGAGGCAAAGAATGATCATATTGATCCTGAGTCTGTATGCTGGATAGCCGAGCGTGTTCTTGACGCTCTTCGCTACATGCATTGGCATGGTGTTGTACACGGTGATGTGAAGCCTGCAAATATTATCGTTCAGCCGGAAACCCATACGTGTGCTCTTGTTGATTTCGGTCTCTGTACAATTCGTCCGACATCACGTTCGCATGCAGAGGGCTACACCCCCCTGTTCGCAAGTCCCGAAAGTCTTGGCGATGGCCCTCTGCTTCCAGAATCTGATTTGTATAGTCTGGGTTTGACGATGATTTATGCTCTTGGAGGAGATGTGAAGAGAAAACGTATTCCGTCGTCAATTCCTGCAGGTATTCGCGACTACGTGAATGATCTCGTCATTTACGATGTCGCGGAGCGCCCGCACTGGGACAATATTGACCTTGTACAGAAACTTCGCGAGGTTCGCCTAAAGGAATTCGGTAGGTCTCATTCCGGTTTAGCGGAACTGCGATTGTAAGAATTGTTGGAGGGAAAAACCATGACAAGTGTAGCGGTAGCTGTAAAAGATTTTGAGAAGATGTTAGAGCGGAATTGTGCAAAGCCAAAAAAGTCGCGTCTTGAGGAGATTTGCAGGCATGTGGACTCCGTCAGCAGTAACACGCCAGAAGTGTATGATGACGAAAGGATTGGAAAATACCTGCGCGACCGTGCTAAAGTGCTCAAGCAGCTGGCGGGTGAGTACATGGACCATGTGGTGTCCACGCATTTGCCGCTGATTGATCCTGCGCTCTTCAAGATGCAGCGATATATCACGATTGCGACGCAAGATCGCAAGCAGCGGGTTGTTCGCGATGCGCTCGAACCTGATGCAAAAAAAGGAGATCAGAAGAAGATTGTCGTTCCGCTCTTCGCGTACACGACGCTGTTTGAAGGAGAGCCGGTTGCGACGCTCGGATCCTACACAAAAGAGCGAAGAGGCAGCTTCGGCGAACGTTATCGCTCGACGACAAAGATCACGGCTAAGCTCGGCGATGTTCCGCAGAACATGGTGCGTGCATACCAGCAGGGAGTTGCTGAGTACTTCCAGGCGCTGAGTGAAGTCTACGCCAAGCCAGTCATCGGTCAGGTACTTCTGCAGGAGGGAGTGCCATCTCCAAAAGCCGGCGCGATCTGGATTCCTTCGCTTGATTCGCTAAAGCTTGAGGTTTCTGAGTCACTCATCGCTCCTGCGCCGAGCCGTGATCCAGCGCTCGTCCTCACTGCTGGAGGTAAGCACTATCTCATTGCGACGTGGGATGCGATTAATGAGGAGCCCTTCGAACACTACATCAGAGAGTACACGACCGGCAGCATCAAGGACAAAATGCCTGAACGGAGGAGGTGAAATCATGTCGGAAATGGGAGATTCCTACGATCCTGGTCCCTGGAGGGGCTACAGTTACACGTCAGCTCGTGCACCAAAGAGGATTGACCCTACTGCGGGAAGAGGATACGGTTCGCATAGCGCTCGAGTTTCGCGCCGTCTCGCAGGGCCTGACCGTGACAAGCTTTGTCCGGCAAACATTGCCACCGATGCGAAATCACCCCTTGTTATCGTCGTGGACGGTACCGGGTCCATGGGGAAGTATCCGGAGGTGATGTTCAAGAAGCTTCCCCTACTGGACCTAGGAATAGAGGATTATCTGCAGGACTGTGAGATTTCCTTTGCCATGGTTGGTGATGCAGGTTCTGATCATTATCCACTGCAGGTGCAGCCGTTCACAAAGGGAAAGAAGCTTGTTGGTAGTCTGAATAACTTGATCATTGAGGGTAACGGAGGTGGCAACCAGCAGGAAAGCTATGACCTTGCTGGCCTTTATTATGCGAGGAACTGTAAGATGCCAAAGGCAACGAATCCAGTATTGATCTGGGTCTGCGATGAAGGGATCTATGGCGAAGTTGACAAGGCATGGGCCGAGGAACATGCAAGAGTTACGCTGGATAAAAAATTGAGATCCTTGGATCTGTGGAAGGAATTGCAGGACAAGTTTGCCATGTACTGCATCCGAAAGCACTATGAGGACATGGTTGATGGCGACCGCATGGTTGGTGCTAATCTCGCAATTCACCGCCAGTGGGAGCAGTACGTCGGCGCTGACAAGATTGCGTTGCTGCCCAATCCGGAGCGTGTGGTGGACGTTATTTTCGGTCTTGTGGCGCACCACACGGGTAAGGAGGACTTCTTCCAGCAGGAGCTAACGTACCGTCAGAAACCTGGCCAGGTGAAGGAAGTCAACGCGAGCATGGTGAGTATTGGAAAGGGCAAGGGAGGACACACTGGTGCTTCCATCGTGAAGCGTTCAACACGCGGAACGACGAGCCAGTCGCTCCTGTAGGTGCTCTGATGGCGCTCGAAATACTTGCGACGTTGTGGCCCGAGATGGGCCATTTCCATTATTTTGCCCGTGATAACAGGCTCGGTGGAATTCGGTTGAACACAGCGATGACAAATACCAAGGAGCTTCCTGGCATTGTCAGAAAAGCGGTTAATCAATCAGGTGATATGCCCTTGTATTTTGACGTGAAGGGCAGGCAGTTGAGGATCACTGAGGTATCCCCAAATAACGACCACTTGGAGTGTCGTATTAACCATCCGATTTCTGTTGACACTCCAACGATGGTCCTCTTTAAGGCAGGTGTTGATGGAGCGGTTCTGCAGGAGGTGCGCGGTGACTACTTAGTATTTGATGGTGGCCCAAAGTATGGACTGATCCCGGGCGAGTCCCTGCACGTGCGAGATTCTTCACTGAAAGTCCATGGACCTACGTTTACTCCTGAGCAGCTTGCGTACCTTGACATCGCGATGAGTGCAGGCATTAGGCGATACATGCTTTCGTATGTGACAAGTAGTTCCGAGATTAGGGATATGCGAAAAATTGTTGGTGATAGCGAGATCGTGGCTAAGATTGAGTCGCTTGATGGACTAAAGTACGTCGATCATGAATATCGAAAGTCCCAAAATCTTGGCTTGCTTACTGCGCGTGGTGATTTATTTGTGGAGGTTCACCGCCCGCACGAGATTGCCGACGCAACGAAGCGTATCATTCGTGCGGATCGCGACGCGATTGTGGGCAGCAGGATTCTGCTCTCTCTTGGCGAGGATGAAGTGCCCTCATGTGCTGACATTAGTGAGGTGAATTGGCTGCTTGATGTTGGATATCGTAGATTCATGTTTTGTGATAGCCTTTGCCTCAAGAAGGACGCGCTCGACCATGCGGTGAATGTGCTGCAGGCAATTTATGATGATTACCAACCCCAAACCTATGCTCCAAAAGGCTTTTTTGGGAGACTGATGGGCACGGTAAGGCATCCGGTGGTGTGATAGCCGAGAAGTTGATATGGGGGAGGTAGATGCACGAGTAGCACTAAATTTATATAGAGAAAAATGCTCGAAGGGTGGTATGGATGAAGAGATTTTCCGCTCGGCGAAAGTATACCTTATTGTTCTCGTTGGTGTCTTTGCATCGGTTATGGGTGTCTGGTGGCTTGGTGGCTTTGAGCCTAATCCTTCGATAGCGAACTGTAACCTTCCAGCTGGCTTTGAGTGTATCGATTTTACCATGTCCCCGACGGGTGCTGTGATCCATATCCAGAGCCATGAGGAAGTTGATATTGAGAAGATTCAGCTAGATGGTTGTGAAGTGGTCCGTGATGTGCACATGGAGGGCGGCCAGCGAAAACTGATCCGTTTTGATTGCAGGGATACAGAGACCCCCGATCGTGATATTACTTTTTCGTATAAGGAGAACGAGATCGCTGAGACCGGTATTGGGAGTATCACGGGCGTGGCAGGATGAAAGGCCAGGTCTCGAATGAGATAGTATTCATTTTTGCGTTTGCGGTGATGATGATTCTAATCGCTCTGCTGATTTTTCCAGATATTGGATGGTTTGGTTCTGGCATTGTCATACATGAGCGCTGCATGGCAGGTGGAGGTTTTAATTGTCTTGGCACTTCAGTTGAGTATACGGATGATGGGCTGAATGTTGACGTGCTTCTTGAGAATGCAAAAGGTTTTGATGTGGAGAATGTTTCCATTCAATCGACAGAGTGTAATTCCACGTTCACGACGGGTATTATCAATAAGACAGGTAGGTTTTGGATGAATCTGTCGGGGTGCTTTCCTGACAGGCTTCCGCATGATAGCTTTGATTTGAGTTTTGGCATTAGGTATAACTCGCTGCCGCAGAGGGTGACGCATTGGGAGGCGGGAAGTATAGTCGCGATTGTTCCGGGTGATGCTCCATGAAAATGATTGTTGGTGTGCGCGACGGAGAACTCCGTCAGTACATGGTTGATGATGCAAAGGATTTTCACTGTAACGAGGGAAGTATTGCAAAGGATGAGTTGAAAAAAAGTCCTGGATCAGTCGTGAAGACGAACAGGGGAGTGACATACTTCCTGATAGATCCTGCTTTCCTCGACCGGTTTTTCAAGATTCGGAGGCTTGCCCAGATCATTCCCTTGAAGGACTTGGGGAGCATCTTGGTGTATGCAAAAATTTCGCGCTCTTCAGTCATCGCCGATGCTGGTTCGGGGAGCGGCGCGCTTGCGTGTTTTCTTGCCCATCACGCGAAGAAGGTGAGGAGTTTTGACATTCGCGATGATCATCTGGAAGTCGCGAGTAAGAACAAGGAATACCTTCAGTTGAAGAACCTTGAATTTCAGAAACATGATGCGTACACAGGGTTTCCCATAAAGAATGTTGATGCCGTAACGCTCGACCTCCCAGAGCCCTGGAAGGCGCTTCCTCACGCGAAGAAAGCGCTCAAGGTTGGTGGATATATTGTTTCCTACAATCCTTCCATTCCTCAGACTCAGGATTTCGTGAACGCTGTTCTTGAGGATTCTTCCCTATTGCATGAGCGCTCGATCGAGATTCTTGAGCGTGAGTGGGAGATTGATGGCCGTCGCGTGCGTCCGAAGACGCAAGGGATCGGACACAGTGGTTTTCTCACCTTCGTAAGGAAGGTTGTGAAATGAAGGATGAGATCAGAATCTTAGGTATTGATGATTCCCCATTTCAAAAATTCTCAAACGCAGAGTGCCTCGTGATTGGGACGCTCTTTCGCGGAGGCAAATTTTGCGACGGTATCATGACAACCAAGGTGAGAGTGGACGGATCAAATGCCACTTCAAAGATAATTGCCATGATTAACAGGTCGAAGTTTAGATCACAGATTCGTGTGATTTTCCTTGACGGGCTTGCGCTTGCAGGGTTCAACATTGTTGACATCGAAAAATTGCACCATGCAACGGATATTCCCGTCGTTGTCATCATCCGTAAGATGCCAGATATTCCGCATATTAAGGAAGTGCTTGGTAAGCTTGGCATGTCTCGCAAGATAAAAATGCTCGATGATGCAGGACCGATCAGTAAGGTTGGAAAGATCTTTACACAAAGTAAGGGTGTAACGCCTGAAGTTCTGAGAGATATGATTCGTATTTCATGCACTCACGCGGACATTCCGGAGGCCTTGCGTGTTGCTCACTTGATAGCTGCGGGTATTGGTCTAGGCGAAAGTCATGGTGACGCTTAGGTGTAGTAGAGTTTTCGCTGTTTCTTCTGCTCCGCGTCCATTTGGCTGTCTGGTTTGTTCGCTCTTGGCCGTGACGTAGTGGGATCGCGACGGAATGTGATACCAAGGTCGGAGAGAAAATGATTCATTCCCTCTTCCATGGCAAAGGGGCCCGAGACTTTTCCATGCTGCGCGGGTTTTCCGTCAAAAACGATGAGCCGTTGGGAAAGATAATCCGCAAAGAGCAGGTCGTGGTCGACGACGAGCGCGCTTGTTCCTCGTCGTTCCATGAGGTCTCCGATGATTTTGCTGACGAGCAGTCGCTGTTCAACGTCGAGGTACGCGCTTGGCTCATCGAGGAGGTAAAGGTCTGCGTCTCGCGCAAGGCATGCCGCGATCGCTACCCGTTGCAATTGTCCTCCTGAGAGTTGATCGAGCCTTTTGCCCATGAAGTCCGCTAGGCCCAGTGGGCGTATGAGCTCAACTTCATATTTTTGTGCGAGGGCTAGGACCTGCGCGACTGGTGTCTCATCAACATCAAAATATTGTGGTTTATAGGAGACGGTGACTTGGTCCGTGATGCTTCCGAGGACTCCCTGCTGTACTCCTGCAAGGATTTTGACGAATGTAGTTTTTCCGATGCCGTTCGGCCCGAGGATCCCGATGACTTCATGCCTGTTGATGATGCCTTCCTCTGCTTCAAGTTTGAACTTGTCAAGCGTGCATGTGATGCGTTTCCAGCTTGTCAGTTGCTCTTTGCGTCTCGCATGGGATGGCGGCCGTGTGGCAAACTGGATTTTCTTTTCTCTGAATCGTACGTTTTCCTCTTTGAGGTATCCTTCGAGGTACACATTGATGCCAAGCTTCGTTGTCTTTGGCTGGCTGACGATACCATAACCTTCTTCCTTTCCATAGAGGATATGGATGAGATCGGTCATGTAGTCGAGGATGATAAGGTCATGTTCGACAACAACGACCGCGGTCTTCTCGGTTGCGAGCGATCGCAGATAGTTTGCCACGCGAAGGCGCTGCTTGACGTCAAGGTATGATGTTGGTTCATCGTAGAAGTACACGTTTGCTTTCCGAAGGCTTGCCGCCGCGATCGCTACCCGTTGCAGCTCTCCTCCGCTGAGCGTCTTGATATTGTTGTCAAAGATGCCTTGGAGGTCAAGGTGCTTGGCGACATCCATGAGCGCATCGCGTTCGTCAACGCTTTTCAGTATCTGCCGTACCGTTCCTTCCACAAGTTTTGGTATTTGGTCGACAAATTGCGGTTTGTAGCTTACCTTGATGTGTCCATCTCTGAGTTTTTCGAAGTATCCTTGGGCGACGCTTCCTTTGAAGTATGCGATTAATTGCTCAAACGTTGCGTCATTGTCAGTTCCAAGGTTAGGTTTGAGGACTCCTGCGAGGATTTTGACGGCTGTTGATTTTCCTATTCCATTCCTTCCAATGATTCCTACTACCTTTCCAAATTGTGGTATGGGAAGGTTGTAGAGATGGAATCCGTTCTGTCCGTACCGGTGGATTGGGCTTTTCGTGAGTTCCTCTGGGAGGTTGATGATCATGATTGCCCCATAGGGGCAGCGCTTGGGGCAGATGCCGCATCCGGTGCAGAGTTCCGCATCGATGCGCGCTTTTCCGCTTGGTCCCTTGATGATGCATTGCGCTCCTGTTCTGTTTACAGGGCAGAGCCTAGCACAGAGATAGTCGCCGCAACCTTTGGGGTTGCACTTATCTTCGGTAACGATTGCAATACGTGTCATAGAAAATGAGTGGCCATTGGACGTTTATAAATCTTGGGGGCTCAGTTGGCCTGGGCGCAGACGAAGGGAGGCTCGGTAGGTTTTGTGGCGCAGGGTGCAGGTCCCCATTCTTTGCATTCATAATGCCATTGTACCCAATTGCAGACGGGATACGCATGGTATCGAACGCCAAGTTGCGCATTGATCCATGTCTGTCCCTGGACGGTTGTTTCTTGGCAGCTGATCACGATTGGACCTGGTGGGATTCCAACACCCATGAGTTCAAACCAGTCCGTCGTTGTTTCTGCTCCCCATTGACAGCAGCATTGGTCATCGTCGCAGCAGCCATCGCCGCATGTTGCGGCTCCATTCGGGCAGTCCGCTGGGCATGTTGTTTTTTCTCCTGCTTCGCACGCGCCATTTCCGCATCCGGGTACAAAGCAATCAAATCCGCAAGTGGCTACTGATTCTCCAGAACTGCAGTATCCGTCGCCGCAGTGGCAGTCAAGTGGGCAGCTGCTTGATGTTTCTCCATTGTTGCAGGAGTCATCGCCGCACGTGCAGTCATGTGGACAGTTCTGGATAGTTTCCCCAGCATTACAGATGTTATCTCCGCAGGTAAGTTGCGGGCAGTCCGCAGGGCACGAGGAGCGTGTTTCGACTTTCTCGCAAACAGAATTTCCGCAGTGGCAATCAGGCAGACAGTTCTGCATGGTTTCCCCCCCGGTGCATGATCCATCGCCGCACGTGGTGAGTGGACAGTCAGAAGCGCAGGATTCATAGTTTTCTCCAAATTGGCAATTCCCATTTCCGCATGTGAATGAATAGCAATCAGCCGCGCATGAGGCATATGATTCATACACTTGGCATACGCCATCGCCACAGTGGCAGTCCTTCGCGCATGATTCGCCTCCTGCGCATACGCCATCGCCGCAGTCACAGTCCGCAGCGCATGTTGATCCGCTTTCCTTGTTTTCACAAAAGCAGGTGGATGTTGATCTGCATATACCGTTGATCCATTCCCCATTTGGCACGATACTTCCCTTCTTGCACGCCCACTCTAGGACTGAAGCGTCAAGTCCGGGTGGTGGTGTTTGCCCATTGAGTTGGTTCATGAGGGAACAGCTCATCGTTTGTGACTGTCCTTCCTCATCTTGATACGTTGTATACCCTCCAGCGTATTTCTGTACAGCTAACGAGAAGTATTCGCAGTCTCCCCAAATGGGCTCCCATTCATTGCAGCACATGCGGCCCATTCCTAACTTCCAGAAATTGCCCGTGACTTCCGGCTTGAGGCTGATCACGAGCGCAATGATTGCCATGATAAGGGTGACCGCAATGAGCACTGAGTACCATCGTACCTGCACTGCCATAGGTTATACCAAAGAATGGGGGTATTTATATTTACCCATTATGTTTTTATACGGGAAACATCTCGCAAGCGTGTATGTACCGGTTAAAACATGTATGCGGAGAATTCTGCGTTGACGAGAAGGGAGCACCCTCATCATCCGGGAATATCGAGTGGACGAAGGCTCCATTGACCGTGCAGAACAAATTAATGCAGGAAATCCGTAAGGACGTCTCTAAAAAAGCCCTCCATGCAAAAAGCATGGAGTTCGTCTGGCAGCAGTTGCAGGATGCCGTGAATGAGGATATCCTTATCATCCAGGCAGTGAAGGCATGGCAGGAAGAGGAGGATGTGTCAAACAAACTCACCGGCCGTTTGCGGGAATGGGTGGAGTGGTATGATCCTGATCTATCAAGGATGACAAATGATCATGCGAGGTTTGTGGCCGCAGTCGCGAATCATGAATGGAAAGATGCATCTCTTGCCAAGCGTTGGAAAGAGAAGGACGTGACGGCAATGGTTGATTTTGCGCATTCCATCCAGAAGATTCAGAGGGGCATGGAGACCAAGCTTGCGTATATCGAGTCCGTTCTTGAGGGGTACGCGCCGAATATTCTTGCGGTCACAAATGCTCGTCTTGCAGGTCAGCTATTTGAGCTTTCAGGTGGATTAAAGAAGCTCGCCACGCTTCCTGCGACGACCATTCAGCTTCTGGGCGCGGAGAAAGCGCTCTTTCGTCATTTGTTGACTGGGGCAAAGTCCCCAAAGCATGGTATTATCATTCAGCATCCGTGTCTTGCGAACGCTCCGGCAAAGGAGCACGGCAGAATCGCACGCTTACTTGCTGACCGTATTGCGATGTGCGCTCGGCTTGATTATTTCAAGGGAGAGTTCAAGGGAGCAGAGTATCGTAGGGAGATTGAGGAAGCATGCCGAAGATAATTGCGACGAGGATGTTTGAAGTGTATTCCGCCGCTGGAAAGCGTCCGGAGTTGTTTACGAAGAGTCTGACCCCTGGTAAGAGAGTCTATGGAGAGCGTCTCGTCCAGCAGGATGGCGAGGAGTTTCGTTCGTGGGATCCAACGAGAAGCAAGCTTGCGGCATTTATCATGAATGGGGCGCAGAACGTTGGCCTTCGCAAGGGTGATGCCGTATTGTATTTGGGTGCGTCCTCGGGGACGACAGTGTCGCATGTGTCAGATGTTGTCGGAAAGGATGGTGTTGTCTTCGCTCTTGATTTTGCTCCGCGTGTTGTGCGTGACTTGTGGTTTGTCTCTCGTGATCGTGAGAATCTTATTCCCCTTCTTGAGGACGCGTTCCATCCGGAAACATACGCCCATAGGATCACGGGTGTTGATGTAGTGTACCAGGATATCGCTCAGCGAAATCAAGTCGAGATTTTCGTGAAGAATGTTCAGCTGTTCTTAAAGCCAAAAGGATATGGCCTTCTCGCGATCAAGGCAAGGAGCGTTGACGTGACAAAGAAGCCAAAAGACATCTTCCGTCAGGTGCACAGGGAGCTTGAAGCCGCGAAGCTGACGGTTGCGGATTACCGCCCGCTTGAGCCTTTCGAGAAGGATCATGCAATGTTTCTCGTCAGAAATTGAATAATGGTTAAGAATAGCTTGAGACTTCTGGGTTGATGAAGAGTACTTTACCAATGGCGTAGGTGTACTGGCTGTCCTCGATAACATCGGCATCGCTCCATGTGTACCGGTAGTGTATTTTGACCTTAAGGTCAAATTCTTGCTCTTCATTCTTGACAAGTGAGACGATTGGCGAGAGAGTCCATGTGTACCGGTCTCCTTCCCTCCTGAGGTTTGCGGCAACCTGGTGTTCCGCAAGGAGCTGATTACCACTCAATAGCTCAATACGCTTGATCTGGAATCCTTCAACGTCATCCTCAAGGAATGACTGGATCATTTCAATGTGGAACTTGTCCTTGTTGATATCGAATGGTGCCATGTAGCGGTATTTGACGACTGTTGTGACTTTGATAACATCTTCATCATCAACTTTCTGCTTGAGGTTTCTCGTGTCGCTCAATATTGTGGGAGTGATTTGGTCTGCGTTAAGGACTTTTCCGACGCATTTCATGTTAAAGCACGTATCCTTGATCCACTTTCCATGGCTCGTGTAGCATTCCCCACAGTCTTCGGGGCATGTGCATTTGTTCTCGTTGAGCTCGCAGATTCTGTTTCCGCAGCACGCTCCGCGGTAGTTGTACTTACAGAAGTATGTGGTGTCCTGACCGCATGTCGCGTTCGCGCACGCGCGCACTTCGCATGTCGGGCATTCTTTTGTTAGCACTGGCTTGATGAGTTTGATTTGGACTTTCTGGCTTACGCTTCCTGCTACATCCCTTATGACGCCTTTATCTGCGATTTTATAAGTATAAAAGACCTCAAGTGTAACCTCAATGGGATCCGGATCGATCTTGACTTTCTTCAGGTTGATTTCATCATTTGCTGTCATTCGGTCATCATGAAGGACCTGATTGACATCAGTACTTCCAAGGATCTCTGCCTTTTCTTCAGTAACTTTTCCTTTCGCATCCTTGATTTGCGTTATGTGGACGACACGTACTTTTTTTATTGTGAAGTCTGTGACAGAATTTGGCAGCCCCTCCCATCGGAGTTCCGTCTTGAACAAGTCTCGATTCACGTTGAAGGGACTCTCATAATCATACGTAACAAACAGTCGGCCAATCTCTTTGTCTTTATCATTGATTCCATGGACTGGTGTTTCTCGGAAGTTCTGTTTAACACTCGTATCCTCAATGGAGATGCATTGTTGATCTTCACTACACTTGTAAATGAGTCCTCCCTCAGTCGTTCCGACGCATTTTCCACAGTCGCTCGCGCAGGTACACTTGTTCTCTCCATCATCCTTTTCGCATTTCTCATTGCCGCAGCATGCGGATATTGGGTTGTGCACACATGTTCCACTGTCACATTCCGACTGAAAACAATTGTTCTTCGTACAGTCTTCATCTTTCTTGCATTCCCTCTCGCCGCATGCAGTGAGGAGTGCAACTAGTAATACTAACAGAAGGACGATCACACCTCTTTTCATGGACATCATGATGCTACTAACAAATTTATTTTATAAAGGTTTTGGTTTTACACGAGCCAAATGAGCGATGCGAAAAAAAGTTCCATGGCGATCATTGCGTATACAACCTGGCGCTCGGAAAATGTTCCGGTTTGTGTCATAAGATGAGGGATTGAGTAAATCTTTGAGTGTTTAGACTTGAGTTTTCCATTCGGAAGCGCGTGGCCGACAGTGGTTTTCTGGAACTTTCCGCGAAGTTTAAGGATGAATTCCACAAAGAAAGGAATGGATACGATAAGACACGCTTTCTCCATATTTCCAAGGACGGCGATGCATACAAGCACCGCCCCAAGCAGGTAGGTAAGGGAGTCTCCAGGCAGGATGCGTGCAGGTACCCGATTGTAGATGAGGAATGCGGCAAGGGCAGCAAATGTGATGAATGCTATGGTCGCTGCAGTACCGGATCCAATATGGAGAGCATACAAGCCAAGCATTCCTGTGTATACCATGCCCATCCCAGCTTCCATGCCGTTGAACCCCCCAAGAAGATTGACCATGTTGCTTGCCCCGACTACACCAATGGGGACGAGGACCAGAGCGTACAATATCCCAAAATCAACGTTTCCAAATAAGGGAACATTCATCATCGACTCTCCTGCTTTGATTGCCATGAGAGGGATTGCTGCAGGGAGTGTGAGGAGTGGTTTTTGCCATTGTTTGAGGCCCACAGAATATTTTTGGTTGTTATGGATGAGAAGGTCATCCATGAATCCGATGAAAGTGATAATCATGATTGAGCATGCTGCAGCAAGCAGAGAAAGATAAGAGTCGCCGTTTTTTGTGATGAATACCCCGATGAATACAAGAGTGAGGATTCCCGCGAGAATTCCAGCCGCAACGGGGAGTCCCCCAGAGATGGGCACAAGGGTTCTCGGGTATTTTCCAAGATCTTGGACGACCGCATTGATTCTTGTGAGATACCGAATGAAGTATGGTGTGAGAAATACGGTAAGAAGAAACGAGATGATGATCCCGATGAGGATGGTCATACATGCTGGTGAGAAGGCACAACTTTTAAAAGTTCTTACCGCATGTAAGGAAGATAATGGCAAATGGGATGACTGAATCACTGCGGGAGGTATGGCAGTACCGTGAGTACATCCGTTATGAGACGATCGCTCGCTTGAAGGTTCGTCATAAGCGTACGGTGCTTGGGTATGTGTGGTGGGTTCTTGATCCTCTGCTTTTTATGGGTATTTATGTCCTCATTGTGCAGATTATTTTCAAGCGTGGAGGCCCTGATTATCCATTATTTGTTCTGCTTGCCTTGCTCCCATGGAGATGGTTTTCTTCCTCACTTATTGATGCTGCTGATGCAATCCGCGGAAAGGCAGGATTGGTAAAACAGGTGTATTTTCCAAAAATCACGCTTGTGCTTGCTGCAATGCTCTCTAATAGCGTGAACTTTGCCATAGGGCTGTTGATCCTTATTCCATTCCTCATGTTCTACCATGTTCGATTGACACAATTCATGGTGTTCTTCCTGCTGCTCGTGCTCGTGCAGATACTCCTAACATTAGGACTTGCGTTGATGATCGCACACTTTAATGTTTTTTTTAGGGATATCGGCAATCTTCTGCGATATGGTCTCCAGGTTTGGTTCTATTTGTCACCAGGTATATACGCAGCATCATTAGTTCCGCCCACGATTCTGCCATATTATTACCTGAATCCGTTTGTAACCATATTTGAAGGGTATAGAAATGCTATGATGTATGCTTCTCCCCCTAATCTGATTGCCTTAGGGATTATCATGCTCTGCTCAATAGTGTTGATACTCATAGGCCTATCGATCATAATAAAGAAACAGGGAGAGTATGCAAAAGTCCTGTAAACCTGGTGTTCGAATCACGAATCTAGGCATCCGTTTCAATCTGGACAAGAAGGTGGATACGTCGATTAAGAAGATCATTCTCAAACCTTGGAGCAAGCGGCAAGAAAGAATATATTGGGGACTAAGGGGAGTGAATCTCGAGTTTAAGACAGGCGAAATTGTGGGCATCATAGGACCAAATGGCTCCGGTAAAAGCACATTGCTTCGTGCGATCGCTGGCATATATACTCCTGATGAAGGTGTAATCTCGTGCACTGGAAAGGTTGCGCTTCTCGCTATCGGCGCGGGTTTCCAACCGGAGTTGACAGGTATCGAAAATATTTGTCTCGTGGGGTCAATGTATGGGTTTTCACAGGAAGCGATGAATGAGTTGCTGCCAAGAATTGTTGATTTCGCTGATATTGGTGAATTTATCTACCAACCTACTCGAACGTACTCATCAGGAATGGTATCCCGTCTTGGTTTTGCGATCGTTGTACAGCTTGATCCAGATATTCTTCTCATAGACGAAATATTGGCTGTCGGTGATCAGGCATTTCGTGAAAAATGTATCCGTACGATAAAACAGAAGTATCTGAGGGGGGATAAGATAGTTCTGTTTGTCAGTCATGATAGGAAGGTCATATCTGAGTTCTGTAATAGAATCGTGACTGCAAAGAAAACGCAAACACATGGATTTATCTTCACCGATGAGGTTGGATAAAGATGAAATAGTAATATAGCAACAGGTACTCAAATAAATCATCTGACAGTGTTGTTGCTGGATGCATCAAGTTCAAATGCTTGAGAAAGAGTGAGTAACTGCTGTTCATAGTAACCGATATATGACTTCTTTACGTTATTCCGTTTCAAATGGTATTCTTTTGTATCATGCATCAGCGAAATGATCTGGTTTTGGAACTCTATATCACTGGTTGCCAGAACGACTCCGGGCAGTAGAGCAGGGTCAAGACCCTCCATAGAGTGAGGGGTGAGGACAACAGGTATTCCATGCGCCAGCGATTCGACAACTTTTATTTTTTGTCCCGTGCCCACATAGAGTGGGCTTATGCTTATGGCAGTATCATCGTAGACGGAAAAGAGGTCTTCAACCTCACCAATTTGATTGCATCCTTCAGTGATAGGTATATGGTCACAAATCTTTCCGACGATAGTCAGTTGAACGGCAGGAATTGCCTTTCGAACGGCAGGGAATATTTTTTTTATAAAGTAGCTTATGCCATGAATGTTTGCTGGATTCGCCGACCCGATAAAGAGTAGGTTTGGTTTTCCAGGAGAGGTGTGGAGAATAGGTTTCTGCAAATGACCAACGGTAAAAACTTCACGAGAAGTTATGGTTTGATAATATTTTTTTTCATTATCTTGAATAGCAATGATTCTATCAGCCCGATTCAACCCCTTTGATTCTTCTTCTTGGGTAGTTGAAAAGAAAGTTGAGGGTACGCCATACTTCTCATACCGTTTGCTTCGATCGGTGAAGACATCATGTGTATCAATAATTTTGATCGTTCTCTCATCGAATTGCAGCAAGACCCTTGATGTATAAACGTATTCAACAAGAGCAATATCATACTGGTTGTAGGTTAGAAGCCTGTTGCAGACTACGTCTACGTCATGGTTATACCATTCATCGATCTGGCTTTCTTCGGATATCTTTCCTGTGAAGATACGGCCGCTTCGGATGGAGCGCCACATTGGCCTCACATGTGTATAGAGGGATGGCATGTGTTTTCTTGTATACCTACCAGCTTTTCGGACTAGGTTGTCCACGGCACGTACAGGACTGCTAGCAGCGTACTTTAGAATACTTCTATCCGTACTGTTCTGGACACAGACGTAATGATCCCATGTAGTATTCATGGCTGATTCATCTATTCCACGCTTGATATGGTCAGATCCTCGTTCCTGATAATCCAATAAGAAATGGATGGTGTTTCCTTGTTGTTTTAGGATGGACAGCATGTTAAATATTCTTGCTCGGTTGCCGGCATTTTGCGGATGTGAGGGAATTGGGGAGATGACAAGAATTTTTTTTACTCGTCGCGGTTTCTCGTTCTGGACGAGAAATCCGTTCGTAGGATTGGAGAATCTTCTGTCAACATCATCAATGTTAGGGATAAGGTTGTATGTATCGTCAGAGTTCACTTTGGAATTTGCGGGATCCAGAAGTTCATCGACTTTCTTTATTTGGGAATGTGTATATTTAGGGATTCCTAAGAAACGGATAATGCTATCTAGAATCTGGTGCTTTTGTGCTCTTGAGACATTTAGTCCAAACAAGTCTTCATATACGATCTCGATGTGATTAACGTTGGAATTTTTGAGTATTTGGCGGTATACTTGCACTTCCTTAAGGTAGGTGTCAATTTCATCTTGGAGGTTTATGAGGTTTATCGGAGAGTAGGAATGATGAATAATTTTTGTGCGGTCCCTTCCCCATTCCTTTGATTGACGACTGATTTCTTGTGAAACCGCTCTCTGTGTTGCATTTCTTCTCCAAAGATAGATCACCTTGTCGTATTCCTTCGTAAGCAAATTTTCATTGAGCCCCATGGGCAGCTGGTAAGCAAGATGTTTGATAAGGTTGTAGTCCTTGTGGATTTCATCCACTTTTAAATGGAGTGATTCTGCATCAACTACTCCGGCTACATATTTCTTCCTTCCATCGGGTGGATGGGGATGGAATGGTTCACCAAGTGGCTTGATGAGTGGGTGAACACCAAGGATCAGCTTAAGGACAGAGCTACCTGTCCGAGTAAAGGCAAAGATGAGTACTCTTTGTTTCATGGGTATCATCGTGCAACAAAAGAGGGATTTCTTAGGATACTCTTGTTGTATTCAAGCTCTTTGTTTGTGTCATAAACATAGATGTTCTTGCCTGCTTCTTTTATAATAATATGGCCTGTTGCAGTATCCCATTCCATTGTTGGTGCAAGTCTTGGGTAGACATCTGCAACTCCCTCAGCGAGAAGACAAAACTTGTACGAACTTCCGGCAAATGATAAATTGATGATCTTATGTGATGCATGAAGTGATTCTACAAATGCTTTTGTTTCGTCGGTAAAGTGTGATTTACTTGCAACTACGTTGCACGTGCCAGGGTGGGAGGCTGGTTTACTTAGCTTACTTGTTCTGTTGGACTCATGTTTAAAGCAGCCCTTCCCCGCAATAGCATAGTAAGTCTTTTGATATGCGGGCAAATGCATAACTCCAAACACTGGCGTTGTTCCGTGAATTAAAGCAAGGTTTATTGCATAGTCCTTCTCCCCTCGAATGAATTCTTTTGTGCCATCGAGTGGATCAAGCAACCAAACCCATTCAAATGGTTGTCTTTTCTTATAAGGGGGGGAAGTTTCCTCTTCAGATATCACGGGGATGTCTGGACACACTTTTTGCAGAAATTCAAGAATCTTATGGCAAGAGAGAGTGTCAGCAGTAGTAACCGGAGACTTGTCTGACTTGTATCTCACGTCATAGTTCCTGCTTTGAATGTTCAGGATGAGTACTCCAATCTTCTCTGTAGTTTGAACAAATTGATTGATATCAAGCATATCGAGCATAGTGCAAGCAGAGGAAATTTAATGGAGATGCAGAATCTTGAGTAGTTGAGCGACACAGGTTTCTATGTCGTGTTGTTCAGTATCAATGATAAACTCAGTTCGGGGTTCATCAAATGGATCATCAATTCCGGTAAACCCTTTGATCTCACCAGCCCTCGCTTTCTTGAACATTCCTTTAACATCTCTTCGCTCACATTCTTCAAGACTGCACTTAACGTATACTAATTTCATGTAGGGAATGATGCTTTGTATCATAGACCTCATTTCGTTGGTTGGGGAAACAAAACTGGCGATAACAGCATTACCGTTCTCGTTGAACAGGCGGCAGATATGGGCAACTCTTCTAAGGTTTTCCTTCCGATCATCTTCAGAGAAACCTAAATCCTCGTTGATCTTTCCGCGTACGTCATCACCATCAAGGTGAGCAGTTTTAATGCCCCGGTTTTCCATTTCTTCTTTGAGGCGTTTTGCGAGAGTTGTCTTACCTGAGCATGGCAGCCCCGTTAACCACACTGTGGATTTGAGAGAGTTGATGTAGTCGGTAACTTCAGGAGGAATATTGTCCTCTTTTCCGAGCCGAACATTTGTCCCGGATATTCTTCCGATATGCTCTGGGGGATCGATCTGGTTCACTGCGTATCCTACGTTTCTCCCTATGTTGATGCTCTCAATGTCTGGGATCTTGATGGATAAAACCTTGTCTCCGTGCACTCTCCGAATCATCTCTTTTCTCTGTTCGTAGGTATAGGGATTCTTGTCAGAAAGCTCGGTGTCTCGTATACCCACGCAGACATTCTTTCCCTCCTTGAGAGCTTGGTCGACGAGATACTTGTGTCCAGAGTGATATGGTTGCCAGCGCCCGATGAATAGAGCATATCGTTTGTGTTGGTTGTATTTCATATATGCAGTCTGATGAACGAGGCTTATATTCTTTTCTTTTTCTGGAACTCACTGCTTGGTGACAGTGTAGCATATTGAATCGTGAAGGAGATAACAAGGTATGGGGGTTGAAGGAACACATAGCATGATTCATATAAAAGAATAAAAAAGAGGATAATGTATCTCTGAAATTTGATGACTGCACCAAGAACCTGTCTAATCCATGACTTTCTGCTCAATTATGGGGGCGCCGAGAAATGCGCGGAGGCAATCGCGGAGATTTTCCCAAGAGCTCCGATCCACACGATTGCCTGGAATCCGAAGAACGTTCCTTTCGCTTCGAATAGGATTATTCCCACCATTGCAGACGGTTTTCCATGCGTGAGAAAGAGATATCATATCTACATCCCGCTATACCCATTCATAGCATACACGATCCACCCGAAGGGTGATATCATCATCTCATCCTTCTTCGCTTTCTGCAAGGGATTCAAGAAGCGCAAAGGCCAACTCCACATCTGTTATTGTCACTGTCCTCCTCGTTTCCTGTATGATTTTCCGGACTCGCTCTATGCCCGCCAGCCTTGGCTCTTAAGGGTGCTGCTCCGCCCGATTATTCTCGCGCTCAGATGGTGGGATATTAGATCTGCGAAGAATGTTGACTACTTCATCACTACCAGCAAGTCCGTCCAGGCAAGGATCAAGCAGTGGTACAAGCGAGACGCGATTGTCATTCATCCCTTTGTTGATACCCAAAAATTTAGTCTTAGAAACAGAAAGCGGTCGTACTACCTTTTCGTCGGAAGGCTTGCCCTTCCCTACAAGAAAGCAGATGTCGCCGTCCAGGCATTCAATAAGCTTGGTTTACCTTTAGTTGTTGTCGGCGACGGTCGTGATAGAAAATTTCTGGAAAGCATGGCAAAGCCCAACATCAGGTTTATCGGCGCAATCCACGACGAAAAAAAGCTCGCAGATTACTACCAAGGTGCGAAAGCAGTTATATTCCCATCTTATGATGATTTTGGTATGGTTCCCATCGAGGCCCAGGCCTGCGGCACTCCAGTCATTGCGTATGTGAAAGGTGGCGCGTTGGAAACGGTTATTGAAGGTAAAACGGGCCATTTCTTCACGCCTCAAACCTCCGATGCGCTCGCCAAGGCCGTGAAAGAATTCGAGAAGATGAGGTTCACTCCCAAGGATATCAGAAAGAACGCGCTGAGGTTTGATAAGAAGGTTTTCCAAAAGAAGATCAAAAGATTTATTGATCAGAAATGGTCAGAAAAGCATTTAAACGCTCCCACACATCTCTAAATCATGGGGGATCGTTCTGCGATTATTGGATTGGCTATTGTCGTAATACTGGGTATTGGCTTGCAATTCCTCATTCCGTACCTCAATCAGCAGTATTTGGATTATCAAATTATCAAATACCGTCTTGCGGACGGAACCCCCTACCTTTCCGGCCCTGATGATTATTATTTCCTCCGTCATGCGTCACAATGGAATCGCGAGATAGAGGACAAAAGCTGGGCGTACAGTCTCTACGTTGATGACGAGTTGAGGAATTATCCTCACAAAGCTCGGTCACGAGTGGGATTGTATCCTTTGATGCTTGTCTGGTGGAATTCTCTTCTTCCGTTTCGCTCAATGGATCAGGCAGCGTACTATTTCCCTCTAATTGCGTACATTCTATCCATCCTCTTCATGTATGGTATCGCGAGAAAATTTGCCAGCATGTGGCCTTCTCTCGTAGGCGCAGCGTTGTTTGCAAGCGTACCTGCGGTTCTTGAATCCTTCCATCTTGGCATGGGCGATACCGACGCGATCATCATGCTGCTGTACATTTCTTCAATGTACCTCTGGCTTTGGGTAGTATCATGTAAAGAGAGAGCACAGCAAATCGCTGCTGGAATAGCGCTGATTCTTATGCTCATCATCTTCTGGCAAGTCTGGAGCAACTTCTACTTCGTTCTAGCGCTCATTGTAATAGTCGTAGTAACTGCAATAATCATTGCCTCGCCTACTAGTACCGCAAGGTTTCAATTAAAATTGTTCTATCGAATTCTTATTGTGAGTGGGATCGTCATAATAGGCGCAGGTACCCTATGGAAATTCCTCCCCCAGCGCGTCCTCGTGATGCTCCATCTTGCAAAACCTCAAGCGTTCGTCGCTGCCTACACAACGGTGACTGAGCTGCAGTCAATAAGCCTCACAGAGTTCTGGAAGATGATGGATGGCCCTCTGCTTATCTTTGCTCTTGGTGGAGCGATTGTCGTAATCTGGCGTTTCTGGAAGCAAAGAAGCATTTCGTACGCCACAATGGTTGTCTGGATCCTTGGTTTTTCCGCTTTTCCCTTCCTTGCTGCTCGTTTGGCAAATTTCGCCGTAATTCCCATCATCCTCTCTGCCATCCTCGGAATTGATGTCACGGCTGATTGGATGGTACGGCGCACGAAGCAGTCAGTGGCAAGTATTGTTCCCTTAGCAATTGGCTTCATGATCATCTTCTTCTCGGTGCCTTCAATTGCGGATCATGCCCTGCGCATTCCACTGATGGATGATGGCATTTACGAGTCCGCCATGACCATCCGTAACCTCTCGGAAAGCGTAGTGATCGCCTGCCCCTGGGATGAGGGATACTACTATGAGTACTTCGCGAACCGTCCTGTGCTGCTAGACGGCGGTGATTTCGCTAGTCATAGGCAGTACTGGTATTCTCGCGCTCTCATGTCCAAGGACACAAACGAAAGCTTGGGAATCTTGAGGATGTTGGTCTCTGGGAAAGATAGGGGGAGAGCGATGGGCAATCCTTACCTGAACGCTAGCTGTCCTGAGGATATTGTGCTTGTTGCTTCCGATCGGGACTTGCGTCATGTGCATATCTACAGGTATTTTGCATCCTTTAGTGGCACCCCCATGGATAACATCACAGATGAAGTCATGATTAGCCGTCAGATGCAATGCTCCCCAGGGCCGATCTATAGGTGCGGAATGAATTCTATTGATATCCCCAGGATGACGGTTGACTGGTCTGGTACCGTGTTCCGCAGACTTCTTGTGGTGAATGGTTCACAGAAATATCATGTGCATTTTCCCAATCCTTCAGAGAATGCGACAATGGTAGTGAGGCAGCTCGAACCCTTCAGCGGTGTGTTCATTATTCAGGATGAGTTCGATGACAGCCTGCTCTTCAAAGCCTTATTCTTGAGGGAAGCTTTTAGCTCGGGATACCTTACCGAAGAAAGGATTGTAGTTAAAGTAGAAAAATAAAGGAGAAAAAGTAAGAGAAAAAAAACACTTATGTAGCAGTAAGTGTTCCTTGTTCAACCTTTCCTACGATATCGCCAAGGACCGTGTGGTCAACGGACTCTCCTGCCTTCGTATAGGTGAGGGAGATTCTTGCTTTCCACCTGGTTCCAACGGGAGATTGCACATTAAGATTATCGCAGCAGAAGTTGAGTTCGTACGCAACACCATCATCCATACCGTTGTTACCGGCAGGAAGTGCAGCATCAAAGATGAAACTCTCAGCCGTCGCTCGAGTACAAGTTGCAGTGGTCTCGGTTGGCTCTAATAATATACCAACTCTCTCAACTGCCGTGCCGATACCGTTTCTGACTGTAAACATGACATTCCCGTTTGCGCATCCAGATGCTCCATCAGTGTTAACGAGCTTGAACTCGGTACAGCTGAACCCTGGGCTCATCGTGCACGACGTTGGCAGCCATCGATCCGGGCTGAATACTCCAAAGTATGCTAGTGCTGCAATCGCTACAAGTACAACGAGGATTGCCCATCCGTATGTCATCAAGAATTCCATGGCAGCTTGTGCCTTTCGTTTCATCATATCACCTCTCAGTAAACCTCAGTACTGGAATGAGTATAGTCTTAAATATACTAATATATAAAGGTTTTGATTCGCTGATGGAGTCGCAGCCGAGAGTGGTGAATTGCTTGTTTCTGAAGGGGAGCGCTGATTCACACGAAAAATTCAGTGGTTGCCCTGTTCCGTGATCGTATGCAGAAAGGAACAGGGCGCGCCGAAGGCTCGTTATAATAGTATTTAGATTTGAATAATTTGGTAGCGGGGAATACGGACCCGAACGCCTTCCAGATGTACTGATGGTTCCCCAGCCCCTTCTGGATTTGATTGTGTGCTGGCAACTGCAGCCTGGAAAGTCACAATTGCCCTGTTCCGTGATTGTATGCAGAAAGGAACAGGGCCTGCCGAAGGCTCGTAACAATCGTTGAGGAGGTTCTAGCAGATAGATCTCTCCAAAGGCTCGCAATAACTGTAGGAGTATGTTCTAAATGAGTATCAAATCAACGGTTTACTCGACAATAACCGCCGGCCTTCCAGGAAGTGCTTGCGCTGCTTTCGCGTGCTGGACATGCGCTCCGACCTCAACGTCACACCCAAACTGTTTGCTTATCGCACTGATCGCGTCTCGAAGCGTGGCGAGCTCTGCTTCCTGTGTGAGGTGCAGTCGGAGTTTTGAGGGGTCTTTCACGAATTTTGGCACGAGTTTGGCGATGTCTCCTCCGTGCGCTTTGAGCTCTGAATTCATGAGCGCGTTCATGATTGCGCCAATGTCTCGGGTTTCCAAGAGTAGTTTTGAGAGTGCTTCAACGAACGGATACTTCCATTCAGGTGCGAGCGCGATCGTGATTCGTGTTGGCTGTTCGATCTTGGCAAGTTTCAGAACGTCTTCGATATCTGCGATCGTGTCCATGAGTGATTGTTCTGCGGCTTCGACTGCTTGGTTGATCGCGCGTATTTCAGCGTGCGGCCAGCGTGCTTGCGCAACAAGCGTCTTCTTCTTGAGGCTTTCCCATACTTCCTCGGCATAGAACGGCGCAAAAGGGCTCATCATCGCGATGTTGACTTCAATTGCGCTTTTGAGGAGTTGCTTGTTATGCCTGCCTCCTGAACGCTGCGCATAGTGCCTTATTGCTCTTGGCATCTCGAAGAATATTTTTTGCAGTGCGCTGCGGAAGAGGGTTTTGTCCATGAGTTCTGTTGTTTCAAGGATTGTCCGTGCAAGGACGCTCTTGAGCCATACTTCGAGGTGTCCGTCCATCCCATCGACGCCGTTCCAGTAGTGTTCTTGGATGAATTTGTTCCACTGCTCAAGCCTTCCTTTGAGCGAGACTGCAAACGCGCTGTCCCAGTTGGGGTCGTCAAGCTCTTCTCCGCCTGAGAGCACGGTGACGCGTGAGCAGTCTACACCGAATTTGCCCGGAAGGTCGCGGAGCAGCATGAAGTTGCCTAGGCTCTTGCTCATTTTCTGTCCGTCAACAAGCACCCATCCGTTCACGCCGATGCCTGTAGGCCATTTCTCCTTAGGAAAGATCGCGACATGATTGAAGAGGAAGAATGCGAGGTGGTTCTGGATGAGGTCTTTTCCGCTGTTTCGATAGTCAAGTGGGTACCAATAATCAAATTCCTTACGAAGCTCCAACGCCGCGTTTGATATGTCCGCCGAAACGCTTCCTTTTCCTAGGAATACGTAGTCGAAGAATGCGTTGTCGATTCGATCAATTGGTATCTTCATGATCTTGTGCGCAATGGTGTAGTATGCCATGTAGATCGTGCTGTCGGATAGGCTTTCAATCACCCATCGCTCGTCCCATGGTAGTTTTGTTCCAAGGCCGTATTCGCGCACGCATGCCCAGCTAGAGAGCCATCCAATGACGTACTCAAACTGTCCTCGTGATTTTTCTGGATAGAGGGTAACTTCTGCAAGCGCCTCACGCACCTTGTCTTTCCATGCTTCGTCCGCGTAGTTCATGAACCATTGGTCAGCGACGATTTTGACGACGCATTCGTTGAGGCTTCTGCTCACGACTTTTCCGGTTAGTTCATACAGGATGTCTGCTTCTCCCGCATTGAGCAGGTCTTTCTTCACGAGGTCTTTTGCTTTCTCAACGCCCATTCCTGCGTACGTTCCAACGATGAGTTTTCCTGCGTAGAATCCTTTCTTGTACACGAGTTTTTTTGCTCGTTCGAGTGCCGCTCGGTCATGCTGGCTTGAGATTTTCATCTCTTTGCACACGGCGACCGCTGCCATGTTTCCAAGTTCCTCGTGCTCAATGATGGGGATTGGTTTGATCGCAAGTAATGTGTCATAGTCTAGGCCGTATGTTTCCGCGAGCTGACTGTTTTTTTGGAGATCCCAAAGGCCCATCCAGTCGTCTGGCGCGTCCGATGGCACGCTCGTCACGATTCCTGTTCCTTTGTCCATGTCGCAGAATGTGCTCGGTAGCACTGGTATCTCCCGGTGGATCATGGGAGCAACGGCATGTTGTCCGATCAGTTCTTTTCCCATGACCGTCCCAAGTAGTTGTGGTGTTTTCTCTTGCTCGCTGAGTTTGCGCACTGCCTGCTCAGACAGGATCCATTCTTCGCCGTTCACGCGTGCTCTCACGTAGGAGTTCTCGGGTCCGACCCAGAGGTTTGTCTGTCCGTACACGGTTTCTGGACGAAGTGTTGCGGCAACGATATACGCGCCGTCTTTCATCTTGAATTTGAGCAATGTGAATTCCTGGGGAGTTTCTCCTTCTCCTTCGATCCTGTCATGGTCGCCAACCGGCATGTTTTCTTTGGGATCCCACACGACAGGATGTTTTCCTTTCTGGACGTATCCTCCTTCTTTGAGTTTGGTGAATTGCCACCGGATGAACTTGTCATAGTATGGGTTGAGCGATGTCGTGATGAAGCTTCGCCGAAAGTCGATGGATAGCCCAAGGCTCTCAAGGTCTTTTCGCGCTTCGACCGGGAAGAACTGTGTCCAGTAGAGTGGATCTCCAAATTTAGGTATTTCATCGTCGGTAAATCCCATCCCGCGCATGATGTTCCACTGTTTTTCCTCTCGCTCTCGGATTCGTTTTGCTGCGTTTTCAATAGGGCTTCCGGTGCAGTGCCATCCTTGGGGGAATAGAACGTTGTAGCCGCAGAGCCTCTTGTACCTTGCTACTGCTTCAACTCTCATGAGCGTGAAGAAGTGCCCAAGGTGCATGTACCCATTCATGTAGGGGTAGGGGAATGTGACGAAGTACTTCTTTCCTCCCGGAATTGGTTCTGCCTCAAAGAGCTTTGCTTCCTTCCAAGCAGCCATCCATTTCGGAGTAAGGCTGTCCCAGTCAATGTGCTGCTCGTCCATGATATCTGACAGAAGCCAGGAGCGTATTTAAAGATTTTGCGCATGTGGTTGGACCATACTCACTGACGTATTATTCAAGAGGATACCCAACCATAAGTTTAATATTCATGATGATAAGAGAGTTCCAGATGCAGAAGAGTATTAATCTTGACTTGATCGTTGTTCTCTTATGGCCGATTATTGCATCATTACTTGAGATATCTCTTGAACAGAGCAACACGCTGCATGCGAATTTCCTTGTTTCAATTATGTTGTTTCTGGTGGTTCCGAGTGTGTATCTTTCACTTAGGGACACGAGGTATGTGTTGAAGGCGATCATTGCCTCCTTGATTGGCAGTGTACCTCTGATGGTTATTGTTGAATACTTTGGACATGCCTCAAATACCTGGTCATTTCCTCCTTCTGTCTTTCCTGTAACTATTTTTGGATCTGTGATTGTTGAAGTCCTGGTATGGGCGTTCTTCAATGTGTACTACGTTATACTGTTTTATGAATACTTTCTTGATCATCATGTTACAAGACACCTTTGGGAACCAAGAATGAAGTACCTGCTCATGGGTTTGTTAGTAGCATTTGTCATTTTTCTCTTTGTGATTCTCAAGCTTGCGGTACCCCCGATCCCGTACTTCTACTTCTTTTTTGGTATTGTGGTGTTTGCTGTTCCTGTTACTTTACAATTTTCCGCATATTCCCATAGGAAGAAAGTGTTGATGAAAATGCTCAAGACCGCAGCGTATTTCTTTTACCTGAGTTTTCTTTATGAGATTCTCGCGCTGCAATATGGCTGGTGGGGTTTTCATTCAGATAATTTTGTGGGATGGATTTCCTTGTTAGGGACGAAGTTTCCCATAGAGGAATTGGTATGGTGGATAATGCTGTTCGCTTTGGCTGTCCTGTCCTGTTATGAGTTCTTTGATGATGATGAGAGGTGATTCTCATTGAGAATTTTTTGTAGAGGAATAAGCAAACTTGCCTCGTTCCTTCGCCACCTTATATTGAGAGAGGAATAGTCTACGGAACTTGGTGAACTCGCCTTCAGCAATCGAGGTTCGGATCTCTCGCATGAGTTTCGTGATGAAATGCACGTTGTGGTATGACAGCAGCCTTAGTCCTCCACCTTCCTGTTGCTGATAGAGATGGCGAAGGTACGCGCGTGAATATCTCTTGCAGACAAAGCAGTCGCATGTTTCATCAATGGGGTGCTCATCATCCGCATACATGCGCTTGTTCAGGTGAATGCTGCCAGCGCGCGTGAAGACTGTTCCATGCCGCGCGTTTCTCGTCGGAAATCGCGAGTCGAAGATATCAACCCCCATCCCGACGCACTCCACGAGGTCGTGCGGGCTTCCGACGCCCATGAGGTAGATTGGATATCGCGCGGGTATAATTTTTTTTGACAGCCGTATCATTGACTGCATCTGTGCTTGGCTCTCCCCGATGCATAGTCCTCCAAGTGCAATGCCGTCGGGTTTAAGTCCAACGATCTGCCTCGTGCTTTTTTCGCGAAGGTCCTTGTACACTCCTCCTTGTGTGATGCCAAAGAGCAGTTGTTTTCCGTGGTGTGCTTTCATGCATCGTTTCGCCCACGCTGTTGTCTTCCGTACCGCTTGCGCATTCTGTTCTTTCGTCGTTCCATAGTGCTGCACATCATCAAGCATCATGGCAACATCTGCTCCGATATCCATCTCGATCTGCATGACATCTTCCGGGGAAATGAATTGTTTTGATCCGTCAAAGGGTGACCGAAGCCACACTCCTTCTTCGGTGTTCTTGATCAGAAACTCAGGATTCAGCATCTGAAAACCGCCGCTATCAGTGAAGATGAACCCGTCAAAGTCCATGAAGGAATGCAGGCCTCCCATCTTCTTGATGATGTCCGTCCCAGGCCGAAGCGAGAGAAGATACGCGTTTGATATCAGTGTCCGAACCCCGATCCGCGAGAGGTCATCGGATGAAAGCAGCCGCACGGCTCCCTTTGTCGCAACGGGCATAAAGAATGGTGTTTCAGCGCGGTGCTTTCCGCTGAGCACTCCCGTCCGCGCCTTCCCCTGCGTCGCAGTAATCTCAAACATACAAGAAAGCATCGCATCCAGCTTAAAAAATGTTGTGCAGAAAATAGTCTGAGTAGGAAGCACAAGAATTCAGCGCTCGCCCTGTTCGATGAGTGTGGTTGTGCTGCGAACAGGGCTCGCCGAAGGCTCGTAATAATTTTTCATTAGTTTCTCATGGACTATACGCTCCGAACGCTTTCCAAGAAAATTTTGATAGTCCCGCAGTCCCTTGCGGAAGCGTGTCTGCACTTCAGACAGTACAAAAACCTTTTAAACATCCCTCGATTCGATTCTACAATGAGCTTGGAATCATCATACCGGTCCCATCACAACGGAGAACTCACGGCAAAGGACAAGGACAAGGTTGTGCGGCTTGCTGGCTGGGTTCACGCGCGAAGGGATCACGGTGGCATTATCTTTATTGACTTGCGTGACCGCTACGGGCTTACGCAGGTTGTGTTTGATCCTGACACTTCAAAATCGGATCACAAGCTGGCCGAATCGCTCCGCCGCGAGGATGTCATCGCGATAGAAGGCAGTGTGTTCCTCCGAAAGGAGGGCATGAAGAATCAGAACCTTCCGACGGGTGAGATCGAGGTATTCGCGCATAGGCTCAAGGTTCTGGCGAGGTCCGAGACTCCTCCGTTTGAGATCGATGATAGAGTCGTAGCGAGTGATGACATGCGGCTCAAATATCGTTTCCTTGATTTGCGTAGGCCCATCATGCAGAAGAATCTCTTGTTCCGCGACCGCATGACGATTGCGGCAAGGAAGTATGTCCATGAGCATGGGTTTGTCGAGATTGAGACTCCGATGCTCGTAAAACCGACTCCTGAGGGAGCGAGGGATTATATTGTTCCGTCGAGAGTACATCCTGGAAAATTCTACGCTCTGCCTCAGAGCCCCCAGCTCTACAAGCAGATCTGTATGATTAGTGGCGTTGACCGGTATTTCCAGATGGCACGCTGTTTGCGTGACGAGGATTTGCGCGCTGACCGCCAGCCTGAGCATACGCAGATGGATATCGAGATGAGTTTTGTCGATTCCAAGGATATTCGCGCGTTTGTGGAAGGCCTGTTTAAATTCTTGACGAAGGAAGCGATCGGCGTGGAGATCAAGGAAGAATTCCCCATGCTTTCGTATGAAGAAGCGATGGAAAAGTACGGCACGGACAAGCCCGACTTGCGCTATGACTTACACTTGCAGACGGTAACAGGCATCGTGAAGAACTCGGACTTTGGTATTTTCAAGAAAGTTATCGATGATGGCGGCGTCGTGAAAGTGCTAGTCTGCCACAAGGACTTGTCGAGAACGGAGCTTGAGAGCCTTGGCGAATTTTCTAAGGAGTCAGGCTCAAGGGGTATGGCCTGGATGAAGGTAACTGACAAGGGTCTTGAGGGAAGCATTGCGAAGTTCTTCCCGGAGAAAGTTCAGCATGAGTTAATCAGTCACACGAAGGCGAAGACTGGTTATGTGTTGATGTTTATCGCCGACGGCCCAAAAAAAACAAACTTCTATCTTGACAAGCTTCGCCAGGAGCTCGCGCGTCGTCTTGACTTGATTCCAAAGGATGTGTACAAGTTCTGCTGGGTCGTGAACTTCCCGTTATTCTCATTTAACGAGGAAACGGATGCATGGGAAGCCGAGCATCACATGTTCTCTCATCCAACGATGGAAACGATCGATTTCCTCGAGAAGGATCCTGGAAAAGTTATTGGTGATTTGTACGATATCGTGCTGAACGGCACTGAGCTCGGATCAGGCAGTATCCGTATCAATAATCCCGAGCTCCAAGAGCGTGTCATGAAGGTTATTGGCCTCTCGAAGGAGGCAGCGCATAAGAAATTTGGCTTCCTGCTTGATGCATACAAGTATGGCGGTCCTCCCCACGGTGGTATGGGCCTTGGCCTGGATAGATTCCTCGCGCTCATGCTTGGTACAAATGATATTCGTGAGATCATTGCGTTCCCGAAGAACAAGGCGGCCGAGTGCCCGATGGATGGATCGCCAAGTGAAGCGGATCCTTCGCAGCTCAAGGAATTGCATATTTCTGTGAATGTAGTGAAGAAGTGAAGGCGCGTCCTGGAATGAGACGTATGTTCTGTTTTGGTTGAACCTTGGCGTCTCCTCCTCCTCGCAACCCCTCAGACACCCTCATCGGGGATTAATGCTGCTTCCTTCCGGACCTGACATGATTCTCCATGATGAGAACCCTGCGGGACAAGGAGTCATTGTACCAGCCAAGACCGCCACAGGCGACACGACCGCTTCCAGGACTTCGGCCCTCCCGTGAAGTCCGCTTGGAGTAACAGGTAGGGACTAGCTGCCCGGCCTAGCCTTCAGTCGAGAGATGTCAAACTGCCTTTTTAAGTATTGTGGAATTTAAGCACCAAGAGTGGGTTTTCTTCCGCGGTAATACTCGCGGTCGATGAGGTGGTCATACATGCCAAGATTGAGTTTGATGATCGTGATAAATCTCTCGACGCTGAAAACCTTTCCTTGCGTGACGAGCTTGACCGCATCGTAATATTCCGCCATGTTCGTGTCATTGATGATGTTCCGTTGCTGGTAGACTGATTTCCCATATCCGGGCGGCATGATACGCTCGAAGTGTCCGATGCGCCATTCTCCGCTGCAGTTGCACGGAATTCTTGCGAGAAGTGCGTCGCAGAGTCCGTAACGGTCGATGATCTTCCCTTCATGTCCCGCATAGTAGCCAAGGATCCCAACGGAACGTTGGACATAGACAATGTCTGGATTGTTTTTAATATCAAGTCCGCGTTTGTACACGTCAAAATTGGTGATGATATCATCACCCTCTCGAAGAAGTCCGAGCGCTTGATAGTAATGTCCTCGTTCATCCGCGATGCCATGGTTTTCTTTGTACGTTCCAAAGATGGTCCTGTCAAATGATGGTCCTGAGAGGATCGTCGGTTGTGGAGTAATGAAACCGAGCACGACTACAATGATTCCTATGGCGATAGCTGTGCGCGGCCGTTCAAGATATCGAGATGTGCATAGGATGATGACAGATAAAAGGAGCGGTATCGTGAAGAATCGTCCGCTCATGAAGTCTCCTCCAATAAAGAGGATGAATGCCAGGTAGAGGAGTATTCCGAGGGCGATTGGGATGTTTTTACGTTCTTTGAGCGAGAGAGCGAGTGCTCCGATAATAACAATCATGGTGAGCGGCGACCAGATAAACGTATTTGTATAGTAATGCCATCCCTGAATCAAGAGAAGCACGTGAGGAATGCCGACTGCAATCTTCGCATACGTGGTGTTTGGAACAAGCGCTCCATAGTAGATGAGTGAGAACGCTTCCCAGAGAATAATTGGAAAGAGCCCGGCAAGCGTCCAGAGATACGTTCGGAACTCTCGCTTCGGGATCAAGATGATTGTAGAGAGTAGAATAGGGAGAATGATAAGAAGGTAGTCCTGCCGCGCAAGGAGGATGAGGCTCCCCACGATGAACATCCAAAATATTTTCTTTGGCTTCAAATGGTAATGGAGGTATATCCAGAGAAATATGGTAAAAAGGAGGTAGGAAAGGGCATTCTCAAGACCTGACGTCGAAAAATCGACGAACGGCTTGGAAAACAGAAGGATGAGTACTGCGACTATAGCGTGCTTATTGCTGATCGCGATCTTGTATGCGAGGAGTAGTACAGCAGAGAGAGTGAGTATGATCGAAAGGAAGATCACGGTGTAGTATGGTTCGCGCGTGAAAAAGTATGGCATTGAGATGAGGATCATCCAGAGTGGATGCGTATACGATTGCACTCGCTCGTACGTGTTCCAACGCGGTCCGTAGCCATGAACAAGATTATCGACGGTGCGAAGCGTGATGTATGCGTCATCGCACATCCATGCGGTGCGGATGACAACGACAAGAAAAAAAAGGATGAGGACGCAAAGGAGATAGGTCAGCAGTTTTTTCTTGATGGTTGATGGTTTCATCCGCGCCTCCTAGAAGAGGAATGTGACTACCCAGCCAAGAAGGCATCCTACTGTTAGGAAAGGCATCGCTGGATAGTAGCGGTCTTTCTTGGCGTATACGAAGAGAAAGATAAGCGCAGTAGCGGCTCCGGCTGTGACAGGTAGTGCCCGGATAAAGCCTCCCCAGATGGAATAGTCGAGCACGAGTCCCTTCATGACGACTCCTGCAAAGAGAAGCGGAAATGCGATGTCTCCTCCTCCAAGGATTGCGTACGTGGGCTCAGAATCAATCTTGCGCTTGATTCGTATTTTTTTGGGGGGTGAGGCAGCTGATGGCAGCATGACTCCAGCAAAGACCTTGTTTCCTTTTTGGAATTCCGCAAGCTTCACCATGTGCCGTGAGTACCACACCGCAACCATATCGTATGCTGATATAATGAGGAGGAGTACAAGCACTGATGGTACATTGAGAATTGGCACAAACACTGCAGCAATGCCCCCATAGATGACTACTTCAGTGATATTGTGCACCCATAGGTTTGCCCGGAAGACTTTGAAATACCCTAGCAGCACTGAAATGATAAACGCAAGCCATGACCATATGTATGCTGATAACGCGATGCTGAGGCACACAATGACTGCTATGAAGAACCATAGTTTCCAGAGGAGTTTTTTCTGGTACTTGATGATGAGAAGCATGAGAATTGTACCGATGATGACGCCGATGACAATGTAGAGTGTGGTGCCATAATCCTCCGATGGCGGCCGCTCGATGTTGTAGGGTAGCGATTCAAACGTGACTTCTCCTGTCGTTGTGGTCGTCCGTGTGTCAATGTACTTGCTAATGACCGCAAGGCCTATGAACTGGCTGCTGAGGAAGAGAATAATGAGGTACAGCGTGATTTTGAGGCTGTGCTTCATTTTTAGAGTGCGGGGGTGAACGTATTTAAACTTTGTTGCGTTTGCAGTAAGGATGCCGGCACGAAACTGGGCGCTCCATGTAAAGGTCTCGGTGTTTTGCAAGCCTGAGGATGATCTGGAATCAGTGCGCTCTGCTCTCGTGAAGCTTTTTCCCTTTGACCTTGCAGGTGAGAAAATCAAGGTTGAGGAGTCGCGCGCCGAGGGCTTTAATGATCGTCAGATTCGGATCCTTGATGTTTTTATCAAGAAGGAGTCGCTCACGCAAGTATTCTTAAAACATCTGATGTCCAACCTGTCAAGTGATCAGAAGGAATTCCTTCTCCGCCATGTGATGGAGAATATGGACGATCGCATGAATTTCATGATTGATCTTGACAAGAACCGCCTCCAGGTTGGCCAGTTCTGGGCGGTCCAGAAAGGTCCATGTTATCATATCAGGGTGCGTATGGCCGCATTCCCAAAAACGAGAGAAGCCGCCGCGGAGAGAGTCCGCGACATGCTGTCGTACGAAAGCCGAAACGTTTAAAAACTCAAATTCCCAAGGAGGAGGTATGGCACAGTTTCATGCAGCTCCCCTGAAGAGTTCTTTTATGATCATGGCAATATTTGGATTTTTCATCTCCGTGTTCTATGTGGACAATCTGCTCGGGAATACGTGGGCAATCGCTTTCGCAACGGTGTTTCTCGTGATGATCATTTCTGCGATTGTCTCCATGACGCATGCTCCAGTGCAGGATTATGATGTCGAAGCTCACCGGATGAAAAAGAATTAATTATTTAAAGCGAGTTTTGTTTGTGCTTGATATGCGTACCGAAATATCTATCGAGGATATGGCCGTGTTCTGCAAGCGTAAGGGTTTTGTCTACCCGAATAGTGAGCTCTATAACGGTCTTGCGGGATTCTTTGACTTCGGTCCCTATGGTGCTGAATTGAAGAATAACATCAAGCAAGCGTGGTGGAAATATTTTGTTCATGATAGGGAGGACATTGTAGGGATTGATGGGTCTATCATTTGCCACCCGAAGGTATGGGTTGCTTCTGGTCATGTCGCTGTCTTCAACGATCCGATCGTGGAGTGCACAAAATGCGCTGAGAAGTATCGTGCCGACCATCTTATTGAGGAGAATACTGATGTAAAGGTGGAAGGTTTGAAGGCTGCTGAGCTGAATAAGATTCTTCAGGATAGTGGGCTGTCATGTCCGAAGTGCAAGGGTAAGCTTGGTGAAGTTGGTGATTTTAATA
Organism: uncultured Methanosarcinales archaeon; assembly: GCA_964455675.1. Lineage (GTDB taxonomy): Archaea > Nanobdellota > Nanobdellia > Woesearchaeales > CAYVYK01 > CAYVYK01. The sequence goes on from CAYVYK010000001.1 coordinate 47,265, forward strand.
TGATGTTCACGACGGCGGTTGGACCAAAGGGTGCTGGGGATAATCGCGCGTTTCTTCGTCCTGAGACTGCTCAGTTGATGTTCACGAATTTTCGCGCGGTGATCGAGAATGCCCGCATGAAGCTTCCGTTTGGCATTGCTCAGATGGGAAAGTCGTTTCGAAACGAGATTTCTCCTCGGAATTTCCTCTTTAGGTGCCGGGAGTTTGAGCAGATGGAGATTGAGTATTTTGTCCATCCGGATCTCCGCACAGAGTGCCCCTACACGGATTTTGGGACATGGAAGATGAAGGTATATAGCGCTGACATGCAGGCCAAAGGTCAGCCCGAGAAGCTAATGTCAGTAAAGGATGCGCTCAAGAAAAAGATCATCAAGAATCCTTGGCATGCGTATTGGCTTGCCGCATCCCACAGCTGGTTCGTGAATCATGGTACAAGATCTGAAAAGCTTCGAGTCCGCCAGCACTTGGAGCACGAGAAGAGCCATTATGCGTCGGACACCTGGGACTTGGAGTACCAATTCCCGTTTGGTTGGAAGGAACTTGAGGGAATCGCCGACCGTGGTGACTATGATCTCCAGCAGCACATGAAGTATTCCGGGAAGGACTTGGGTATTTTTGATGAAGCGACAAAGAAGAAGGTCGTCCCTCATGTGATTGCCGAACCATCCCTCGGTGTTGAGCGTTCGTTCCTCGTATTCCTCTTTGATGCGTATGAGGACTCAAAGGAAAGAGGGAATATCGTTCTCCACCTGCATCCAAGTATCGCGCCAATCAAGGTTGGCATCTTTCCGCTCGTGGGGAAGCTCGAGGAGGAAGCTCACAAGGTTTTCAAGGATCTGCAGAAGTCGTTCACGTGTGTATTTGATAGGTCAGGTAGTATTGGTCGTAGGTACGCTCGGGCTGATGAGCTCGGCATACCATTCTGCGTTACGGTAGATTTTGAGAGTGGTACAGTGACCGTGCGCGACCGCGAAACCACAGCCCAGGTTCGTGTTCCAATTCCAAAATTGAAGGAATCCCTCCAAGGCCTTATCGATGGTACGCGTGATTTCAAGGACATCGGCCCTAAGGTCGAGCCAAGCGATACGTTTAAATAAGATTATTGGATTCTCGAGGATGGTGGTTGTAATGCAAATCAAGGACTTGCAAATTCGTCAGGGTAACATTGATCTTGTTGCTGATGTGACTGAAAAGGGAGATATCCGCACGTTTGAGAAGTTTGGTCGCCAGGGTAAGGTATGCAATGTTGTGGTCAAGGATGAATCCGGTGAAATCAAGCTCAGCCTCTTCAATGATGATGTTGATAAGGTCCATGTTGGCGATAAAGTCCATGTCCAGAATGGCTGGGTTTCCGAGTGGCAAGGGGAAAAGCAGCTGTCCGCAGGAAAATTTGGCAAGCTTGTTGTTGTGGGAAAGGCCTCTGAACTGCCGAAGGAAAAACCAAAGGAAGAGCCAAAGAAGCAGGGCGAAACTGACGCTGACGAGTTCGATGAGGATCTCGACGTCGATGAAGAAGACATAGAGATGTAAGATCGCTCGTAATATTTTTCTCGTGCGGTATGCAATGAGTTAGTTTTATAAACCACCCCGAAATCGTTGAATTTCACTGGGGACGTAGCTCAGCCTGGGAGAGCACTACGCTGAAGACGTAGGTGTCCGGGATTCAAATTCCCGCGTCCCCATCAAAGATGGGGCAAGGGTTCAGAAATCCAACAGGGATTTCTCGCCACCCGCGTCCCCACTCAAGGTGGGGCGAGGGTACCAAAAATTGCGCAGCAATTTTTCTGTACCAGCGTCCCCATTCCTATTCTTACGAATGACTTGCGAGATTTCAGTGTTCCAACCTATGGTTTGGCCTAAAACAATCTTTATATCCCGGCGGGTCTTTACTGCTCTATGCGGCTTCCCGAAACGCACTACATCGTCGTGACGGGGGGTGTTCTCTCGGGTTTAGGTAAGGGTGTTGTCACTGCGTCTCTTGGCGCGCTCTTGAAGGCGCAAGGATACAAGGTCAGCGCTGTCAAGATCGATCCGTACATCAATATCGACGCAGGTACAATGCGTCCAACCGAGCATGGTGAGGTGTTCGTTACGGATGATGGTGGCGAGACCGATCAGGATCTTGGCACGTACGAACGATTCCTGAACGTGACGATTCCAAAGTCGCATAGCATTACAACGGGCCAAGTGTATCTCTCAGTCATAGAGAAAGAGCGTAATTTGGAGTATCAGGGAAAGTGTGTCGAAGTCATTCCTCATATTCCTCGCGAGGTCCAGCGCCGTTTGTATGCCATTGCAGAGAGCGAGAATCTTGATTTCCTCCTGATTGAAGTTGGTGGTACAATCGGTGACTACCAGAGCGTTCTCTTCCTCGAGGCCGCGCGTGAGATGAAGTATCGCAAGAAGAAGGTTGTCTTTATTCACGTTGCATACCTTCCGATTCCGAATAATATTGGCGAGATGAAGACAAAGCCCACGCAGCATTCCGTTCGTGAGTTGATGAGTTCTGGGATCCAGCCTGATTTTATCGTCGCAAGAGGCCAGAAACCGCTCGATGATGTGCGGCGTGAGAAGATTTCAATGTTTTGTAACGTCGAGCCAAGCATGGTCCTTAGCGCGCCTGATTGTGATAGCATTTATGAGGTTCCCATTCTCTTCCAAAAGCAGCAGTTCACGGAGAAGGTTTTCCAGCTATTTGGTTTGCCCTATGACAGGTCAAGCAATGGGATGGATGAGTGGAAGGCTGTCCTTGAGCGGATGCGCGCTCCGAGTAGTGAAGTTCGTATCGGAATTATTGGTAAATATTTTGACATCGGTGATTTCACGCTCGCAGACTCATACGTGTCAGTCATTGAGGCGGTCAAGCATGCGGCATCCCATCTTGGCATTCGTGCGAAGATCTTATGGATTGACTCCAAGAAGTATGAGTCTGTTCCTCCGTCGGAATTGGAGGACGTTCACGGCGTAATTATCCCTGGCGCGTTTGGGGCAACGGGTGTTGAGGGAAAGATTAACGCGATCAAGTTCTGTCGTGAGAATAATATCCCGTTCCTTGGTTTGTGCTACGGCCTCCAGCTTGCTGTCGTGGAATTTGCCAGAAACAAGATGGGGCTCATGGGTGCTCATACGACTGAAATTAATCCGGCAGCGTCCCATCCCGTGATCGATCTTCTTCCCGAACAGCGGCAGAATATGAAAGAGAAGAGGTTTGGCGCAACGATGCGTCTTGGTGCATACCCAGCACGATTACTTCCAGGTTCGAAGGTGGAGGAAGCGTATGGGTCCTGCCTTGCAAGCGAGCGCCATCGTCATAGGTTTGAGGTGAATCCTGATTATGTGCAGCGCCTTATGGATGCGGGTCTTGTGATTTCTGGCTCATCTCCTGATGAGCGCCTTGTGGAGTTTGTTGAGCTTAATGATCATCCATTCTTTGTGGGAACGCAGGCGCATCCAGAGTTTAAGTCAAGGTTCCTAAGTCCTAGCCCTCTCTTCTTAAGGTTTTTAGGGGAGGCTTCGAAGCGTGAAGCAGAGATGAGGAAGTCGTAGAGCGCGTACTTTAACAAGATTTATAAAACACCGTGCCACCCTGTCGTCCATGCGAAGGGACAGAACTGATAAGCGCAAACAGTGGATTTTGGGTATCTTCATTTCTCTTATCATGGTTACGAGCGTGTTTAGCATACTTGTTGGCGGCTTTAACCAAGGTTCTGGCAGTACACGGTACAATGGGTACAAGTTCTCACTTTCTCAGGTAGGGTACTATACCAAGTTCAATGGTAAACGGCTTGATGTGGATGTTCTTCCCCAGATAGTGGAAGGCGTACCGCTCGATCCCGCAATCGTGAAGATTATTATGGACTCCCCCCAAGTGTTCGTAAGCTATGATCATAATGTGACTTCCGCCCAGATGATGGCTGCTGCTCAGTATGGCCTTGCAGACACTCTCGGGAAGCACTTTGGTAAGTTTGTGAGCACGGCGTTCACAAGTGAGAATCCGTACAGTCGGCCAGTAATAACGTGTGCGAACGCGACAGCCTCCACCCCGGTCATCGTTCTGCAGGAGGCGTACACCACAGGGATTAGGCTTGAGGGAACCTGCATTATTCTTGAGGCTACCTCGCAGGAAGAATTCGTGGCGTTGAAGGATAGGGTTGTGTACGGCGTTACAGGTATTATCAAATGAACGAAGAATCCGATGATAAGCTTTCAAGAACGGAAAAGATAGTGTATGCCCTGTTATGTCTAGCAATCATTGGAGGCATTATGTATTTAGGGTGGTACTTGCGACATCCAAATCCTAAGGGAGTACAGCTTTCTCCGGTGTATAATGGTTTTAACTTTGAATTTGTTGACGGTCAGTGGATGACGGAGTGGCAGGGGCGTCAGTACCGTTATCAGCTCGCATTTAGGTATCACCCACAGGAGCTTGAGAATATTTCTATGACGTATGGTGAGAGTATTACGTTTAATGAGGCGCGGGGTTCGCCCCCCATGCTGTATCTGGCGTTCGATCCATACGAGGATAATGAGTCTTTGGCGTATCTTGCATTTGAGAACGCTGAGATTTCCAAGACGTTTGTGATGTTCCTTGATACGAATGTGACGCCGGTATGCACGAGTATATTTGAGGGTGTCTGTCCGACGGAAAATGAGGTGATGACGTGCGATACGGTGACGGATAAGGCGATCGTGTTTTTGGACGCGTCTCCAGGTCCGTCGGTAAGCGTGAACAAGAATTGCGTGATTATCCGAGGCGAGGGCGAGGATCTCATTCGTGCGGGTGAGCGTTTCCTGTACACGAGCATCTTTCGCATCATGAAATGACCCAGTACTTTGAAGATTCTAAGGATATTGCTTTCTTTCCGAAGGAAATAAAGAATTCTTATGGGCTGCAGGTCTTCACTGCCGCAGGTGTTTTCTCGCCAAAGCGTGTTGACAAAGGTACAGAGATCCTGATTGATTCTGCAATCATTCCAAAAGAGGGCATGGTGCTCGATCTTGGGTGCGGATATGGTATTGTCGGACTGGTAATCGCGCACGAGAATCCCCATCTTGTTGTGGTAATGTCCGATGTGAACCCTCGCTGCGTGAAGCTTGCGAGGATGAATGTGAAAAAGAATAACCTCACGAACGCACGGGTTGTAGTTTCTGACGGATTTGCGAATGTGCCGGAGGTTTTTGATACAATTGTTCAAAATCCCCCTCAAGCCGCAGGAAAGGACGTCTGCTTAGGGATGATCAGGGGTTCCTTTGATCACTTGAAGACTGGTGGCTCGCTCCAGATCGTCGGCCGTCACAATGTTGGCGGAAGATCTCTTGAGAAAATGATGAAAGAGATTTTTAAAAATGTGGAAGTAAGAGAAAAGAAAAGTGGATACTGGGTGTATGTATCCCGAAAAATCACTTCTTCTTAGGTGGTGATGGCGCTTTTCTCGGCGCTTCAGGACTCTCGCTTTTCTGTTCCACCTGATCCGGCTTCTTGTCGACTTTGGGAAGTGGAATGGGCGGTGGCAGATTGACATCCCTGCTAAGGAGCAGTGCCTCAATGTTGCATTTCACAAGGATGTGATTGAGAACTGTTCTCATGATGTCTTCGGGAAGGTTTTTGGTGGCTTCCCACTGCTTGACGATATCGGTGTTATTTGAGTCGGCTAGCCAGAGTACGTCTCCTTCCATGAGTATTTCCCCCATGTCAGGTTCATATTTTGAGACGAATCGGAAATCGACTTTCAGCGTCTTCTGCATGGTGCCACCAAGGCCTATTTCTTCTTCCTTGACGCGGGTCACGCTGATGTTGTTGTTGATATTGATCTTTCCTTCTCCTGCTTTCTTGCGTTCAACCATTATTTTGTTAAGGTTAAATCCAATGATGGACATGCTATCACCTGAGAAAAAAGTAACAGCGCGCGTTATTTAAATCTTGCCAGAGATTCCATGGAATTCCTGTAATATTTAAAAAGGGGCGCCCACACCGGTAGTATATGCTTAGTAAACGCCAGGACAAGTATGGGTACAGGCCTGTGGAAACTGCAAAGGTGGATCATCTTCCGAAGATAGGGGGGTATGACTTTGACGCAAAGTTTGATTTTGATAAGTTCATTGCTGCCTATGCGACTACGGGGTTTCAGGCAACGCATTTTTCCCGCGCTATCGAGATTTGGAACGAGATGCAAAGTGCGAAGGCCACGGTGTTTCTCACGTATACATCAAACATGATCACTTCTGGCGTGAGGGAGTCCATCAGGCATCTGGTCAAGCATAAGAAGGTACATGTGCTCGTTACCTCCGCTGGTGGTATCGAGGAAGACCTTATCAAGTGCCTTAAGCCTTTTGTCGTTGGTAGATTTGACGCACCTGGGCGAGTTCTATTTAGCAAAGGTATCAATCGAACTGGAAACGTCTTTGTCCCAAACGATCGCTTCCTTCACTTCGAGCGTTTTTTTAATGAAACGATGGAGAAGCTGTACAAGAAACAGAAGGTCTTTCATACTGTTGAGATGATCAGGGAGCTAGGGCTTGCGATCCATGATGAGTCGTCCGTTCTGTATTGGGCGGCAAAGAATGACATTCCGGTGTTCTGTCCTGTCATCACCGACGGTTCGATTGGCGACCTCATCCAGTTCTTTAAGCAGCGTCATCCTGACTTTCTGCTCGATGTTTCAAAGGATATCGTTGAGATCACGAAGATTTCCTTGAACACGGAGGTATCAGGTGTCGTATGTCTTGGTGGAGGGTCTCCGAAGCATTTTGCGCTGAATGCGAATATTTTCAAGGACGGTGCAGACTTCGCAATCTACATTAATACTGCTCAGGAGTATGATGGATCTGATTCAGGCGCGGCACCTGATGAGGCCGTGACATGGGCGAAGATAAAACCAAACGCTCCGAGCATCAAGGTGTTTGGTGACGCTTCGATTCTTTTTCCGCTCCTAGTTGCCGCGACGAGGAAGAAGAAATGACGAAGATACTCTACTTGGAAGATCCCTACGTGAAAGAGTTCAACGCAAAAGTTGTTGAGGTTTTTGGTGATGCTATTGTGCTTGACTGCACCGCGTTCTACCCGGAAGGCGGCGGTCAGCCGACAGATAAGGGTACGCTGACAGACCAGCAGGGAAATAGGTTAAGCGTTCTTTCTGTGGCAAAGCGTGACGGAAAGATTCTGCACAAGATCGATCATCCTCTCCTCAAGCCTGGCGACGAGGTTCGCGCAGTGCTTGACTGGGAAAGGAGGTATAAGCTCATGCGTGCGCATACCGCAGCTCATCTTGTTTCTGGTGTGTTCTCGAAGGAAACGGGTGCGCTCATTACCGGAAACCAGCTCGGTCTTGAGGAGATCCGCATTGATTTTGATCTTGAGACTCTCGACCGCGAGAAAATTGCCGAATATTTTCGAAGATGTAATGAGCTCATAGCGCAGGACCTTATGATCAAGGATTACTACATGCCAAGGGCTGATGCAGAAAAAGATCCGTCCCTCTTCAAGCTAGCAAAACTTCTTCCCCCCTCGCTGAAAGAATTGCATATTATTGATATCGTCGGTTTTGACCGCCAGGCCGATGCTGGAACGCATGTGAAAAGCCTCAGGGAAATAGGCCGCATCGAGTTCCTCCGCGTGGAGAACAAGGGCAAGAGCAATCGTAGGGTATATTTTCGGGTTGGATAATGCTACCGTTTGTTGACGTCCACTGCCATCTTGACCATCCGTGGTTTGACACTGATCGTGATGACGTAATCAGGCGTGCAGAGGATGCTGGGGTTTCTGTTATAATAACGCACGGGATTAATCCAGCGACGAACAGAAAGACGCTTGATCTTGCAGAGAAATACCCCTGTGTAAAATCTGCGCTTGGAATTTACCCTGTGGATGCGTTCAAACGCGAGGCCGACAGTGTGTGGCCGTATCATGAGTTTGATGTCGATGAGGAGATCAAGTTTATCAGGGCGAATGCAAAAAGGGTGGTTGGTATTGGAGAGATCGGCCTTGACGGCGTGGAAAAGTCGCAGGTGCATGAACAGATTATTGTGTTTGAGAGAATGATTGCGCTTGCAGAGGATCTTAATCTTCCGATTATCGTTCACTCAAGGAAAGCGGAGCGCGAGGTGCTTGATGTGCTCGAGAAGCATCCGAGGTTGAAAGTGCTCTTGCACTGTTTTTGCGGTGGTAAAATCCTAATCGCGCGCGCGGAAAAGATGGGTTGCCATTTTTCCATTCCTGCAAATGTCGTGCGAAGCCAAGAGTTCCAATCCCTCGCAAAGATGGTAAGTATTAGTCGATTGCTGACCGAAACAGATGCTCCATTCCTCTCTCCCGTGCGGGGCGAGCGTTGCGAACCAGCATCTGTTGTTGGATCCGTGCAAAAGATTGCGGAGATTAAGGGTATGACAATCGAGGAAACGGCGAAGAATATCTTTCTGAACTATCAGCGGCTGTTCTGACCAACACATATTTATAGGAAAAAGATAAGGAATCATTCTATGATAATCACGATTGATACGAAAAAGGACACAGAGGAGGATATAAGGAAGGCCGTGGATCTGCTAAAATCATTGCTGGGGAGTACTTCAAGCAGAGCGGAGCCGGAGACTCCAAGCCTAGGTCTCCTTTTTGATAGCCCTCCTATCGAGGATAAAAAGCCAGTGCCTGACGCTGCAAAGGTTGACGCTATAGAGGATAGCGAAGTCAGGATCATTCCATACTAGAAACATTTTTATGACTGATTCTCCACACGCATGGTATGAGAAGGTTTCAGTTCGTGGAACATACGGCAGACGTGAAAGTTATTGCCTTTGGTAGTTCTCGCGAAAAGCAATTTGAAAATGCTGCTCTTGCAACGTTTAGTGTGATGACGGATACAAGCAAGATAAAACCAAAGGTCGTGCGGGAAATCCATGCAAAAGGAGAGGACGAGCAAAGTCTACTGTATGAGTGGCTTGAGAAACTCTTGCAGCTCCTTGGTAGTGAGGGATTCTTGCTGCATGAGGTACAGACAATGCACATCAAGGATTGCACGCTCAGCGCGAAAGTGAGGGGAGATCTGGTACGGGGTGGGTACGAGACGCATGGAGAGGTTAAGGCAGTCACGTATAATGAAATGAAGCTCGAAAAAGGAAGGATTGAGTTTGTTCTTGATATTTAACTCAAAGAGAGAGTGTTGGTGGATAGCTTCTCATTCATAATGAGGTTAGAGCAAACGTTTAAAAACGCCTCCTGCCCGACAGAGTGTATGGAACTGAAAAGGATTGGAGAGTTCGAGTGGGAAATACCAAAGTCTGGAAAGATGCTCGTTCCAGGCAGGATCTTCACTTCTGAGAAGATGCTTGAGAAGGTAAGGGATGATCAGTCCTTGGAGCAATTGCAGAACATGGCATGCCTTCCTGGTATTCGTAAGCACGCTCTTGCGATGCCGGATGCCCATCGTGGGTATGGGTTTTGTATTGGTGGAGTTGCGGCGTTTAGCCAGAAGGAAGGGATTATTTCTCCTGGTGGTGTTGGGTATGATATTAACTGCGGCGTCCGTATGCTGAGGACTGACCTTGCGTATGATGATATCAAGGATGTCCGGAGCGCTTTGCTCGACGCCCTGTTTAAAAGTATTCCTCCAGGTGCAGGCAGGAACGGAATCATCTCGATCTCGCGTGATGAACTGCTTGAGATTCTGGCGGAAGGTAGCAAGTGGGCGCTAAAGGAAGGATATGCCACAAAGGATGATATTGAGAAGACCGAGGAATATGGCAGGATGAGTGTGAAGGATCCAACAGTCCTAAGTAAGGACGCATTGGAACGCGGCCAGCCACAGATAGGTACGCTTGGAAGTGGTAATCATTTCCTCGAAATCCAGCGAGTTTCAGAGATATTTGATGGAAAGACTGCCGCAAAATTTGGACTGACTGATAAGGATCAGATTGTTGTCATGATCCATTGTGGAAGTCGTGGGCTTGGTCATCAGGTGGCGTCAGACTACATTCGGCTGATGGAGAAGAAGTTTGGGTATGCAAAGCTTCCTGACCGCGAGCTCATTAATGCCCCGATCGATTCCGATCTCGGCAAGGAGTACCTTGAGGCGATGTCTGCATCTGTTAATTTTGCGTTCTGCAATCGTCAGCTGATCGCGTATCATGTCCGTGAGACATTCAAGAAGGTTTTGGGCCGTTCTGTTGAGATGAAGCAGGTGTATGATGTCTGTCATAATATTGCGAAAATTGAGACACACCACGTCGATGGCAAAAAAGAGAGGCTTTGCGTGCACAGAAAAGGTGCGACGAGGAGCTTTGGCCCTGGCCGCGATGAGATCCCGGAGAGTTATCGCAAGATCGGCCAGCCAGTTCTCATTCCAGGAAGTATGGGTACATCTTCGTATGTTCTTGTTGGTACTGAGAAAGCAGAAGAAATCTCTTTTGGAAGCACGGCACATGGAGCTGGGCGAGCGCTGTCACGCCAGGCTGCTCTCGCAAAGTATCGCGGCCAAGAGATCGTTGTCGAGTTAAAGGGGCGCAACATCCTCGTAAAGGGTGGCTCGATGAAAGGTATCGCGGAGGAGACATACCAGGCATATAAAGACGTTGATGAGGTGGTAAAAGTCTCTGACAAGCTTGGTATTGGTAATCTCGTTGCTAAGCTCGTTCCTTCCGCGGTGATGAAGGGCTAAAGCATGCTTTGCAGTCCTGGAGATTTTTACAGTGCCTTTTGTGTATCTCGCAGAGAAATCCTGATCGCCTGATTTCTCGGAGTAGTCGCTGGATTTCGCCAAGAACCTTTTGTGGATCTTCTGAGATGATGTGTGCTCCTTCGGCTATTTGCTGCTTGATCCGGAGGGGAAAAGAGAATTCTGTTCCTCGTTTCTTTTTTCTGTAGTGTGATACTGACGCTTCGGTAATCCCAAGGATATGTGCAACGTCGCGCTGCTTCATGCCTAGCTTAAGCAGTTCAAGTGAGAGTTCCCGTCGTAGTGCGGGTATGACGTACCATACTTCAACTTCTTCCGGCATTCCAAGCATGGCTGTGTACAAGTATGTTTGGTATATATAATTTGCCTGCAAGTGAAAAATGTGGTTGCTATGCACGGGCTGATTTTGCATGGAGCCGCTGTATCTTGAAGAAGATATATGGAGCGACGAATGCGCAAGTGTAGACAATGCCGATGATGAGTGGATTGTGCCAGTTGTCGAGATTGATTGTTTTTGAAACGCTATTAGATAGGAGCGTGATGAAGTATGCGTTGATGAGCGCCTGGATGGGCAGGAAGATTTCTCCGATGACGTAGGATTGTGGATTGAGCGCTTCGATGTCTTTGAGGAGCGATGCAAAAAGCAGGCCAAAAGTTGTTGCAACAATCGCAAGCACAAGGAGAAGTCCGGCGCTTGACAGAACGACAAGGAGCGGAACAAGAACGATCGTGACAATGAGATTGCCGATGATTGCGAGAATGAGGAGAATCCAGTACAGCACTTTGTCAAATATTCTTACTTCTTTGTAATTTTTGGCGAAAACGCGATCAACAACAAGTGATGGTTCGCGCTGGAATCTGTTGTACAAGTACTCCTGCTGCCTGTAGTTGATCGCGCGTGTCATGTTAACTGTCTCCGATGTATTTCATCATGTGCGCAAGGAACATGCGGGTGTCATGGTAGTACTGTGTGACGACATCGATGGTAAGATGGAGGTCACCATCGTCGAGATGGACGATCATGGCAACATGCCTTCGGTATTCTTGTGTTCGGTCAAATGGCGCGCGCAGGATTCTTCGGCAAAGGAGGTAGAAGTCAAGGTGTTTGGCGAGTGCCTCATCGTCGGGAAACTGCATTCGGAAGAATTCCACAACTTGTCCGGGTGCTGTTGGAACGTCCGTTTTGTGCGTTTCTTTGTACTCTGCAAGGTACCCCGCAAAGAGCCGCTCGTACGTGTTGCAGAGCCGCTCCATAATGCTCTTGATGATGTCAGCAGTCCGAGTATATTTGAGGCTGACATAGATGAGATGATCGCACCGTTTCATCTCATGATATGCTTCTTCGAGATATTCCTTCATGGGTTGTTACCTGTGTTGCCATATCCTGAACGAAAGCTTTGGCGGTTGCCAGATGCTTTTTCAGGGTTATGAGTGTGAGTGCGGTCATATCATACTCCGGACTGCAAATGATGTACTTGTCTTTTCGAGTGAATTCCATAGGGCTCTGTTGATGTTTGGTGATGATCTCCTTGATGTCTCGGGCTGTGATGATGATTGCTGGATCGGTATGGTAAGTCTGTGTGAGGTGGGCAAATGCGTGTATCCTTCCTTCGAACGTTGGCTGGTACGGCTCGATTCGCTTGTACAGGAGTTCGAATTGGAGCACACCTTCCATTGCGCCCATCATTGCTAAAAAGATGTTTTCGAGCGCCAAGAGGAGCACTTTGGGGTCCTTGAGCCCTGGATAGGTCATGGTGATGAGGTAGTCCGCGAGTTGGATCTTCTGTTGTGCAGTCGAGAAGGACCCCTCATAATCTTCCATGAGGGATTATAAGCGACAGAACTTTAAAAACATTACGAGCTTTTAAGCGTAAGAATGGCCTTTGCGAGGTCTCCTTCGGCTTCTTTCAGTGCTTCTCGTGCGGCATCTTCATCCACGCCTGCTTGCTCTGCGACCGTTTTAATGTCCTCGAGGGATAGTTCTGGCCTCGAATCCTTTGGTTGTTCCACCTCGTCTCCACTGATCTGGTAGGATGTTTCTCCCATCATGTTGACTTTGGCGACAGATGGGTTTTCAATGATGATACGACTGTCTGAAAGCTCGATGATCACGCGCTCTGCGTTGATTTCAGTCTGAGAAATACCCATGCGCTTCATAGCCTGCTTCATCATGCGCGGATCGATTCCTTGCATAAACCCACCTTAGATACCAAGCAATCCTTTCCCAAAGATATGGAGTAGGATGACAACCAGCATGACAACAATGGTCATGACGATGACGACAACAGGCGAGAAACGTATCTTGCTTTTATAATCATCAAAATATCTGACAAGTCCTCCTTGAGAGGATGGCATACTGACGCGGTTTTGGCTCATGTTTGGAATAAGTATGTCCAGATTTATAAATGTTGAGGCTGAGAACCTAGGATCATGAAAATAGCTGCCTCAGTAGTCGTAATAAGGGTTCCCTGTCAACTGCGATGAGGAATGGTGCAAGTTTTGGTCCTGATTCTTTGCCAAACAGGATAAGGTATGTTTTGCGGAAGAATTCCCGGCTGTTGATCTCATGGGCTTTGAGTGTTTCATAGATGAACGATGATATCTCTTCTTCAGTAGTCTTGCTTTCCTCGAGTCGTTTGATGATTTCTTTGTATACATCAAGTTCTGGCGTGGTCACCTGCTCTAGTGCCTGGAGTGGCACGTCATTCATGAGTTCAAACTTGAATTGGTCAGGCGCAAATTCATGGACCCATTTCTTCGCAAAGTCCAAGCGCTCATGCACAAGACGTTCTTCTTCTGGTGTCATCCCGGCAGGGTATTTCCCAAGGAGCTTGAGTTTCGCAATAACATCTTCTCTATTTGGACTCATCTGCACAACTAGTGATGCAAGCGTAAACGGTATTTGTGGAGGTAGCCGCACAGGCAGATTTCCCACGTGGGATAACTCGTAGATGCGTTTGTGTTTCTGGATTTCATGAGGATTTTTTTCTTCATCAGAGCCAAAATAGATGCGTTCCGTTTTGTCGAACCGTTCGTAGAGGAGTATGAGGTCGTTCTTTTGTGCGGGCTGGAAGTCGATGACCGCTGTAGGCCTCGTCGCAATGAGGAGATACCGTAGCATGTGTGCTGGTGCATACGTTGTTGATTCTGCAAATGGGATTCCCTGTCCCTTTGATGATGACATTTTCTTTCCGCCGACCGTGAAGAACTCGTATCCCGCGCCAATGCTTGTTGGTGTTGATGGAAAAGGCGGGGGGTAATGGAAAACCTCGTGGGATATCAGGATAGATATTGATCTGCTTCCGCCGGCCGTGAAGTGGTCTTTTCCTGCAAGTTCCGCCATGACTCCGACGACGGGCCACTTTGCTGCCCATTCCACTTTCCAGGGGAATTTTCCTCCTCCTTTGAATGGCGACCGCTCTCCTTCATAGCCGCAGCCTTCCGCCCAGTCCACGAGGTCTTTCACGCACCGGTATTTGACTATCCCGCGCGATGCGTCCCATGCGTACGCAACGGTTGTGCCAATCTTGCCGCACTTCTCGCATATCGGATTGAATGGTAGCTTGTCGGGCCGCTCGCCGTACATGCGCTCGTAGATGTCGTTAATCTTATCTGCGTTGTCAAGGGCGACTCGAATCATGTTGTCAAAGTCGCCGTTGATGTAGCGCTGCCCCGTGCTTTCAAGCTCTGCTTCAATACCGAATTCCGCAAACTTTTCCGTGCATTCGTCAAAGTAGTAGTCGGCGAATGTCTTGTATTTCGGCTTCGGGCTTGGAATGTCTCGAAATGGCTTGCCAAGATACTCTTTGAATTCGGGTGGCAGGTCGACATTCATTGCGTCAAACGGGTCCATATCATCGCTTGAGAGGATAAACCGCGCGCGGACTCCTCGCTCGCGCAGAGCCTTGGCAATGGTATCATGGATGATCCACCCGCGTCCTGATCCGATATGTATCCTCCCGCTGGGGGTTTTCTCGTCGTATACAATGAATCCGCGCTCCTCAGTGATCTTCTTGAGTTGTGGATCAAGCTGTGCCCGCCTGATTATTTCTTCAGCCATCTGGTCTGCCCAGTGGAGGCTGGTTTCGTCAGTCATGGAATTATGAAGTTGGACTTGCTATTTAAAATTGCCGAAGAAAAGTGTAGGGCAGCGATAAGCCGCCTTTTGTGCAGCCCAAAAGCACACAAGTGTTGTATGCTCGATGGCTGTCCTGACATTCGACTTCGCGGTTGTACCTTGCACCGTTGGGTCTCGCCGTTTCACCCACTCCACAAGGATATTCAGCCGGTTTCCCTTAATCCAAGGGTTTTGGTTTGCACCAAACGCGCCTGTGTTGCCACAGGTTTCCAAGGCCACATGTCCATCTTGTGGTGGTTCGTTTCTGAGCGGTTGCCTTCCCTTTCGGGAACATGCGTTTCGCAAGCAACTTGCTATGGTGGGCGGACTTTCCTCAGCATACGCCGATGGTCAGGTTGCTGCCCTACACGGACGAGGGAAACAAAATCGCCTTAAAAACCTTATGCTTTTTATACGATGAATGTTTTCCGACAATCGTGGGCACCGCGTAAAAAAGCTCACAGAGACCATGAGCCATGATTCGTAAACCTGTAAACAGCGTTATTAATTCGCTTGGAGCATACTTTCCAAAAAATATTCTGGCAAATGATGATTTTGTGCATATTCTTGCGGCATCCGGAAAGGAGACTTCTGATGCATGGATCAAGGAACGCACGGGGATTGAGGAACGTCGTGTCTGTAGTCCTGGAGAAAGCGTCGAGTCTATGTCAGCGAATGCTGCTCGTGACTGTGTGAATCGTGCAAGTGACATTCCTCCAATTGAGTATGTGATTGTTGCAACGAATACTCCTGCGCGAAAGTTCCCAGGTATCGCTCCGCACGTACTTGGAGAATTATCAAATTATCAGGATGCCACGGGTAGAAATATTGTATGTGATAATGCGAGTGGGTGCGACATTGAGGCAGGATGCGCAGGGATCAATCATGCCCTCATGGCCGGTGATTCACTGATCAGGTCGGGATTATACCATTCAGTTCTCGTGATAGGTTGTGATATGCTCTCGTCGATAACGGATTATGCTGATCGCGAGACATGTATTCTGTTCGGTGACGGCGCGGGAGCGTATCATCTCGTTGCGCATGACGATCTTGGTTTTGGCTTTTTGGGTCATGACATGTCAAGCGACAGTGCCAAGAGAGAGAAGATTTACTGCAATGCTCTTGAGGAGAAAGTGATTCTCGCTGAGGCTCTCTGCGTTCTGAGGGAAGGTGTCAAACCCATAAAATCTCTTGGACCAGTTATTCATATGGATGGGCGTGCAGTCTACAAATATGTTGTTTCTCTCGTAAAGGGATTGATTGCATCATTCCCGGAGAATCATTACTTGAATCCTGATGGTATTCCCTTTGAGCGGGTGCGATTTGTCACGCCACATCAGGCCAATATGCGGATGATTGAGTCTATTGATGGTGATGTTCCAGGTTTCAGTGGCCGGTGCAGGTTGAACTTGAGATATTTTGGGAATACTTCAACCGCTTCGCAGATACTCTCCTTGATGGATATTTTGTATACGGAGGCAGAGCGCGGCGACTATGTCTTTGAGGTCGCGTACGGCGCGGGGCTTACTGGTGGTGCTGGCCTCTATAGAGTACCCCATCGTCTCGTGGGAAGGATCCCAATTACGGATTTTGTCGCAGAAGGACGAAGGATAATTGGCCCAAGGTAATCACTTCTTTTCTTTCGAAGTGATAGTCTGCAGCGATTGCGCGAATGGTGTCGGGATTCTTGGTGATAATCACTAGGTTTCCATTCTTTTTCAGCACTGCTCCTCCGCGCTCGAAGAGTTGTGAATATAGATTTCGAAATCGACCCTCTTGAAAATTCCTAGAGAGGTGCGGAGGCTCAGTTACGATACAGTCCACTTTTTCTTTGAGTTTGATGTCCACCCAGTCGACCTCTACTCTTCGTACGGTAATATCGTCTCCAACGCCTGCGATTTTGGCATTTTTTTGGGCGATGCGTACACTTCCCATCATGCTGTCAAAGGCATAGATGACACCCGATAATTGTGTGATGTTCTTGTCGATCTCTTCAAGTTCAGCAAGAGCGTAATCATGATTAAAGGCAGTATGTGCAAGGAGCTTTTCCTTCTCGTAGTAGAACAGCGGAAGATTTCTGGCAACGAGTGCCGCCTCGATGGGTATCATGCCGCTGCCGCAGAATGGGTCCATGATGGTCTTTCCGTTCTGGTATCCTGCGAGCTTGAGGGCGGCATACGCAATCCATCCTTTGAGTGATGTGGGGTGCATGAATACCTTGTACCTGCGCTTTGCGAAATCTATCTCAAATAGGTTGATGCAGAGGATGAATGATCTGTCCTGCCGGAGAATAGCGAGTGCAACGTCTGCCGCAGTATAGACGACACGCAGCTCTGGCCGAACGGAGAGCAGTTGTGCTTTGTAGGAATCCCGTATCTGTTCTTGAAGCACTCGGTCGGTGCCAAAGACGGTAATGGAGACGCTTCCGATTCCCTCGGGGAGATTGACGAAGAGTTCCTCTATGGTTGACGACTCGCTGAGTATTCCAAGGATATGCTGGAAACTGTGACCGGTGTATGCTAGGCGAAGAATTGTCTCCGGACTCGCGCAGAATCGAACACTATCCTCCTGTGCGGTGATATTCCGCGCGCCATGCATTTCAAGTTCTTCAACCGAGAACCTTGATAGCCCTTGGGGTATGAGGAGCATACATTCCTGAGGAATAGGAAATTTAGAGATAGTCGAGCTCATCTGCTGGTTTCTCGGATTCAGGGTGCGGGGGATGGATAATGCTTGGTATTGATCGCGCTGCTTCATGCTGCTCGATGTTGTCATCGATCACGTGCGCTGCTGAGACAATCATGTCACCGTTTTCCAAGGTCATCAGGCGTACTCCTTGCGTGTTCCTTCCAATCTCTCGAATATCACGGACAGGTGTCCTGATAACGACCCCTTTTTTACTGATGAACATGACCTGGTCTCCTTCTCGCACGGCAAGGACCGCAACGACTGCTCCGTTCCTCTCGCTGCATTGGATATTGATAACGCCTTGGCCTCCTCGTCTGATGATGCGGTACTCTTCGAGTTTGGTGCGTTTGCCAAAACCGCGCTGGGTGATCGTGAGGAGCGATTGATCATCTGGTGCCACGACGATATCGATGACCTTGTCATCGTGTACCCTGATGCCGCGTACTCCTCCGGCGGATCGTCCCATGGCACGGACGTCTGTTTCTTTGAATCTTATGGCGTTGCCCTTTGCTGTTGCGAGAAGGACGTGGTCCGTTCCTGCTGTATTGACGACTCCGATGAGTGAGTCCCCAGGATCGAGTGTGAGTGCAATGATTCCCCCCTTTCGTGGATGCGAGAACGCTTGCACATCGGTCTTCTTGACAACTCCTTTCTCGGTTGCCATGATAAGATATCCTTGCTCGAAGTTCTTGAGTGGGATGAATGCGGTAACGACTTCTCCTTCAACGAGCGGAACAAAGTTTCGGATGCTGCTTCCAAGGGCCTGTCTGCTCGTCTCAGGTAGCTGGTATGTTTTGAGCCAATAGATCTTTCCTTGGTTGCTGAAGACAAGGAGGTGATCGAGAGTGTTTGCCACGAATACGTCTTTGATCGTGTCTTCTTCTCGTGTTGCTGCCGCGATGATTCCTTTTCCTCCACGGCGCTGTTCTCGGTAATATGATAGGGATGTTCTCTTGATATATCCGGTGTGAGTGAATGTAATGACCATATCTTCTGGTTCGATCAGGTCTTCTGCCAATAGTAGAGTATCTTCTTCCTCAATGTTGAGGATTTCCGTTCTTCGATCGTCTCCGTAGTTTTCTTTCATCTCTTGTGTTTCCTTCTTGATGATGTCAAGGATCTTGGTTTCGTCCGCAAGTATTGCTTTAAGTCTAGTGATGAGTTCGAGCAATTCCTGGTGCTCTTTTCGGACGCCTTCCTGCTCCATGCTCGTGAGGCGCTGTAGTCTCATTTCAAGGATAGCAAGTGCTTGCTTGTCGGAGAGGCTGAACGTATCGAGCAGTGCTTGCTTTGCTTCCGCAGCATTCTTTGCCTTCCTAATGAGGTTGATCGTTTTGTCAAGGTTGTTGAGCGCGATGATGAGTCCTTCAAGGATGTGTGCTCGCGCTTCCGCAGTTTTTCGTTCATACTCTGTTCTCTTTCGTACGATCTGCTGCCGGTATGTGATGTATGCCCTAATGAATTCGCGCAAGTTGAGGACTTTAGGCGCGCCATCAACTATGGCGAGCATGATTGCGCCGAACGTGACTTGCAGATTGGAGTGGTGATAGAGCTGGTTAAGGATGACGTCGGCATTCGCTCCGGTTTTGAGCTCGATGACGATCCGCACGCCGTGCTTGTCTGATTCGTCGCGCAAATCCGAGATGCCGTCGACGATTTTGTCCTTGATGAGTTCTGCAATGCCTTGCACGAGGAGGGACTTGTTGACCTGGTAAGGTATCTCGGTGATGAGAATCTGGCTTTTTCCTTTGTGGTCCTCAACGACAGTCTTGCCGCGGACGAGGATTCTTCCCTTTCCTGTTGTAAAATAATTTCGGATGCCCATGGTACCGACGACTTGTCCTCCTGTCGGAAAGTCAGGCCCCTTCATGTGCTTCATGAGCTCGAGTGGTCCAAGTTCAGGATCATCGATAAGCGCGATGATGGCGTCCGATGCTTCTTTGAGGTTATGTGGTGGAATATTTGTTGCCATGCCGACTGCGATTCCGCTTGAGCCGTTCACAAGCATGTTGGGGAACCTGCTCGGAAGTACTGAGGGTTCAGTGAGTGTGTCGTCAAAGTTAGGAACATAGAGCACGGTTTCTTTCTCAAGATCTTCGAGGAGCGACTCCGCTGTCCGGGCAAGCTTTGCTTCAGTGTACCTCATGGCCGCAGGGCTGTCGCCATCCATGCTTCCAAAGTTTCCTTGTCCAAGGATGAGTGGATACCGCAATGAGAAGTCTTGTACCATGCGCGCGAGTGCGTCGTATACGGCAAGGTCGCCGTGGGGGTGGAACTTGCCGATAACTTCACCGACGATGCGCGCGCACTTTTTGAATGGCTTGTTTGACGCCATCCCAAGTGAATGCATAGCATAGAGAATGCGCCGATGGACTGGCTTTAGGCCGTCCCGAATGTCAGGTAATGCGCGTCCAACAATGACGGACATTGAGTAATCAAGATAGGAAGTCCTCATCTCGTCTTCGATTTCTCGCGAGATGATATTACCTTGAGGCTGTTCGCTAGCTGCCTTTTCCGTCGATTCTTCCGGCTGCTGCGGTTCATCTTCCATAATACTTGAAGGCATGGGTCTCTTTATAAGTGTTGTGGTTGAAAAAGGGGGTTATGGCCCGTATAAAGCATGAATTAGGGGTTTTAACAGCCTCGAAAAATGCCTGATGAGAAGGTAAAAAAGCTCACGCATTCATGGTGCACCACGCTGGAGATTCTGCCAAAAGCCTCTAGAGCGGGCACAGCAACCTTTATAAATCAACCCCGAATCCTTCTCGTCATGGTTGAAGGACGGAAGAAATCGCGCTCAATGCGCAGGGTAAAGGTTGTGACACCGGGTCATCGTATGGTGATTCATTATGTGTCGCGAACGCCAAGGCAAGCAAGGTGTGCGCTGTCAGGCAAGGCTTTGCATGGTATCCCAAGGGATATGTCAAAGCTTTCCAAGTCTGAGCGTAGGCCTGAGAGACCGTTTGGCGGTGTTCTATCAAGCGCAAGCGCGAGGCGAACAATAATTCGTATGGTCAGGAAGTGACCTCTCCAGAAGTGTGGGCGACCGCTTCAACAAGTATAGAGGAGGGATAACATGTTTGATGTTGGACGATGGTGTGTGAAGATTGCCGGCCGTGATGGTGGCAAGAAGTGTGTTATTGTCGAGAAGATTGATGACACGTTTGTTCTTGTTGATGGAGAAACGAGGAGAAAGCGCTGTAATGTTCTGCATCTTGAACCGCTCACATCAATAGCGAGCATCAAGGAAGGCGCATCTCACGAGGAGATTGTCGAGCTCTTCAAAAGTGAGGGTATTACTCTCGCAGAAAAGCGCGTGAAGGAAAAGCCTGTCAAGGAAGAACTTAAAGAGACGAAGAAAGCAGAGCCAAAAAAGCCAAGAAAGAAAGCGAAGAAAGAATGAGACTGTTCATCGCAATCGATCTTAATGACAGCCGAGATTTCCTCCTTGCGGCGCAGCAACCGCTAAAGGATGCACACCTTTCATGCCCGAGCGTGTTCCATCTGACGTTGAAGTTTATTGGCGACAAGGATGATCCTACCGAGATAGCGGATGCACTCGCGAAGATAAGATTTCCTGCATTTTCGTTGACTCTGGAAGGCATGGGTTGTTTTCCGAATGCTCGTAGCCCAAGAGTTGTGTGGATAGGCGTTGCGCACAATAAGGTATTGATGGATCTTCAGAGAGAGATAGATCGATCGCTCTCGGGTATAGTACCCATGGAGAAGAGTTATGTTCCTCACGTGACGCTCGCGCGAGTGCGCAATGAATCCATTGATATCCCCCCATTAGTTGAGAGGGGCACAAAGAAGCTAGAAGTGCAAGTTCGCTCGTTTTTGCTAATGGAGAGCGATCTCTCTGGAGGCCGGCCTGTGTACACGGTGGTACGAGCGTTTCCAGGGGTAGATTTTTAAAATCGTGCTGATTGGTGGAGTGAATGAACGAGTTTCATGATGATGTCGTAATCGGTCTTGAGATTCATGTGGAGCTTGGCACGAAGAGTAAGTTGTTCTGTGCGTGCGCAAATGAGGCTACGGAAGAAGAACTTCCAAATGCAAGGACGTGCCAAGTCTGTCTCGGTCATCCAGGGTCTAAGCCAGTTCTGAATAAGAAAGCTGTAGAATTCGGAATTATGCTCGCGCTAGCGACACACTCGAAGATTGCCCCAGAACTTATTTTCTCAAGGAAGTCGTATTTTTATCCTGACCTTTCCAAGAATTACCAGATTTCCCAGTATGAGATTCCTCTCGCAACAGATGGTTTCATCAAGCTTGCATCAGGAAAGAAGGTCGGAATTGAGCGTATTCATCTTGAAGAGGATCCTGCCGCACTTGTGCATGCTGGTGGATCCATTGAGAGCGCTAAGTACGTTCTTGTCGATTATAATAGGAGCGGGACCCCGCTTGTGGAGATTGTGACAAGGCCTGAGCTCTCTTCTCCTGAAGAAGCCCGCGAATTCATGAAGCGGCTCCGGAGCATCTTGGAATACCTCAAGATTTTTCGCCCTGAGGGAACAATTAAGGCTGACGTCAATGTCTCGATTAGAGAGGGCGGGTACGTGCGCGCTGAGGTAAAGAACGTAACGGGTTTTCGTGAGATTGAGCGCGCCGTCGAGTATGAGGTTATGAGGCAGAAGAAGGAGTCAGCTGAGGGAAAGAAGTTCTCGCAGGAGACGCGGGCGTGGAATGCTGCTCTTGGAGCGAGTAGCTTGCTGCGTAAAAAGGAGACAGAGTCTGATTATGGGTACATCATTGATGCGGATCTCGTCCGTACCGATATTACAAGTGAGTGGGTGGCAAGGATGAAAAAGCAGGTGCCTGAACTTGCGGACGAGAAAGCGTTGCGATTTGCAAAGGAATACAGGATCGACGAAAAAGATGCGGAAGTGTTATCCCAGGATCGTTCGCTTGCTGGTTTCTTTGAGGAGACTGCGCGACTTTGTCGTCCTGAACTTGCTGCACGTTGGATTCGTCGGGAGCTGACTCGCGTCTTGAACTACCAGAATAAGTCACTTTCTGATATTGCGTTCACTCCTAAGGAAGTTGCCGTGATACTTCGGCTGATTGACGAGAAAAGGATTAATGAGACAACCGCTCAGCGGCTGATGGAAAAGCTCATGGAAGGGCCATATAATATCGAGGATTATGTGAATACTCATGGGCTAGCGATGATTTCTGATGTGAGTGAACTCGCTCGCCTCTGTCGTGAGGCGATTGCCGAAAACGAAAGGGCTGTCGCGGATTTCAGGGCGGGAAATGAAAAATCGCTTAATTTTGTTATTGGTCAGGTCATGAGAAAATCGAAAGGAAAAGCGACCCCTCAAGAAGTGGGTAGTATCTTGCGTAAGCTGCTTGCCCTCTGAAACGCGAGGTCCGTTTCTTCAGTGATTCGTGATTCATACGTGTGGATTGTTTCACCCTCGTTCTTTTCTGTTGAGAAGACATGCATAAGGAGTCTGATGAGTTCTTTTTCTTGTTTCTGATAGGTTAAAGGCAGGAGTTCTGGTTTTGCGTGCGCTTCAAGGAGTTGTCGCTCCGTCTCTTCAGTTGAAAGTAGTGTTGCGGATATCCCGATGAGTTCGGGACTTGTGAGGGCTGCAGTATTTCTTAGGATCGCGAGCGCCCCACCTGTCATGAACTGATGGTATATTTTCTTAAAATCAATGTCAGATACCCGGCCGCTCGCGAGCGTTCCTTCGATTCTGATCGTAACGAGCGTTCCTCCGGTGTTCTCTTTTATGCTGAGGAGTTCTTCGGTGATCTGTGCTGGAGTTTTTCCGTGTGCCTTGACGTTAATGCTTTCGATTGGGAATGGGCGAAGTTTCTCAAAAGAGATTCGAGTGATGTTGTTGTCGACGGTGACGACGTAATAACCCCCTCCCTTGAGTTCCTCGAGCTCTGAGAATGTGTCGGGAAATAATGGTCCAGGATACGCAATGAGGGGATACTCATCAAATTGGTGCTGTGACACTTGGTGGACGTGCCCCGCTGCATAGTAGTTGAATCCTTTCGGAAGCAGCGATAATGGTTGAGCGTCCATATGGTGATGTCCGAGCTCGTTGATGGACGTGTGGAGCATGAAGATTTTGTAGCCTTCTTCGCGCTCAAGGCTTTCATGATCAAGGATTGTATAGTAGTTGCGCTCGAGGCTTTTTCGTCGTCCTCCGATGCCTGTTATTTTTGCTCCTGTCTTTGGATCTGTCACAAAGGAGAGGAATAATTTTCCGGTAGTTTCGTCGTACGTTGCCTGCGATACATCCGTGACGAGTTTTGCTTCTTCAAGGATGCTGATGACGGTTTTTCCTGATGGCGAAAAGTCGTGGCTTCCTGTGATGATATAGACAGGGATGTTGTTGTCCTTGAGTGTTTGGAGTCGCATCACGGTTGTCCGAAGGCTTTCAAGTGGAGGTATTGCTGTGTGGAATAAGTCTCCCGCGATGAGGAGGAAGTCTGCGTGTTCATTGATGCATCGCTCGGTAACTTGGCCGAAGAGTTCTGTTGCCACATCTTTTAGTCGTGGATCTCTCCAGCTTCCGATGTGGCAGTCTGCGATGTGAAAATATTTCATGGCAACCCCGTGATGGTATGAGGAATGGACTTAAACTTAAATGCTTAGTGGTATAAAGAAAAAGAGGAAAAAGAAAAATAAGGCTCTAACGTCGAGCCATCTTTGCGCAGGAGATATCGCCCTGCTTGTCAATGAAGTAGAGATAACCTTCTTCTTTCTTGACGCCGGCTTTCGCGACAACTTCCTTCTTTCCTTTCTTCTTGTTCTTTCCGCCGCCGCGTGCCATCATGGCTCGTGAGACATTGCCGTTACCATCCACAAAATAGAGCCATCCTTTTTCCTTCTTGACTCCAACCTTCGCAACTTTTTTTGCCATTCTGAATTACCTCCATGAGCGTCAATACGCCCCCACACTGTGAATACCTGAGTGCCACTCCTTTATATACTTTTCGTCTGTGATGTCGTACTTCCTAGACGGTGAATTGATGAGGCATAATACCTTACCGACGGATCTCAGTCTTTATGAGCCGTTCAATCTCAAGTCTTGAGATTGAGCATCCGTCGAGCTTGAGCCCCCAGAGGAGTGCATCAAGGAGTGTGGTTCTCGCATTCTTCTCGGTTGGCAGAAGTTCCTGGAGAAGGCCAAGTTCATATGCAACAAGCATGAGTTCCGTGCTTCGGATGGGTTTGATGTTTTTCACCATACCGCTGAATTGGTGCAGTGATTCTTCATTCACAGTGATCGAAGTGTGGTTTTTCTTTTCGAGGATTTTCTGCATCTGGTGGGGGCTTTCGAGCATGAGTCTTGTTGTGCGTTCATCGATGACGACGGTGGGTATGTCCTTGAGGATGCACGTTGCAAGCGCTTCGGTTTCTCCGCGATGCATGATCTGGATTGGGTGGTCATACGCTAAAAAACTGGTGTTCGCAGTATCGAGAAGCACCTTCGAGTACTGTGCGATCTCTTTGCTTGGAACGACGCTGAATACTTTTCTGCGTATCTCTCGCGCGACGAGAAGCGCTTCAAGTTTGAACATTTTAGTCCCGAGTGGCCTATCGACAACCTCATAGTGTACTCCTTCTGGCATGAGAAACTCTCCGCCAAAGCGGGCCTTGAGAGGCTCAAGTATCCAGAGCATGTTGTTCATGGTAAGGCTGATGATTGGGCTTGCGTCAAAGACCAGGGCTCTCATGATTCCCCTCCAAGATTAAACAGTCGTCGTGCGTAGTTGAGCCTCTTTTGTGCTGAGGGCCCTTCTTCGTACTGTTCTGGTTCTTTGACCTTCCCGATGTAGCTGAGGAGCTCCCATTGGGAGATTCCCATGAGTTCTGCTGCCCTTCCTATCGAGATGCCGTGTTCATAGATGCTCTGCCCTTTCCTTACCTGTGATCTGCTGATGACTTCTGTGATGTACTGGCTGATCTGTGAGTCTGCCTCGCTGATCTTTTTGTAGAGCTGGTGCATGACTCCGTTGTACGCGTCGGTCTTGTCATCGTACAGAAGCGTATGAGCTCTCTTGAGCATCTGAACGATGTCGCTGTCAAGCTTTGGATTCTTGAACATGATCTTGGACAGGGAGTAAATGATAATGATCATCTGTACTGACATAGGGTCTTGAAAGACTGCGGCGTTGTGGATGACATAGTTGCTGATATCTTTCAGCTTGTTGACATCGTGCTGTTCAATCGAGAAAAGCGCCTGGTCGATCAGACGGAGAAGGTCCTGCTTGATCCTGTCATTCATGAAGATAGATAAAAGGAAAAACAGTATAAAAACGTTGTTGTTTGCTACGCTGAGCAGCTAACCCGCGATGTTAGTCTATTCGCCGATAAAGTCTGCTGGCTTCGCTTGGAACTCCTCGTCGGACTTAATGACTCCTCGTACCTTGAGATATTCTCGCGCAAGGATGTAGAACACGAGTCCGAGGCTCTTTCTTCCCTTGTTATTGCATGGAAGAACGAGGTCGATGAAGTTGGACTGATTGTTGGTGTCGCAGAGTGCGACAACTGGTATCCCAACATGCACGGCATCCTGTACAACGTTTCGGTCCGGCCATGCGTCAGCCACAAAGACAAGCTTGAATTCCTTGAACGTTTCGAGATCTGGATTGGTGAGCATTCCTGGTGGATACCTTCCGGGGATGACTTTGATGCCAGTCATCTTTCCAAGGAGTTTGAGTCCATCCCACCCGTTCTCACGCCTGCAGACCATAAGTATTTCGTTGGGTTCGTACTTGGCAAGAAACCGTGCGGCTACCCTCAGCCGGTCATCAATTTTCTGCAAGTTGAGGACGCATAAGCCATCCGGTCTCGTCTTGTAGATGAAGTTCTCCATGTACTTTGTCTTGAATTTTGTTCCGATGTGAATTCCTGATTTCAAGTAGTCGTCCTGGGGGACGAGGAGCTGTTTTTCTTCTGTCATATTTTCACCTGCAGAACATGTCTGCATTTTTTATTACCTCATGCAGCAGTACTCAGGTCCATGCGGACCTAAGTGTCGGTAATGACGATAAAGAGGCCGACGGATATTTATAAAACTATGGGTGCACTGTTGGGTATTCTACAAGCAGTATCTGCCACATAATTACGTATTATATTATATCTTATTATCATTATTTCGTATAATACGTAATTTAGATACATTTTTATAGTGTTATACCAAGTTGAACCATAATGCCAAAAGCGCGATCGTCAGACCTGACGGTGAATGATATGCGTATTCTTGGCGTGCTCTCGCTCGATGCGCGCGCTTCCATTGCAAAGATCAGTAGGGCTACAGGTATCCAGCGTGATAGTGTTGCCTATCGTATGCGCAGGCTCCTGGAGAAAGGGATCATTGAGGGTTTTTCGATGCAGCTGAATTCGAGTTTTCTCGGGTTCACCACGAGGTCTATCGTGCACTTCGCCTTGCATAACTTCACCCTTGAAGATGAGAAAAAGTTTCTATCCGCATTGCGCTCTCACGCGAGTGTCGTAAGCGTTGCAAAGACAACGGGCGCGTTTGATGTGGAGATTGTGATAGTGGCAAAGTCTCTCATGCATCACGAGGAGGTGCTGAGCGGTTTTCGTCAGAAATTTGCCAAGATTATCAAGGATTACGCAAGCGCTCATGTGTTGGAAACAACGAGCAGCGTTGCGGGATTGGTTCCTCATAAAAAATCAACAGGTGGTCATGGATGAAAAAGGGTGTTGAACTGAGTTTACAAACAATTGTGGTAGCGGCGCTGTCAGTCATCGTGCTAATTGTTGTCATCCTTGTCTTCGGAGGTCAGGTGAGGAAGGCGATATGGGGGTACAATGATGTTTCTAACGCATCCATACAGGAATCACAAGGTAAGAGGTGTGCAAGCATCTTCATCCCTGATCGCAAGTGTGTGCAGACGGGTTGTCCTGATGGCTACGCTGAGGTCGATGGAGAGTGGAAGGATTGCCAAAACGGGTTATGTTGCGAGCGCGAGTAGGACCGGTGACACGATGAATAGGAAAGGTAGTGTGTGGTGGGAGGTTCTTGCGCACGTGGTGATAGATGCGATTATATTATTCCTCGTGATTGGCGCGTTCTTTTTCGTATACCGGAGCTGCACGACAAAGGAGATTACCCAAGAACAGATGGATGGCCAGCGAATCCTGAGGGATATCGAGGCCTTGCGGCCTGACGAGAGTGTGTTCGTTCCGCTGATTGGCATGGAGTATTCTGTCGTTCTTCATCCTATAGATGGACAGCTGAAACCGGGCACATGCAGGGACGATGCTTGCTTGTGTATATATCCAAAAGGATCATCGGATGCGTCCTACTGCGGCACCCTGCCGGCCGTCGTGAAGAATTGTGATGATGGTCCTTGTATTGAGGGTTTCCAGCGTGTTGAGGTAGGCGATGATCGCGTTGTGACAATTCGCAGGAAGAACAATCGATTAGTGATCGAGAAGGCACCAAAGATATGAGCATGGCAAGAAAGCAAGGTCGGAAAGGCCAGCAGACATTGCTGCTGGAAGCAGTGGTATATGTGATAATCGCAGTGCTCATACTCTCAATCTTACTGGTGTACGCCAAGCATGTTGGTGAACAGGGCCCGTTTGAGCGAAAGAAGATTGCTATCGATCGGAGCATGACGATCAATAAGATGCTTGGTTCGCCAATGAATATCGAGCTAGTCATGCCAAAATCATCAAACATCTCAGAGTACTATGAGAACAATCGTGTGACGATATCCGATGGAGCGCATCCGACGGATAATGAGACATATTTTTTCTTCCCCTCGAAGAGTACGCATGTGGTTGAGAGTTCAATTGAGCCTGGGAGGAAAGCGAGGCTCCTTAAGGAAGGTGTTATGATAAGTGCTTCCCCTGACGGGGGATACATTCCTGAGTCAATCGCCTGTGTAAAGCCTAAGCTTGGGAATATAGAGGGTCTTGTCATTGATCCGGCACGGGGGGGTTTTGCTGGTCAGTTCTACAGTGGATTGCCTGCTGATCTTGGAGCTGTAGCGCCAGACAATCATGAGTTCACAGAGGCGGAATTCACTCTGGGTATTGCTCTGCAATTTTCAGGAGCGGCTCTTACAAGATCTGCGCAGTCACGCGTCGGACTGAATGAACGGCTTGAAGTCGTGAGGCGATATCCATACGCGGCAATTCTAGGTTTTAGGGCGGGGAATTATTCATCGGATGTGGATCCTGTGAAGGCGTATGTGCTTCTTGATAGCGAAAAATACGCGGAGAGTAGGTATTTGGCATGCCTGATTCTTAACGATTTGAAGAAGAACTTGGCGCAGATTACGAGTATTTCCGTTATTCCGGTAAGTCAGCACTGGATGAATGCTGATGAACAATTGCGGATCCTCTCACCAGGTCAGATTGGAGTTGTGCTTGAGATTGGAAACATGCAGCTTCCCTCATCCGTAGTTCGTGATAAGAGCAGGATCGTGGACTCAATTCAGTCATCCTTGAGAACTTTTGAGGCGTCCTCATGAAGAAAGCACAGCTGAACCTCGTTCCGGCGCTTATTGTGTTATCGATCATTCTTGGAGCGATTTACGTGCTCCCAAATCAGGTATTGAGTCGATTTTTTGAAACTCGTCTCCTTGAGTCAAAGATATGGGCGGAACGGATAGAATCATCGGCGTGGAATCATGATCCCGTGACGGGTCGTGTCTATCCGGGTGTTGTTGCCGCCCATAATCTTTCTAATGATGTGTTCGATGCGGCATTCCAGAAGCTTGACAGCCCTCTTGATATTGGTGCACGGATCGATATTGAGGGCTTTGGAACCTATTGGTATCAGTATGATCGGTATAACGAACTAAAGCCGATCGCGGGTATTAGTAGGTATGAGACGTATAGTCTTCATCAGAACGCGGTGTTCGAGAACGGGACGCGAACGCGCACCCATATCGAGCTTATTGCCGAGAGCAAGGTGCTTCCACGATGAGACGGATTGGTAAGAGGGGGATTTTGTGGCCGATGGTGATGGCAGGTGCCTTGCTCGGCATCAGTCTTGTGCTCGTGATTAGCTATGCGTATTTTGGTTTGATCGCAAAGCACGTTATCGAAAAGGCACAAAGTCCTGATATCGATGCGGAAAAGAGCTCGTTTCTTCCGCTACTCCTGCAGAAAAAAGTTGGTAATGGTGTCCTTGCGGACGTTATTGCAGACGGGGAATTTGATGTGGTGAAGCGTGAGATAAATGAGTGGCTTTTCGTGAGGTTTGACAAGAATATTGACTGGAACTTATATGTTGGCGGAACAGAAGTTGCGGATAACCAGCTTGTCGGATTCATCAAGGGTAGAGAGTTTGTTGCGTATATTCCAAGCGATAAAGGTCCGATAAAAGTTGAGCTTGAGGTGAGCATGGATGCGTGGGATGGTGAGGTAAAACGGCCTTTTTTTGATGGGGTGATACGGTGAATCGTAAAGGCATTGTTGGTTGGATGATCAGCGTGTTCTGGGTATTCCTCTTGCTCATTATCTTATACGGGGTATGGGCGATAGATCTTGCTCTCCTGAAGAAGACGAATTCAGTGACTGATGTTACAGGCACGAACGTGATTTCGTTGTACAGCGCAGATGAGGAGCGTGAGCGCGCGCTGCTGTATGTGGACCTTGCGGCAAGGAAGAGCATACCGCTCGCGATTGAGGATCTTGCTTCGTCAGGCGGCCTATCACACCACCGTTGTGGCAAGATTCTGCTCAATGATAAGGAGTATGCGGTCTGGAAAAATGATGAGAAGTCTTGTATTCCGGGAAACGGTGATCTTCGTGTTGCGTTCGGAAAATTTCTGAATGATCGTCTTAATCCTTTCCTTCAAGGGTATCCAGAGAATCCCTTGCCGACGAACAATTATGATGTCACGCTCGACGGAAGTCTATCCGTGCATGGTATTGCGCAAAAGATCGTGACGCGCAAACTGTATAATGATGCAAAAGAAGTTATCGGCCAGTATAGTTTCTATCCTTCGTTTACGATTGCGTATGAGTATGATTTGAGTGGAAAGTATGCTCTCTATAGGTCTCAGGTTGACGCGACAGTAAAAATTTGGCGTGAGTGCATGGAGAGAGGTAGTTCCACGAGCGTTGACGCCGATGATGCAATCACGTGTCGAAACGAGGCTGGAAAAGTGCGCAAGGCTCTCGAGCAGTCATTCATGGACGCTCACCGTGACCAGTATGTGCTTGTGTTCGAGATCTCGGATGACGATTCGAAAAGTGTGACGCTGCGGTGCGCCGAGGCGCTGCGTGATGATATTCCTCCTCCCCTGGTGGAGGATATGAAGGTGGAGATGAGAGACGGCGCTCAAATCATTTCGTGGTCAAAGAATGCTGCAAGTGATGTGGATAAGTATGAAATATTCGCAAGTGAGAGCGATTTCACTACGACTGATCAAGCGTCAATTCATGGAGTGACCCGCGAGACGAGTTTGGAGCTTGGGTTAACTGGCGAATGGTATGTTGCGATCGTTGCCGTGGACGGTCATGGTAACAGAAGAAAAGATGTGAAGACAGTCCACATCGATGTCTAGCAGGAATTATTTTGGAATTTCTTAAGCCTAACCAAAGTGGATGACAAGTTTGTCCAGGAGAGCATTGCTAAACCATTCTGCCCGGGTGATATTTCCGACGAGTACCCCTCCCTTCTGCTGCCATACTCCCCCGTCCGCTGGAGGTATAAATCTATCTGTTTGGTCTTCAATTTTGAAGTAGAAGATGCCGTCCTTGAGAGGAATGAATCGTGCGGTAAGTTCCTGCTCATAATTGGGTCCCCATACGATCTGGGTTTCTGGCATTGCGGTGACCCATTCCTGATCAACGAAGATGTAGATCCATGGTGTTTCTCCTTCGAATTTTTCCATGATGAATATTTCCATGATGCCGTTCGTTGGATCCATGTTGGGACCGATTTCAACGATTGCCACTCCTTCATCCACAGCGTAGGTGCCAAAGAATATTCCTTTGTAAAGTCCGTAGCTCTGGAATGCGGTGAATACTCTTCCATCATGGTAACTGATGATGCCCCGTTCGTTATCATACGTCGCGCGCTGGCCGCTTGCTGCAGGGACGTCCACTCGGGAGTATGTTGGTTCCTCAACAATCCAGTTCTTGGGGTTTGAAAAGTATGAGGGATCATTGCGCTCGTGGGTAATGATCAGTCGTATTCCCCATCCTAGGAGGAAGATGATAATCCCTACGATGATGACATACTTAGCGATGTTGACAAGTTTTTGTTCAAGGTTCATGGAATCATCCGTTCAATTTGTTCGCATTTGAGATTTGTTCGACTGGATCCGAAACGTCGGTGTTTGGCCACTTCTGCCAGAATTCCGTGATGGCCCCGCGGATCCCTGCATCCGCGGCAGCGACGGGTACAAGCGTGGGGAGAAGTGCCGCTCCGATCGGTGCTGTGATTGGTATGACTGTTAGGACAGGAACCGTGATAGAATATGCGATCTGCAGTCCCGAGAGCGCGCTTTGCACATTTTCACTTGCGGGGAATCGGCCGTAGCAGTAGTTGATTTCTCCCTCAGCGAGTACGTACGGTTTTGGTTTGATGAGGAGGCATTCCGTGCTGTATTCTTCCCAGTCGCTTGGGCTTCCGGTCACAAGGCTGCTCCAGTAGTGCTGGACTCCTTCCCATGTGCTTCGATCAACACATTCTTTTACAGCCATGCTGTAATCCACGTTCTGTGCGATCAGTTGATCACTCTTCATGCTGTTCGTGAGCTTGTTTTCCGAGGGCCGTGAATGAAGCATTGCGCTGACCTTTCGCGCGTCTTCTTCGCTGATATCCGGATTCTTGAAGGCGAGCGTTGTGGGCATGACGTCAATGAAACCTCCACCAAAATTGAAGTGCAGATTTTCCTTTTGCGTGAAGCATTTGCACATCGCTTTTTCGACCTTAAGGTCGGTCCTGCAGGGGCTCACGAGATAGAACCGTTTTGTTGGAACGTCGTCGTCATTGTACCGCTCATGCAGCGCGATATAGAATTTTTCCGCGGCAGGTGAGAGCGGGTAGTCTCTGCTTGTGCCTAGGGCCATGGGTGTGCTCACGGAAAGGGTATTCATTCCTGATGGCGTGAAGTGGCTGTACATATCATCGAGTTTTTGGCTGACTACTCCGGCCATGAGGAGGAATGTCCATCGCTTTCCATACATCCACTGGAATGCGTGCGCTCCCTGCGCGAGAGGATTAAGAGTTGAAGGGGAGAGTTTGAGCATGATGGGCAGTACCGGTCCATCGATCCATCCCCCGGTGGGAACAGGCATCCTGCTCACGGTATGCGCCCCCCATTCGGAGAAGAGCTTTGCCATGGACTCGTGCGGCACTCCGGAAAGCGCTGCTTCCGCAGCTGTTTCATCAATGACCCATGCGCGCTTGAATATTCCTTCCTTCGTAAAGAGGCTTGATGCGCGCTGTTCGTACGCTTTCATCGCTGCGGTCTGATAACTTTTCGGGAGCTGTGAGAGTCCTTTCGTTGCCTGTTCGAACGCTTCTTTTGTCATCTCATCGACTGCTTCTTTGGAGAGTTTCTCTCCTGATTCATCAAGCATTCTGTTGAGGAGGTTGTAATAGGATAGTTCTACTGCCGCTTCCTTGAGGACCGCTCGAGATAGCGGTTTAGTCATTCCATCCGCTGCTTCTTTGATGATTGTTTTAGAGAGCGCTTCGACCTCTTCTGCCGTCATTTTTTGCACTCCTTCCTCCCCATACTCTTTGAGGATGAGTGGCACGACTGATTCGAAGTGTTGCGCCGCTGCTGTTTCGATTTCAGAGATCGTGACTTTCGTTGTTCCTCGTTGTGCGGCTCTGACGGCGTCCTCCATCGCCATGACAAGCGCGGTGTCAAGCTCGCTTGCGGCTGCACTTCCAATTTTTCCGCCGTAGAGTGACGCAATCCGAGCTTGGGTTGCGGACAGTTTGATGAATGCTTCAGTTCCCTCTTTTGTGTATGTTGTGCTGAGTTCTTTGAAGACCGTTTCCGTGGCGCCCTCCATGAGGTTCTTGCTGATTTGCTTGCCTGCTCCTGGCGCGAACTTGAGGCCTATGAATTCTATGCTCGCCGCAACGACCATGTCTCGCCCGATATTCCAGAGTGAGTCGGTGACATCAAACGTCCAGTGGGCTTCAGGCCCTTTGGGAAACTGTTCGTAGTATACGAGATACTGGGGTTTCCCAAATGAGGTGATAAAGGCGCTGTCTGCCGTCTGTTGTGGCATCCCAAATCCGCACACCATGCATGAGTAGTCTGTTTTGTCGCACGCAACTTGGATTCCTTCGCGTATAGTGACGCCGCCCATGCATCCGCCTGCAGGTAACGTGTAATAGTCTCCCGCGAACGGATTGATGGTGTCAAGTGTGTCTCCTACGCCCGTCCAGAACCCGTCCCGATTCACACTTCCTTCTCCCGCCGCGTCCTTTGCTGTCGGCTGGAGGAGGAATCTCGCCCATGCTGTGCTGTGGCCGTCTTGGTAATAAATTGGAATTCCTCGCCCGCTTGCTTCTTCCGTAATGTGTCCTTGTTTTCCGCAATAGTAGACTTTGAGGTATGGACATTCAAGAACTGATGGGCTGCTCTGGCATTTAAGGGGATTTGCGGGATCATACGTTGCAAGGTCGCTTCCGTCGAATTTGTCTCCATTTGTCGTCTGCTTGTCACATGCTGGTGTTCCGTCTGTATATTCGACATGGATGCCAAAATTGTACATCGTTTCAAATCCATCAACGCGTTTCTCTTCATAATACTGGGGATGCGACGTAAGGACATCTTTATCATAGATGTATATGTAGGGATTGAGGTTGGAAAACATATCCTCACCGGAGAACGTGCGCTGCACGTACATGTCCGTGTTGAAGAATTCACTGACGAAATCGATGTCCGCCCAGTATTCGACGCGGACCCATCCGATTTTTTTCTGAGTATCAGTGAATGGATTATCTTCTGGTGTTTGTGTTACAACAGATACGTCTTGCCCTGATGATACGCTGTTGATCGCCATGACAAGCGCCTTCATGGAATCATCAACGATTTTCTCTTCCAATGAGAGCTGGGTTTCATATGGCGTGAATCCGCTCCCATTTGTTATTCGCCCGATTTGTCTCCCGGGGCTTTCCTTGCCAAAGAATCCAGCATAACCGACATCAGTGATGATGCGTACGCCCCAGTTGACAAGCACGATAATGACAAGGAGCCCGAGAAGTATCGTGAGTATTCCTGAAAATGTGAATCCGATTTCTCCTCGTCGCATTTATCCACCAAATATCTGCCGTAAAAATCCGATTTTTTCAAGGAACACGACGCGTGTTTTTCCAATGACTAAAAGGATGACAACGATGACGACAAGTACGAGGACGAGGGCTACGACATAGTTCCATCCAACCATTCCTTTTAGCTTATGACGAAGTTGCATCGCGCACTCACCTCTCGATAGGGTATCACGTGGATTCTGTCGACTTTCTTGGGAAGTCCATCACGCGCTAGACTATATATTTGTATCCCGCTCCACACAACAAAGTCATCAATGATCTCTGTTGGCTGCTCGATGATGTTGAATACATTCACGTCCCAGAGTGGTATGCGTGTGTAGATGACTGCTTGCGGCTCCGACATCTGGTAGGAGTATTTTGGCTCGAAGAATCCTAGCTGTGGTGTGACATATTCGTAGTAGCTGGCGATGCGGTTGCTTCCGGCAAGGACGTCTTCTGGAAGTGGAGAATTTCGCATCCATTCGTCAAGTGAGATGATGTCTCTGCTCCCGAACATCTGCTGGAGATCATTGTCAAACTTGATCTGATCACAGATGATACAAAGGACTGGTGGTTTTTTGATGTTCATAAACCATGTTTCCCATGCTTCTTGTTCGTTGCCCCACACCGGTTTTGGTTTCGCGTCCTCGCCATAACCAAAGATGTGCCAGTCGATGACATCGTACCAGTTATCGAAGAGCTGTACGTTTCCTTGATCGACCTTGTCCCAGCAGTATCGCATCCGCTCCGCAACAATTTTGTCTGCTGCCCATTCGTAGAGGATGGGCTCGTCAGGGAGATAGGTGTCTTTGTATGACCCTCGGAAGTATGGCGCACTTTCCCCGAACCGATTATCGTCCCACCAAAGCTTCATTCCGCGCTCTGCTTCCTGTACTGGTGTGTAGAGCTTGTCCGCTCTTCGTCGTGTGAGATTTTCCTTGGTGATTGTGTGAATTTGCATTCTGCAACTTTGAGGTATGCTACGTTCGCCCGTGATTCTCGAGAACGTGGTGAGGAATAGTTCCCACTTGCATGCTCCAGCGCCGGCAGTATCTTCAAAGAGCAGCTTGAGTGCAGGGAACATGATCGCGATGAAGAATGCGAGGATGACAAGCGAGAGGATTGCCTTCCCTATCTCTGATGTAGTGATTTCACCTCTCTTCTTCATGTGCTACCCCATGAATCCTATACGCTTTGCCGCCGTGTAAACGGCCCACAGGAGGAACGCAAAGAGGACGACGATGACAATGATTTTTACCACGGTTCCCCAGAGCATGCCGCGTTTCGTCTGCATCTTCCTAACCTCGTTACTGGCGTATATAAGTTTTATTGTGGGAGTCATTGATATTTTCGGTAAAGAACCTAGTGGAGATGATGTTGTGGTAATGATCATCGTAACTTCTTTTTAGGTGTACTTTTCTTTTTGAGAAAAAGGAAAAGCAGGAATGGAATGTACACTCGTAGCTCGCTTGCCTGCGCCGTAAAGAAATAGACCAGAAGAAACCCGAGAAACGCAATATACGATGCTTGGACAAAACTACGCATGGGTGGGAATATGAGGGCATACGCGAGAATGAGCACTCCAACCATAATAAGGAGCCATGCATTTCCTCCTAGCGACATATTGATTGGCCTTGTGAATGCGTCAGTGCTGAACCCATAGAGAAGGCGCAACGCAATAAAAATGACTGCATAGATAATGCTCATCCATAACCATACTCTTTTCTTGGCTTCCTTCCACCAGATCATGACAGGAATAAAGAAGAGGAATGATTCTTTGCATAGACAACAGATCCCATAGAGTGTGATTGCCCACCATGTCTCCCCTTTGAAAATCAAGTTCCAGAACGCAACGGACAGCAAGAGTACTACCGCATCGATCCATGTCCAGTACTGCCCGAATCTGGCGAAAAACAAGCTTGCAAATATGGCAAGGATGACACTCCACTCAGTGAACCATTCTCGAAAAGACAAGTAGAACCAGACTAATGCGAAGATGCTTAGCACGAGTGTGCATACCGTGCTCAGATACCAAAAGGTAAGTGCACCTCCGGCAGGATCTACCCACCCTTGTACTGTTTGTGAACTGAAGAACCAGAGATAGTACAATGGAACATAGGCAACATAGCGGTACTGGTAAGGTGGTGTTGATGCGTGATTGATGATCGCTTCGGTAGATTTCAGCTGTTCAAAGATGGATTCTGACTTCCACACATACCCCATTTTGTGAGTTGGGTAAAACGCTATTAATCCTACTCCGATGATTAAAAGGACGATTAAGAGCTGTCTTGATGGACCATCCATACAATCGATCTCATGTTGCTTACTGAAAGATGATAGGATTGCATAATATTAACTATAATAAAGTAATGGTTATAGTTGTCCGCGAGCCTCTCGAGCCAAATTCCCATCCAAAGAGTATTCACCTGATGCTCACAGTAATACCAGAATCTGTACCAGAACCCCGCCCCAACGCAACCTTTATATATTAGAATACGGAATAATGTACCACTATACATTTAGGTATAAATCGGAGAGGTGTCGCAATGAAGAAAGCGCAGGGTATCTCTATTAATGTGATTATCATTGCTGCGATTGCAATTCTTGTACTCGTGATCTTGGCAGTGATTTTCCTAGGCTACGTAAAGAACTGGACTGGTGACGTAAGCGCTTGTGAGAACAAGGGCGGTCAATGCTTCAGTGAAGGAACATGCCCGGAAGGCTGGGCTCCATTGAGCAACAAGTGTGATACAGAAGGAGCGGTCTGCTGTTCTGACACGGGTCTAGGGCAGTAGGTGTGCGCATGGCAAAGGGAGAGAATCTCTCTTTGAGTACGATCGTGATAGCAGCGATTGTCGTGATCGTCCTCATCGTATTGGTCATTATTTTTTCAGCGCGCATTGGGTTATTTGGTAAAGGTATTGAGGACTGCAAATCAAAAGGTGGCGTCGTAAAGAGCCCAAATGATGATACTCCGGGTCTTGCATGCTATCCTATTCAGTACGATAAAACCACAGGACAGCCGACGAACTACTGCTGTCTGACCCCGTGAGCATGGAAAAATACTACCTTGTCGGACTGTGTCTGATATCCTTACTTGTGCTTCCTGCATGTGATCTTGAATCCACAGGAAGGGCGATTTTTCTGACATCTCCAGTGTCGACAACGAAAGGAACATCACTGGAATCAAAGCCCGCAGCTGCGATAACTCCATCACCAGATATTCTTCTTGTCCCGCTGGAAATTGGAGGTGCTGGTACATCACTTATGGATAATGGAGTAGTTGATGCCCCTACACTCACAGATATTGGGCTTAGTTTAGACAAGTCACCAAACCAGGACTATTCGGCTGATGATGATATGGAGCCCGTGTGCATTTCAGACAGTGTGTGTTATGATAGCAATCCGGCGACGCTTGATCGCTGCATTGGAGGCGAATGTGTGCATACGCTCCGCGCGTGTGAGCAGTTCGGGTTTGTCTGCGGTGAGCACCAGGTGTGCCCCGCGGGAATGGAGTACATCGCTGCCGATACCATGCACTGCTGCCTGCAGTGTGACACTCTGCCATACTGTGGAGATCTGGTGTGCCAGGAAACGGAATCATATAGTTCCTGCCCAGCGGACTGCGATCCTGAGGATGTTACCTGTCCGAATGGAGTTTGTGACGCTGGTGAGACAAGCACGTCATGCCCAGCGGATTGCCCCATGACTGGATGCGTTGATTCTGATAATGGTGTATACCCTGACAATCCTGGTGGCGTTGACTACCTTGGTGATACATTCCCCGACATCTGCGCGATGTGCGAAGGTGAAGAATGCAGTTATTTGCAGCCCGGCCAGACGGGAAACACCCTGTCTGAGAAGTATTGCACTCCTCAAGGTTTTGATCATCAGATTATTGACTGCCCGTGTTATTATGATCCAAGGTATGTGGAGTATGATGAGGAGGGTAGTCCTTTTGTTGGATATTTTGGGTACTGTATGGACGACTCACCTCCTGATGAGCCGGATGATTCATGTGGTGATGGGATGTGTGTGTATCCAGAGACTCCGTTCTCATGCGCATCCGACTGTCAGCAGGCGACTGCTCACTGCCCGAACGGTATGTGTGAAGTGTCAGAGTCTCCATCATCCTGCCCAGAGGACTGTATTGTCCAGCAGGCGCCTCCCCCTCCAACAGACACTGTTGCCGATCAATCACCCCAAAATCAGCAGGTGCAAGATCAGCCGTGTGTGAATTGTATGCAGCGAATCCCTGAACAGTTGTTGTGTACGTCCTACACCTTATCGCTCGAGAACTCCCTAAGCTATGAGGGATTGAGGATATACATTCTTGGAGCAACAGCAAGGTCCGCAACGCTCATGACAAGCAAGGAGCAGGTGCTGAATGTTGAAGAGTTCAATTGGTATAAAGTGAATGATGCGTTCAACTTCTATGTGAAGCAGATCACTGTGCAAGAGGTGCCTTACGTCAAGGTTGAGGTCGTCATCCAGATTTGTGGTTGTGGTGATGGACTTGATAATGATGAGGATGAATTGATCGATTACCCGGCTGATGCTGACTGTTCATCAGAGAGGGATCCTGAAGAGTCCGCAAAGTGCGTGGGTTCCGGGCTTCCAATTGATGGTAGACTGTCTCAGCTTGAGTGCTGTGAGACCCTGGAGATGCTCTCTCCGATGAGGAAGGACCTTCCGAGCCGAATGGGATATTGCTGGCCTAGCGGAATGTGCGGCGACCAGAAATGCGATACTCCTGAGGATTCCCGCAATTGCCCAAGTGACTGCCATCCTCCTGAGGATCGTGGTACGTTCCTCGATAGGGTGTTAAAGCAGATATTTCACATCGACGGTCTTGTTGTGCACTAGGGTCCCAGATAAGGTCGAGGAGTTCCGGATCTGACAGGAATGCTTCTTTCTTGATTTCGTCAATGAGGTAGTGCACTTGTCTCTCTTTGATGTCGAATGATTCGTCGAGTCTTTCGAGGAATTCCTCAAGTTCCTTGATGTTGCGGTAGACACACTCGCAGAGAAAGTCATAGCCGTTGTTTATCTTATAGAAGGTATTGACGTGCGGGTGCTTTGTCATGTACTCCCTGAATCTGTCGCGGTCAGATTTGCTGATGCGAAATGCGACGTGCGCCATTGTAAGAAAACCAAGCGCGGAAAAATCTATGAGGAGTGTGGACCGTCGAACAAGCCCGCCATACTGCATATGCAGTTTTTCAAAGATTGTGGATATGGGAACTTTTGTCTTTTTGCTGATATTGGTCAGGCTTTCCCTGCCGCTCTGTCGCAGGCAGCTGATGATGAGCAAATCCTTTTTTTTCATTCGGTATCACCTGTCGGATTGATGATATCCTCATGGTCCGGGCGGTATTTATCGTTTGGTCTTGTACTGTATAAGGCGCCTTATAACGTATAAGAACGTGATGCTATCGACGGAGAATCCTAAGGTAGTGACTTTCGCTCACACAGCCATAGCGCGAGGCTTAGTACGCCCCGGTCCGTGGGGATTGGTTGCACTTTTAGAGTATACGTGGTGCATTGCTGCATACCAACGACATTGCTTTTGCGAAGGAGCAGCTCCCCATTGTTTGGTGAGCAAGTCTTCTGCGAAGTATCCCAGCCAGGGCACGCGCATCCTTGCTTGTTTGAGTCCCAGTCGCAGAATACGAGAAAGTAATCCCTGTCAGGATACTTCTTCTCGATGGATTCTTGGAGCATTGTCGTGACAGGGCTATCGTCAGCCGCAAGATACTGTAGTGAAGTATAGCCGCTCACATCGCAGATGATAGGCTGGTTGTACGAAGCGATATCTTTAAGGAGTGTCTCAACAGTAGCCCCATTGCATTCCGTCGTCGTGCGAAGCATAACGGTGATAAAATTTGTCGCGTATTCTGTGAGGTCAACGCGTTCCTTGAGGTCAGATGGTGGTTTCATGGAAAGGCTGAGGAAGATGAGAAGACCAATGCTGAAGAGTACCATGATGATCGCAATGCCCATGATTTCCATTTGGCTACGCTTATTCATTTTGGTACACCGTGACGTTCAGGAGTCCAAATCCGCTCGTTTTCGTAGTGGGGTCATACACAGTTACTGGAACTATGGTAGTGGACCTACCGATTTCCCGTCCTGGATTAAGCATAAGCGAGTATATCCGAAAGTTCCGGCCAGGCGGTGGATAGATTTGCTGGAGCGTAATCTCGCTGTCTCCAAAGAGTTCCGCGTAGCTTTGCTGAAATGCCGAATGATCCGTAACAAGCTTGTTGAACTGCTCGATCTTGAGACTGTCAAAGCAGAGGAGTTGTTCTTCCACGCACTTAAGTTCGGGAAGAAAGAGCGCTTTTTGTGCTGTCTGGATAGAGAGCAGTTTGTTTGCGCGTTCAAGATCTTGGAAATACTGGCGTTCTTGGTATCTGCTGTACATTGTTGTTCCAATCATGAGGAGAAAGAAGAAGACGACCATGACGGCGAAAGTTTCCATCATCTTCATCTGTGCTTTCATTAGTAGACCTCGATACATGAGTTGAGATTGAGTTCGAAATTGAGTTGGCTGAATTCTCCAAGTTTTGGCACCCATGTGGCGTGCGCGGTGTTAAAGTCCTCGTAATATTGTGGTGTGATGATGGCGCCCGCTGGGAGCTGTGGAGGAAGGCTCTGGATGACTCCCGTGCCAACAGGAGTGCCTTGGAAGTTTACTCCCTTGATCGTCTGGTACATGAGCCTGTGGAGTGACTCGCATCGTGCGGCGCCGGTTCCTAGCCCTTCCCAGTAGTGGCTCAGCCGTTGGCTTCTGTTCGCGAGTACTTCAAGGCTCTGGTTCACGCGTGTGATTCCTTTGATGATGTTGCAGTAGTACATGTTTGGATTCTCAGTGAACACGGCACCGAGGAGTCCTGCGGTTCCGACGTACTGCATGTCCTGTATTTGCATGTGTTCCTGTGGGTCAAGCCACTGGAATCGCACGAGTCCTTCGTCAAAGCTTGATCCAAAGACGGTGAGTATGGAGATTTCCTCGTTCTCGAAGCTTTCATCAAAGAGTATGACAACATCTGTCGGAGCGTTTGGCATGAGGAGTACGACGCGTGTTTCATCATAGTGCTCGTTCTCGTATTCCGTGCTGCTTCCCTCAGGGTATAGCCGATAATTGCTGCCTCCGGCATTCTGTATTTCCACAGCCTTGTAGAGGATGAGATTGGGCCATAGCTGCTCGAGTTTTTGCATCATCTTTACGGAATCTTGGTTTGCTGGGTCATATCCGAAAACGTATCTTATGCTTGGGCTCGTGATGTACACAAAGTTTGCGACGGTGTACGGAATGCTCCATGGTTTGCTCCACACGACAAGATCTGGTCCTGGTACGATCTGGGGGCCGAAGATGTACTTGTCTTTGAATGGTTTTGTTACCGTGCTTCCCCTGATGCCGAATGTGCACTCGCATAGTCTTGTGCATCCGAGCAGTAGTGTTGTTTTTGGTACCCTGATCCTGATTGCGGTGTCTTGCGCGCTCTGTACTCCTGTTGCGATGCTTTCAAGTTCCGTGTTGATCGTAAGCGCGGTTTTTTCCATGGCGAGCGCTTGCTGTTTCATAAGGAAGTTGAAGAAAAAGAAGATGATAGTTGCTCCGGCCACAAGGACAAATATCCAGTTGAACTGCTCCTGGAACACACCTCTTTTTCCCGTCCGCATACATTCATCCGAGCAGAGGAAGGTTAAATATCTTTGGGATGGGTAATGAAAACATGAGAGAGTCAACCTCTTCTAAAAGACGATCCATAAAGGTAAGCAAAAAGGACTCGGCCAATCACGCCCAGCAGACAGCAAATGTACAACCATGCGT
Organism: uncultured Methanosarcinales archaeon; assembly: GCA_964455675.1. Classification (GTDB taxonomy): domain Archaea; phylum Nanobdellota; class Nanobdellia; order Woesearchaeales; family CAYVYK01; genus CAYVYK01. The sequence continues at coordinate 89,817 of CAYVYK010000001.1, forward strand.
AGCAGAGCCATCATTCAAGTGCACGCTTGAACCGAAAATGTGAAGCAGTTTCTGGGATAAAAAATCTTAGATTTTTAATAGATGGCGTCCGCTGCCAGCCGACCGAAGGGAGGCTGACCGTCCTGCGATAGTATCATGAGAATCCCTCATTATTGTTCTGCCAACGGGAGGTGGACCGTCCTTCTCTCCTAGTATGCTCATGAAGTTCCTACAGTGCGTGCACCAATGCAAGTGAATGAATTATCTTGCAGAAGAAAAATGAGCACACAGAAACAGTTATGACTCGTGTGGATTCTCATACCGCCCAGGATAGTCTGAGATGATGACGGCTTCGCTCCCCTTTCCTTGGATACGCAGGTACACATTCCCGCGCGGCGCGTAGAAGCAGTTGAAGATGTACGGGCTCGGCACGGTTCCAGGTGTCATCTGCTCGCGGATGGATGTTCCAACCCGCGCCTTCCCGATATTGTATAATTGTACGTCGATGCTTCCGCTTCGATATACGGCCATGTTATTCTCGGTACATGACATTATTTGTCGTCTCACCGTTTCCGGAGGCTTTGATCCTGAGTCAAGGAGTCCCGGCGCTTGAACCGTGTCAAAGTAAGGGGCAAGGACTGTTGCCCAGTCCATTGATGAGCATGCGGGTCCTGAAAGTTCATAGTTCCAAATGCATACCCTGTTCCACTCGCCGCAAGTCTTGAGCCTGTAGATGTTCACATCAAATGTCTGACCGATTTCTTCGACCTTTGCCTTGAGGTCAAGCCCCATCTGGTCGATACAGAGCTGCTGCTGCCTGTCAAGGAGCTCGCTGATCTTTGCGTACCCGTAGATGACGATGACGATGAAGATGATCGCCCCCATTAAGTACACGAATGTTTGGCCGATGATTTGTGACTTCCTCATGAGAAACCTACTTTTTGCGTCGTTTGGCTTTTGACATCTTGGCGAGCTTGCTGAACACTTCTTCGTGTGTTCCGCTTCGTCTGGCCATTTTCGCGAGCCTGTCGACGGCATCTTCTGTCCTGCCTTTGATGTTCTTTCGCTTGTCTTCGTTCGGGAGTATTGCCATCCTGACGTTTGTCGCTTTGCGTTCCTTTTCTCCCTTGTCAACAACGTACTCGTCCTTCACTTTAGGTGTTGAGAGGTTTTGTACGATAATCTTGATTTGTTCGGCATTCTTATTCGCAAGAATCGTTTGCAGCTGCCGTCGTGTCATTCCTTTGAATTTGTCTAGTTCTGCTGGAGCGAATTTGCTAAAGTCGCCATACTTGGAGAGCTCTGTTCGGAGTGTTGTCATCTCGTTGATTGGTGCCCCGTCGGCGACCGCTGTGTCGCCGAGTTTCGGTGTAAAGCCTGCTGATGGACTGCTTGTTTTTCCAGCTCCAAAGGCGTCCATCGCCGATTGTCTCATTTTTGATCGGAGCTCGTACTGGTGTTTTCTTCTATCAAGGCTCATGCCACTTGTGCCAGGTGTGAATGGCACCTGTGGATGCGGCCGCAATAGTCCGGGCCCTGGTCTTTTGGTGTCAAACTTGATGTCCATGCCGAATTTTTTCTTTCCGGCTGGTCCGTACCGCTGGTACGTGAAGTACCCACCAACGCCGATAATCGCGACCGCAAGGAGTATGAGGAGCACAAGCCATATCCAGGATAGGCCAGATCCTGGATCGTCAGGGTCAGTTGGATCCCATCCGTTTGCGACTTCATCGCCGTCAAGGTATCCGTCGCCGTCAGTATCGGGATTCTTTGGATCAGTCTGCCTTGTGTATTCATCCTTATTTGGAAGTCCGTCGCTGTCTGAGTCTCTGCTGGCGTCTGTTGGGTCGGTTGGATCAAATCCTTTTGTTTGTTCCCATGCGTCAGGCATGCCGTCTCCATCGCAGTCTCCTGAGCGTATGCATCCTGATCCCATGCAGTGCCCCGTCGTCTCATCGCACTGCTGTCCTTGCGCGCAATCAGCGTCAGATGTGCATCCTGGCCCTTCAACGATGGAGCACTCTCCATTGTCGCATTCAAGGCCGCTCTGGCAGTCGCTGTCGCTGTCGCAGTCATCCCCCGCTCCGCACAGGTCTGGGCACACTCCTCCGCAGTCCACGTCCGCCTCACCGATGTCAAGGCGACCGTTGCTACAGGAGTCTTCTTCGGCGCATTCCTCTTCTTCGGGATCACAAATGCCTGATTCACAGTCGCCATCATCGATGCAGTCATCTCCTTCCCCGCACGCATCGCAGTCATCGCCGCCGCAGTCAACATCGGTCTCGTCGCCATTCAGGAATCCGTCGTTGCACGTCGCTTCCTTACACTTGTGGAGTACGGGGTTGCAGAACGCGCTTCTGCAGTCCGGGTGGGCTCTGCATGTTTTGTTGATTTCGCATGATGAACAGGTCCTTCCTCCGCAGTCCACGTCTGATTCGTTTCCGTTCTTGACGAGGTCGCGGCAGTAGTCTGGCTCAAGGTCAATGTCAACGGTGATGCCGTCGCTTGTTTCGACGCCGCTCACAAGGCCTGCGAGATTGTATGCCTTTCCTTTGAAGAAGTATCGTTTTTGGTCTGCGAGATCTAGGTTAGTGATGAATTCTTTGTATTCGCAGATATAGTTGCCGTCATCTTCGTCGCAATCACCTGAGGAGATTGTCTTGTTCTGGTTGTAGATGCGTGTATCACTGCTCACTCCGTCCTCATAAATCTCCAGATTGAGTTTTGTGACTCTGGTTCCATTATCTTCTGCTATGACCCAGATGGGGAGTTTGTCATCATCAAAGGTGTACTGGGGATCAACTCCAGGATAGCTTGACGAATCGTTGAATTTGGTGATGTCGGGTGCCGATGAATCAACATAGATGGTTTTTTCTGCGCGTACATCCTCTTCCTCTCTAACACAGCGGAAGGGGAAGGTGTAATCACCGTCGGACGGCACAGGTATTGTGACAGTCTTTTGGAATACATAATGTTGCTGAGAGTCTTGGAAGAGATTGACGGGTGTCGCGTTTCCTTCATAGCCCCAGAAGCAGAGCGCGAGCTTGTTCGTGAAGATCTTGAGTGGCACCTGCACGTTTCCTCCGGTTGTCTGTGAATAGTATGTTGGTGTTAGTGATGTGTCAATGGTAAGGGGGACTGTGAGGTCAACAGTGACTTGCGTATGCGCTACTCCTGTCTCAAGTCCTCCAAGGTCGACGCATTCTGCGTAGTAGTCAAATGTCCCAGAGACCGCGATCCTGCTCACTTCGACCTGGAACTTTTTCTTGAAGTTTGCAGGGACTTCTGGTCCATCGAATGGCAACCTGTCCTCGTATTCGTCTCCTTCAACTTCTGAATACCTGCAGTATGTGTTCTCATTCGTGGATATGTTGAGGTCAAAGTACACCATCTGTCCTTCGTCTTCCACGATAAGTGACGGTATCGCGACGAATGAATTGATGACCGGTGGAACAGTGTCGTAGGTGAGGTCATAGGAGGCGTTTGGCATGTGCGCTCCGTCATTGCACTTGATGAAGAGCTTGTTCGTTACCCCTTGGATGAACGCGTCAGATCCGTTGAGATATGTTTCATGGATGAGGTGTGATGCGTCTCCCTTGTCTGACTCAAAGTATCTCATAGTGGCCCAGTCTTTGGGTCCTGGGATCACGGGCCTGTTGCTGAACTTACACACGGATGTTTGCAGAGTCTCTATACGGACGGTGTAGTTGGTATCAGTGAATACTCCATTGATTGGACGCACGAGATGGATAAAGCCGCTCGTGACATCAACAAGAACGCCGTCGCTCTGCATGGCCGCGCTTCGCTGTCCTGCTTGGTTCTCCGCCCATACTTCGAACAGGTACCATGTCTGGTCGTCCAAGTCAAGCCCAGTAACGTCGAACGTGTTTTTCCAGCATTCGATATGGTCTCCAACTGTTTGGCATCCGTCTGGAGTGTATGTTCTGGAAAGGACTGGTACGGATGTTCCGCTCTTATAGAGTGATACATTGAACTTCACGATGTTGGACTGGTCGTCACGCGCGCGCATTGATAAGGGCAGTCGATCAGTGAGGTATGTTCGGTCATCGTCGATGTCTGGCAGATTTGTTGAATCGTTTACGATGAGCATGGTTGGTCCGGAAAGGATCATCATTACTGCATGATCTGCATGCGCTTTCTCGTCATTTTTTGTGCAACGGAAGTGGAACGTGTGTGATCCTTCCTGTCCTGCAGGTATCATTGCAGTTGCCTCGTGGTCCGTGGCGTATCCAGTATCAAATGAGGTGTACGCAGTGGTGACTCCTCCGTGTGTTCTGTTGTAGCTGCAGAGCGCTTGCTTATTCGTGAGGATGTTGAGAAGAACGGGTACTTGCCCGCCTTGCTGTGGGCCCGTGATGTAGTAATCGGGCGAGAGCACTTCCAGTATTTCGAGCGGTGCATTGAGTGCAACAGTGACTTCCACATACTCTTGTCCTGTTAATTGCTGTGCTTGGTCCTCGCACTGTCCGTAGTAGCGGTATACTCCTTCCTGTAGTGGAACGGTAATCTGCTTCGTTGCTGTTGTCTGGTATTGTGTCTGTCCAAATGATAGCATGCTCGTGTATGATGGCGGTGTGGAGCTTTGGAGATACTTGCACTTCGTGGGCTCGTTTGTATCGATGATGAGTGTTGTTGACGGTGACTCGGTGACGAGTGATGGTACTGCGCGGAAGTCCACGATTTGTGGTGGCTGCATGTCTATTGAGAAGATGTACGTGATCGTATGCTCGTGGTTATGGTCGATGACGTCCTCGCACTGGATTTTGACCTTGTTGACTGCTGCAGGATCAGGATTGAATGGAGGAGTGAAGAATCGCTTTTCGTGCACGGTGATATAGCTGCTTCCATAGCTCATGTAATATTCCATTTCTTCCCATTCTTCATCAGGGATTGTCTCCCCATCCGTGCTGAACTTGCATTGCGCTGGAATGCTTGTCTCAAATCTCACGGTAAAATCTTGGTTTCCTGCAAAGACTCCATGTGTTTCATCGATGGGGTTTGGAACAAGGAGTGTGAAATCAATGCCGGTAATTACAACGGTAAATGTGGTGGAGAGCTCATCGCCCCATACTCCTCGGATGTCCCGCCCCTTGATAGTAAATCGATACTGTCCTGAGGGGAGATAGTCGTTTGGTGCTATATCAAACCGAAAAGAGGTGGAATTGACGCGCGTCGTGACGAGCTTGCTCGTGTAATCTTGGTTAAGAGTATTGTTGAGCTTCATCTCGATGGGGTTGCTGCCTGTCCAGATTGGCTCATTAAAGGTAACGCGGATCACTGGTCGTGGGCCAACAGCCAGAGCACAAGGTAGGAGGAAAAGAGCAACAATCAGCATGACATACAGATGTCGCTTCATGAGTCACCGACCTCGATCGTCCCAAGTCCTGGTCCTCTATTGTCGATCTGGACGTAATAAGTTGAGTAGTTGTCCCACCAGTTTCCTGCGATATCTTTTGGTCTGACACGGAACTGGATGGTGCGTGCGTATGATACTGAGTTTGGTGCGTATTCGATGCTGGCATCCGCGCTCGTTCCCCAAAGTCCCGAGCTTGAGCTGTTGGTCTCATCCTGATCTGGGATGGCGCTTGACGCTCCGCTTGGTACGTCTCCTAGGTAGCTGTACCCATTCATGCCGTAGCGGTCATGCATCTGCCAGATGTAATGGACGGTGCTAGCTGAGTAGATCTCGCTTGGATCTGGATGGGTGTCTGATGATACCGATGGTGGGTATGCAGATACCTCAAAAGGATCAACAGCGCTCTTGCAGTCGCTATCCCCCATATCAGTAAGGCCGTCGACATCATTGTCAATTCCGTCGCTGCATTGTGGTGGTCGCATAATGCATGCTCCCGTATTGAGGAATCCGATTGCGCTACAACTGATTGTACCTCCTGGTTTGAAGTCAAAGAGCGTGCAAGGAACGACTGGCGCTGATCCTGCGGAACATTCTTGGCCGGGTAGTGTTCCGTCGTACTGCCCTCCGCATGTGAACGTGTTGAACGTACATCCTGGACTGCATGATAGTGCGCCAGGTCCCGATATTCCAAGACTTGCGCATGTAACCCCTCGTAGATCAAAGGTGTCGCACTGCTCTCCGGGATCCGCGTTGCCGTTTCCGCAGGAGTACTGTCCGCCTTGGATGATGCATTGTGATGTCTCAAGGTGGCATCCTGCGCACCCAAGCACGCCTTGACTGAATCCGTTGATGTCTGAGCATGATGTTATGCCTGGTGCGAATTGTGTTCCGTCGCATATTTCACCTGGTTGCTGCAGCGTTCCATCTCCGCACACTCCTTCAAGTACGCAGTATGAGGTATCAACGGTGCACTGTCCGGGCAGTCCTTCCTCAATACAGTGCATGCTTCCGCTCGAGAATCCATAATCACTGCATGTCTTTCCGCCAAATACGGCAACCGAGTTGTCCCATTCGCATGTTTCTCCTGGCTCAATGACTCCATTCCCGCAGACGGATGTTGCGCAGTCGCAGGCATTTGTATCTATGGTGCATGCCGCCGTGCAGGCTAGGACAGCTCCTCCTCCGAGGTTGAAATCCTCGCACGTGTTTGCATCATTTGCAAAGACTGGTGGTGGACCTTTGTCGCATTGCTCTCCTGGTTCGATGACGCCATTCCCGCAGGTTGATGTGAGGAGGCAGTTCTCTGTTCGTATGATTCCGAATTGGCAGAGCAGGCTTCCTCCACTGAATCCAAAGTCCTGGCAATTGACGCCCGGTTGGAATATGGGCGCACCTGTCGCGCCGTCGATGTCGCATACTTCTCCTGGGTCTATGGCACCATTCCCGAGGTGCGTGAAATCAGTCGTGCATGTGGATATATCCAGTTTTGCTTGCGCGTTGCAGGAAAGTGCTCCAGATCCTCCCTGGTAGACGTAGTCGCTGCAGATGCTAAATCCTGGCGGCATCACTGTGCCGTCGCAGTGTTCGCTTGGCTCGATGAGATCGTTTCCATGAGTCACGATGCGTAGACAGTCGGCAGTATCAGTGACGCCGTTGAGACAGTCAAGCGGGTAGATTCCGATGCCAAGGTCGTATGATTCGCAGTTCATTCCGGCAAAGTATGGTACTCCTTGATCATCATCGCATGTTTCTCCTGGCTGGATCATGCCGTCGTGCAATGATGTTGAGCATTCACATGCTCCTGAGGTTACATCGCATCCATTGCAGGTAAGTGCTCCTCCCGCCCATCCAAAGTCCGCGCACTGATCAACGCTGCCAAATTGTGTGCCATCGCAGCTCTCGCCGATATCGATTTGGCTGTCGCCGCAGTCTGTTGGGTCCGGTGAATAAGTACAAGATGAGATATCGATTGCGCCGATGGTTGAGCATGCGGGTGCTCCGGTGTAGCATGTAAGGTACCCGCCACTGTACCCAAAGTCATCGCACGTGAGCCCTCCAAAGTTCTCTCCGCCTCCAGGGAGGTCGTCGCATTCCTCTCCTGGCTGCAGGATGCCATCGCATGCAAGTTCTCCAGCGTCGCATCCTCCGATGTCAATTTTGCACTGCTGATCGCACACCCATGTCCCTGCGGGGAATCCCATGTCTTGGCACGCGCCGGTTCGTCCTGGCGGCTCGCATTGCTCTCCTGGCTCAAGTATTCCGTTTCCGCACGTGCTGTCCTGTGTGCATGCGTTAGTATTGAAATGGCATTGGTTTGGCTGTCCTGCTGCGATGCAGCTGATTGATTGGCCAGTAGGTCCATCAAACCCAAGGTCAGTGCACACACGGACAAGTCCAAGGTCTGCTGGTATTCCGCTTGCGCCGGGGTCGCATGTTTCTCCAAGGTCAATGACTCCGTTTCCGCACACAGCGCTTGGTGCTGGGCATCCTCCCGCTCCATAGGTATCCGTACAGTAGCGTTCGCTGTCCGAGTATTCGTCACGGCAGCCAACATCACATGGTCCTCCTATGATGTTGAGGCTTCCGCTCGTGCAGTAGTCTACTTTGCCGTCATGATCATTATCCCACCCATCCATGCATTCGGGGATGATGGTCTTGTCGATGATAACACTGTCTGCCTTGATCGTTTGGTGGCCGACGTAATCTCTGACGCGCACAGCGACGGTATAGTTACCGTCCCTGTCCGTGATATAATTAATGTTGATGTCACCGAGCGGCTGTGCTTTGAGTTCCGTTCCTTGAGTGTAGAGCACGCCATTTTGCGCTGTCATGACATCTCCGTAGAACGTGACGAACCCAAGGTCTTGAGCTTCCCAGATGCTTGCGTCGCTCACGGTTGCTTCAAGGGGAATGTCAAGGTGATCTCGTCGGAGTCTATCTGAGAGTGTAAGAGTAACCACGGGCGCTGAGAGATCAAGTCTGAAGTTTCGTGTCCATTCAACGGTTGGTCCCCATCCTGCGCCGATCATGCGGTGTGCTCGGAGAATGAATGTGTATTGTTGTTCAATGCTCATATCCGCTGGGAACTGGCAGTGATATATTCCCCCTCCGCGGTTTTCGCACGTGAGGTCTCGTGTCCAGCTTCCTCCGTCAGTGACTCGTGCGAGAACTATCTCTACAGTCTGAGCTGGATTGAACGCCACTCGGAAAAGGCCCGTTGTTGTTGGCACGTACCACCTGTTTGTTGATGCGCGGAAGCGTGATGGTGGCGTTGTGACGATGTTTGCTGAAACGAGTGTTGGCGCGTCGGTGTTGTATTCAAAGATCCAAGTCTTCGTTACTTGGTGTCCACCCTCGCTTGCGAAGCTGAGTTGTACGTTGTAGATATTGTTTTGCAGTGTGTCGATGGGACCTGTAAGATTCCATGTGAGGAATGGTATTGAGGTTTTTTTGGTGCATGTGAAGTCTGGATCGTCGCATGTGAATGTCTTGGAGTATCCTGGTCCGGTGATTGCTAGGTTCACGCTGTCCGTGTCGAGGTCAAACTCAGGCATGCTTGTTGCCATAGTGACATACGCTCCGACGTGTACTGGTACTTCGGTGAGGATGTCCCCGGGCATGGGGTAGTACATGAGTACGTCAGGGATGAATGGAGCGTATAGGAGTTCGAATGAGATCTCATCACTTGGATTTAGCACATCGTCGACTCCCCAGATAACATATGTGTTCTCCCCGATTTCGATTCCAGGGGAGGGGAAGTTGTAGGGATCGATCATGAACCATCCTGTGGGTACAGATTCGTAGTAGAGTGTTGCAGATCCTGATGGTGTTGTTTCAAAGTCAGGCGTGACCGTGACGGTAACGCTTCCTCCGGACGGTGTTGCGCTCGTGATTCGGTAGCGTTCTTTCGTACCGCGGAGTTGCGCTGGGAATTCTATATACCTTCCTATCTGGAACTCATTGATGGTACTTGAGGAGATACGTACCGTGTGTGTGTCCACCACTTGTGATACTGTTCCTGTCGCATGCTGGATCGATACTGGAGCGGTGAGTACATACTGTGTGAATCCTCCAGTAATGCTTTCGATGTACACGCGTGAGCTTGCCGCTTGCGAGATTCCGTAGATCTTGTAGTTGATGATTGATAGTACAATATCTGACATGTCAGCTGCTAGCCCTTGCGGGTAATGGATTGTTGGAGGATTTGGCCCAAAGATATCTATCTCAAACAGTCGCCCCTCGTCCACTTGGTCATCGTCTGATATAATATAGTACGGGTCCTGCAGTGAGATGTGGAACTGTCCTTGGATGTTGTTTGGCGGGGGAACCGTATCGTAAATGGCATGCTCGATGAGGTCAAGGTCATAGTAGAATTGTGTGCACGCTCCGGTTGGTTCGCATGTTCCAGTCACAGGTCCTAGGTATGTGAGGTAGTAGTGTTCTCCGTTCTCAAATTCTCCAGGATCGAATGCGTCAAGTTCGAAGCTAAAATCCGTTTCTGGATCGACGAGGAATACTGGCTTGCTTGTGTTAATGATGATTCGATAGCGGTTGTTCTTTGCGATTTTTGTCTTTCCCGGATTGTAGACAATTGGGCTGCCGTAGAATGGAAGGATGGAGATATTGATGTCAGCTGGCCTTGAGTCAAGGTGCACGGTGATACATTTTGTTGCTTCTATGTTTGGTGTGTACTGCCCCTCTGCATCATCGGGTGTGGCATAGCAGATCTTGTAGTCGCCGGTAGTTCCTGGGTTTGCCAGGCTGATCACCGTTTCAGATGTATATGTAGTTGTAGGACTACAGGGAACAGTGCCTTGCACGGCGCAGTACTTGGTGACGCCACATCCCCACTGCTCATCGACGGTTGAAGGTGAATGCATGATGTCGGGGAGTGATGGATCAAGGCACGTGAACTTGTAGAAGAATAGTGTTTCGTAGAGTTCCGCTCCGCTTGGTACCGGTGTGGAAGTTGCTCCCCATACATTATAGATGGTTGTTGTTGGCGCGCTTCGGTCATTTGCGAAAGTGTATGATGTGGTCTTGTCCCATCCTCCGCCCGCTGTTTCTCTGCACTGGATGTTGACGGTGTGGTATCCGTTCTCTGTTCCTGCCGCTGTTCCAGTAAGTTCGTGCCTCCAGAGCCAGTATCCGCTGCCTGTTTCTGGGCAGGGCGCTGCGCCGCAGCCGTAGTATCCGGCAAATGGTGCGTTATCGACGCTGAATTCGCAGCGGTTGTATTGGAATTCGGTCTTGATAGAGAGTTCTGGGCTTGAGTCGGTGATTGTTCCTGTTGGTTGCTCGTCATAAATCTCCGTGTTGAGCTTCACAAGCACAGGCTGCTGGATGACAATCACTTCATTGCCGTGCTCATCCTTGCACGTCAGTTCGAAATAATAATTGCCATCCTGGAGATTTGTGTATGTGATGAGTTTTGGATCGGCGCTGCTCGTCTCGAGGAGTTCGAGGTAGCTGAGTTGTGCAGAATCATACCCTCCAGGTCCTCTAAGCCTGTCCTGGCAGAACATGTCTTTTCCGGAGTTCTCAAAGAATGACGCCTGGATGCTCGATACTTGGATGCCGGGGTCGCTTGGGTACACGGGTGTTGGTCCGCTGATAGTCACTTGCGGAGGTATTGTATCGATGAAGATGCTATCCTCCTGGAGGATTCCTGAGTTGTTATGGATATCAAGTCCGAAGTATCGTATGACATACCACTTTTCCGTCGGCGTGGCAAGGAATCCGTAGGTGCTGATGATATCGACCTGATGGTTTTGTGCTGCGCTTGAAATGTATGTCGGTTTGCAGTCTGCATCCTCGATATCGTGCTCTCCTTGGGGGTCGTCCTCGATAATGCACCACTGCACGGCGAAGTTTGGTGCCAACTCTCCAGTGGAACTCTTGAATGGCACGAGCGGCCCGTCCTTGTTGAGGTATTTTGCCGCAGGGATAGTGGTGTAATCAATGATGATTGATGGTGGAGTGTTATCCTGCCTGCATGCGGGCACCGGACTGCTCATGCAGTCGTCGCGATTGTCATCATTTCCGTCCTTGATGCAGCTGCTTCCTGTCCACCTGCAAGTTTCTCGATGGCATGCATCGTTGCTCGGGATAATATTGTCGGGTGTTCCGCTTTGGAGCCACAGCCATCCTGTTTCTCCCCATGGAGGCGTGATGTCAAACTCTCTGCCTCCTTCGCATGCTGCTTCGGTAGTGTAATCATAACAGCTGACTGTTGGCGTGCACGCAATGCATTGGGTTTGCGCTGCGTTTGCGTAGCAGTCTCCGAGGAGGTCACATACGGTTTGGTTGCATCCAATGTTTTTGAAGAGCCCGGCGGAAGGTCCGCACATGCTGCACTTGTCATCATCGCTGTATCCTTCGGCGTAGCATATTCCTTTCCCGAATTCTGCAAATTCAGTTTCGTACCACATGCATGGGTGTTGTTCTCCAGGGACTGTCCGCCCTCCTGCACCGCAATGGTCTCCAGTTGTTGGATAGAGCGCAGCGTCGCACGCGCTGGGGCTATCATAATCATAGCAGCTCGTGACGCCCGTGCAGCTGTAGCACGCATCGACCGTCGTCGGGCTGTAATCCATGTAGCAGTATCGGTTCGTCCATTGGCCTTGTCCTGCTGGTGATTTCTTGAGGCATGTGTAATCGAATCCTTGCGCCGTGTATACTTTGTCGTAATAAAGTCCGAAGATATTGAATGCATTCCAGTCGCCCGGCACGGTTCCGGGTATTCCAAGGTTCTCGCATTGCTCAGGATCTGCGCAGTATGGCGCGCCGCTTGGTGGTTCTCCTGGCGGATCGACGCATACCCCGGTTCCTCCGGTGATTCTACAATCATCATACTTGAGTGCTTGATTATCTGCCGAGCAGTATGCGCGCACCGTCGGTAATGCATCTGGGGCTGGCTGGTCAGGTGTTGCATGCTGTCCTCCTCCGTCATAGAGGCAGAATCTGTTCATCGTGTCCTCGATGCCCATGCAGATGCAGTCACCGGGATAGTATGGCGGCGCAAATCCTTCTGATGCGGCAAGCCCGAGGGTTGGTTTTGGCACGGCTACAATCTTGTAGGTAAGGAGTTGATCGCATACGCCGTTCGGATCATCTCCGATAGGTGGGTAGTCGCCAAGTGGGTAATCAAGGGGAATGGTGTAGCTTGCTTGCGCGTCCGCTCCCATAACTTCTTCCCGAGGCTGCCAGATTCCAGTTCCGAGTTGCTCATAGATGATGTAACGCTCAACTTTTTCAGGGCATTGCATGTGCCAGTGGAGAATACCGTCGGGCTCACCTTGCGTGGCTGTGTGTTGCACGTTCGCGCCGTCAGGCTCAGGCATGTATTCGGGATTTGCGCATACTTCCGCTCCTTCGGGGATGAGTTCCGCGTCCTGCCGTACCTCTTGGTTTGCAGTAATGACGATATCGTTGATCGTCTCGGTGATGAATCCTGATTTTGATACAGTCATTGTGTATGTTCCGACTGGAACGTCATTGCGAAGGTAGAGTCCGTCCGATGCAACGCCGTGGTATACTCCAAATGCAGTGGTTGTTGTAATTCCTGATCCTCCCGCTGTTGGTTGGAGGTTGATGGTTGCGCCAGTGATCGCCGTTCCGGAAACCTGGTTGGTGACGACTCCCCAAATGGTTCCAAATACGCATCCTCCGGATTGCACGTATCCGCCACAGCAGTACAGGCTTGCTTGGGCTGTCGTGGAAAGGTATGTGGTGCCGCATCTGCAGTACCCATAGATATCTGGTGAAATGTCACCGACACGTTGCTCATTGAGGCATGCGGGGATGCTGTCGACGGGAACGGAGCAGCATACGCCACTGCTTCGTGGATAGGGAACTGCTTGGTTCAATTGCGGACAGCTTGTGTTGTATATTCCCCCAGGCCCTTTGTCGACACTTCCTCCTGGGACTGTGCATTGACTGACGAAGAATCCGCAAAACTGCTGACCAATGACAGGGTCGCTCTCTCCTTGCGCTTCCCAGCAATTATTCGGGCATGTGCAGTCTACCTGGCAGTCTCCCGGGCAGAGCGCGGATGATGTGCCGTCACATTCCTCTCCGGTGTCGACGAAGTCGTTCCCGCAGAGTGTTGAGGTTCCTTCCAAAAGCTCGAAGTAGAATGTGCGGTCGTCCTGGTCGGACGGAGCAAAGTATTCTTCAAAGTATGATTGGTATCCTGGTGCTGTCACATCAAAATTGATGGTGTCTCCCTTAGGGAGGCCGTCAAACACAACCGGGTGATCATGCGTCGGTGGTTGTCCGTACGTTTTTGTTTCCCCGGAGATTGTATTGGTACTCCAAGAGATCGTGACGGGTAAATCCTCGTCAGCGAGGTCGTTTGCTTCCGTATCAGTGACATAGACAGTTGCCGTCCAGTACTGTGCTCCTGGTATGGGCACAAGATCAAAATTGAGTGTTGTTGTTCCTTGGTCGGTGATTGTTGCGGATTGTACTCTGACTTGGTATCCGGTCAGGGATGCCTCAACGCTGACAACGCCTGCTGCGACGTTCGAGATTGTGTACGTTCCTCCTGATCCTGCAGTCGTGCTAAGGCCTTGGCTCGGTATGGTGACGATTGCTCCAGGGAGTGGATCGTCGGTATCTTGGTCTCGAACAGTCCCGGTAATGGTGCCATAGCCTGGAGCTCCTCCGCAAAGAGCCTGGCATGATGTGCCAACAACTCCAGGTGAGAACGCTCCTCCTTCGTCGTCACAATACTCTTTGTAGACACCTTGACCCGCTGCTGGCCCATGCTGGGTTCCTCCATATTGGTTGTAGTCGCAGAAGAAGACTCCCCCGCTTTCCACCCTGCAGCATCCAGCAGGCTCACAATTGGGTACAACATCGTCACAAAAGGTATCTGTGTATTGGTCGTATTCAAAGTATCCAGAGAGGCACTCCGTGCTTGCTTCTCCTTCCGTTTGCTCTTGGCAGTATGCGTATACTGTTCCTTGGGCATTGATGGCGCGAAGGCAGCATCCAAGCGTGTCACTTGCAGCTTCTGCTGGGGTAATCGATGATCCAGGCGATAAGAAACAGAGCACCAGCAGGAATATAACCGTGATTATCTCTAAACGTGGAGTTTTTCCAAGTTTATACTTCATGCAATGCCTCGCGTAAACCCCGATATCCTCTATCCCAGAGGGTTTTATTTAAAAATGTTTTGGTCCCTGTTTGTGCCGTTTAAGGCAGGGGTTTCGATGGCTATGGGCAATAATCGTTCTGAGAATCAGAAGCATAATGATAGCAGCTTCCTGGGCATGGCGTGCAGTCTGTCGCGTACGTGCATACGCTTTGCTGGGTCGTGGTAAAGGATCCTCCGGATGCTCCTGAGCACGCAGCTTTGCAGACATAGAGCGTGCCTCCTGGTGGTGGTGGAATAGCTCCTGTAGGACTGCCCGGGGCGTAGAAGTTGTACGACCCTGCTTGTTCGGTAAAGCTTGTGCATTTGAGTACCTCGTTGCAGTACACTCCTGGTCCCCCGCTATCTGACGGAGTATCGGGATTCCATGCCTCCCCAGCTCGTTCGTTGTAGAGTCCCTCTGCTGGATCCTGTCCAAAATAGCAGTGCCAGCATCGCTGGTCGTTTGGATCTGTTGGTCCTGGTACTTCTTCTACAAGATTATTTGCGCCAAAACCTCCATTGCAGATGTTGCCTCGGCCTCCTGAGCACTTGCGTTCGAACTCGCGATAGACAAGGTCTGCTTTGTCTACATAGGCTGGTGGTAATGGGAATAGTGACGCTGGAAATCGTGCAGTATCCCGGAAATCACTTGGGCATCCGACGATCTTGTTTGTTGCGTCAAGCCTGTAGCATATGGTTCCTGATCCCGCGTGCGTGTAACCGCTCGTGCAGCACGTATGGTCTGATTGGTAGGGATCATTGTCTTTCGGTGGAGGATAGAAGTCATCATCGTGCGTGAAGTCATGGTAGGGGTACTGTGCCGCATTGCGGAGGGGATCATTGTGAGGCAGGCATTCTTTGACGTCGATTTCAAAATCTTGCGCGGCGTAGTTCAGGGCGTTCGCATCATCTTCTACTTCGACATGGATGACATGGAGTCCAGTATTCGTTGGATACGCGCTAGTAATACCATTCAAAATGTCTGGTTTAGGGTCCCATGGCTGAGTACTGAGTATTCCATCCGGCCCTTCATAGAAGAACGCCGGATCTTGGAGATCCCTGATGATATAGTTGAGTGTGCCCATGACGACAACATCAATTGTTGCTGTCGCATTGATGAGGAAAGGGTCCTCGACGGATGCAAAGTAATCATTCACATACCCAGGTTCTCCTGGGCTGATCGGGGGATTTGCCTCTTCGCTTCCATGATCGATGGATCCGTACGTGTTGTTTGTCCAGAGCCGAATGAAGGGTTTATCATCCACAAGAATCCTGATAAGTTGATAGTCGAGAGCGCCTCCAGGGTCGATGGTAGTGAGTGTGATATTGTGGATACCAACATCGTTGCACGCAAGTGTTGGTGAGAGAGCGCACCGGTAGCGTGCGAAATCTCCATCAAAGTCACATCCATCCTGGTAGGGTTCTGAATCCTCCCATATATTTGTCCCTCGGGGAGTACCGTACGTCCATTCGATGTCTGCGAGAGGATCGTCTCCACACGTTGGTCCAGAGAATGCATCATCCCACGTTGCCTTCCATCCTTCATAAGTATATGTAATGTTATCATAATCAAAATCATGCGCGGTTGGTGTGAAGTTAAGCTTGCTTCCTTCAAGGATATAGACATCGATCTTTTGGTCGTTATACTCAAGTGGCCGGAATGTGTAGTAATCGAGGGCAGGGTTTCTGTTTTCAATGATGAACTGGAAATAGTAAGGCTGTCCACCGACGGCATTGCGCTGCGAGATGTCTGTGATTCTTACGATATGCTTGTCCTTGATTGATGATGGAGCCTGTTCTACCCGGAACGTGCCGCCGTAATATTCCTCCGAGATGCGTTCTCCTTCGCTGACGAGATTAAATGTGATATTTGTGATGTCTGCATCGATGAGGTCTCGCGCGAGTGCATACATAGGTAGGAGACGTGCGGGAACCGTAGACGTGTAGTTGTAGAACTTCACGGTTGTCGCAAGCGATCCGTTTTGCGAAAGCGTCACGGGGTATGTCATTTCGATTTGTGTGTCGTCCCAGGAGAACATTACATTTGCCGTCGATGCATTATGGAGTGCATTGACACCAAACGCAGTGTAGAAGCTGAAGTTCATGCAAGTTTGGACGTACTCAATGGTATAATTCTGGAGTTGCTCTTGAATGCTATAGGATAGGTTTCCGTACGTTGGGCAATTGATGCCGGTGTATGCTGATGATACTGCTGCGCTGCACATGCTCGGATAGAATATTTTTGCATCGCTGTGCGCACGCAGTCCCGAGTGGACATACCTGAGTGCCTGGCTCCCCCATCGACGGTAAAATTTTGACCAATCATGAGTATAGTTATAGTAACAGTCTGCTCCGTAGAATGAGCTCGGCTGGTCTCCGGCAAGGCATGGATAGAATGGCGGCTGCTCGATTTCTCCATAGTTGGGAATGACATCCTCTGAGAGAGGATTATAGATTTGGTACGCGGTATAGCTCGCATTTCCGCGAAGCATCGTTTTCACTCGGGGAATTGGAAAATCAATCATGTATGGCTCTCCGGTATCATTGAATAGTATGCCCCCTCCATGTCCTACGAGGATTATTCCCTGCATAAAGCCCTCATCAAGGCAGGTTTGGAATTGTTTCCTATACTGGACGACGAGCTGCTGCTGATCTGAGAATACGGGGCGCTGTCTCTCGAATGCTTCTTTTGAGGCAGAACTCGCAAGATGCATA
This sequence comes from uncultured Methanosarcinales archaeon, assembly GCA_964455675.1. Taxonomy (GTDB): domain Archaea; phylum Nanobdellota; class Nanobdellia; order Woesearchaeales; family CAYVYK01; genus CAYVYK01. The sequence continues at coordinate 107,030 of CAYVYK010000001.1, forward strand.
ATGAACACAAAGCTTCCAGCTAGGACTGCCATGAGAAGGAAAAATATTGCGATCTGTGATGTTCTCACGAGTTGCACCTTAGCGTAGTCCTGCCGTGAATTGTCTCCAGTATGGGAGGAAACCTCCGCCCTCCGACTCCGCATCCTGGATGGAGATGATATGGGTGCTCGGTGCGCCTCCGGTGCTGGATTGTTCGCAGACCGATGTGGTGTCCGTTCCTCGTATGATTTCCAGTGACGGACAGGGGTCTGCGTAAAAGTTAACATAATTAACGAAGAGGTAGCTCACGGGTAGTCCTCCCTCATTCATTGGCGCGCTCCAGAGATTATCTTCATGTATTCCATATACGCGCCGGGTATCATGCGATGCGATGTAGAGCCTGCTGAAATCCTGTGTGTTCTCCACAAACGCGCTGTCGAGTCCTTCGAACTGCATGAAATTGAGGTCAATGAATGTCATGACGATGGTGAGGAAGTCCTGGAGCGTCTGCTGGAGTGTAGAGATAGTATCTCCGGAATATCCGACATGGACCCTTTCGCGTGATGCGATGATCATCTGCTTCTCGGGATGTACCCACACGGTTCCATCGGAGCCGCATGGCAAGAATGCGTCGACATCATCGCTTATCGCAGCCTCGCACTGGTATCTGTTCTTTCCGACGAGCTTGAGCGGATTAAGTCCAACGGAGTTGAATGCTGCATTTGTCGATATTCCGACAACAACTTTTGTTCCAGTGGTGAGAACACACACTTTGTTTGCGCACGGTGCCTGGTTGCCAAGATTATCGCTGCAGATGGGATCATCATCAGTATCATCTATCCCGCCGAGCGGAGCGTATGTGATTGATTCTTCTCCTGCAAAGTAATCCGCGACCGTTCCTCCTTGCACAACGTACTCAACGAAGTTGAACGCGTTTTCATACGTGTCGCAGTAGAGTACATAGTCGTTGAGTCGTGACATGCTGCTGAGGAGTGCTCCGGCAACCTGCTTGGTTCGCGTGGTCCATTTTCCTTCATCGCAGTAATGATCCATGGTGTAGAATCCTGATTCCACGCAATTCGGGTCCTCGGTGGTTCCTTCTCCCTCAGGGTTAAGGAGGCAGTCTGTTTCTCTCTTGCAGAATCCGCTGAATTGTCCATTGTGTGTGTATTTTCTCTTTGAAAGCACCCATTCTCCATCGTAGCATCGGTAGTTCTCTTCTGGTGTTCCGCCATATCCTACGGCAGTGGGTGTTGAGGAAAAGTCTTCAAGGCAAGCAGTGCCATTCCAGCATTGAAGTTCTTGGCAGCATTCTGCGCGTTTGGTTTCCTCTTCCCCAGGTTCCCACGCAATATAGCTGAGGTGGGTTCTTCCTTCTTCTGACTCATCAAACACCCATGTTTCGTTATAGCTGCAGAAAAGTTTGTGGTCATCGTCGGGGCCAAGACGGTCGCAGTAGGGATGGTCATGAATGACAAACGGATACATTGGAGCTCCGTTTGGCGCGTCAGGGTGCAGCATGAGCCAATCGTTTGACGCGCGAAGCCCTTCATCGTATGGCTTGTTGTGTTGCTCCTCCGGCTGGTATCGGGGATTGTCGCCCATATTGACGCCGTCGTTGTATGCGTCCTGATCATCCACTGCACACCCATGAATACTACCATTGTATATAACTGATCCGGGGTGTGTCCGTGCCCGCCCAGTATAGTATTCGACAAGGTACTGGTTGTTTGGCTGGAAGACTCCTCGGAAACACGCGCCAATTGACTCTTCCTGGCCGATGTTTGCAGGGATTTGCCCCATATTGACGGCACCTGTTGTAGTAACGAGAGGTCCCTGTCCTGAGAATACATCATACGGGGATTGCGCACCTCCAGTCGTGGTTGTTACGCCTCCTGTGGTTGTCACAGTAGTAACCATGTCTGGTGGATCGTTGTAACTTTCAAGATAATCGTCTGGTTCGCCGCAGCAGTAACTGCCTGTCCAAGTGAATCCGGCTGTAGTACCATCAGCGTTCTTTGCTGCTTCGCAGGTCTCTTCTCCAAAGGATTCGTCATCGAGGTCGCGCGTGAAATTATTGTTGGATGTGCAGTAGAATGTGTAATCATTTCCATCGATTGTTTGGACAACTGCATCGCCCGTTCGGTAGTGCTCTCCTCCTTTGCTGACAGAAGGGCATGTTCCAACACTGCAGCACGCTCCAATGATAAAGTTCCCGCCTGCTTCGTGGCAGAGGTATTGCATCTTGTTGAATTCAAAGGGATTGTCTTTGTCTTTTCCCATGATCTTGCCTGTAAATGTTTTGACGGGTTTGCCGCTTGGTAAAGTTTTCTTCTCGGTTGAGCTTACTCTGATGCGTGATTCAGAATTGCATCCAAGGACATATTCTCCTGCAAGCAGCACAGGATATCCAAGACAGCTCACGTTGAGGATGGCGCCATTATCCGCATATTCTGGTTCGTCTCCGAACTCCTCGATGTTTTCCCAGTTCTCGATGCCTCCTTCCCAGGAGAATTGTACTTTTCGTGCTCTTCCTCCTCCTTGTGCGACAACTTCTCTGCTTGCGCAGATTTTCCCTTCGCTCTCGATCACAAGTCCGCAGTCAGAGGTGTCATCACCGCAGCATTGGTTGGGCTGGTCATCCTCAGTAAGGACGTCTTCATCACTCCAATCTCGTCGTGATTCTGTTCGAGGTTTAATGCGGTCGTTGTCATCGTCCCACTCGGGCGAGAACTTTCCGTTTGGACATCCAAGGCATGCGTTTTTTCCCATGTCAGGATCATCGTCCTCATCATCCCCGCAACAATCTCCGCCCATGGCATTGTCGCCGTCCTCATCCCATGTTGATGGAATCCCTTCATCCTCATCCGGGCTTCCGCATCCTTGCATCGTGCAATAGTATTCGCTGGTATCATATTCCACATCGAAGCTGAATGTTGTCTGGTCATCCTCACGTGGTATGTCGCTGATCTGTAACGCCGTATCCACCCATGATGAGACACTGTGTTCTCCTTCGCACTTACAGAAATCTTGCTCGAGAAGATTGTATGTTGCTGAGTTGATGCCTTGGCTTGCTTCGATATCTGCTTCTTTTTCAATGACTTCGCGAACGGGAATATCGGTTGTTCCTCGTGTACTCTCGTCGTCAGATGCGCATCCGTAGCTGATATGGATCGTGTTCGGTCGTACATAATCGTTGTCAAGCCCCTCATTGCACATGGGTTCGAGTCCTTCTCCCATGAGTCCAATCATTTGTCCCTGCTGCATGGCCCCCTGCTGAAGGATGGGAAGAACCATTTGTGCGATTTGCGCGTATTTACCCCCTCCTCCGCCTCCCATTCCCCCGAGCATGCCAGTGAGCTGACTTGCTCCTTGCTGCATGCATGATGAGAGCATAGAGGCCATTGTCCCGATGAATTGGCAGGTTCTTCGCGTTGATGTCGCGTGTTCATCGTCGTATGGTACAAAGAGTGCTTGTATTCCTGCAGGTTCAGCATCGTCAGGCATGTCTTCCTGGTCTGCAGTGTCAGGGTCAGAGAGATCGACAAGTGTTGCGCCTGACGCGTCAGTGATGAGCAGTGTGAATCCGAGATTTGCCTGCGTCTCGAGCGCGGTTGACGTACCGTCCGAGGATGCGAGTGTGATGGGGAGTGGTGTGCTCGTAACCGCAAATGCACTGAAACTGGAGAGTAAGATAATGAGTGCCCAAAGAGAGATGCACACGTCCAGTTTTTTTATTGCGATTGATCTCATTTAGGAATTCTCCTCCGCGGATACTTCTGCGCCGTTCCATGCGACATCAGCGCGCATCGCTTTGACTTCCCATGTGAATCTCTGAGTGCTTCGAGGATTATCAGAGTATACAATGAAGCTTCCGTCCTTGACTTGGATTCCAGTTTGACTTTGGATAGCGAGCCGGTCAAATCCGTCAATATTTGTGAGGATGACAGTTCTTCCTTCTTTCTGGGTAAGTGCTTCAAAATAATCTGGTAGTTTAATTTCTGTTCGACCGTTCAGGAGTTGTCCTTCACCGCGATAGTACACGCCAGCTTCAGGTCCTTCGAGCGATGAGTGTAAAAGCCTCATGTTCGGATCAAGCGGATGTGGTATGTCAAAGTTCTTTACAGTTGCAGAGAGTGTTCCTCGGATGATTGCATTACCGTGGATGTCAACCTTCTCTGTAGGGGCGTTTGTGCCTATACCCACGTTTCCATTATCAAGTAGATGGACACCCTCGCTAACACCAGCATCAACATCGCCATAAAGCGAGAGCCTTCCAAGGCTTTGTGGACCCATCAGGTACCCTTGCAATTCAACGTTGTGAGCGTAGATATCTTCGACTCGTATATTGCCGGCGACGTCAAGCGGAGCTGCTGGATCTAATCTACCAATGCCGATTCGGCCATTTTTGATGACAAGTCTATGCGCGTTCCCGTCGTATACACTAAACACGCCGGCTCCAAGTGGATCGCCTGACCCTGTTGAGTAAAGGGAATACTCTTTTCCACCGGTTCCCTGCTGCCATAAGTGTATCATGGCATTCCCAGTTCCTGGTGCTGTTGCTCGTATTCGCCCGGCAACATCAAGATTGACCGAAGGAGTTGATGTTCCAATTCCTACCATACCTGTAGGAGTTATCGTAAGGTATTCATCCCCCGACCCAAAGTAGGAACCCTTTCCTATCTTGAACGCGTCGCCAGCAGCATCCATACCAATGAACCATCGTACAGCCCCATCTGAAAATCGCAAAACGGTGCTCTGCCCCACGCTGTTATCGATATCAACAAGAGTGCCGGGCGCTCCGCTTGAGCTCTTGAATCGTCCAGTGGACGATGCAGTGGTAAGTACATCCATGCGATAGTCCGGGCTTGCTGTCCCAATACCAACATCACCGGTGTCTTCAACGGAAAGTCGCGCATTCACCCCGCCCTGTTTGACGGCGAGCACTCCAGCATCATCGGCAGTAATATCCCAAGTCATTGGTTTAGCGGGATTCTCAAGCCGAACGGTCGGGTTACCGAATGCCCCGCTGCTTCGTACATGGACGTGCTGCAATGGATCATTTGTTCCAATGCCAACTTTTCCCTCGGGAGAAACCCAGTAGTTGTTCACATTCAGTTTGATGCCAAATACGAGTGGTACGTATACAAGCATCACCAAAATCACCAATATGCTAAGGATATTATGTTTCATTATGGTCACCTCTAGGGGTTGATCTCTCCGATGAAGCAGAGTACGCCATCATTATTTATCGAGATGGCTGCATCAGTATCACTATAAACAATCAGGGCGGAATCAGCAGTGTCACACGTCGTTTCATGCCCTTCACATGATCCTTCTTCTGCACAGATGCTGCCGTCCGGTGCGATGTATGCGATAACTCGTGTTCCTGCATCATTGTATATCGTTAGTGAGTTGGCTGGAGCACTAGAGCAGCCTCCAATTCCTTCGATCATGCATGCGGACGTGATAACGTTTCCGCTGTCGTAAAGCGCCACAATGTTGGTGTCAGCGTCGTCTTTGATGAGAACTGCTGTTTCATCAGGTGGCGCGTCAGGCCTCGGAACCGTGCTATCATCAAGTCGCAGCGAGCCTGTGAGCTGTTGCCAGAGCCCCGCAAGTCCATGGATGCTTCCGGATATTTCATTTCGGGAGACAATGTGATAATTTCCAGTGACGACATCGCGTGCGCAGTACGCTCCTCCTTGCATAGTCCCGAGTGTTTCATAGATGGTGTCGCAGATAGTGCTTCCTTCTTCTGGAAATCCAGAGAGTTCCATCATGGTGAATTCTAGGTCTGTTCCTCCTTCAATTTTTGTGGGCTCGTACCGTCGTTCCAGGCTTGCGTACATATGGAGTGGTCCTTTGCTTGCCATGTAGTACATATCTCCTCCACGGCTTTGCTCGATGAATGCAATATCTTGCTCCCATGATGAGGGAAGCTCGCTCTCAATGATGGATATGATCTTTTCAACAATTTGGTAGATGAAGTTAATAAGCCATTCTATCATGAGGCTGATGAGGTTTTGGTCCGTGACTTCTGGTATTGGCTCGTCATTTTCCCATGCAAAAATGATCGTATTCATGCGTGGATTGAGCCATACGCCTCGTTCGCTCTGCTCAGGCCAGGAGCATTCATGATAGCCCTCCTCATTTTGCTCGATAACATCCTTGCATGCCATGAGGCTTTTGTAGTGGTTGACAGGATCAAGGAAGAGTCCGAGCGATCGTAGTATTCCAACATCGTCGCTTTCAGGGACGGTTTGGTTTCCCAGATTGGGACGGCTATTGAGAGCGATACCCACGTAGACCTCTTTTGGATTTGATCCTCGCCGAATAACGCATACTTTCTCGACAGCTCGTAAGCCAGCGATGTGGGTATCATCTTCCAGATCATGCGCAGGTCTTAGGTATGAGTCTACCGTCGTGGACCACATGGGTAGTCCTCCGACGACATAGTTGTACATGTTAACGGCATCTGAAAGATCGCTGCAGTACAGTGTATAATCGTGCGAGAAGAGTCCTCCTGCTTCTGTTTCTCCGATCACGCGCAGCATTGCCATGCCGAGGTCTCTGTTTCGACTTGCCCAGTCGCCGACACCGCTCGCGTTTACGCTGCAGATATAGTCCCCCCAAAAGAATCCGGGTTCCACACACGTGAGCGGCGGTGATGGAAGCAGTGGATTTCCAAACAGGCACTGATCTTTCTGGGGGCAATACCCCCATGCGATATGGCGCGGAGCGTATTTTGGTTCTGCCTGCACCCATTCTGCGACTCCACCGCTCCCGATTCTGCATCGATATCCTGGTGCGGATCCTCGTGATGGTTCATTGGGATCATCAAAGTCTGAGGCAGGCACACATTCCCCGCTGCTGCCGGCCCCTCCGTCCCAGCACGCCTCAGCTGGGCAGCATTCTGCCTGAAGTCTTCCAGGTGGCATATCCCATTCTGTGTAACCAAGATGAAGTTGGTCTGTTGCATCTGCTCCAACGTCAGCAAGCGGTCTCCATACTTCAGCGTAGGAGCAGAACCGGTCCGTATGTTTTTCGCAGTATGCGTTGTCATCGATGACCCAGGATGAGAGGAAGGACATGGTGTTTTTTCCGCCATGGGCGTCGGGATTGTCAGGGAATCCATAAGGGAATAACGGTGATGGAGCGAGGAGGAAGTCGTTTGATGCTGGATGGTTGGGATCGACAGTCATGATCGATGATGGTGGGTTGCCGTTGTATGGTTTTCCTCGAAGTTCCGAGCTCCTCCATCCTGGTGTATATTCGACGCCGCTATTGTCAGGAACGAGAGTTCCGGTGGTGTCGATGGCGCATCCTTCAAACGTTCCTGTGGGCGAGATGATTACTTCATAAAACAATGTCTGGATGCCGCTTCCGTCGTGATCAAACCGAAGGAACTGTGGTGTTCCCGTGCTTCGTTGCTGGTACGTACTCTTGAAGCACGCTCCTGATGTATCGCCGTTGTAGCTCTCGTATCCTATGTTGCGTGAATCTTCTTGTTCGCCGCAGCACTGCCCGCCTGCGTAATGGAGTCCTGCGAGTTGACAGTCTGATTGGCTAGTGTCAAGATCCGTGCTGAATTGGTGGTTGCCCTTGCAGTAGTACCAGAGTGGCTCTGCCGCGCCATCATTTGCTATCGCGTGCCCTCCCGAAGTAAGATGATCTGCATGTGCGCCAGGAGTTTTGCAGAACGCAGGGGAGTCGCCGCAGCATTCTGCGATATGAGTTTTATCGCTGGCCGCGCGATTGGTATCATACGAGCAGAGCATACCATTGCCGCCGACGATGTTAGGATTCGGTGTGTCAACACCATACTTCTTGAACGCTCTGGTTTCAGCGCCGCTGTTGATCGTAAATAGCGGAATCGGGGGCGCTGGAGTAAATAAGGATCCTGTTCCGCAATAGACCGCTTGAGGATAGCTGTCCGCGACGGTGATGCTCGTTCCGGCATTCGCGAGGCAGTTTGGCTTCCATACGTCGCCAATGCCGGTGGTGGTTTTCCATCCCCATGCTGGCGTGTCTGCACAAATTTTTGTCCCGTCTTGAAATACGTTGCCGCAGTCAAGGAATGCGCTGTCAATGGGTGTGGTGACATCGTCGCCGCAGCACGCTCCGCCCGCGGAGTCCATGACAGGGGAGTATGACCAATATCTTTTTTGGACAAGGTTTGGTGGCGCTCCTGTTGGTTGATTGTCTTCTTTGAAGCAGTACGCGCATGCGTTCTCTCCCATGTCAGGATCATCGTTGGCGTCCGGGCCGCAGCAGTTTCCTCCTCGGGATGCGACTCCCCAGTTGTCCCAGGTGTTGGGTTTTGATGGATCAATGCCTGAACAACCGAGTGCGTTGCAGATGAGTTTGCTGTGATCCCAGTTCATGTCAAGGACAAAGTGGATGGACCTTGGTTCTCCTGCTGGATAGATTCCTGGAGCGCCGGCAACAGTGACCGTGATGTCATGGACGCCTTTATTTTGGCAGATCGCGCTCGGGATGAGTCGGTAGAGCATCGTGCTTTCTGCTCGTGAATGAGTGTCTTCTCCAGGTGGAGGACTTGCTTGCGAGAGATATCGTTCAGTTCCAAAGCATGCGGGATTTGTGGGAGGCATTGTGGATACCCTGCTGAAGAGATTGCTTCTGACGTGGTCACGGTTCGCGCATATGACGCCGAGGGCAAGATTGCAGTTGTCATAGAAGAGTGTTGGGTTGCCCGCATGAAAATAGGAACACATGTCCGTCCATCCTGCAGGGGTACTTGCGGGTAGTGAGTCAATTGTTCCCGAGAAGAGGTTTGGAACAATGCTACCATCCGGAAGCGTTGTTTGGGATGTAATCGTAAGTGTGTGGTCTTGGGGCGCCGGGTCCTGTCCGCTGACGAGATCTTCAGACCTGAAATAAATGTAGAGGTATGGTGAAACGCCTGATGATGAGTCTCCAAACTCAGTGTACACCCCAGCCCATCCCGCTGCGTCTGCTGCACCGCCAATATCTGCGTATGTGTTCCCAGCGGATGGATTTAGGCCGTATTGGTAATTGACAACTTTTACTTCATACTGTGAACCAGGAGCGCATCCTTGGAGAAACATGAGAAAGAAGACTAGTAGTACACCTATGAGACTTACAAGTACCCTAATCCCTCTTCTATTTCGCATGTATGCATAAACCCCAGGTTTCGAGGTTTATAAAGGTTTTGAGAATTTACTGTACGCGTAGCTCCTGAGTGAGTTGCTTCCAGTCCGAGAAGATTCCTACATCCGGATTTGTCTCGGCTCCACTATTTTCTTCTGAGTAAATGAGATAGTAATCGCCAAATGATGTGCAATCGTAGTTTGCACCGCTGCTGGCTAGCCACTTGTCTGTTGTTCCGCACACATCACTCACGCGAGAATCTGCTTTGTTTGAGTAGTTGAGGTAGAGGTAGTGTTTGCGCTGCCCTGGTGCTCCTTCGCCGAGATGTTGTGCAGGCTCGGGGTAATAGGTTTGTATCATTCCTTCGATAGTGCGCATATCCTCTCGGATGAGATACACCGTATCGAACACTTTGTTCTGTTCGATCATTTGGAGGGAGTCCGCGATAAATGGTGTTGATGTTCCCATCACGAGCTGGAATATTCTTGCGAAGAACTTGAGGATATGGCTGATGACGGTTTGGTACCATGATCCTTGGAATGAGAATGAGCCTGTACTGTAGACGATCGCCCGCTGGTCAACATTGAGTGAAAGATATGCCTGATTGTTGCTTCTGCAGTCGAGGAATTGCTGATCTCCTGGTGCTTCTCCTGCTGCGACTTGGTTCTGGCAGTCGGTACTGCGTCCATTAAAGAGACCGAGCATCTTGAGTGATCCTGGTGTTCCGCTTTCAAAATTCTTGTTGATTGTTGTTCCAATGATTGGCGCGTGGTTTCCGTATTCAAGCACGCAGAACTTGTTCGTGCATGGCACTTTTGGCGTCGGTGTTCCTGCTCCGTCCACGAACCGATAGCTTCCGCTCGTTTCTTTGTATCCAAACTGGAGTGGACAGATTGTGCTTGTATATCCAGGAACAAGTCCATCGCCTCCAACGGGGATACTGAGGATTTCGTAATCATAATAGGTCATGATGTCGCTGTAGGAATCACAGATCAAGCTAAATTCAGTCTGCGCGGTGCTGTGATCATTCACATACGTAAGCATGGAATCCGCAAGGACTTTGGTTCGTGTTGTCCAGTTTGCAAATGGCGCTCCTGTTTTGTACTGGCAGTAATAGTCTCCGACATATGTGCCAGCTGGCACGCAAATAGGATTGGCTTCATTTCCTGCTTCGCCGCTCGGATTCCAAAGGCACATCGTGTTGTCATGGCAGTATCCTGTTTTTCTCCTGTCAGGAGTGTATCGCACCTTAGCTTGGAGCCACTGTCCGTCGTAACAGCGCCATCCATCATCATCGCCTCCGGCTGCAGAATCCGTCTCAAGGTTATAGAAGAATTGGTTTTCACAGATGGTTCCATTCCAGCATTGTGTAGGCTTGCAGCATTCCGCACGCTGCACCCATGATCCTGTTGGTTGTGGTGTCCATCGAATATAGCTTAAGTGGCTTCGCTCATCAGAGTGTGGATCAACTGCCCACGTTTCGTTGTAGCTGCAAAAGACGTCTCTGTCAGGAAGTTCGAGGTACCTGCAGTACACAGAATCGTTAATCGCAACGGTATCGAGCACAACTTTGTTTGGCGCATCCGGATATCCCATGAGCCAATCGTTTGAGTAGCTTGGGATTGTCTTTCGCATTCCTTCCTCATACGGCCTGTGTGGATCTGCATAGGTTGGCTCAAATTCTGGATTGTCAGCCATATCAACGCCATCGTTAACATCATCATCTTGATCTACTGCACATCCTTGCATTACTCCGTTGTGAACGACGACTCCTTTGTGGTAAACCCATGATCCTGAGGTGGATTCAACGAGAAGCCTTCCGTTCAACTGCCGGTATCCTCCAAAGCACGCGCCAAGTGTTGGTGTAGTACTTCCGCCTCCGCCAGGTGGCGTGCCTCCGCCGCTTCCACCACCCTCAGGTGGTTCGCCGTCACCCGGTGAATAGTCGGGTGGTGGGCCGCTAGGTCCTCCGCCTGATGGAGGCTCTCCTGGAGTCTGGCCTCCGCTTGCCTGTGGAGGATCATTGTATACTTCAAATGGATCGTCATGTTCTCCGCAGCAATAGTTGCCTGTCCACACAATCCAGTCGCCATTCCATGATCCTGCGACGAGTTTCTGCGCCGCGTCACAGTCTGTTTGGAGTTTGTTATCAAGGTCCATGCTGAATTCTGTTTCTGCTCCTTCCCCTGTGCAGTAGAAGTAGTGGCCGTCTGTTCCAGTCTTTCCCATTTGCACAGCCACTTGCCCTTGGGATAACCGTTCGCCTGCGGCGTCATCTCCATCATCGGATCGTGGAGTTCCGGTTCCCGTGCATTCTGAGATAATCATCCGTTCGGGTGACTCCTCTTCTCCATCATCTCCGATCACAGCGGCTCGTCGATAGCAGAGGTATCCATGATAAGGTGTGTTGTAGGTGATCTGGAATGGATTTGGAACTGGATCATCATAGAGTGATATTCCGCTTCCTGGTGGCCATACGGGATTTCCAATGTCAGCCACGACGTTTGTTCCGAAGAACGATCCGCGGAATGTGTGCGACCTATTGCCTCCTCTCTTGTACCAGAGCGGATCATTTGAGCTTGCTGGTGGCTTGCCGAGTGTGTCTATCTGGAAGTTGCTGCCCATGTAGCAGCCTATGACACGATCTCCCGCAAGCAGGACTTCGTTGTCCTGGCATCCGAGATTCTTTATTGCGCCGACAAGCATGGGCTCATCATTTTCATCATCATAACCTACCCAGGCGTAGTTTGTCGCTGTTGTCTTCATGCACACGCTGCTGTTGTCAGTGCTCACTGCTCCGCAGTCGTACGAGTCGTCTCCGCAGCACCGGTTCGACGTTCGAATCATGAGCGGTGTGTCGGCTGGTGTTTCTCTGCAGAGGAATTTCCACTGATCTCCGAACCTGCTGATATAGGCGGCATCGTTGCAGATTGTGTACATAGGATTGTCAAAGACGTGCTCAACGCCGGTGTCACTCCACATGCGTTTGGTGCCTTCAAATTGATATCCATCATATGTAGGTTGGTGTTCTCCTGATAGGCAGTGCGTGCACGCGAGTGGTCCCATGTCTGGATCGTCCCAGAAGTTATTGATCGTGCTGACGATTTGCGCGTTGTCATCGTTCGTCTGAAGCTCATTGATGAATTGGATGAAGGACTCCGCAATTTCTGATTTATCGACGGTGATATATTCCTCATACTGATCCATGCTTTCGTCAATCTGGTCGAGGAGTTCTTGAAGCCCTGATCCGCCGATGCCTCCCTTTATTCTGTCGACACCGCAGCATTTTCCTCCTAGAGCATAGTCTGCGTTCTCGTCCCACACAGGGATTATTGTTCCAATGTCCTCTGCAGCATCCTCGCCGATTTGCTGGGCGATGACGTCCGTTCTTCCCGCTCTGCAGAAATACTCGTTGTGGTCCCGGTTGATGTAGAGTTCTCGAGTAATGGCGCTCTCCTGGCTAGTGTGTTGATCGCCCGTTTCCGTGTCACCATCATAGTTGACCGCTGTCTTGATCCCAGAATCCCATGTGCTCATGATGTGTTTGCCTTTCGTCCCAAGCACGGCTGGGTGGAGGAGGTTCAGAAGGTACATGTTTGTGTTGTACTTTCCTGGCGCCCCGCTCTGCAGTATTGCGATGATGCTGCACATCAGATTTGCGGAGAACTCATTCTGGATTGGTCCTTCCCTTGAGAGCATTGTGGTCCCGCCCTCAGAGAAATCGCTTCCTTCATAGGCGAACCCACAGTTATTCTTGAATGCAAAATTCCCGTCGGTAATTTCAAGGATGTTGTGGTCAAAATTAAGTTCCGCCGGGAGCTGTATCTCTCCTGTGGGCATGTAGGAGATAGAAGCATAAAACACAGGGTATGCGATGTCAAGGTAATAGCGGAATGGGTAATTGGTCAGGTTTGGCTCATAATGGCTTCCGATGTAGAGGAGATTGACGTCTGATTCGGCTCCCTCGTTTGCGGGGATGTACCATGATCGGTAGAACAGACGGTAGCTTTCGGGATTATCCGGATCGGCCACTGCCCAATCCCGAAAGTCAGTTCCTTCGCTGAATGTGCTTCCGGTTCGGAAGTCTTCAACAGGATTCATCTGGTTGTCAATGATATCAACGACAAATCCTCCGTTGTCGATATACCCAGGGAGCTCAGTGACTGTGAGGAGTGATTCCCATTCTTCTCCGCATCCACTCGCGAATAGGACCAAGAGAATAAGTGCACAAGAGATCTCTTTGTGCTGATTGATGCGTCTTACTACTTCACCTATCCTGTTGTACATTACGCTTCCTCGATAAGTCTTCCTAACAGGTCACGCTCTTTTTTGGAAACCGGATTTATAAATCTTGCTAAATACTTTCGTCGCTACGAGAAACGAGGAGTGGGGGTATATGTCTTCGCGTCAATCGTGATAGTACTGTCAGGTGGCGGCGTCGGTGTTGCCTCGCATCCGCATTCGGCTGGTGGTTCTCCTCCAAAAGACATGGTGAACGTTGCGGCTAGGAGTATCATCCCAAGAACTGCAACCGCGATGATGACTGCTATGATCCACGACGCGATAGCTCGCTTGCCAAGATGCATATGCACCCTCCAAGCCTTCTAGTATTTATCGTTTGTGCAGAAATGTACTGAATGACGCGATGTCGTGTGGGCTTCGCATTCCATACGGCGTCTGCGCGAATGTCACAACAGAATAGTCCACTCTGAAGCGTCTGCAGAGAAGGAGGTTTTGTTTCATGCGGCCAAGGATGAGCGCTCGGTGCTGCTCCTTGGCTTCGATAATGTGCGAGAGATTTAGTAGGTAAGAGTGATGGTGCTGCTGCATGAGGGCGCAGAGGACGGGGTCAAGCCCGCTGTATCGATGATGAAATCCGTCTTTGGGAAAGATTTTTTCGGCGCCGTAGAAATGGACATGCTCATGCTGCTCGAGCATCGTTCGTAAGTTCTGGTCCGCTTGGGTGATGCGAACTGCTCCGGGTGGTAGTTGTTTTCCTAGGTCAACTGCCTTGCAGAGGAATCCGAGCGTGAGCTTGAGCGTACCTGTGGGCAGGATATGCTCTCGTGCTTCTTTCGCTCCCTGGTAGGGATACACGAGGGTAAGTTCGTGCAATCCAAGGTGTTCTGCCATATGGATGAATTGTTGCTCATTCTTGTTCGGAAATACGTAATCCATAGTCGCTGTGGGATATTTTCGTGTTTAATAATGTATGCATCACTCAATGGAAAAGATGGTGGTACTGATTTCGTACAGAAATAATAATTTATATAGAAACGTATTTAAGTATGATCGACGTAATAGTGAGTAGGATGAAATTAGCATTGCAAAGTCGGCATGTGAACCTTAAGCGTATGCTAATTGATCATCCAATTCGCATCTGAGGCCTTTTCGGGCTTGAGTGTGCGGATAAGGATTCTTTCGCAAATTCAAGCCTGGAAGTTCTCAGAAAGGAGGTGATAAATATGCACACGTGTGGAGTATGCGGTGAGGCAATCACGAATCCCATGTGTTGTGGCTGCCTCAAGGAGGAGGTCAAAGCGTGGGCAATGGAGAGGGCGCCTAAGCTCGTTCGTGAGCTTGATGATTTTGATAGTATCTTCTCTGCTATGGCTGTTGATGGGAGTTGGTGCATCCGCTGCAGGTCCCCGCTGCAGGTGTGCGCGCATTGTTTTATCACCGAGATCAAGGCATGGCTGGACGATCGCCACCCGCTCCTAGGGGAAGAGCTTGTTGAGAGATTCAATTACGAGATTCGTAGTCCATATAACGAACTCCGAATAATGAGAGATGGAAAAGTGTAGAAAAAAAGAGCGGGGAGAGGGACTCGAACCCCCGAATAAACGCTCTCAGCTAGTCATCGCTTGGTAGCTCCTCAGAGCCGTTCTGCAGGCGCTCGCCTTAGCCGCTTGGCTATCCCCGCATGGCGTGAATGAATCCACGTTGGTTTAAAAACGTTGTGGGATCGGATATTATTTTTGCCGCAGTAACCTATTTATTGTGGTCCTTACTCACGTATGGGATGTTTGGCATTCCATATGAGGACTTGATCGCAAAGATCGAGGAGGGGGCGGGGATTTCTCGTGAGGAGATTGAGCAAAAGATCGCGGAGAAGCTGAATCAGTTCTCTGGATTAATTTCCAAGGAGGGCGCAGCTCATATCATCGCAAATGAGCTTGGTGTTCGCCTTGCAGCTCCGTCGCAAGGCCGCCTGATCATCAAGAACATTGTGTCAGGAATGCGAAGTGTCGACGTTCTAGGTAAGGTTATGCGTCTTGACCCTGTGAGGACGTTTCAGAAGGCTGAACGTTCAGGTTCGCTCGCATCTATGATGATTGCTGACGAATCCGGATCGATAAGGGTTGTTGCGTGGGGTGACCAGACGCAGATTTGGAGTAACCTCAAGGAAGGTGACATCGTAAAAATCTCCGGTGCGTACGTGAAGGATAACAATGAACAAAAGGAGTTGCATGTGGGGGAACGTTCGCGTATTATTATTAATCCTCCAGGAGAAACCATCAAGGACGTGCAGGTTCCATCGCACAACACGGCGAGAAAGTCCATTGCAGAGCTGAAGGATGATGATGGTAATGTGGAGATTCATGGTGTTGTTGTGCAGGCGTTTGAACCTAGGTTCTTTGAGGTCTGCGGATCGTGTGGGAAGAGATCGCGTGCTGAGAGTGGGTCGTTTATCTGCCCGACGCACGGCCCAATCGTTCCTGAGTTCTCATACGTGGCTAGCCTTGTTCTTGATGATGGTACGGAAACCATTAGGATTAGCTGTTTCCGGCAGCAGGTAGAGCAGCTTTTTGGGAAAACTCCTATGGAGATGCTCGCGTACAAGGACACACCAGAAGCAGCGATCGAGCTGCGTCAGAGCGTCATTGGGAAAATCATGACGTTTGTCGGACGTGTGAAGAAGAATGAGATGTTTGACCGCCGCGAAGTTGTTGCTCAGACGGTGAATCCTTCTCCAAATCCTGGGGATGAGCTACGTAGGCTCATGAACTGAAAATCTTCCGATTTTTTTATGCATACGAATTTTAATGATGCTGGTGAGAGCTCGTTAAGGTGATAGTATGGTATTGACGCCAAAACGAGAGGATATGGTTAAAAGGATGCCGCACATCGAGACTCGACTGGAATTAAGCGAGGACGAGCGGTTTGTCATCCATCGGACCATTATTACTGACATCAAGCCAGTGAATTATTACAGGAAGGCTTTGATGCTCGAGCAGGAATTGTAGTCCTGCTCGTATTTTTTCTTATTGAAAAAGAAGGTGGACAGCTTTCTCGGGTTCCCGTTCACAAGAACAGTACCACCGAGAACGTAGACCTGCTTGACTTCCGTGTTCGAAATGGGAACGGGTATGACCAGGCCGCTATGACCGTCCAGGACGAAGGAGTTATACTCCATTTATAAAGCTTTCGTCTCACCAGCGAGGATAAGACAGAGGGGCTTCACCAAGAATAAGGTCTTAAAGGGCAGTATCATGCACGAGATGCTTCTTTCGCAGCCACAGGAATGCGGGCACGGCCATGACGACTGTCGTAATAATGATGATTGCACGGTCAATGAGCGCAACGATGAGACCTTGGCTGAGTTCCGTGCCTCCTAGCGTGGAAAGGACTGTGATGACAGTTTCTCGTATTCCGATCCCTGCGGGGAGGATATTGATGAGACTCGCAAGGCCCACGAATGACCCGATTACCATCGAGTTCAGGAGGGTTATTGGTGCTCCGAGCATACGGAACTCAATGTAGTACCTGATCACGAACTGCGCCCATATCAGGAATTCGATAAAGATGAGTCGGGCTAGCAGCCAGTAATTCTTCCGAAGATGATACCACTCATTCGCGACTTCGACGATATAGTTGTAGATTCGTGACGTTCGTGGAGTGAGTGTTGGAGTCAGGAAAGCAGCTGCGATGATAAGAATTGCTGCTGCGCTGACGATAATGAGATGCCAAATTCCAAAGAGGTTGTGCTTTAGCCCGATGATGAGCGCAAAGAGGAGCGTTAGTGCCCCATAGAGGAGCAATGATATGACGCCCGAGGATACATGGATGGTTAGTGATGACGCAATCTTGAGCTGCTTGAATTTTTTCATGTACGCAGCCCGTAGTGCGGCTCCCCCTCTGATGGGTATCACGAGGTTATACAGCCTAGTAAGTGATGTGATGTGGAGCCACTCATCCCACGTGAGGTGGAGGTTGTAGTGCTTTGTATAGATCTTGAGTTTATATCCGATGAGTACGACGGCAAAGATCGTAATGATGAAGAGTAATGCGACGCCCCAAGGATTTACTTCAAGGAGCGGTCTGATTTCTTCTGGTTTCCTCACTACAAGAGCGATGCTGATGATGATAACCGCAAGAAAGACTATTGTTCCGATAATGTTCTTGACGGATTCCTTCATATGCAAGAAAGGGACAGACGGTGTTTTAAATGTTATGATTGTTTGTATCAGAAGTTAGGCATAGGTTCTACTCGATATCGCGTACGTCTTTCATGCTGTGAATGTGCGCTTCGCGCTCGCTGCTGACATGTCCAAACAGCACTCCCGCTTTGGCAAGTTGCGGAAACACGTCTTGCTCAATGCTTTTTCCTGAGTATTCAAGGACCTCGGGCTCCGCAACGAATATGCTCGAGAATCCGAGGTATTCCTGTGATTTTTCTGTGTGCTGAATGAACTCAAGTATCTTGCTTCCCTCCATTTTGACGGTTCCTTTTTTTGCTGGTGACGTCGTAAGGAGGAGCGTTGCTGCACCATTATGCACAAGGTGATCATTCCAGAGTGCATTGACATTAACCTTCGCAAAGTAAATGTCCCCATAGACGATGAGGCAGCGGGTCGTGATTTTTCCTCGAACTGCTTTAAGTGATTCCATTGAGCCCTTGGCTTGTCGATCTTCCACATAAGTGAGATGGACTCCAAACTTTGTCCCCTCTTGCACGAGTGTAAAGACCGCTGTGAGAATCTGCTGCTCACCGATGAGGTAGACGTTCGTGAATCCTGCTTCCTTGAGTTTTCGCAGGTTTCTGCTGATGAGTGGAACCCCCTTGATGGGTATGGTTGTGCGGTAATAACCTCCCTCGATGGATTGTCCCCTCGCAGGCCCTCCCGCAAGGATGACCGCTGTCTTTTGCTGCCCAAGCGCCTTTCCAACAAGGTGCTCGACTGCTTGGCTTCGGTTCCTGATGTAGAGGCCATCAACGATAGAGTCAACTGCCGTGAGCGTCTTTGCATTCAGTGTGATACTGACCTTGTTTTTCATTGGTGCGAAATAGTCGAGTATTACGAGGTATATAAATATGTCGGATTTTTATCCGACAAAGTAGGATATCGGTAAGATATTTATAGGACCAGATGCCTCCGAATTGATATGAAAATCACAATGATAGGCACAGGCTACGTTGGGCTTGTCACAGGAACATGCCTTGCAAACTTGGGCAACAACGTTATCTGTTTGGACATAGACGAGCACAAGATTGAGCAGCTCAAGCGAGGCATTATGCCTATCTATGAGCCAGGCTTGGGCGATCTGGTTATTCGTAATATGAAGGAAGGAAGGTTATCTTTCACAACGGATAAGCAGCGCGCTATCCAGGAAAGTGATATTATTTTCATCGCAGTGGGAACGCCTCCGCGCGACGACGGTTACCCGGACGTTACGTTTGTCGATCAAGCTGCCGCTGATATTCTGAAGTTCATGAACGCTGAAAAGATTGTTGTCGTGAAAAGTACTGTTCCTGTGGGTACGAATAGTCGTGTCAAAGAGTTCCTTTCTTCAAGGCAGGATTTTCCGATTCATGTAGTCTCAAATCCTGAGTTCTTGAGGGAGGGAAAGGCAGTGCGTGATTTTAACATCCCTGATAGAATCGTGATCGGTACAGATTCCACGTATGCAAAGAAGGTTATGGTTGATCTCTACAAACCGCTTGAGCGTGCGGATAAGCCGATCATTGTGACGGATGTTGCTTCGGCAGAGATTATCAAGTATGGCTCGAATGCGATGCTTGCGGCAAGGATCAGTTTCATCAATCTTCTCTCAGAGCTCTGTGAGAAGGTTGGCGCTGATATTAGGGCAGTGGCGAAAGGTATAGGTCTTGATAGCAGGATTGGTCCGAGGTTTCTTCAGGCGGGCGCAGGCTATGGTGGGAGCTGTTTTCCAAAGGATGTGAAAGCATTGATATCTACTCTTGAGCATAATGCGATTCCCTCTGATTTTTTCCAAAGTGTTGAGAACGTGAACGCCCGGCAGAAGGAAAAGGCCGTGGAAAAGCTTCAGTTACTCCTCGGTAATCTGCGAGGTAAGAAGGTTGGTCTGCTTGGCCTTAGCTTTAAGCCCGAGACTGATGACATGCGTGATGCCCCGTCAGTTGTAGCGGTTCGTCAACTGCAGAGCTACGGAGTGCATGTTGTAGTATTTGATCCTGTTGCAATGGATAATGCAAAAAGGATTCTACCGCAAGTCCATTTTGCGAATAGTCCCTATGAGGTCTGTGACGGTGCTGACGGAGTGATTCTCATGACCGAGTGGGATGAGTTCCGGTCGCTCGATAAATCTCGTATGTTACAGTTGATGAGATCGCCAAATTTTGTTGATGCAAGGAACCTGTATGATCCAGCAGAGATGGTACGGCTGGGCTTTAGGTATGATTCGATCGGCAGATTGACGCCAGAAAAGGCAGCAGAGGGAACAGAGGGGATCCTGCGTCTTCTGCAAAAGTACGGCCAAGAGCATTTGCTCTCATATTGGGACGCGATATCTCCAGAGGAGCGGCAGATACTCATTCAGCAGATATCGTCAGTTGATCTCGAGCGTCTGAGAGAGCTTCATATAAATGGTGATGTTGCGGTTCCATCTCAAATCGATCCGTGGGAGGATATTGTTGTTCCAGAAAGCGATCCTGAATTGTCTCTGCAGGCAAAGAAGCTTGGAATTCAAGCGATCAAGCAGGGAGAGGTTGGGCTCTTTGTGGTGGCAGGTGGCCAAGGAACAAGGCTTGGTTTCAAGGGACCGAAGGGGGCGTTTGTCATTTCCCCGATTTTGCAGAAGAGCATCTTTCAGCTTCATGCGGAGAAGATTCGTGCTCTCGAGAAGAGGTATGGTGTAAGTCTTCCTTGGTTTATCATGACTTCGCCCGACAATCATAAGGAGACATGTGAATTCTTCGCGCTCCATGGTAATTTTGGTCTTTCCGATGTCTTCATCTTTCCGCAGGAGATGCTTCCCTCATTGGATATGGATGGCAGGATGGTGCTGAAGTCACCCTACGAGATCATGATGAATCCCGACGGCCATGGGGGCTCTGTCCGTGCGCTTGCAAAGACCGGGGCTCTTGACACGATGAAACGGCTGGGCATCAAGTACTTGTTCTATTTCCAAGTGGATAACATCCTCATCAACATCGCAGACCCACTATTTATTGGGTATCACATCCAAAAGAATGCTGAGATGTCCGCAAAGTGCGTCGAGAAAACTGGTCCAGAAGAGAAGCTTGGTGTGTTTGGAAAGGTGAACGGTAGGCCAGGAGTGATTGAGTATCATGAGCTCTCCGACGAATTGAGGCACGCAAAGGACGCCCACCAAAACGCATTGTTTGGTAAGGGAAGTATCGCAATCCATGTGCTGAGTACAGATTTTCTTGAGAGGCTGAGCACTCATCCGTCGGATTTGCCATTCCATCGCGCAGTTAAGAAGGCACACACCGTGCATGGGGAAATTGAGGTAGTAAAATTTGAGAAATTCATTTTTGATGCGCTACCGCATGCAAAGACGATTATGATAATGTGCGTTGACCGCAGCACGGAGTTTGCTCCGGTAAAGAACGTGACGGGTGTGGATAGCGCCGAATCTGCAATTGAGATGCAGACTGCTCTCTTTGCTGGATGGCTAAAGGATCTTGGTGTCGTGATCCCTCGTGATAAAAGTGGGAATTTGGAGGGTCACATAGAGATCAGTCCGCTATTCGCTCTTGATAGGGAGGAACTTGCAGAAAAACTTGATCCCGCAAAGGTTAGGTTTAAACCAGGGATTGGTCTTGCGCTTGATGCCCAAGGGTAGTGCTACAGATTCGCTGTTTCCACGACAATTGTTTTTTTGCTTGGGTGGATTTCTTGGATAACAGACTTTTTTGTTATCTTTTCTTGTAGTTTCGAGAGGGGAATCTCTTTTCGTATGCGTAAAAATTCGGCGAGGACATGTTGTATCTCTTGGTACCGTTCATAGATGAGATTTCCCTTTGCCTGGTTTTGAGCTATCTCTTCGTTCCACGTTGTGATATTGTCCTCCTGTTTCTCGATGATCTTGAGGAACCGTTGAGTTTCTTTTTCTTTTCGCGTTGGGGGTAATATCACTTTTTCGTGGAGATGATACTGTTCCAGCGCTTCGCTAAAGCTAGCGTGTTCCGTTGCAGTATAGGATTCATATTTGTGTAAAGGTAGACACGTTGCATCGATAATGTCCGAAGGGTTTGAATAGGTGTAACCTCTCTTGGGCGAATGGAGGAGGGTTTGATGCGTCGTAATGATGACGTTCAATTGCTCCGAGGTAATGTTCTTGGTATGCTTGTCAATTCCGCTGATGAGGCAAAGTTCTTCGGCGTAGTTTCCTCCAAGGCCTGCATGCCGCGCAAGATATGCAACAAGACCAAGTGCTGAGAGTGATTCGTTGATTGCTGCCAGGTTCTTTTGTTCAAGCGGTTCTCCGCTCGTCGGCAAGTGGTATGTTTCTTTTGGCTGGCGTTCCAGCGCGTTCTGGACCATACGCTGCTGGTCGATGACAAGAAGGTTTCCCTTGCGGAAGAACTCAAGGATGATTGACTTGGTCTCTTCCCCGCATGCTGTGGTAATTTCGATAATGCGCTCTCCTGGTGCTTGGCTTACCTTCATGATTCGTGCATTTTCAAAGTGTTTCCGAAGGTACTGGCAGAAACCGTAGGGCGTTTGTGGCGCGGGCGGCCGTTCCTGTGCGATATAGATGAGCCGCGGAAGTACAATGCGCAACGTGGTCTTTCCTTTTCCCGAAGTGAAGAATTGGAAGAGGAAGTCTCGCTCTGCGAGCTGGTAGATGTTGTCAATTCTTGCTCCAACAAGGGTTTGGAGTTCCTCTACGACATAATGGATTTCGATGCCTGAGAGCGCTTTCATAATGAGAATGATGCGTTGCGGATTATTAAACTTGATGGAAATGGTGCTCGGCGCGGGCGATATCAGCAGGGCATCCGAGATCGATCCATGAGTCCTGAAGGATCATCACGTGTACGTTCTGTTCTTTGGCGAGGATGTTGATGGCATCTGTGATATAATATTCTCCGCTGATGCTTGGTTTAATGTGTTTGAGCGCAGGAAAGATGAGCGATGTGAACTTGTAGAGTCCTGCGTTGATAATGTTTGATGGGGGATGAACTGGCTTTTCGATGATGCGTCGTAGCTTCGTTCCTTGATACTCGAGAACGCCATATTTTTCCGGGCATTCACTGCGCGTTCCGCACACAGTGCAGTCTTCCTTTGCCTGGATGAGTTGTTGTATGTCTCGTAGAGAGTAGTAGTTGTCGCCGCTGATGACGATGAACGGACTTCCGTCGGTAAACGATTCGGCTGCTGCGATGGCGTCTCCCGTGCCGAGCATGGATCGCTGCTCGATGTATGTTACATCAAATGCTCCTTTGTAGGTTGTATCAACATAGGTGATGATCTGGTCTTTGAGATAGTGAACGATAATTCCAATTTCTCGTATGTGTGCTTCTTTGAGTGCGTCAAGGATGTATCCGAGGAATGGTTTGCCGTGGATCGGGATGAGTGGCTTTGGTCGGTTGTTGGTAAGTTCTCCCATCCGCATTCCTTTTCCTGCCGCAAGGATGACTGCTTTCATTCGTGTTTCTCCACATTTCCATTATTGATAAAGGTTGTGTCCACAAGACTGATGATCTGTCCTGCGAGCTTTTGTGGATCGTGGCGCAGCAGGTCGCGCTTGTGCCAGAATCGTGTGACCGCTGTTCCTGTCGGGATATCGCCAAGAAGGTCCGCAAGTATTGGCGATGTGCCAAGCCGTTCTATCTCCTCAAGGTCAACTTTAACGAGGAAGGATTTTTGCTGTTCGTACTGGTGGAGAACGTGCAAATCTGGGCTTCGAACGTTGAGCAGGCAGTAATCAATCTTTGCTCCGCATGCACTCTGTACTGATTTGAGATGGTCTGATGCGGTGAAGATGTCCGTTTGATATGGTTGTGTCACAATGTTGCAGACATACAGTTTCACGGCTTTGGTTGTTCGAAGCGCTTCTGCAATTCCTGGGATGAGAAGGTTCGTGATGATACTGGTATAGAGGCTTCCGGGACCGATGATGATGAAGTCTGCGTCAAGAATCGCTTGTACTGCAGGAGCGTACGCTTCTGGGTGTGTTGGTTGCAGGTACGCATCAGTGATTCTTGATGGTTTCTTGTCGTGTTCAAACCTCTGCACGACCTGGTCCTCAGATTCGCTCACGGTTCCATCTTCACGCCGAACGCAGATGTTGATGTCATCAAGGGTTGCGGGGTACACTTTTCCCGAGACATTCAGGATCTTGCTCGCTTCGATAATGGCTTGCTCAAAGCTTCCGGTCATTTTGGTAAGTCCGGCAATGAGGAGGTTCCCGAGGCTCTGTCCTTCCAGGTTTCCTTCGGTAAATCGATAGTTAAAGAGCTTAAGGAGCAGGTCTTCCGCATCCGATAGGGCCACAAGATTGTTTCTGATGTCTCCCGGAGGAAGCATGCCAAGCTCTTTGCGGAGTGTCCCGCTGCTTCGTCCGCTGTCCGTCATCGTCACGATTGCAGTGATGTTCTTGCTGTAGTGCTTGATGCCTTGGAGGAGCATGGGCATTCCTGTTCCTCCTCCGATGGCGACGATTTTTGGTCCTTTCTTCAGGTAGATTTCTCTATCCGTATGCTCGAGGAGTGTTGCGACGTCACCTAGCGTTTTAATTTCGTAGTCTGGAATCTCGAGTTGGTTTTTCGGGGTGAGAACAGAGTATTTTCCATGGAGTAGCCTTGCGGTAATCATGCCAAGCTTGTTCGCTGACTTTATTTCGTTGTCGATTCTGTCCCCGACGCATAAGACCTGTCGTGGTTTGAGATTGAGCGATCGTAGTATCTTGAGGAATTTTTCTTCTTTTGAAGGATTGGTATCAATGATGATGATGTCAAAGTAGTCGGCAAGGCCGAGGAGCTCGACTTTTTTTCCTTGGAACGAGGGATCTCCCGTAGTGACAAGGCAGAGCTTGACATGGTTCTTGAGCTCAGCAAGGAGGTCTGCTGTTTCGGGGAATGGAACAATGCCGTGGAGGTGTTCTTCTTGGAGGTATGCTCCTCGTCCAATGGTTCGTAATTCTGCTTTTTTTATTGCAGCAAGCTCGTAGGATTCAAGAAGCTCATCGAGGAGCACCGCAAAGTGTGGAGTAGTTATTGCTCGCATCTTTTCGCGAAGATTGTTCGGAGTATCTAGTCTCTGCCTGCCAAGCGCTTCCGCGACCGCTGCAAGGGCCGCAGGAGTTACCTGTGTAGTTTGGTCAAAAAGCGTGTCGTCAAGGTCAAAGATCACGGCTTGGATTTTCATAGGGTTCTGTGATTGCTTTCAGCTTTTTAAGGGTTGTGAAAAAGAAAAAAGGTTATATCCGCATGGCATCTTCCGTAGTATTTCCGGTTTTTTGGTGATGACACTTATATTGAGGGTGTGTGTAATGGATGACATGGCTCGCAATCGTATTGCATCGGGTTCTGAGATACTTGACCGCCTGCTGGAAGGTGGGTATGAGCGTGATGTCATCACAACGATTTACGGGCCCGCGGGCTCAGGAAAGACGCTCCTCTGTATGCTTGCTGCTCTAAATGAGATTAAGCAAGGGAGAAAGGTGGTGTATGTTGATACCGAAGGTGGTTTTTCCGTTGAGCGTTTAAAGCAGCTGACGCCTAATGCGGCGCAGGTGCTTGACAAGATGGTGTTCTTGAAGCCGACGACGTTTGAGGATCAGCGTAAAGCTTTTGAGCGCTTGAAGTCCGCGATTACGGATCGTACAGGTCTTGTTGTTGTTGACACTATCGCGATGCTCTACCGTATTGAGATTGGCAAGCGTGACGATGTGTACGAAACAAATAAGGATCTTGGCATTCAGCTTTCGTACCTCAACGAAATCGTCCGCAAGAAGAAGATTCCCGTGCTCATCACGAATCAGGTTTATGCTGATTTTGAGAATCCGCAGAGCGTAAAGATGGTCGGCGGTGATATTCTCAAGTACACAAGTAAGTGCCTTCTTGAGCTTCTCAAGCTTCATGGCTCAAGGAGAAAGGTTGTTATGAGAAAGCACCGCTCGATTCCTGACGGGAAGTTCGAACTCTTTGATATCGTCGAGAAAGGAATCCAAGAACCGGAGAAAGGTGCGGTGCTGTAATCTCAGACGCGAAAGATACTACCATGCCCAGGAATAATGTAGTCCGCTTTGCTGAGAATAAGTTTTCTACTTTTGAGAAGGATGGCACGATCGGTTGCCAGCGGATCTGCAAGGCTCATGAGTGACTTCTGATCAGTTTTCTGCTCTCCTTCCCACCACCAGAGATCTCCCGCGATGGCAATGATTCCTTGTTCTGTTCGTACAAGTGGTGTTGCATGATCTGCCGTATGGCCCGGTGTTGGGATTATATGTATTGTCGTTCCAGGTAGAATTCCGCGGTAAGCAACCTCCTTACCTCCTCGGTAAATTGTGGTTCCATCCGCAACATCCACGTGAGGAAAAAGTCGAACGTTGAGAATGTGATCAAGGTGGGTATGCGTGACAAAGATCAGATCAATGCTTTTGAGTGATATCCCGCGCTTGCGAAGTGCTTGAATGAGTATCCCTTCATTGCATCCGGGGTCGACGAGGATTCTCTTTCCTGAATCTTCAAGGAGAATCGTACTGCACGTTGCCTCATAGTATTTGCCATTCTTTCGCGCGTACCCTTCAATTAATACCGTGACCTTTGTCGTGAGAATGCCTCCAAGGTTGATAAATGCGGAGAGGAGGATTCGAACCCCCGTAGGCACTAAGCCACTTGGCGTTTCCGACAGGAAACCTCAGAAACGAGGTTCTCGTCACCTGAACCAAGCCCGTTTGGCCGCTCCGGCATCTCCGCGCAGTGAGCGATAGCGAACGTAGCGGAGTACGGACCTAAAAATCTGCTGATTTTTATGTGCCGGCATCTCCGCGAGGTGAGCGTTAGCGAACCGAGAGGCACCAAAAACAAAGAAATTCCCCTTGGGAATTTCTTGTTCAAGAAATGCATACGCATTTCTTTGAATCCGATGGGATTTTTGTGTGCCGCAATGATCGCTGCACTGCTGGGAAAGCTCTCTCTCGTATTAAAAACCTTTCCCTACCTTAAACGGATTAAATCCCTGATCGACCATGTGCTGCATGCAGAGAAAGAGCGGCTTAGGCAACTTGTCCCATGCAAACCATTCCCATCGCTCGCACTTGTCAGGCTCCATGAGTGTTAAAGTACCGCTTGCATAGTCCGCAACCATATAGATCGTGATGTAATGCTTACCTTCTTTCTCGAAGATATCGTTGGTGAGTGTCCCAAATCGAACGTTCTTGATCTGGACTCCGGTTTCCTCTTCTGTTTCACGCTTTGCACAATCCTCAAAGCTTTCTCCATACTCAAGATGTCCGCCGGGAAAGCTCCACGATCCTGGGCCGTGGCTTCCCTTCCTAAGTCCAAGCAGTACTTTTCCGTCATTAATGACAGCGACTCCCATTCCAACTTTTGGTCGTTCATGCATGGAAAGAAAGAGTTGCTGTCGATTAATAAAATCTCCGTTCATGATAAATCCTACACATAATTTTTATACTAATGAAAGAGTGGCAGTGTATGCGTATCGGAATAATTCTCCTCGTGTTCCTCGCCCTGATTGCAGTCATGCTTACTCCTCAGTTTACAGGGATGTTCTTCAAAAAGCTCCCATCTCCAGTGCCTGTTGGAAATCCATCTTTTGACTCGCCTATCAAGGTTGCGGGTTTTATCAATCGTATGAATCCTGTTGGGACCATAACTGATCAGGAGATGTTGGTGCTCGCCACAAAGTACGATATTGTGACAGGGCTTGACGGTCATGGATATGACTTTCCCGGCGCGATATCTGAGCTGCGCAGCGTAAATCCTGCGAGTGTGGTGTATTGTTTTGCTTCTTCCATGGATATTATCCCCTCAAACGATGACTCTCGTACGATGGCGATTAACCTTCATGAGGAAGCATTTTTCCATTCTGCAGACCCAGCTTCCCTACGCGTGATTCGGCATGATGGATTGACACAGCTCTGGTTCCGTCAGGATGCTCGGGCTAGGCAAGCGATGCCTCACTACACTCCGCCAGGTGTGGAGTATTATGCGATCGAGTACAATGACGGAAGTGGGTGGAGCACGCTCGCATCGATCGATGAGGATGGCGTGGGTAATATCCCCTACATTGGCTTGCCTCATTATACCTATACTGATACGTCATGGGTTTCTGGTCGTGCGTACCGCGTGAAAAGCAAGATCGGTGCGGAGCTTGTTGAATACTCTTGGGAAGAAGAAGTAGAGTTTGCTGAGGAGAGCATCCCAGTTTCGCTCTTGCGCCATGATGGATACTTTTTTGTTTTCTATCTCGGCGATAATCCTCCATCGCTCGAAAATGTCTGGTTGCTGCGTGATTCCGACCACGACCGCATGTTTGAGTTGTCTGAAGGTGCGCATCCCCAAGCACAGACAGCTAGTGGGGATTATGTAGTGTACTATGGGTATGTTGCGCCGCAGGATCGAACAAGCTATGTAGTGCAGCTGACAAGCGGAGTGCGCAGTCCCGAGGGTAGCGACTCGTACATTGTTCAGAACACGTACAACAACCGTCTCCAAAACAGTTTTGGATCGCACCTCATTAAGCCCGACAATCCTTTATGGATCGCGGCGATGACACAAAGGATGCAGGATTGTGCAGCGCAGGGATATGATGGTATCCGATTGGACTTTGTATACGATGATCTTGAGCTGCAATGGATCTCTGGTGCGCCGGTCTCGGAAAGGGATCAAGCCTATCATGAGAGTCTTCCAGCTCATGCAAGTGCGTACCTTGCGGCATTGCGTGAAGCTATGCCATCCATGAAAATCCTTATCAACGGGTATTTCGTTCTCGCGAGTTATCCGCATTTTGGTGAATACCTCGCCCATGTGGACGGTGGTGACTTTGAGTTCTTCGCGTACATGGATCCATATGCGACCATACCAAGGGAAGAGACTGATGACGCAATGCTTGGTATCCTCGCGACCCAGCAGATGGGAAAATTCTCAAACGCGGTAGTGAACACGCATCCAAGTAATGTTGAGGCGCGGCTGACAGGTCTTGTGTTGTATCTTATCGTGATGAATTCCGAGACGTATTTTGTGTCCGAGGCAGGGGACGGTGTCTGTAGCGAAATCCCGTACTTTCCCGAGTGGGACGTGCCGCTCGGTAGCCCGATCATCCCTGAAATAACAAGTCTTGCGCAGATAGCGCAGGGAAACGGGCTTATCTATCGAGCATTCGCGAACGGACTCGTCTACTATAATCCGACAGAGAGTGATATCACAGTTCCGCTGAGCGGAACGTATTATAAGCTCCAAGTGAGCCCGGGGTATTCGCCAATTCTTGGTGGGAGCAGCACGGCAACCTACATTCCTCTGTCAACTCTGACCTTGCAGCCCAAGAAAAGTGCCATTCTCATTCGCAAAGTATACTCTGACGCCATCGCCCGATAGCTTTTAATAGCCTCGGAGAAATCTGCCATGCATCGGGCTGGTGGCGAAGTCTGGTATCGCGTCCCGTTCGCAACGGGGAGGCCCCGGGTTCAAATCCCGGCCAGTCCATGATGTTAATCTTAGCGCAGCGTGCTGTTAAAGAGATTCTTAAAGTCTCCCGAACGGGAATCTTATCGATATATCTCGCAGGACACCCACATCCAAAAGATGTCACGAATAGAAGCGATGTGGATTTGTTCATTATTGTTGACAAATCTTTTCCGCTTTCAGGTGAGAAGAGTATCAAGACCCATCTTGCGAGTTTGGGATTCCCGAAAAGGATTGGTGTGAGGATATTCAACATTTCTGACTTCCAGTGTAGGGTACAAGGGAAAATCGTTTTTGACGACGTCCGACTCTATATCAAGCTTTTCAGATTGAATAAGTTCAAGCTACTGTATGGAACACGATTTGATTTTTCCAGGTTTCCTCTCCAGAGTATATCAAATATTGACGAGCTGCGCATGGATATCGGAGTACTGAAGGAAAGTGTAACACATTATCTTCAGAGTGATTATAAGGAGATGGACCCATATCCAAATATGTATAACACTGCAAAATGGGTCTTGCATGTCGCGCAGTTGGAAAGAGTTTTCGAGGGAAAGATGTACATCTATGAGTACTACTTGTTACCCGATGCATTTCCAAAGGAGCATATTGTACAAATCGCTCATAAGATCCGTCATTCGAAAACAAAGATGAGCTTGGCCGAAAAAAAGATGTTCGTTGAGCAAGTACAGCGGTATATCA
The DNA here is from genome assembly GCA_964455675.1 of uncultured Methanosarcinales archaeon. GTDB lineage: Archaea > Nanobdellota > Nanobdellia > Woesearchaeales > CAYVYK01 > CAYVYK01. Next base: position 136,728 of record CAYVYK010000001.1, read on the forward strand.
AATTCATCGAGAATTCCTACCTACAGAAGTGAGTTTTCCGGCAAGTATATTCTTCAAATTTAAAATGCGTATGAATCTGTAGAATAGTTACTCATTCCTTCCTAAGCAGGAATTTCTGAGCACATCGTACGTAATCTCTTTGCAGATGTTTCTATTATTCAGTTTTTGTGCTAAGTAATCCAGACAGTAATCTCTGCTTTCAATAGTTGATCGTTCGCATAATGCGGGATCCCTCATAACGAAGGCTACATCCTTGACACACGAGTTTTTCTCTGCGACAACTTTCAATCCGTCACACAACAGAATATTCTTCTGAGCGATAGCGAGCACAATTCGGCAGTACCCATCACCAGGAAGAGGCTCACAATATTTTGGATCGCCAGTTTCTTGCACTAGCCCGATATAACAATCTCGCTGGGACAATCCTTTTTGGATTTCACACATGAATGCGGGCCTCATTGTATAGCCAAAATTGACACCAAGAAGGATTGCCAAGAGGAGTATATGGAATATTACCTCACCGTATCGGAATGTGATTCTCAGGGATAGTCGTGCCCATATGAGATCACCCACTTTCTTCAAGGCGAAGAGAAGGATAAGGACCCATAGAATACCAAAAAAGTAGATAAAAATGCCTAGGCCCCATGCCTCAGGTGACAGATGTAACAGCCACCAGGGCCAGGCAACACCTGACCTTAATGGTCTCAGCGGGCTCCATTCGGAAAACCACACTAAACACATTGCTAAGAAGATGAGTATATAGGGTATAAGAACACCCCGATTCTTATCAGTTTCCTGCATACCGATCAAATCAAATATAAATCAACTTTAACTTAAATAGATTTCTGCAATAATGGGAGAGAGGAATAAACACAAATCCCGGCATGTCCATGATGCTAGCATAGTAATTCTTTTGTGAGTCTATTCACGCTGTTTGGAGTGGGCACAAAAAACAAATTTTTTAATATCCAGGTAAACTTATGGTAATTGCAGAGTGCAATAATGAAAAAATCACGTGACGTTCGCATATGCCCAAAATGCGGCAGCATAAAAGCCATTCCCGCAGAGCTTGATTTCAGCGGACTTGCCGTAGGTCTTGCGGGGGGCGTATCGCCAAAAGGTATTTTCCAGTGCGGTGATTGTGGCAACAAAGGGATATTCCCTGTTGTTGACGAGAATGAGGTGGCTTCAATTCAGAAGGAGTTTAAAAAGCAGAAGCCCAAAAGGGATTAAGTGAGCAGGAAAACCTACGAATTGCACCGCATCCTTTTTCTCGTCTGTGTTCTGCAGATGTCCATGCCAGCATATTCTAGTTCTGTTTCTCCTCGAAGTTTTGCAAAAGTGTACGCGAACGCCCTGCATCCGCCGTAGCATACTCCTTGGTATTCACATGCGTCCTTCGCGCAGATTCCGCGAAGTTTTTCTGCAAGAGTTGCGCGGCTGAAATCTGGTTGCCTTGTAACCTGGATTTTTCCATTCCCCGCGAGAGTTCCGATCGCCGCTTCTGGTTCTGACTGTAGCATGAAGCACCAGTATGCTCGATGAGTATTGAGTGATACACCTTGATACTGATTGTCTACCGTCGGGCAGAGAGTGTCTGTTACGGCCCAGCTTTTTCCTTCTCCTCGCAAGTACTCCCAAGCTTTCCTTCCGGTAAAGTCTGGTCCAAAGCGCATGCTCATGGAAATGTATGGCTTGCCAGGTTGCTTGAGTGCGTCAGTCATGGTAAGCAGTTCCTCAAGTTCCGTTTCTCCGATGTAGTGCTTGCGATCAACTGTTTTTCCGTTTCCGACGGGTAGGAGTCGCAGAAGCCCCATTCGCGCGACGCCAAGCGCGTTCGCTTGTTCGTAGAATGCGGGGAAAAGCATCATGTTCTGCGGCGTGATCATCGTATAGGTTTGTACTCGCATGCCAACATCCCTATAGAGCGTGATGTTCTTTTTGATGCGTTCGTATTCCTCTTCCGTGTTTTTGTTCCAGTAATGCTGCTCTTCTGCTGTTGGAAAGAGTGTCACGCGTACTTCTTCTATGCCAGCGTTTCGGAGCTGGTCGACGGTACCAGGATCATACGTTGTCCCGGTGCTGAGAACAAATGTCTGTCCCGCTCGCTGCATGAGTCCAATGCTTTCTGGCGCGGTCATGGCTTCTTGCGGATAGACAAAGAACGCGCTTTCTGGATTGACATCCATGACGCGCTGTGCAAGTGCGGCAGTCTCTTCGCTCGTTCGTTCAGTTCGTCCGTGTTCTTTCGCAAAGCACTGCCTGCAGTTTTGCGCGCAGGGTTTTCCGACGTTCAGGAGATCGATGTTTTGGCAGCTCATGACAACCCTCGGGATTGAGAAGTATGTGAAGCGTAATCAAAAGATCCTGGGATGAAGATAACCAGCTCGTTGCATGAGTGATGCGAATGCTTCGGTGAATTTAAACATATCTGCGGTAGGACGCATCACCCCCAATCCTTAAAAACACCTGTGTGTTTTCAGTGGTATGAGAGTCGTTCACGGCGTTGGCGCGTTGATCGAGTGCAACGGAAAAATCCTGATTCTCCGCCGCGCGCTTCATGATACGCAAGGCAACTTGTGGGGTCTTCCCGCTGGCGGCAAGGAGCAAAATGAATTGAGCGATCATGCAATTATCCGGGAGGTTTTTGAGGAGACGGGTCTACGATTGCGAAAAGGTCAGTTCGTTCCTCTCGGAAATCATGATTGGAAGGATGATACTGTGCATATTGTGTTTGAGGTCTTTCGCGTTTCATTAAAGGCGCCATTTCAGATTAGGCTCGACCCTAAGGAGCATTCAGAGTTCGCTTGGGTTTCCCCGGCTGAATGTTTTAAGAAGAAGGACCTTGTCCTTGGTTTTCACGGTTTGCTGAAGAAGGTGTATGCGCTCTGATCCACCCAAGTTCTTGATACATCTGCTTTGATGGCGGTGTGAGCGAAAGTTTTCCAAGTTTTGATCTCTCCACCCATTCCACGTGCGCGATATCGTCTCCGGGTGTAATCGCAGGTGTTACAGCGTCGCATAAGTACTCAAGAAAGATGTAATGAGTGAGCACTCCATGTTTGTTCTTCGCGATGTCCTCTCTTGGCATCGGCCGGAAAGCCGGGCAGATGTTCCGTATTCTGATGATGTCAATCCCTGCTTCCTCTTTGATCTCCCGCCTGAGTTCTTGGTGAAAGTAGTCGTCGTCAAACTTTTTCTGCCGGAGAAGTGCTGCTCCCTTCGCTTGGTCAGTGACTCCGCCTCCAGGAGTGTTCCACAAATCAGGATATGGTGGTCTTCCGGCTGCCTTCCTCCCAAGGAGAACATGCCCGTTCATGCATACAATGCCGCAAACGATGATGCGAGTCTCCATAGCTTATGGAAAACGGAGAAGAGTATAAAAAAATAAAGGAAAAAAGAACAGCGACTAACAGCCTACGCCTTCACGGCACTGTGCTCGTGCTTCTTCTGTTGGCGCGTTGTCGCAGAGGTCGCACATGTTCTGTCTTGCAGCCTGCGCATCTTCTGCGGTGTATGCTGGCATATCTGCTATATCATCTGTTAAATCCCCAAAGGATATGTCCGTCGGTGGCTCGAAGAGTGATCGGTCGACTGCCCAGGGAACGCACGTGTACTGGTAGTTTGGATCCATTCCTTGGACATTGGTATCGGGTTTTTGCATGTCTTCTGGTGTGAGCTTGAATTTCCTGCCTCCCGGGACCCGATCGTTCCAGGTATACACCCATTCTCCGTTCTTGATGACCCATGCGTTCATGCCGCCGCTGGAGTCCTCAATAATGACTTCTTCGTAGAAGTTTTGGTTCGCAACATAGATGACCATGGTTTGGTGGTATGGTCCTTCGGATTTCTCAAATGTGCATTTTTGTGGTGTGAGGCTCATGATGACTTCGCTTGCGGTCTTTCTTCCGGTGGTGCTGGCGGAAGGCTGGTCATTCTCAGTATCCTGTGTATCTTGCAGGATGTTTGTCCCGCTTGGATCATCCTGCGGTTCTGGCGCAATTTCGTTGGAATTTCCACCTGCCTCGCGGACAGCATTTCCCGTAACGCTTGGTTTTCCGCACGCCACAAGTCCTATGATGACAAAAAGCAGTGCAACGTAAAGGTATGGTTTCATGGTACACCCCCCTGTTGATGCGAGACTCGAGTTGTACAAAGTATTTAAACCTAATGATGACGGTAGAAGAAACAAAATTGTTGTTTATTCTTCAGATTCAGGTGTGCTTGGTACTGCTGCCTTGCTGATGACCATGACATCGCCGATGGCTTTCACAAGTTGATGGGGTACAATGACTCCTTTAGCAGTTCCGAGGATCTTGTTTAGGAATGAGTTTTTTGTCGCCCGAACGCGCCACCCAAAGACTTTGGTTTGGCTCAGGATGACTTCTTCGACATCTCCAAAATATTCGCCGGTATCGGTAAAAACTTTCATATCATAGCATTCGGTTATTGCTTTCATTTTCAGCATCATGATCACCTACCAGGAATACCCTATGAGGGCAAAACGGCGTATTTAAACTTTTCGTCAGCCCTGCTACGATATATATAAAAAGTGCCGCTCGTTAGTGACGAACTGGGGCCGGATACGATCATGGTAACTTTTCACAATATCACAATTATTGGCAGTAGTCACATCGCTCGTGAATCCGTGGATGCTGTGGCAAAGGCTATTGAGGACAAGCGTCCTGATATTATCGCGCTTGAACTCGATCAGGATCGTGCCGTAAGCCTCATGCAGGGAAATGAGGAAACATTGAGCTATGCACAAGGTAGGTCCCTTGGCTGGAAGGGGTATCTATTTGCAAGGGTTGGACACTGGGCTGAGAAGAGCTTGGGAAGGATGGTTGGAGTAAAGCCTGGCTCCGAGATGAAAAAAGCCATTGTTTTGGCAAAGAAGCTTGACATTCCTGTGGTGTTTATTGACCAGCCGATCCAGATTACCCTACAGAGGTTCTCAAAGAAGTTGACTTGGCGTGAGAAGGGCAGATTCGTCTGGGACATTATTGAGGGATTTTTCCGTGCTCTGATACGTAGGCCCGAGATTGAGTTTGATTTGCGCAAAGTTCCAAGCAAGGAATTGATGCGTGTTCTCATGAGTAAGGTTAGGAAGCGATATCCGAGTATCTATGAGGTCCTCGTGACTGAGCGCAATGCGTACATGGCAAAGAAGTTGTTTGGTCTTTATGCGAAATATCCGGAAAAGCGGATTCTCGCAGTCATGGGCGCGGGCCATGAGGATGAGGTTCTGGAGCTGTTGCGCTACAAGGATCAGCATTCTGACGTGATCCATTACACATCTTCATTTGTTCTGTAGAAGGGATATATCACCGTCAGAAAGTTGTCGCGTTTCCCCCGCTCTGAGATTTCCAAGGAGTAGCCTTCCGATCGCAACGCGCCGCAGTTGTGTTATGGTATGCCCGACTGATCCAAACATGAGTCGTACTTGGCGTTTTTTTCCTTCCGTGACCGTGATTGCAATCTTGGTTGCTTGTGGATTCCTTGAGAGTATGCGGAGTATGCATGGCTTTGTTTTGTATGTCGTGCGTTTCCCGTCCTCTTTGAGTATGATGGGAACTCCACGTTGCAGTGTTGCGATATCCTCATCGGAAACATACCCGAGGAGGAGTACTTCGTATGTCTTCGGCACCTTTGATAGTGGTTGGAGGAGCGAGTTTGCGAGATCCCCATCCGTAGTGAGTATGAGCATGCCTTCAGTGTCGATGTCAAGGCGTCCGACACTCACGAGGCTCCTGATAACTTGGGGAGCGATCTTGCCGTGCTGTTCAAGATACTGCCAAACGCTTGTTCTATCATTGTTTTTCTGGCAGAGCACACCAATTGGCTTGTTGAAAAGAATCGTGTATTCTTTCCTCGCTTCAATCGTACGGCCGTCCACAGTGACGGTCTTCGTGCTTGGTCGGAACTCAAAGGACGGACTGGTTACCGCTCGCCCCCCAACGGTTACTCTTCCTTCCGTAAGGAGGCGGTTCACTTCATGGGAATCCTGAAATTGCCCGCTGCGGAGGAGAAAGGGAAGTATGCGTACCTTCTTGCTCATGAAGCGGATGGTAAGTGGCAAGATATTAAAACTTGCGAAATCCTCAAGGGGTGTATGGGTGAAAAAAAGGGTTTTATCGTCCACGCGACGTATCGTGTTGAAGATTCTAAGGCAAAGGTATACCTTTTCGGGCGCTTGGATTGTGGTGAGAGCTTTTGCGTGATTAATGATTACCGCCCATACTTCTACATCCGGGAGTCAGATGAGGCGAAAGCGAAGAAGTTGTTGAAGGTCGAGTTTGTGAAGACAAAGCGCAAGAATTTTGATCGCGAACCTGTCGTCATGCTCACGTTTGACAATCCCAAGGATACACCGCAGATGCGCCGGCTCTTGCAGGAAAATGGAATCTCGTGTTATGAGGCCGATATCAGGTTTGCCTATCGTTACATGATCGATCATGATATCAAGAGTGTGGTTGCTATCAGTGGTGAAGCAGAAAAGCCTCCGGCAGGATTATTTGTCGATAGGGTATTCAGGAATGCGAAGGTTAGGCCTTCATCTTTTGATCAGGAGTTGAAGATTCTCTCGATTGATATTGAGACAGCGGGGGATGCGAGTCAAGTCTACTCGATTGCCCTCGTGATGGGCGAGAAAAAGGAAGTGCTGATTACGAAGAATGTCAAGCAAAAGCACGCGGTCCCTTGCGCATCCGAGGAGGAATTGCTCACGAGGTTGCTTGATAATATCCGTGCGTGGGATCCTGACATCATCTTGGGTTGGAATGTGATTGATTTTGATCTCAAGGTCTTAAGGGAGCGATTGAAAAAGTATGGAAAAGAACTTACGATCTGTCGTGACGATACTCCGTGTGCGCTTTCTCTTTCGACATCGTATTTCATGGATTCGACGGCGAAGTGCCCGGGCCGTATGGTGCTTGATGGTATCAGCCTTCTGAAGGCATCATTCATTCGTCTTGATGATTATAAGTTGAATACCGCCGCAAAGGAATTTCTAGGCGAGGAGAAAGAGATCACGTCCAATGACCGCAGGGCAGAGATTGAACGATTGTTTCGCGCAGACCCCGGATCGCTTGTGTCGTATAACTTGAAGGACGCGGAGCTTGCGCTTGGCGTCGTGCAGAAGTCGCGCGCACTGGAGCTTGCACAGAAGCGTTCAGTAATAACGGGGATGGAGCTTGATCGAGTCAAGGCATCTATCGCATCGCTCGACTCATTGTATCTTAGAGAGCTAAAGGAGAAAGGATTTGTAGCCCCTTCTGGTGAGCACCTTGATCGCGAGGAGCGTATCCGCGGGGGGTTCGTGCGTGACTCGGTTCCTGGGGTGTATGATAATATTATCGTCTGTGATTTCAAGAGTCTGTATCCAAGCTTGATGCGTACGTTCAATATTGATCCGTGGAGTTTTGTGCCAAAGAAGCATCTCAAGGAGTACAAGAAGAAAGAATTGATTGAAGCTCCTAACGGCGCGCATTTCCTGAATGCAGACGGGATCATGCCTATGATTTTGGAGTCGCTCTTCAGGCAGCGTGAGCTCGCGAAGAAGAATAAGGATGATCTTGCATCCTACGCGCTGAAGATTACGATGAATTCATTCTTTGGAGTGCTGGCGAGTCCTCAGTGCAGGTTTTACAGTCTCGAGATGGCGAATGCAATCACCCACTTTGGTCAGTTCTTCATCAAGCTGAGCGCTGAGAGGATTGAGGAAAAGGGTTTCAAGGTTATTTATGGCGACACGGACTCGCTCTTCATCAGCACAAATGATGGCGACTATGAGAAAACTCTTGTTCTTGGGAAAAAGATCGCAAAGGAGATGAACGAGTTTTTCAGGGAGTACATCAAGGAGAAGTACGGTCGTGAGAGCGTTCTTGAACTTGAATTTGAGAAGGTGTACAAGAAGTTCCTCATGCCAAGGATTCGCGGGAGTGAGAAAGGGGCAAAGAAGCGCTACGCGGGAATTATTGTCAAGGATGGCAAAGAGGTGATGGACTTTGTGGGCCTTGAGTTCGTGCGCTCTGATTGGACTGAGCTCGCGAAGAGGTTTCAGCTCGAGCTCCTCGAGTCAGTGTTTCGAGGGCAGGACCCTATTCCCTGGGTCCGAAAGTTCATCATGGACTTGCGGATTGGCAAGTTCGACGACCTGCTTGTGTATAAGAAAGCGATTCGCAAAGGCGTTGAAAAGTATACCAAGACTACACCTCCGCATATCAAGGCGGCAAGAAAGATTGGAAGGAGTGATATGGGAATAATTAGTTATGTGATGACATCAGATGGCCCAGAGCCTGTTGAGGCAGTAAAGCACCCGCTTGATTATGAGCATTATATTGAGAAGCAGCTGCGCCCTGTAGCAGAGGCTATTCTTCAGTTTTCCAGTGTGCGGTTTGACGACGCATTGACGGCACAAAAACAGAGCAAATTATCGGGGTTTTAACCTAAAATATTTAAACAACCAGCGGTGGCCTAGGTCCATGGGCAGTGTTGAAGCATTCCTTCGTGAATGGTTTGTAGAGTACGTGAAGCACCGTGACATCATGACAAGGAGTATCAAGGAGATCAAGGACGATGCTGCTGGGGAATTCACCGTGACGTACACGAATAAGGTTCTGAAGGCTTTCATGATTCCTGATCTTCATGGCCTTGAGGTGATACTGCCGCGTATCAAGGATGACTGCAATACGAGTATTGTCACATTGAGTAATCCCGAGAATATTGATGCCTTGTTCCACGCCTGGAAAAAGGTTGTCCCACACTCAAAGCTCAATTTCTTTTTCGTCAATCCCTTCTCTTCCATGGAGAAACGCTGGATTATTTTCCCCTCGACGCATGACAGCATCTGCGATTCTTCTTCATTAAAGACTGGGATAATTGCAATGGCCGAACTCGTCGAACCGATTTCTCTCGAAGAAGCAAAGCGCAGGATGTAAAACGTAACGCCCTTTGATGCCAAGTTTTCATCATGGTCGTGTCAAGATTAAGGTATTGAGAAGGTGTTACACAAGGATCGAGAACTGTGTTTTACTAGTCACCAAACATATAAATACTTATGAAAAGGAGGGGGACCTGAACACTAGTGGTTATCTCGCCAACTCCGGTAGCTGTAGTAAACAAAGGGTTTAATTTTATTTGGATAAAAATACTTGCGCTAGTTGGATTGCCGATAATTATCTTTATTGGTGCTGCCTACCTCATGCGTAACACATGGAAGGAAAGATTATGGTTGAAGTGGGGTATGCTGTTTGAGATGCTCCTGGTAGCACAAGGTCTCTCTTTTTTAGTCTGTTTTCTAACGAAATCATGCAAAGGAGAATGGTGTGGTATTGAGTGTCTTCTCCCGGTATTACCCATAATTTTTTTAGGAAGTGTCTTGAAGCAGATCATTCCCCGAAGCTTCCCACTTCCGATCGCAGTTGGTATTGTCCTTATTCTGGGATATTTTATTCTTGGGATGATAGTCGGGTATGTTATCCAAAAAATTGGGTCCAGAAAGCATCCAAAAGTCGTTTGAGCTAGATCACAAATAGTATGTATTACGAGCACCGGTCTAAGAGAAATCAATTCCAAAAGTCTTTTAAACACCCCTCGGATTAGCGGCCTCGGAGGCTGGATTCGTGGTTCATAGGGGGACCTACTACTCACCAAGGGCTATGCCCAAATGATGTTCAGTCCCAGCTTAACCCGCCCAGCCTCCGCTTTTCTGATGATCTTTTCTTGTGATGTATCACAGGCCACTGGCCATGTGCGACTAAACCTTTTAAAAACAGAACTCCTTACTTCTCCGGAATGATCAAGGGTTTCACGCCAAGGCTCTACCAGCAGACAATTTTTCATAGTTGTATGGAGGCAAACACGTTGGTTGTTCTCCCGACAGGTCTTGGAAAAACCAATGTGTTTCTCATGGTCGCGGCTGCGAGGCTAAAGCAGTACCCAACATCAAAGGTTCTCCTGGTCGGGCCCACAAGGCCATTGATCGATCAGTACTTTAAGGCGTTTGAGAAGCATTTTGAGATTCCTGTTGATCAGATGGCGATCTTCACAGGAAAAGTGCCTCCAGCAAAGCGTGAGGAACTGTGGAAGTCATCAAGGATCATTTTCTCAACGCCGCAAGGCCTTGAGAACGACATTGTGAGTAATCGAATAAATCTCGAGCAGGTTTCTCTTCTAGGTCTTGATGAGAGTCATCGCGCTGTTGGCAGCTATAGTTATGTTTGGGTTGCCGCTCAGTACTTGAAGCGAGCCCCCTACCCGAGGATTGTTGGTATGACTGCTTCCCCAGGTAGTGACCTTGAAAAGATCACAGAAGTATGCAAGAATCTCGGTATCGAGAACGTGGAAGTGCGTACGAGCGAAGACCCTGACGTGAAACCTTATATTTTCGAGACGAAAATGGAATGGATCAAGCTCGACCTTCCCGAACTGTTACAGCGTATCAGGGGAGAACTCGTGCTCTGTTATAAGAAGAAGCTGTTATTGATTCGCCAGCATGGGTATCTCTCGACATCTCAGCTTGATATGTTTTCAAAGAAGGACCTGCTCATGATGCAGCGTGCCCTGCAAGCTGAAGTCGTCAAGGGGAATCGTGATGGTGATTCGCTAAAGGCGCTCTCGCTGCTTGCCGAGGCGATTAAGGTCCAGCATGCGCTTGAGCTTGTTGAGACCCAGACAGTTTCAGCGCTTGGTAGCTACATGGATCGCCTTCAGGTGGATGCTGTCTCAACAAAGGTTCGTGCGGTAAAGAACCTGGTGCAGGATCCGAATTTCAAGAGTGCATTTCTGCTCAAGGAGCGTGCGATCGAGGAAAAGATTGAGCACCCAAAACTGGCAAAGGTACGCGAGATTGTCGAGCAGGAATTCAGCTCAGGTGAGAAGAAGATCATTGTGTTCAATCAGTATCGCGAGACTGCCGCGACGATTGTGGCCTTGCTGGAAAACATTCCAGGTGTTCGAGCGAGCATTTTCGTCGGTCAAGCTCGCAAGAACGGTACGCAGGTGACGCAGAAGCAGCAGATTGAGATCCTTGACAAGTTTCGTGCTGGGGTACTGAATGTGCTTGTCATGACAAGCGTTGGTGAGGAGGGTCTTGACATCCCTAGCGTTGACGAAGTGATTTTTTATGAACCCATTCCAAGCGCGATTCGGACAATCCAGCGTCGTGGTAGGACCGGTCGTCATGATGAGGGTCGCGTAAGGATTCTCGTTGCGAAAAATACTCGTGATGAAGCTTTCGTCTGGGCAGCGAGGAACAAGGAGAAGCGGATGTATCGTATTCTTGAGGGTTTGAAGAAGAATCTTAAGTTCAGAAGTAGCAAAGAGCCTGTTGAGCAGAAGCTCTCGTCTTTTTCTGAGGACAAGACGGACACAGATACGGTAAGGGTTATTGTTGATTATCGTGAACGAGCCTCCCAAGTGATCAAGGAGCTTGTTGAAAAGCAGGTGACGATTGAGCTCACGAACTTGCAGGTTGGTGATTATCTCGTGTCGAACCGGTGCGTGATCGAGTATAAGACAAGGCTTGACTTTGTGAACTCCCTCGTGGACGGAAGGCTGCTGGATCAGTTGCGGGAATTGAAGAGGTATTACGGAAGGCCTCTTGTGATTCTGGAGGGCGATACAGATCTGTATTCAATCCGCCAGGTTCATCCGAATGCAATTTTGGGACTTCTGGCGACCATCTCCGTGAGTTATGGTATTCCGATTCTATACACGAAGAATGCCCGCGAGTCTGCCGCTATGATTCACATGATCGCGAGGCGTGAACAGCTTGAGCTTGGAAAAGAGTTCTCTCCGCATACGAGTAAGAAACCCATGAGCCTCAAGGAGTCTCAGGAGTATGTTGTTGGTGCTCTCCCAAGTGTAGGTCCAAGCATTGCGCGCCAGCTTCTTGAGCATTTCAAGAGTGTAAAAGGTGTGATGAATGCTTCAGAGTATGAATTGCAGGATATTGCGAATATCGGTGAAAAAAAGGCAAAAATAATAAAAGAGATCGTGGAAAGTACGTACGAGACAGAAAAAACTGAGAAGCATGTCAGCTAAGAAATTATTTGTAGGGTTCCTTTCCGCGATTATTGTATTCATTGCTTTCATGATCATTCTTGATTCTACGAGTGGTAAGGACACTAATGACCTTCTAAAAGGAACGCTTGAGGATGTGTTCACTCATGCCCACCCTTCAGCTCAGGATAATGTCTACGAGCGTCTTGTGACTGCTTGTGCAGGTTTTGGGAGTTATGAGGAAGCAGTTGATTCTGGCAATGATATGTGCGATCCTGAAAAACAAGAGGAACTTCGGGGAATGTGCCGTCAGATCTCTGCTTTGACGCCGGAACAAATCGCGTTTATGGGTGAAGAAAAATATGATGAGGCAAAGACTGCCTGTGATATGTACACTCCTGAGAAGGTTCGCGAACTGTGCAGTCTAAATACAGAGGAGATGTATAGCACATTCGACGGGTATTGTTCTGATTTTGATACCAAAGGGTGGACGAAGAGAGAAGCGTTCTCAAGTTTTGTCATGTATTCGATGCAGGGTAGCATGGGTGATAATGAGAGGATTGCGTCATTGCAAAAACTGGCGGCAATGACTGACTTGACGCCAATGATGAAATGGATTGGTGGTGGAATAATTGTTCTGCTTACCGCGTTGATTGTTGTTCTGCTGTGGAAGGAGCCTTCAGAAATATTCAGGCGGCTCGGACGCATTCTCATTGAACTGGGTTTATTGCTGATTATCCCGTTGCTTCTCGTGTATTTGTATACTGCAATGGTTGGTGTTGATACCACCGCAATTCTTGATACGGTTAATTCTGGGCAAGCTCCTGGTGATATGGGCATGATGCTAAAGAGCATTGTTCCGCTTCTCATGAAAAGGATGTATCCGCTCGCAGCAGGTGTTATCGGGATGATATCGCTTGTGGTAGGAATTGTTGGATGGTCTATCAGTAGAGCGATGAGCGACTCACAGGAGTCCTAGTGCACTGAAGATGCGACTAACCCCCGCGTAGATCATGAAATAGATGGAGTAGCAGAGGAAAAGGATTGGTAAAAAATATCTCAGGCCTTCTCGAGCCTTTCCTTTGTTGATGAGCCCGACAACGAGGCTTCCCATGAATGCAGATGCAGCAAGAGAGATCATCGAAAATGTTATAATAAATGATGGTGATATGCTGATGGCCGAGAATGTGACGGGAAGATTTGACCCGGAAAGTTCAGAGAAATCAAATTTGGAGATCATTGTGGTGAGCACACTGACGAGCACGGTGCTAAGCCCAAAGAGTAGTGGTGCTCCAAAGCCGATCGCTACAACAATAAAAATCACGTATGTCCCGACGCTAGATTTGATCTTTTCTTGGAGGAATTGCTGGTTGCGAAGGTTCTTCGCGGTCTGCTCAAGGAGTGTTGCGATCTGCCCTCCGGAATGAAGTCCGGAGATGATGAGCATGAGTGTCTTGTTGAGCGTTTCTGACCTGATGCGCGCAGTGAGACTCATGAGTGCCACATCGAGTTCTCGTCCTGTGGCAAGTTCTTTTCCGACCTGCACCATTTCCTGCTGGAATGATCCAAATTCTGGTCGGGCAGCCATGAGAAGCGCGCGGTCGATTGTCATTCCGGCGCGAAGGTTTGATGCCATAAGCTGGAGCACGTCCGGAAGGATGAGCTCGACGAAGTGCGCCTTGCTGTCAACCATGAGGTTGAGCAGCATGTAGACGAAGAATTGGAATGCGATGAAGAGGCCGATGAAGAGGATGAAGAAGAGTCTTTGGCTGTCAAATACGTACGAGACAAAGAATGCGACTGCAAGGCTTACGAGGAAGCCAAAGAATATCCAGAATCCAAGGTAAATATCTGGTCGTATTTTGATATCAGCGTAGATGAGGAGCTTGCGGTACCTCTCTTGTAGGTTTCTTGGGAACAGGCGCGAGATGAATTGGTAGATTTTTTCGTGCTGCACCATTAGTCATTCCCCAAGAGGTTTGGTCGCCGTGATCTGATAACACCCATGAACATGATTTGTACAAAGATGACAAGCGCAAACAGCGCATAAAATAGTATCTTCGTGATCTCGCTGCCGAATGAGACTAGTGATGATATGAGGACGAGGAAGGTCATGCCAAGGCTTGGTACGATGACTGCAAGCAGCATATAGAACATGGCAAGCGGATTGAGCGCTGCACCGTAGCGCTGGATTTGGAGCGTTTGCTGGTCTTCGATTTGCGCAAGGATCTCCTTCAGGACCGCTGAGAGATCAGCTCCAGTCTTCATACCATTAACAATCTGCCAAAGGGCTCCGCGAAAGAGGCGTGATGGATTCTTTCGTGCGATCTCTTCTAGGGCCGCAACCTCAGCGCTTCCAGCATTGATCTCTCGTACGGCCTTGGCGATTTCCGCCGAGAGCGCCCCATAATCTCCTTTTGATACATTCACCAGTGAATTGAAGACCGGCACTCCGGAGTTAAGCTGCACGAGGAGGTTCTGCATCGCTGGCAAGAGGTTACGGTCGATCCCTGCGATCCTTTTGGTAATGATAGATCTTGGGTAATTCACTTGGAGGAAGAATATGAATATTGCTGGCACAAGTGAGAGTAGCAAGGAAACGATAAAGTAGTGGTTTACTTCAACTTTAGAGAAGACCATAAGCTCTATGATAAAGAAGAAGATGAATAGAAAAAGGTCATGCAGAAAGCAGATGGAAAGATATTCTCGGTGGTCGATGCGAAGTTCCGCCTGGTCCATTTGGATGGCAAGATGCGGAAAAATTCTTGAGAGGAAGTCCCCGACACCGATGAGTCCCTTTGATAGTTTCTGAAGGATTTGCAGAGGCAGAAAGATGAATGGTATCTTGATCATGTGCTGTCCCCCGACTCAAGGATGGTTCGAGGGTCCTGATTGCTGTTGACAACTTTGAGTAGATTCTCTTGGTTGAGGTAGTACTCGCTAATAATTTTACCCACCTGCTCAACTTGCCGAATGTTGTGTTTCTGTAAGTACAGGAGGATCGCTTCTTTTTGTTTAAGATCTGCGTGGATTTCTGATTCGTTAAGGCCGGTGTGGCGTGAAAGATCTTCATAGAAGCTTTCCGGTTTTCCATGCATGACGATCTTGTCTTCCCCAGGCTTCCACCGGTAGAGTATGGCGCCGGTAACGAGTGTTTTCTCGCCCTCTTCGGTAACTTTGAATTCTCCGATCTGGAACGTGCGTCTGATGCCGTGCCTCCTGTCCCTGAACATGACAATGTTGAGGTTGACTGCCCCAAGGAGATTTGCTGGGATGGAAAGCGGGGGATTGATGAGTCGGGAGATTGTTTCGTTTACGGAATCAGCGTGGAGCGTTGCATATACCGAGTGACCGGTATGCATTGCCTCAAAGAGTACTTCCGCCTCCGCTTTTCGTCGCATTTCGCCTAGGATAATGCGGTCAGGTCTCATACGTAGGGAATTCACGAGCAGGTCAAGCATGCTGACTTCTCCTTTTCCTTCTGAGTTTGGCTGTCTCGTCGTGAGCGGGCACCAGTAGAGGTGCTTGGGGAGCTGCAACTCGCGCGTGTCTTCTATCGTGAGGATGCGCTGGTCGGGTGGTATGAATGGTAGGATAACATTGAGAAAGCTTGTCTTTCCTGATCCCGTTCCTCCGCTGATGATGATATTCATCTCATACTGCATCGCTAGCCATATAAGACTGAACACTTCTGGTGTTGAGGTGTTGCTGTTGATAAGGTCTGTTACAGTCCAAGGATCTCGCGCAAACTTACGAATGGTGATTGTGGCTCCCTTGTTGGAGATGGGAAAGAGCACGGCATTCGCGCGGTCTCCAGTTGGTAAATGTGCGTCAAGGAGCGGCACAAGAGTGGATATCTGTCTTCCGACGCGTCTTGCGATGATGTTGCAGTAGTTTTGGATCTGCGCCTCGGTTTCGATATGAACGTTCGTAATAAGCCATCCAAATTTTTTGTGGTACACTCTGATAGGCTCGCGCGCGGAGAGAATGATCACTTCTTCAAGCTGCGGATCGTTGAGAAGGTACTCGAGATTGCCAAAACCGACCATATCATGCAGGAGTGATACGACAAGGAATGTGCATGTACCCTCGGGAGCGCCAGGTAAGTTCTTTCGGATGTATTCCATCGCACGCTCACGAAATTTAGATTTGATCTTGTCGATCGCTTCGGGATCAAGTATTTCTGATGATGATATTGCTACTTCCGCGACAAGATTACGCCGAACATCATCAAGCATGGCTTGTGTTGGTTTTGATATGAGAGGAAACTGGAGATCATATGTCTTGAGCGTGCTCCGGTGCTGCCGGACAATGACTTTGAGGGCTACGCCGTCGGCCACTACGTCATATTGGTCTATTATGGTTCCGGCCATCATAATCACTTCTTCACGATTTTAAGGACGGGACCGCCGAATGCGGGGTACACGACCTTTGCGAGGTTCTGCGTTTCGAGTATTGACGCCCACTGAAGGGCTAGGGATTCTGGGATAGAATAAGTTGAAGCGATGGTTGATATTTTGAGTTTCTCCTTCTGTTGAAGCAGAGTGTAGAGTTTGTCAAAATTGGTCTCAGGGCCTTGCACGTTTCCTGCCGCTGTTGGCATAGATCCGGGTGCGTAATCAATTACTGCAGGCGCTGTGACACTCGCTGGTTGTTGCGGTGTTGCTGCAACATTCTGCGGTTGCTGTATTGGTGCTTCCTGCAAAACAACCGCGGGATCAGGAACGTGTTGAGCTTGTGGCTCCTGAGGAACAGAATGGTGATGGAAGATGTGGGGGAACTTGAGGAATCCATGATGTGGTGGCTCGGGAGTTGTGGATTTAGTGAAATTCTGTGATGGCGCCGGTGGCGCTTCAGGGGCTGTTTTTTTTGGGACGGGAATTTCAATTTCCTCCTTAGGCTCAGGAACTGTAGTTTTTTGGATGTAGGAGTTCGTGGAATCAATGGTTTTCGTTAGGTGTCGATATTCAGAGTTGTGTGATGGAGAAGGTGTTGAATCAATGTCTTTCTGAATGGTAGTCCAGAGCGTGCTGAACTTACGTTGGAGCGTTGAATAATTGTTGAAATTGCCTTCGCTTTCCAGAAATTGGTCAACCTCATGCTCATACTGGTCAAGTGGATCTATTGGTTTTACAGCACGTACAGGTTGGACTGGCTTATGTGACGGAGTGATCGGCTTTGTTTGAGTAACATGAGCAGCCACGGATGATTGCGGTGATGGAGTAGGCACGTCAAGTGGTGGTCGCGGTGCGGGTAGTGGAGCTTTCTTTCCCGGGGTCATGAGGATGATGATACCGACAATCATGAGAAGTGCGCCAATTCCACCAAGAGTATAAAGTCCAAGGACTTCAACATACTGGAGATAGTAGATAAGGACGCCAACAAGGGCGGCGAGTATTCCGATAATGAAGAGGAAACTTCCAAACGGTTTTCCGTTATGCTGCGGCGGGAGTCCGTGTGATGCGGTAGTTATACTGGCAGGTTCCACAGGCGCGCGCTCCAATTGCATATCGGGAACATCAGGCGTGACTTCCATGTGTTGTGCAATATGCGGGTAACTACTCTTCGATGTAGTAGTATGAGAGGATTTGCCCTTCTGTCGCCTTCGCGCCCGCTTCTTCTTCATCGTGCTTCCTAACCACAATCCAATGACAAAAGAGCTCATATAAACTTATGTTACACCCCGAAAGTAAAGAAGTGAAAGTATGTAATGTGAGCAGTAGTATTTGTTCAAATCGCACATATACTCTTGTGTAAAGTTGCCCATTGTTCAATCAATAGGTATTTAAACATCAGGATGCAGTGTTGCGGTATGAGGTGGCGCGCCCAAGTCAGTCTTGAGTACATGATATTGTTTGGTTTCTTGATGTTTGTCATAACAGTTCTCATTCTTGTTTCGAACACGATCAGCGTTGATTCAAGATGTTCAATCGTAGCCCAGCAGGTTGCAAGAACGGCGAAGAGTATAGTTCAGACCACTGAGGAGATCTATTATTTTGGTCCTCCATCAAAAACGGAGTTTTCAGTGCTCGTTCCCGAAGAGGTTAGTGGTGATTTTCTGATTACAAACACAAGCGACAACTATTACATGGTCATCCCTTTTAACTGTAAGTACCAGCAGAATTATAGTGAGAGCTTCAATGTCCCTGTGGGTGGAGAGATCTCTGGTGAAGGTGGCAATCGTAGGATCCAGATTGAGGCAAAGCGTATCAAGCAGGGTCCTCCTTTAGTGGACACTGATCTTTCTCAATGTATCATGAGTGATGTGTTGAGCGATGATCCAAGTAGGATAGGCGAGGTGTTTTCATGTATCGATGGTACTGTCTAAGAAGATTTGGACAAACATCAATGGATTTTATGATTTTACTTGGCATTGCTATGTTCATTTTCGTGTTTGCCATTGCATTGATCGTTGATGTGCAGTTAGACTTGAGGAAGGAACAGAAAGAGGATCTCTCGAAAGACTTCTTAATTTCCCTTCAAAAAGAACTTGAAATCGCAAAGGAAAGTGCTCCAGGGTATGCTCGTTCGTTCAACGTGCCGCAAGATATTGACGGAGTGTCGTATGATATCCGCTCCACGTCGTGTGAAGATTTGTATGATGATCCGTACGAAGCGGGACAGGCGGGAAGACCTCCTGGTAATGTGGAATATATGAGGGTTGGTGAGGATCTTGAGCTTCGCACGCCATCCTGGGATGATGGTAACCTGATTATTATTCGGCAGGTTGCTCCTCATAAGGGTACCTTCATCAAAGGTCAATTGAACACCATACAGAATGTTGATGGCAAAGTATATGTGAATGGCATTCTTCATAATGGTGTGTACGAGTTCGCAGAGTCATGCTGGTGTGAGCATTGGAACGAGGTGGTGTGTGATGAGGTAATACCCGCTACACCCACAACAACAACGTCAACCTCAGCAACTTCGATGACAACGTCTACACTGACTTCAACAGATTCAGAAACTGAAGGCGCTGACGAAGAGGTTGATCTTGGTGAGATGACCTAAGGGAGATGCATGGCAAGGCATGCGAATATCTGGGTGATAGAGTTTATCATCGCAGTAGTATTCTTCATGATAATGGTCGGAGTGTTTATCAGTTTTGGGGAGGGAGTAATGAATAAGGCAAATCCTGCTACGAATGTTTTAGTAAAGGATGCAAAAGCCATAACTGATAGCTTGCTTTCACCAGGAACACCAGATGACTGGGCGTGGAGATTGAATGACTCGACCGCAGAGATGTGGGTTATCACTGATAACGCATCGATGAGAAGTACGATTTCTTCTATTGGGATTGTTGATTCCGATGGCACAAATATTAGTGTGGCAAAGCTGTTCAGATTTGGTGCATGGACAAACAAGTCATCTGGGTTGTACATGGAAACGAAGGGGAAGTTCGGAATTGGGGCTGATTTCATTATCTACTTTGAGGATAAGAATGGCAACCTTATTGATTTTTGGCTAAGCAATCTTCGTTCGGGAAAATTTTTTGGCGACCTTCGTTTGGGTTCTGATCCAGAAAGCCCGATATATTATAATGAGGAGAGTACAGTGCATCCCTTGAGGACGGTTGAGGAACTGGATCATATACTGACAGAGGAAAACGAAGTTGAGAACTTGGTAAAAGTGTATCGATACTTATTCTATCGTGAAAGCCAGAACAAGAAGGGCAAGATCGTGAGGATGGCAGTATATGTCTGGTAGGCATCACAGATTTGTTCGGCAGTCACTGATCGTTGTTGCGATTGTAGTTGGGTTGGTAGCAATCGGATCGTTACTGAGAGTTGCATCGATTTATCAAAGACCAATCCATCATGATGAGATTAGTGCGCAGATGATCGCAACAGGCATCTGGCGTCTCGGTATGCTGAATTATGAGCCGGAGTTTCATGGCCCGGTGATTTTCTATTGCATTGCTGCTGCCCAGAAGATCTTTGGTGAATCAGAAGTTCGCGTGCGCATCATGCATGTAATGTTTTCCGTTCTGACGATAATAATCATAGTCGCTTTTGTTCATGATGGGAGAAAGCCTTGGTTAGTGGCACTGCTCGCGCTCTCCCCAACTTTAGTATATTACAGTGGATACGCATATTTTGAATCATTGTGGGTGTTACTGTACTGCGTTTGGCTTTTGAGTGTGGAACGGATTTTTTTTGAGGATGAGTACCACTGGTCATGGCTGTACATTCTGGTTTTGACGACGATTCTGATGCATGGTGCTCATGAGTTTTCCTATGTTGTCTTCGCCCTAACTGCAGTGTTTATTGCGGGCAAGTATGTGTTTGATCGCGTGACTTATCGCAGAAAACACTCATCAGACCACGTTCCAAATCATATTGTGCCGCTCTTCATCATTGGGATTATAGTGTTTTGCGCAGTGTGGTCCTCAGGATTTCAGAACATACCAGGAATTTCTAAAGATGCGGTGCGGTCTGTTACGTACAATTTGCACAAGAGTACAACAGCATCAGGACATGATAAACCATTCCACTATTATTGGAAGCTCACCGGCGTTCTGGAATGGATGATTGCGATCCTGGTCATTGCGGGAATACTACTGAATCGGAATGCGCGTGATTTTTTTATGGCGTTCCTTGGGCTTGGAAGTCTTGTCATCTTATCCATCACAAGGTATAAGACCCCATGGGGGATGGTGCTCTTCCTCCCGCCGTTAATATTTTTTGGAGCATCCGCAATGGGGAGAGTTGCGGCTTGGCCGAGAGGGAGACACATTGCGGCAATACTGGTCGTGCTCTTAGCGCTATGGGGGGCTGAGGCGTTCTACATTGGTATTCTCTATCCTGTTGAGAGTGAGAAGAATCCTCTTGCGTATGTGCAGTCAAGTAAGGATATCTGGAAGGTAAAAGCTCTTGTGGATCGTATTGTTCCGTCAAAAGTACTAATTAGCGGCGAGGAGCAACAGGTGCTATCATGGTTATGCAGGGAGTACTCGCCAACGATCCTTAGGAATGCCTCGCTTGGACCAGAGACACTAGCGGAGTATGATGTGATCTTTTCTGATCTAAAGAAATTGCAGAACGGTGAGGAATCGGGATTTACGAGCCTGAAATTTTCAATTAGACCTGGACTGAAGCAGGCAATACACTATAGGGATATGATGCTACGATGATTCTTTGGCTGATCTTCCTTCTCCTGTGTGGTATTGTTGGACATCGCATCGCACGAAGGGTGGCTATGAAGAGAAACGCTGCAGAGCATGCTGCTCTTGCGATGGTCATGGGGCTCTCCTCGGTTTCCCTCGTGGTCTATGGTGCATCCTACTTCCTTCACAGGACAAGATCAGGACTGATCCTTGGTCTGATGATGACTGCATTCATTGTTGGAGCAGAGATTCTTTTCTCAAAGATCAAGAAGAGAGATACAAGCATTGAGTGGCAGATTGTTGACCGTATAGACTGGGGGATATATGCAGTGATTATCCTGTTCGTGTGCTTTTTTTTCGCATGGTGCGTTTTCGCTCCAAAGGATGATTCGCTCGTTATGACGTTCAGTGCGTGGGGTGACAATCTTGTGCATCTCTCGATTGCGAGTTCTTTTGCGTACGCTGATAATTATCCGCCCGAGTATCCGAATATTGCTGGCCATCCGATGAAGTATTATTTTATGATGGACTATATCTCAGGGATTTTGTTAAACGCAGGTACTGGTATCCAGACATCATTTGTCATTCCTCTCGTGGCGTACGGGGTGTCATTACTTGTGCTAATGTATGGAGTAGCACGAAGGATTTCCTCAAAAAGAGTGGTGGCGATTGTGTGCATTATTCTTCTGGTATGCTTTTCGAGTTTGGGAGTTCTCCGTCTTATCTTTGATTGGAATAGTTCAGCTCCGGAAGGCTTACGATCGATCATGCATACTTCTTATAGTCTATATCCTGAGATGGGTTTGCATAGGATGGAACTTCTCGAATTGATGGCATCGCAGCGTCCGATCGCGGCCGGATTTGCACTTGCGGCAGTCATAATGTTCTTGCTTCTTGGAACAGAAGTCTTAAGCGTAGGAAGACTTGCTGTAATAGGGTTAGCAGCTGGTTTACTGCCGTGGTTTCATGTTCATGTCTTTCTCTTCATGATAATGTGTCTTTTCTTCTTTTATCTTGGACAGGAAACACGAAGAAGGATTGCCTATGAGAAGATTCCCTGGCTACTGGTTCCACTCATTCTGTTTGGGCTTCTAAAGGTGCTTCAGGTTGCAGAGGCAAGCTCATCAGGAGGATTTCTCAAGTTCCATGTTGGGTGGCTTGTGGAACCTCTCACAGTGAGTTCTTTTCTCAGTTTTTGGCTACTGAATTATGGAGTGATGATTGTGCTTATAGTATTTGCATGGAGAAGGATGCCTTGGTGGCTTCTTGCTGCGTGTATTTCATGCGTGGGAATTATCAATCTTGTACAGATGCAGCCATCCTTGTGGGATAATCACAAGCTCTTGGATACTGCAGTGCTATTTTGCACTCCGTTTGTTGCCTTGTTTCTCATGGATGTACGCGGGCTTGTAAAGAAGACAGTAGCTATCACACTCATCGTGATCCTGTCGGTAAGTGGAGCGCAGTCTATAGGATCAGCGCTCATGACGCGCGCAGTCATTATCACTCCGTATGACGCTGATGTTGGACGTTGGTTGGATGAGATATTACCAAAGGATGCCATCGTTATCGCTGCGCCTCAAAATTCCCCCGTAAACATGATCGCTGGTAGATCGATATATTTAGGGTATCCTGGGCAGGTTTGGAGCCATGGTGTTGATTACGGGGGGCGTCTCACCCAGATTCGCCAGTTGGCACAAGTAACATCCCGTGAAGATTTCTGTTCAGTGTGGAACAAAACCGGTGCGACACATATGATGGTGAGTACTGCAGAGCGTTCTGGAACAATAGACCTGGTTACTGGTATTCCAGCAGCAAGCCCCTCGTTAGCAAATCAATTTGCCGAGCAGTTCTACTTGAATCAAGGATGGGATACTGCCGCGTTCGGAGATGGGTACAACCGTGTAATTATATTCCGCCCAAGGTGCGCTTAATGTCGGAATACTTTTTTATAGGGATGTGCTTTGAGATGTTAAAATGAGGCGCGGCCAGACTGCGATGGAGTACATCGCGAATTATGGATGGGTGGTTTTGGTTGCGATTATAGTTATAATCGCCCTGCATAAGTATGGGATATTTGACATTGGGGAGTCGGCTGTGCAGGGTTTCGCGGCGTTTGATGATCCGGTGTTTAGGGTTCTTGACTATAAAGCAGCAAACCATCTGGTGGGTGGTTCAAATGTGGTTCTTGTTGTGTTCAATAATCACGTGCAGAACTGCCAGATCATCCAGGGGGATATCATCCTGACTGGCGAGGATGGTGTTGCGTGCACCGCTGTGAAGGAGAATGATGTGCCAGCAAGCGGAGATACTGTTCTCCTGCTGCGAGGCGAGGAGGGGATTTGGGAGTGGAATTGTCCCCAGATTATCGGAGCAAGTAGGGGCAGTGCGTGGATGGCAAATTTTGAGATGGAATATCAGGCGCAGAACGACCAGGTTCGTCACACCCTTCGTGGCGCTCTAAAGGCAAAACTCGAGTGACGAGGTTAAACATTTATAAATCGGCCGTGTTTTTATTCTCGTATGGGGAAAGGTATTGATGAGCGGCTTGCTCTCATTGGAGAGGTTGGTGAAGAGATACTGACGCATGAGGAATTGAAGGCCCTTCTGGAATCAAATGATCATCCGATTGCGTATGATGGTTTTGAGCCTTCAGGCAGGATTCATATCGCCCAAGGCTTGCTTCGCGCATTGAACGTAAACAAAATGACATCGGCCGGATGCAGGTTTAAGATGTGGGTGGCTGATTGGCATGCGTGGGCGAACAACAAGATGGACGGGGATCTTGAGAGAATCCGTAAAGTGGGAGAGTATTTTATCGAGGTGTGGAAAGCATCGGGGATGGATCTTGATAAGGTTGAGTTTCTTTGGGTGAGTGATTGTATCGAGAATCAGGAGTATTGGCAGAAGGTTATGCAGGTGGCAAGGCATACAACGCTTCAGCGGGCTCTTCGAACAACCCAGATCATGGGGCGTTCAGAGAAGGATTCTTTGCAGGCATCACAGATTCTCTATCCGTGTATGCAGGCTGCTGATATTTTTCATCTTGACGTTGACATCTGCCAGCTTGGTATGGACCAGCGAAAGGTAAACGTGCTCGCTCGTGAACTTGCACCAAAGATGGGATGGAAAAAACCCGTTGCTGTGCATCACCACATGTTGATGGGCCTCGAAAAGCCACCATTGATTGATGATCCTCTTGAGCGCGCATTGAAAATGAAGATGTCTAAGTCCCGTCCTGATTCTGCAGTGTTTATGACGGATAGCGAATCAGATATTAGGCGAAAGATCCAGAAAGCGTACTGCCCAGAAAAGCAGATTGAGGAGAATCCAGTTCTTGAGTACTGCAGATACCTTATTTTCGAAAAGAAGGAATGCTTGGAGATCAAACGTCCTGAGAAATTTGGTGGCAATGTCTCCTTTGAGTCATACAAAAAACTGGAGCAGGAATTCGAGAAGGGTAGCGTCCATCCAATGGATGTGAAGAACGCGGTTGCTGGTGAGATAGAGGCAATGATTCGCCCCGTCCGTGAACATTTCGAGAAGAATGCACGTGCGCGGAAGATGCGAGAGGAAATTGAGTCATTCAAAGTGACAAGGTAGTCCATGGATTCTGAGTACAGAAAGAGGCTGGGGAGACTTCGCAAGTTCTGTGAAAAGTGTAGCAGTGATGCCGTCGTAATTATGGACCTGAAGGGGAGTGGTGACTATCCATCCCTAAAGTATTTTTCAGGGTATGCTGGTGCCGGATTTCTGGTCATGGACAGAGGGAGGTGCGTTCTCTTTGTGCCGAAGATGGAGCTCGCGGCAGCAAGAGTAACAGGGATTGAAGCGCAGGTATGGGATGCAAATGATCCTGTTGAGGCGATATGTCTTCTGCTAAAAGACAGGACAGGGGTGCTTTTGGATTTTTCCGGCATCAGCGCATCAGTGTACTTGAAGATGAAGAAGATTTTGCGAGGAGCAAGGATTCAGAATTGTTCTCCATTCATCCAGGAATTGCGTTCGGTGAAGAGCAGTAGAGAGATTATCCTTATGAAGAAAAGTGCAAAGATAGCATCACAGATTCTGACGGCAATGATGAGTAGGTTCAAGGAGTTTAAGACAGAAGCAGATGTTGTGGCATTTCTTGCGTATGAAACACACAAACATGGTTGCTCATTCGCGTTTCCGCCAATTGTTGCATCAGGTGTTCACAGCGCATTGCCTCATTATCGCCCTTCCGGCAGTACCTTGCTGAAAGGATTTTGTGTGATAGACTTTGGTGTGCAGTACAGGGGATATTGCTCGGACATTTCACGCACGGTATTTATTGGATCGCCGACCAAGAGAGATAAGGAGATTTATAACCGCGTGCTTGGTGCACAGGAAGCTGCAATTGATACCTGTCATGAGGGGGTATGCGCAAGTGATCTTCTTTCATGCGCACGTGCGGCGTTAGGGAATTTACAGGAGAAATTCATTCACGGTCTTGGTCATGGTGTAGGGCTAGAAGTGCATGAGATGCCGAGTTTGCATGGAAAGTACATACTGCAAAGGGGCATGGTTATTACAATTGAGCCCGGGGTGTACATTCAAGGCAAGGGCGGGGTTCGTATCGAGGACGATCTCTATGTAGGGAAGAGGAGATCCGTAGTGTTGAGTACAGTAACAAAATCCTTTACCGTGATTCCGCGTTGAAACACCGTCGGAAAAGTTAGGTCAAAAGCAAAAACTTTAAATAAGCACGATCACTCGTAGTAAGGATGAGTTCAGAGGACAAAGCGGACAAAATCGAGCAGGTCGTCTATGGGTATGCCACAAACGTGACGCCGCTCGAGGAAGAGAACCGCCTTCTTAAGGAGACTGTTGAGAACCTGAAGATTGAGCTTGGAAGGTTTAAGAAGAACCCTTTGATGGTTTGTGAGGTCTCAGAGATCACGGATGAGGGGGCGATCATTCGTATTCCGAATGGAAATTCTTTTCTTGTGAATATTGCTTCCGAATGTAAGGATTTGCGTGCGGGCGATTGGGTTGTTGCTGAACAGAAGAATCTGACCGTCATCAGGAGAATCAACAGCAGCAAGAAGTTTGATGTTGAAAAGTTTGTGATTGTGAGAAAGCCAGATAGTTCTTGGGCGGATATTGGTGGCCTTGATCAGCAGATTCAGGAGATTAAGGAAGTCATCGAGATCCCGATGCTCAAACCAGAATTGTTCAGGAAAGTGGGTATTCAACCGCCAAAAGGAATTCTCTTGTATGGAGAGCCTGGAACGGGGAAGACGATTCTGGCTAAAGCCGTTGCGGCTTCGACAAATTCCACGTTTATTGAGGTCATTGGTTCCGAGCTTATTCAGAAGTTCATTGGTGAAGGCGCAAAGCTGATCAAGGAGATATTCCAGCTGGCGAGGGAACGCGCGCCTGCTATCATCTTTATTGATGAGCTTGACGCTCTCGCGGCTACGCGCGTTGAAATAGGGACATCAGGCGAGCGCGAGGTGCAGCGGACATTTATGCAGCTGCTTGCGGAAATTGACGGATTCAAGCCACTGGGGAATGTGAAGATTATCGGATGCACAAATCGCAGAGAAATCCTTGATCCGGCGATAACGAGGCCAGGTAGGCTCGACAGGCTCATCAGGGTTCCTCTGCCTGACGACAAGGGTCGAGCTGAGATATTCAACATTCATACGAAAGCAATGAAGTTGGAAAAGAAGGTGGATAAGGCGGAGATTGTGCTGAAGATGAAGGGGATGTCTGGTGCTGAAATAAGGGCGGTATGCACTGAAGCAGGGTATTTCGCGATTCGCGAGAACAGGTACATTGTTGACCAGCAGGATTTCTTAAAGGGTATTGAGAAGGTCAGGCGCGAAGAGGCCGCAGAGGGAAATGATTATCTTCGCATGTTTGGTTGAGGGTTAGCATTCATCGTCGTGATCTTCTATAGGGAAATCTTCATCCATGCGCACGTATGCTATTCCAACGACGAGGAGTGGTGGAATTGCTGCTCCAATTGCTGCGCCATATCCGATATGGTCGGAATTTCCTGAGAACGCGTAGACGATACATCCTATCGCAGCACCAAGGCCCGCCCCGAGGGACATGCCTCCAGCGGCAGCGACTGCGTAAGTATCCAAATGTTGCCCGATTTCATCTGGAGATGCCGAAGAATGATCTGGTCTAATTTGTGCTGACGATTCCCGAACTAGATCATGGAGTTTGTCAGCGGGATCCATGCTGATGGGCAGGCGAGCGTGCTATATAATGGTTTCTTGGTATTGAGAAGAGTGTGCTCATGAGTTACATCCGTTCATCATCCGGTTGTCAGTGGGTGTTCATCCAATCATCGCACACAGAAAGGTATTGGCGGCGTATTATTAAAACCTATCCTTGCAGAACATACCATCGCGCAAATGGCCAGAGTATGAGACCGAGGATTAGTGAGATGATGACAAGGAGGATAGTCATGATAAGTGGCTTAACGCTTTCCATGGGTATCACGGTGGTGGAATCGTTCGAGTTCTGAGAGCAGGACATAAATGAAGAGTGCTATCATGGCCATCTCGAAAAAGCCATTCCACACACGGGGGGTCTGCAGAACTCCGTTGCTGCGAAGGATAGTGAGGATCTCTTCAAGGACATAGATGACGAAAGCAGTAAAGAGGAGCACCCATGGTTTGACAATATCCCATTTTTTTGATACCTTGAAGAGTTGCAGAAAGAAGAATAGGACGATGACGGAGAGTATGAGGTTGTAGAATGGTGCCACAGCCCCAAGGCACTGCCCAAAGCTCATCGTGATGCCTCTCGGAGCCGTATCTCGAGGTACAGCGCATACATCATGACTGCGAGGATGATGCCCGGAAGGAAATGAGTGATGAACGGACTTTCATAGATGCCAAATGAGCGCAGCGCTCCAAAGATGAGTACCGCATCAAATAGGATGAGTGCAACAAGCAGCACCTTGAATGGTTTGATCTCCTTTCTCTGGTATTGGTAGAAGAGTACGATCGCAAGGAAGAATGCCACCAGCGAGAGGAACAGGTTCGCGATCTGGAACACGCCCTCTGCGTACGACAGGTCAATCATGAGTCATCCTGGGAAAATGGTCTATTTAAACATTTGGGTGACGTCAGAAGAGGAAAGGAGTGATGAATACTTCGACAAGTGCAGCAACGACGAGAAGCGCGAGGGAGATAAGCACGAGATCTGAGCAATCAAGCAGGATCTTTTCGAATTTTTTTGTTGCGAGGTCATGTTTGACAAGCGCCATTGAGATTATTCCCCCAGCAAGCCCGGCGACAAAGTATGCGGCAATCTCGATGATACCGTGCAGAAAGTATCGCATGAACGCGATTGGTAGGATGTGAAAGTATCCCCACGCTTTGATGAGACCGGTGAGGGATGCATAGGCAGCGAATTTGTTGCGGAAGAAATTGCCGATGGCTGCTCCGATGACAGATGCATTCCATATGAGTATGAAGATGGCCCCAAGTCCGTACACGAATGCGAAGAGAATGCAGAAGATCATAACCTTGACATTGTTGGTGAAAATGGTGACAAGATGGCTCCATTGCTGTATGGCGTTTCCAGTTGTGCGTGAATTGATATTGACAATGGTTTCCGTCTGCACTTCAAAGAGCAGGCTGGTTTTTGCGGCGGGAAGGAGGATATACCAGAGTGAATAGGAGAGTGTGACTCCAACAAAAAGAAAGAGCAGAAACCAGATGGCGCGTGTGTGCTGTGTGAGGATGGCGCGCTCGTCATCGTACTCTAGGTCTTTAGTCTCTTCGAGGCGCATTGTCTGAAATACCAGCGGTGTGCACGCGAGTGTTGTTAGGAATACCATGACAAGGCTTGAGTAAGATTCGAATATCCAAAGGCTGAGGAGAATTGCGACGGAAGAGTAAAGGAGGCCAAGCCAGAAGAGGTCCCAGGGTTTTTTTTCAGCAACAACTGGGTTGATGAGGGATTCTAAAACCATACTTCTACCGAAAAGAACTCTGTTTAAATAATTTGTTAAAAAAGATGGGTCATTCTCACACAAGAGAAGCCGGTTGAGATGATCTGAGTGATATGGTGTCACACGAGCAATACCTTTAAAAACGCCCTGTAGTTCTTTAGGGTCATGGATGAATATGAACAGATGCTTGAGGCGGGTCGTGCGAACTTGCCAAAATCCGTGTTTGAGCGTGAGCGGTTCGAGATACCGAAAGTACGTGGCCACATTCAGGGTAGTAGGACTATTGTGGGGAATTTGGTGCAGATTGCTGGAGTCTTGCGTAGGCCAGTGGACCACTTTATGAAGTACATTCTTAAGGAGCTTGCAACCCCGGGAGAAATAAAGAGCAATCAGACAGTTATCCTTGGTAGTAAGGTTCCTGCATCTCGCATTAATGAGAAAATCCGCAAATATGCAGAGGAGTTTGTTCTCTGTAAGGAGTGCGGAAAACCTGACACAAATATTGAGCAGGAAGGTGATTTTGCCTTTCTGAAATGCCAGGTGTGCGGCGCAAAGCACGCGGTAAAATCACGGATATGACTTTAGTATCATGGCATTCATCAAGATTCACACATCGAGATATTGGAGAAAGACAGTTGGCATGTGTGACGACGAAGTGCTGGGAAAAGAGTTTGTTGAAGGGAAGAAGTGCCTCAAGGTTCATCCCGAGTTCTATCAGGGTTTTCGTGCGTCTGACGAGGACATTGTTCGTCATGCAAAGCAGTCATACATGATCAATGCAGTGGGTCACAAGGTTATTGATATCCTAGTTCAGGCAGGAATAGTTCACAAGTCGGACATTCAGTGGATTGAGGGTGTCCCGTACGTTCAGGTATTATTTGAGATGTGAGCATGATAGTTCAGCAGAGGATAGTTTTTCAGGGAAAAGTGCAGGGAATTGGTTTTCGCTATCGGTTCAAGCAAAAAGCTGAGGCTCTCGGTGTTAAGGGTCAGGTTCAGAATATGGGCTCTGATAAGGTTCAGGCTATAGTGTGTGGTGAGGATGGATTGGTTCAGGAGCTCGTGGAGTATGCTCAGCGTATGCCCGCGGCAAGCGTTGATAGGGTCCGGATCACTGCGGAGCCGGTCGGATCTTGGGATGGATTTCGCATGGCTTAGCCAAACCACTTTCCGAGGCCTTCTTGCTTTTCCTTGTCTCTTCCGAACATGCTTTCGATGCGGTCCTGTGTGAGTTCGAGCGACTGCTTGAGGTATGCTGGAAGATTGTATTTTCTCGAGATGGAAAGTGAAGGCTCAAGATACTTCAGTACGGATCCTTGAGCGACGGTAAAGAGTAATTTGCCACCGCAAGCGGTGCATTTACCAATGATGGGCGGCCTTCGGTAGCTTGCGTTGCAGTCTACACACCGGAAGGCCTGGGTCGAAAATTTCCTTAGGTTTCCTCTGATGTCCTTGATGAAATGTTTTTCGATGACAAGCCGTGCAACGTCATGCTCATCAACGGCGCGTATCATCTCAGCCAGTATCATCTGTCCTTCGAGTTTTTCTTGCATGGAAGGGAGTAGCTTGTACGCTGAGCAGAGCACACCCTTGTTGATATCCTCCGTGTCGTGAGTGAATCCAAACCCCTCATACTGTCCTGGTGTTTTTAGTCGTTCCTTGACCTGTGGTATCTTGACGTCCCATGGCTTCTTGTATGAGAGGCATGCGTGATAGAATTCGATCGGGTATTGATAGGAGACATCCATATCAAATACCATATCATCGATTTCAGTCGTGACAAGTCGCCCAGTAAGGACGAGTGGTGCGTCCTGTGTCGATCCTCGATGCGCAGGGAGGAAGTGCCGTGAGAAGTTGAGAAGGGCATCCATAAGAAGGATGACACATGCCTCATCCCCATCGCAGTCTCGCCGCGTTGCTGCATGGATCATGGGTGATGCGAGTAGGCCTTGCATTGCAGAAAACCCGATGACTCTGCAGACGATGCCTGCAGATGTATGGGGGGCAAGTGCCATGACGAGCACACCGATGAGGTCCTTTGGGGTTTTGCAGCGGTAGTACGCTGGGGCGTCATAGAATTTTTCGAGGAGCTCATCGACGAACTGTGCGATCCGCAAAAGTATAACGTCTGCTCCCGCATCCGGCGCGTTTTCACATCGTGGTAGAATAATGTCCTGGGGAAGCAACTCAAGGATCTGCGTGTCTTGTGTTAATGGGGATCCGTGAATGTCATGAGTGTATCCCATCTCGACGAGGCGTTCAACTCCTGTCCCTATTTCCAGCGGCTTGAAGTGCGTGATGGGCAGTTGTGTCATATCATAGCGGATCGTGCCGTCCTTGTTGACATACACATCATGTTTCGCTCGGAGAAGTGGCTTTGCGAGATGCTCCGGAGTGTGGTCTTTGTTTGATGTTCCTCGTACCCCTTTGACAAGTTCAGGAAGCACGTTCATGCCAAGCTTGTGCATGACTTTAGTGATGTGGAGAGTGATATCAATTTCCTGATTCTTGTAGTGCGCGCACGGCCCGTGCTGCTTGCACACCGTCTCATCCTTAAGCCCGCAGTATTTACAGACATACTTTCTTTTTGCGGGCTTGTCGCACACCTCACACATGGGAAAAATTGTTTCCTTACCGCAGGATTCGCAGACAAAGACCGGGAAGTCTCCTGTGATCTTTTTCTTGCCAAGTGCTGCCTGGAATGATCGAAGTCTCCCGCCTTCTGTGCCGACAGGAAAGAGGCCGTGCGGTGATCCGGTAAGTTGACGCTGCTTGCCCTTTTCAGGTCGCCCCATACGGGCTCCAACAAAGATTCCTGACTTGTCGCGGAGCTGCACATCAGCAATCTTATTGACGAGCTCCAGGCCGTTCGTGGTAGAGGCTTGATGTTCAAGAGCAGATAGTTTGCTCCTCGCAAGGTCATAATTCATGTAGAGCCCAAGGGAGATGAGGAACGCTGATGCATAGTCTTTCTCGATGACAGCATATTGGTTACTGATGACCTTGTGCGGGATACCGATGAGTTCTAATGCGTTCTTATGGATGCTTGGAAGTGGCAGCACAATTTTTTCGCACTCTGTTCCTTCAAGGATGACTTCCGCGTGTTCCATCCAAATAAGGATACCAACGATCGCGTCGGGAGTGATTTCCTTCCAGTGATAGGTATACCAGGGGTGGAGTGGTATGGACAGTTGGCGTGCAAGGAGGAATGATTCTCTGAGCGCTGGTCGCATGGTGAGTGGATTATGCCAGATCCGGTCGAGAGCCTCGTTGGAAACTCCGCTTATTATTGATGCAGATGCTATCATTGCATTAGTGGTTGTAGGTGCGTTGGGTAGTTTCTTTACGGCCGCTTCAAGTTCCTGTATCCAGAATTCAGGGCAGTACCCTGGGGGCAGGAGTGTGCTTGCTCGGTTGAAGAAATCACCATAGCTAATGAGGATGTCGCCAAGATAGAGTATTTTGCTGATTTGGTCTTTTAGTTTACGTAATTCTGTCTCGGATTCTGCTCGTAGTACGGATCCATCGTGCAGTTTGATGATCGGGCCTTCGATTGTTGTACAGCTTGTCATCGATGCTGCCTTTCCAGGTCGCTCAAGCTTAAGCTGCGAGCCAAGGGCGATGTAATCCCTGAGAGCGACCATGGTTGCCGGATGGATTGAGCATGCAGAGTATCCAGACACCCTCGATCTTCCGTAGCGGAGACGAAATCCTCCTGAAGCGAGGGGATACGTGAGCACAGGCCGTCCAGCGACAAGGTCCTTGATAAAGGTGTAGTCTGGTGTGAGGGTGAACGTTTCTGACTTCGATGATTTTCCTTTTGACTTGATTGTTTTTTGGATTGCGAGGAACTCTTCAAGGAATGCCCAGTGGGCTAGGCCAAAGTCAGCCCCCCATTTGGAGAGCTGCTTCCAGAGTTTTGGTGCTTTCTGTGCAATACCCTCGCCAACGACGAGACACACTCCGTTTCGTATTTGGTTTGTGGGTATACGCGGAAGATCCTTGTAGTTGGAAACCTCGATGACTTCTGATGGATCTCCGCTTATTTGTACTGGAATTCTACCGATGAGGTATTCGATTTCCTCAATGCTTGGGAGGTATTGGAGATTAGTGATACGCTCGTGGTAGTCATGGAGCTCCGTAGATGTTCGCTTGATCTCCTCCACAGTTGGGTCGTACGTGGTGTACCCAAGGTTCACGCGGACATAGTCCCCAATGAGCACACATACGGACGCTGCAGTTCCACCTGCGCTACGCACAGGGCCCGAGAACCTCATGACAAAGTATTCTTTGCCATCGTCGAGGCGCTTTCCGAACTGAAGGTCTGTGAATCCCTCGAGGGGCGATGCGACTGTTCCCATCGTGAGGTACGCAAATCCAACCCGTATACCTATTTCGATTGCTTCTTTTTTGTCTTTGAAACTGCAGAATTTTCCTTGGGCGATCTCAAGAGCGATGGTGAGTCCGATTCTCCAATCAAGGGATCCGTAGGTACCCTCAAGTTCCTTGATGCGTTCAGAGACTCCTGACCCTATGATTTGGGGTGCAATTGAGGATATGAGTCCTTCTACTCGTTCGGCCATGTTTTTGACGAGTGGAATCTCTACTTTTAATTCAGGATCATACCCTTTTGATCGCGCTGTTTGTGCAATAGTATAGATTGTCTGTACTTCTGAGTCCATTCGTGCAAAGTATCCCGCTATCTTCTCTGAGTATTCGTTAGTCATCGTCTTCTCCAAACTTAAGTATCTTGATTGCTCGTGTCTTAAGGTTCACAACTGGTACCCTGCATGGTTCTGGATGGTGGCCTACCTTCTCCTGAAAAGTGGTTTTTGACTGCCAGCAGCTTCCACAGATGAGTGTAATGTTGCGGTAGTGTGATACTGAACATTTGTGGATATGCCCGGTGGCAAGGATGTCGGGTATAGATTGAATGATAAGATTGTCAACTTGTGGATCGGGAGTATAGAGTGTTGACTTGTGGGATGGTGCGAGATGGCGTTTCTTAAGGAGATATTTCATGATAATGTCCGCTCGATCATATCCTCCCTGGTTTCTGATTGCGTCAACATTCGCGACGTAGTAATCAAAGCTATACCCATGGTAGAGAAGAATATCAAAACCAGAGAATCCTTCTGATGCGTGGATGTTGATGAGTGCAGGGTTAGAGACCATGAGAACGTTAGGGAGAGCGTAGAGTGGACCTGCATAATTTGTTGATATGGCAGGCTGTGGTTCGGACAGGTGTACTGCGTCGTGGTTTCCAGGACAGATGATAACGGTGATGTGTTGCGGTATTTGCGATATATAGCGAGCTGCTTCCTTGTATTGATCGTAGATATCTGGTATCGTGAGCTCTGTTTCTTGGGAGGGGTATACTCCCACTCCATCGACGATATCACCGATGATGAAGAGGTACTTGATCTTTGATGCGATTTCTCTCTGTGATTCTGATCCAGACTCCCCCGAGAGCCATCCGAGAAACTTCTGGAGTTCCTTGCCAAGGAATTTGTTTGAACCGACGTGGATGTCGGAGAGGAATGCGGCGTAGGCTTCGTCTTGGCTCTTCTTGAGTTCTTTGTTGAGAGGAACGTCCGGCTGGATGATCGTGCTCGCGAAGATGAGTTTATCGGCGCTTGCACCAACAACTCCGATTACCTCATCAAGCACGAGCGATTTTGCGATGGCAAATAGTTCGGGCTTACTCTGACTAACCATGACTTTGATTTGTCCGGTAGGATCTTCAATGGTAAGTGAAAGATTTCCGTTTTTTGTTGTGGAGATATCCGATACGAGACCAATAATGGATACGGTTGATCGTTCTCGTTTCTGGAGAACGCGCGCGATCGCGGTAAGTCCTTGGAGTTCTTGTCTCACGCGGAGCATTGATTCAACGATCCCTAATCTCGTGCAGTAGTGATTGACAAAGTCCTGGACGTTCCAGGATCGTGCTGTTCGGTCAAATGACTTGAGGATTCGCACGTTTGGTGCTTGTGGTATTGACTGCTGAAGAATCGGTTCGGCAGGGAGTTTTGATGTCTTCAGTCGTACATGCGCCGTGCCATCAGTACTCACGTCCACGTTGTCATGGAACCAGGTTTCGTAGTCTCCTTCTCTCTCGAGGCGTTCGATGAGTGCTTCATCTGCAAGGATGCCTTGCTCAAGAAGAAAGCTTACGATAGTCCGTTTTTTTTCAATCGATTCCATTTTAGGGTGGAAGAACTGTTCGTAGGTGGCTACGATAATGCCAGTTCTTCTGCTAAAATCTGCTTGATTTTTTCTATGAGTACCGATGGGATGGAAAACGAGATTTCCCTCGTGCGGCCATACCTTCCTTTTGAAATGACTTTCGCATTGATAATTCCAAGCATGTCAAGCTCTGCGATAACATCTGAAACGCGTCGCTGAGTGAGTGGTGCAAGTGCAACGCTCTTGCAGAGGTTTCGATATTCCTCGTAAATTTCTCCAGTGAAGATACATGTTTTCTTGGGTAGTTTTTCGTAGAGGACGATCGTCGCGTAAAGAACTGCTTGAAATTGCGACGGTTGTGAGGCAACGGTATCAAGCACTCTATCCCGCTCGATGTTGTCTTCAGCTTTGTCAATATGAGCAACATCGATTGCGTTGAGGTTCTCTCGTTCGGCGAGTTCTCCTGCGACGCGGAGGAGCTCAAGGGCCCTGCGTGCATCGCCATGTTCTCGCGCAGCATATGCTGCGCACTTCTCGATGACCCCTTCTTTTATTGAAGTTGTTTTGAATGCAAGACGTGACCTCTCGCGCAGGATTTCCTGTATTTGCAGTGCGTTGTACGGTGGAAAGTGTACCTCCTCTTCGGAGAGTGAACTCTTAATGCGTGCATCGAGGTGATCGACAAATACAAGATCGTTTGAGATACCGATGAGTGATATCTGAGCTTGTTTGAGCTCAGCGTTTATTCTTGTGAGGTTGTAGAGGAGTTCGTCTCCTGCTTTTTTCACGAGCTGGTCGATTTCATCAAGGATGAGAATTATGATTTGGTTCTTGTTGTCCATCGCTTCAAAGAGTGTCTTGTAGACTTCTTCTGTGGGAAGCCCGGTTGGCGGAATTGCTTTTCCAAACTCCCTCGCAAGATGCGCGATGAGTCGGTATTCTGTGTCCACAATTTTTTTGAGCTTGCAGTTGAGATAGATTATTTTGATAGGAAGATCTCGCTGTTTTGATAGTTCAAGGAGCTTGTTTGTGGTATGAATGACTGAAAGCGTTTTTCCAGTTCCAGTTTTTCCATAGAGGAATATGTTGGATGGCTTGTCTAGCTTTAGACATGGCGCGAGTATTCCTGCAATTTTCTGAATTTGTTCATCCCTATGCGCGATGACTTCAGGTGTATAATTTGACTGGAGAACTTTCTTATTGAGAAAAATAGACTCTTTTTCAAGGTACGTCTCAAAAAAATTGGTAAGATTAGTCATGCACGTGCTCCATAGGAAACAGAGCCTTATATATTTTATGCTGCCCGAATATCCATACTTGAGCACCTATGCCTGTCCCCTTCGTTTCCTGTGGAAACATATAATATAATATACAAAAATCAAATTACAATATAGAAATAAAATATCCCAATCAAAAATTAGACCAAATCAACAAAATTGAAGGATTCCCAGAAATTGTTCTCATTTTTTCCTCTCAACGATCCACTCACTTCATTCGGATTTGAACTCCATAAGGCTTTTCAAGTGCTCCAAATGAAATGAACCTCTGGGAGTATGGACGACTCGGAGCATAACGAACATGACATTATCTGATACTAGAAACGCTCAGAAAAATCCCTCGGTAATTGCTTCAATATGATCATAGAACATAGTGAGCTCAAAAAATTGTCCTCTTTTATCGCATTCGATAACAATAAAGGAAATGCACAAAAGGTGTTGTCACTCCAAAGTAATTTAAGAACGAAATGTATATAAAGCGGACTTGCTTTCCTTCGATAAACACAGGAGGAGCGTGGTTTCATGATTGTCCAGAAGGAATTTTTGAATAAACTCAAAGATTTCGGCCTTAACAGCTATGAAGGTAAGCTTTGGACGGCTTTACTTTCTCGCGGTATCGCCACAGCAGGTGAATTGAGTGACATTGCAAATGTACCTCGTTCCCGAAGTTATGATGTTCTAGAAAGCTTGGAGAAGAAAGGTTTCATTATCATGAAGTTAGGCAAGCCTATCAAGTATATTGCTGTTCCTCCTGCCGATGTTGTTGAACGTGTCAAGCGTAAACTCATTGAAGAAGCCGAATCGCAAACACGTATGATCGAAGAACTGAGAAAAAGCAATGTTCTTGAGGAACTGAATCAGCTTCATTCTGAAGGTATTACCACAATTGAACCAACAGAGATATCTGGTGTTATCAAAGGGCGGAATAACCTGTTCCACCATCTGGAGACCATGGTCAAGAATGCACAATCATCTGTTACAATACTGACGACAGAAAAGGGTTTTGTGAGAAAGGGAGAGCAACTGAAGGTTTCTCTG
The DNA here is from genome assembly GCA_964455675.1 of uncultured Methanosarcinales archaeon. Classification (GTDB taxonomy): domain Archaea; phylum Nanobdellota; class Nanobdellia; order Woesearchaeales; family CAYVYK01; genus CAYVYK01. The sequence continues at coordinate 174,283 of CAYVYK010000001.1, forward strand.
AAGAAGGCTTTTGACAGAGGAGTCAAGATAAAGGTTGCAGCTCCTGTGAACAAGAATTCAAAAGTGTATCCGTTCTTCAAGTCGATATCTGACGTACGTCATTCTGGCGCGTTTGAAGGCAGATGGTGTATCATCGATGGTAAGGAGATCACATTTATGCTTCTGAATGATGATCATATTCATTCAAGCTATGATATCGGTGTCTGGATTAAAACACCCTTCTTTGCCTCCGCTGTCGAGAAGACTTTTTTGCACGTATGGGATGACATGAAGCAAGTGAAGTAATGCTTCAGTACTTTTATAAATTCCATAGACCTGCTTTGTTTTTATGCAAAGATCTCTTGAGGTAAGTCAGTTCTTTCCTTCTGAGTACTACCCTTCTTTAGGTATTATGGTTAAGAATTTTGTTGATCTTGCTTCCAGGAGGATTTCCTGTGATATCCTTTCGCCCAAACCTTTCATGCCTCCGATTCCTGGGTTGCCATACTGGAAAATGTCCTTGCTACCAAGAACGAAACAGTTTCCTTCCTACACAGTCCATATGCCAAGGTACTTGTATCCATTACCAAAGCGATGGTTCTTTCATCGAACGGGTGATTTCTTTGCCTCCAGCATCAGGCAGTATCTTCCTCATCTTCAACCCCCTGATATTGTGCATGCGCATTTCTCGTATCCAGAGGGGTACGCATGCGCCATACTGAAAGACTCTATCAAGGCCCCTCTGGTGATTCATGCGCGTGGAACAAACGAGCGCATTCTTGCAAATACTGCTCCCTTGATTGGTGAGAAGATTCGCCAAGGTTTTGATCAAGCTGATGCGGTGATCGCGAATAGCTTTGAGTTGCAGCGCTGCTGCAGAGCACTTGGTGTTTCGCGTGCAAAGATCCACGTGATTCCAAACGGAGTTGACACTGGGCTATTTCGACCAAAGAACAAAAAACAAATGAGAAAACAGCTCGGCCTTCCAGCAGACAAATGTATTGTTCTGTATGTTGGTATGCTACGCGAAATCAAGGGGTGTCTCGTGCTGGCAAGGGCTGCGGAGGAGGTCTTACGTCACAAGCCAGATGCTTTTTTCGTTTTTGTGGGTGATGGAGAACTCTCTACTGTATTGAAGAAGTCTTTTCCGCAAAAGAGTGTTCTCTTTGCCGGGGCAAGACCTTACGAAGAGATCCCATTTTGGATGAATGCCGCCGATATCCTTGTGCTCCCCTCCCTTTCTGAGGCAAGGAGTAATGTTATTCCTGAGGCGCTCTCGTGCGGAATACCTGTGGTCGCAAGTGACGTCGGCGGTATTCCGGAGGTCATGCGCTCTTCGCATGGGATTATGGTAAAGCCCGGGGATTCACCTGAACTGTCTGGAGCTTTAATAAAACTCATTGATTCTCCCGATCTCATACATCGATTGGGATTACGAGCAAGGGACTTCGTAGTGAATTCTGGTCTGACATGGCAGTCTCATACAGAGAAAACGCTGAAATTATACTCAACTTTAGTATGATTACACTCTGTGGGATCCAAGTGGCGGTTCCGCCTTCCGATAAATGATGAGGTGTGCAAGGCATAGGAGGAATGTGACGACTGTGAGCGCGCGGATACTGAGTGCAAAGAGGTGTGAGCTCCCCGTAGATAGTCCCCAAACGCGCGTGAGTATGAGGTGGTTTGAGATCTCGAGTGTTCCGATGGCTCCAGGAATAAATGTGATAGATCCGATGAGTGTTGCAACACACATGGTAAGCATGCACGGTAGAACCGGTAATGGAATGTCCATAATTCGCGCAACAATCCACCAGGTGATTCCATTCACTGCCCAGAGTGCGATCGTGAGAACAGCTGTCCAAATGACGGTTGCAGGGTCCTCAAGGACTGCTTGAAGTGCTGCGCGTGTGTCCTGTAATGATCGAATTCTATCTGAAAGAAAGTAGAATGCCGCAATGAAGGCAGCCATGACCGCTATAACCCCAATGACAATTTTGTTTACGTTCATTCCAATGGTTTCTGTTCCGACGGTATAAAGGAAGATTACCGCGATAACAAAGATTATTATGATGTCAGCGATTTTTTCAACCATAAACGCCGCGAGCATCTTTCTTCTTCGTAGCTGCTTTGTCTGTTTGAGAAACTGAAGCTTGACGATATCGCCGCTCTGCGCGGGCGAGAAGAGTGAGAATGTCATTGCTGAAGTTGAAACCATATACATGTGGAGGTAAGAGATGCCCATGCCACCGGTGCGAAGGAGGACTCTCGTTCTGACGCTCCGTAATATGAAATAGAACAATAGGGCCCCGAGAAGTAGTGCAAAATACAGCAGCTGACTTGGGTGGAACGTATACTTCACTCCTTCCAAGTCCGCTTGGGAAATATACCATATGAAGACGACTACACCGACAGCAAAGAGGAGGCCAATCCCAATTTTTTCAATTATTCTCAAGGCAGGTCATTTCTCCTAAGCAGAGTATAAATTTTTTTGGTTGTGGTGCTTGTATGAATTTTCTCTCAACTTTAAAAAACCAAAACTTTAAATAGCCTCGTATCTGCTGAGATACGAAACCATTGAGCGAGGGTGATTGCATGGTACTAGACATCACGAATTTGACATTGATTGTAATTCTTGCGACGCTTGCGGCTATTGTGTACATGCTGCGTGTTATGGTGCTTATGGAGCGCCGTGTAGCCCGCATGGAAGGTCATGTTGAGAAGATAGCAAACCGCATACTGTCCGAAGAGTTAAAGATTGAAAAGCAGCTAAAACGATCAAGATAACAATGGTTTCTCAGAGCAAGAAATTCGTTCATGCGGCTCGGGACCTTGAGTCTGTAGCACGTGATATTCTGAAGAGATGTAAGTCCTTACAGCGCAATGCGAGTGTATCAGAAGTATCCCGTGAGCTGCAGAACCTCCAAAAGCAAGTACTGCATGAGGGCCCAGAGGTTCATCATCTCATAAATAATCTGGTGTTCCACGTGAAGAAGGCATCGCACGTTTCAGAGATTCCGGGGATCCTAAAAGGTAGTATGGAACAACTCCTTGGTATCTTATCTGATGAGCATGACAAGGCAGCGTTTTTCGCAAGTGAGAAGATACGTCCTGGTTCCGAAGTGTTGGTGTTTGGTACGAATGATCGCATGCTGCACTTCATCGTGCAGATGCTAGCGAAACGCCGGCCTGCCGCAATCCATCTGCTTGATGCGCATCCTTTCTGGGTGGGGAAGCATTGGGTGCGCGTGCTCTCCGAGCTTGGGATTCCAATACACTATCACGCTTTTGCTCAGGTTGATGAGGCGTTGCGTCACGTGGACGTGGTTTTTCTTGGCTGTGAGTATGTGACAAGCGACTTTCGTGTGGTGACGGTTGTTGGCTCCCGTGCGCTTATCAGGCTCGCGGGGGATCATGCTGTGCCAGTCTATTTGTGTCTACATTCGTGGGACTATCATCCAAAGGCGTCCTCTCGGCATATCGCTCTCGAGCGTCACGATCTTGCGCATAAGCTGTTGCCAAGCGCACATCGTTCTGTGAGAATCGACACTTCTCTTCATGAGTTTATTGATATTGACGCGCTCACTGGAATAATTTCTGAGAAGGGAATCCTTGCGCCCTCGGTGTGGAAGACAAAGGCAGTTTAGCTGTTTGCGAGTTCTCGTTCGAGTTTTCCAATCGATCTTTTGATCTCTTCGATCTTGCTTTCATTCTCTTCCTTGTCAAGGAGCATCCCGCACTCAGGGCATTTGAATGAGAATTCTGTTGCTTGTTCGAAATCGAGTCGTATACATTTGTTCTTGCATACAAAGAAATGATTTTCATTCTCGCGCTTAAGACGGTCCTGTAATTTCTGCACTTTTCTTTTTTTCACTTCCCGCATCAGGTAGGGCACATGTTTGAGATTGAGTGTCCAGTAATAGATGTACCATCCCTTTACTTTGTCCTTTTTTCGGATGAATGTCACGAGATTTGTATCATAGAGCCGGTAGAGCATATTACGGATGGTATTGACTTCTGCTTTGAGATCTTCAGCTATCTTGAACTCCGAGATGTTTTTCTTGTTCTTGAGGTACCTTACGAGTTGCAGCGTGTCCGCTCCGGCCACTTCACTGATAAGATCCTCTGTTTCCTTGACGCCGATCTTCATTTTCACTCAAGCCCAGTTATAACTATGCAAGGTATTCATACTATATAAACCTTGTGTTTTTCATATTTTTCTAAAAAACCATTAAAACCGTTGTTGCCAAAAAGGAGGCCGATTCAACCCCCAAAGCCAATCTAAACCGAATTTTATGTGCGGGAATCTAATTCTCGCATTTATTTAATGCTTATTCTTGCCTTTTTTTTCAATTACTACCATGTTTTATCACTGGAAAATGGATACGGAATGTCCTCCTTTCGTCTTCCTCACGAGCGGAGAAGTTCGGCTGTGGCAAGGCCTGTGGAAAGGGCTCGCTCTTTGGTGACTTTGTATCCGGTAGGTGTCTGGATGAGATCCTCGGGCGGTACAAACTTCCAAGCCTCTCCGGCAAACTTGATACCAAACCAGAGCTCAGCGCCAAACGTCCTCGCGAAGGTGGTTGCCTGGAGAATCTCGTCCTTGTTGAAATATTTTGCAGGGTCGTTCGTCATCTTGCATTCAATGGCAAGCTTCCTATTACCCTTGCCCGCCACAAGATCCACGGTTGGGAATCTGCTTGCCCCGGATCCTGCAATTCGAATGCATGCAAATCCATGCTCCCAAAACGCACGGACTAGTTCTCGTTCTCCGTTAATCCCCTTACCTTTTCTGTTCACCTATTTAGCTTTGTTGTTTATCCTTAAAAATCTTATCCATGAGTGTCCAGTGCGCTTCGACCCGGATTCTCCACAAAAACAAATGTTTAAATATTCCGTGCTTGCCCATGCCTCTATTCGAAGAACGGGGGCGATTCTATGTCGAAACGAGGAATTCCATTAGCATCCATGGAAAAATTGCTGAAAAACACCGGTGCAGAGCGGGTTGCTGACAATGCGAAGGTCGCATTGAAGGAAGTTCTGGAACAGCTTGCCGATCGGGTCTCCCGTACTGCATTTGAGTATGCGAAGCATGCCGGAAGAAAAACAATTAAGGCTGCTGACATCAAGCTTGCCGCAAAGAATTTGTAACGTATTGGCTTATCAGCAATCTGGTAACCACGGAGCAGTCCACGATCATCCACTATACATGAATTTTGAGGAAGTCGTATGCGCATACCACGTTGTCAAAGTATCGCTGGGCTTCTTCAAGTACGTCTTCGGTGGTCTTGTAGCGTTGGCTGAAATGAGTGAGTACAAGTTTCTTTGCGCTGTTTCTGCTGGCAAGGAGTGCTGACTGTTCTGCAGTCATGTGGCCATATGCTTCTCCCTTATCCTCAAGTCTTGACGTGTACGTCGCTTCGCTGATGAGGAGGTCTGCATGTGCTGCGATACTATTGAGGTTTTCGCATGGTGAGGTGTCAGAAACCCATCCAATTTTCTTCCCTTGTACTTCTGTGGCAATGTCTTCGGGTTTCACTTTCTTTCCTCCGACTGTTACCGTGTTTCCTCGTTGAATCTCCGTGAGCCATGATCCTTCCTTAAGCCCGAGCTTCTTGACCTTCGCCATGCTGATACTCCACTTGGTTTTTTCAGAAAGCACATACCCAACGCAAGGTATTCCATGATGAAGTTCGTGGGCGCTGATCATAAGATCATCATCCTCGAACACAACACCCTCCTTTTCGATTTCGTGAAGCTTAATCTCAAGTACTTTAGCATCGTACGCGAAGCTTTTGAGAACGTATCCCAGGAATTGCTTGCTTCCGGATGGGCCATAAATTTCGAGGACATCATGATAGTCAAGTGATGCAAGTGTCTGGAGTAATCCAGGTAGACCAAGGACATGGTCTCCATGCCAGTGGCTGATGAGAATCTTTGTGACCTTCGGTGCCTTGATCCCTGCAATCTTCATCTGTCGCTGTGTTCCCTCCCCACAGTCAAGGAGGATGCCATGGCTTCGGTATCTCACGTACACGGATGATGGATTTCTTTCTTTCGTTGGCGCCATGGCGCTTGTTCCAAGGAATGTAAGCTCAAACATACCTATGATTAATCCTTCCGCATTTATAAAAGTAGTCTTGTGGGCAAACATTTTTAAGAGATGCACTCATTTGGAAGCCTATGACTGTAGATACAAAATCCCGCACAAAGAAGAAAGTGGTAGTATCACCTGCCCCGGCCCCGATCACCTGTTATTACACTCAGGACCGTATTATCTCGGAAGGTTCAGACGAAGCGAGGTTGCTCTTCACTCAGAGCCAGTTTGGTAGCCCCTTGGAGAATGGTCGCATTCATTTCTCGACGCTTGAAGCACTCTACTTGCTGGAGAAAGGGAAGATCCTGATTCTTGATAGCAGAAAAAAACAGATGGACTTCCAGCTCGTCATGAAACGCAGTCGGGAGGAGAAAGGGTTGTGGGTGCGCTACTGTGTTTTTCGTGACTTACGAAATCGTGGTTATATTGTGAAGACCGCATTGAAGTTTGGTGCGGACTTTCGTGTGTACAATCGTGGCGTGAAGCCTGGCGAAGATCATGCCCGCTGGATCGTGTATCCTGTTCACGAGACCTCTGTCACAACGTGGTATGAGTTCTCTGCAAAGAATCGCGTTGCCCATAGCACGAAGAAGCGTCTGCTCGTTGCTGTTGTCGATGAGGAATCGGATGTGACCTACTGGGAGATTCGATGGCTGAGGCCATAAACTTTTATACTCCCCATTCTTGTCCTTTCGTATGATTGACGTCGATCAGGTGCTGGCGTTTGTCCGTCGTGAAGGCCCTCTCCTACCTGGGAGGGTGGCAAAGGAGTTCGGGATGAACATGCTTCTTGCGTCTGCCGTGCTTTCCCAGCTTGTGACCGAAAAGAAGGTGAAGGTAACGAGCGTGAAGGTTGGTGGAAGCCCGCTCTATTACACAGATGAGAAGCGCGAATCCATTCAGCAGTATTGGAAGAACTTGAACGAAAAGGATCAGCGCGCGTATAATCTGATTCGCGAGCAGCGTGTGGTTCGTGACACTGTTCCTGAACCCCTTATGCGTGTTGCGCTTCGTGCGATTAAGGATTTTGCAGTGCCGCTGACGGTGAAGTCCGAGCAGGGTGAGGAATTGTTCTGGAAGTGGTATCTGCTCTCGGATGATGAGGCATCACATCTTATCGATGGGTTCATGAATCCCAAGGTTGAACGTGCTGAGAAACCAGTGGAAAAAACTAAGTCCTCACCAGAGCCACTGCACCAGTTACAAGTTGTTACTCCGGAGAAATCTCCAATTGAGAAATCTCCTATTGAATCTGAGAAGACTCCCGTGGGCCCTCCACCGCAGGTCGTGCCGCAAGCTTCCATTCCTGAGCAGAGAAAACTTCCAAAGACAATGCAGGAATCTGTTGAGGACGCATGGCTCGATGAAGTCAGATCTTTCCTTGGTAAACAGGGCGCGCGCTGCACGTTCCCTCGTGTGCTTCGTAAGGGCAAGGAAATTGAGATGCTTGTTGATGTGCCGACTCCGCTTGGCGGTTCGCGCTACTTCTGTCGTGCTGTAAAGAAGCAGCGGATTGGTGAATCTGATATTGTCCAGGCGCTCTACGCTGCTCAGGACAAAAAGCTTCCCGTGCTTTTTATTACGACCGGGCAATTGACGAAAAAGATTCAGGAAGATCGTGACCAGAAGTATCCTGGCATGCTCTTTGTGACGATGGGATGATTGTATGGGTGTTGCCCTGACCGAGCTTTTGGTTTTGCATGAGACCGATATTGAGAACTTTCAGGGCCAGGTTCTCGCCGTTGATGCGAGTATGTGGATTCATCAGTTCTTAAGTTCAATCAGGGCTCCTGATGGTACGCCCCTTATGGATGAGCACGGATCGACGACATCACATCTGGTTGGTCTGTTTGGGAGACTTCCAAAACTGATGGGTGCTGGCGTTCGTCTCTGCTTTGTATTTGATGGAAAGCCGCCGCAGTTAAAGGCTGAGGAGCGCGCTCGCAGGAGGGAGTTGAAGGCGGAGGCGACTGTAAAGTATGCCTTGGCCCAAAAGGAGGGTGATGTTGAAGAGATGAGGAAGTTTGCCTCCCGCACGTCCCACGTTACTCCCGAGATCATTCAGGAGAGCAAAGATCTTCTCTCTGCGCTTGGTATTCCTTTTGTGCAGGCTCCTTCTGAAGCTGAGGCACAGTGTGCTCATATGGTGCGAAAGGGTGATGCATATGCTGTGGCGACAAATGATGCAGATGCACTGCTGTTTGGGGCTCCAAGGATTGTTAGGAATCTTTCGATCGCGGGGAAGCGCAAGAAGTCTGCAAAGCTTTCATTCGAGACGGTCATGCCAGAGTTGGTATCATTGAAAGAGACATGTGACGCCCTCGCGATAACTCATGATCAGCTTATTGCGTTGGCCATGCTTATTGGTACAGACTACAATCGTGGAGGAATCAAGGGTATTGGTCCAAAAAAGGCATTGGGGCTTGTGCAGAAGTTCGGTGAGGACTTTCCTGCTCTTTTCGAAAATGTGGCATGGAAAGACTCTTTTTTGCAAGGTTGGCAGGAGGTGTTCGACGCGTTCCATCATATGCCATTCACGGAGGAATATCGTATGGAATGGGGTATTCCGAGCGAGGATGCGTTGCATAACCTTCTCGTTAAAAAGCACAGCTTTTCAGAGGAGCGTGTGAAGTCAACATTCGGAGTATTGACAGAGCAGATGCAGCATCGCAAGCAGAAATCGTTGTTCGAGTTCGGGTGATGGGCGTGGCAAGGCTTGTAGACAAGTTTCGCGGGGAATTATCAAAAGAGGATCTTGACCGTATACCTCGCGGTTTTGACACTGTAGGGGGGATTGCGATTCTTGAGGTTCGGAAAGGGACTCCTGTTCCTTTGCAGAGACGTTTTGCGCATGAACTGCTAGGCGCAAACAAGGCGCTCGTTTCTGTTTACAAGAAACGCGGTGGTCACGAGGGTACCTATCGGACGCAGGATCTGGTATGGCTTGCGGGTCGCAGATCAACGGAAACTATCCACAAGGAGAACAACTGTAGTCTGCTGCTCGATGCGAAGACGTGTTATTTCTCTCCTCGCCTTGGTACAGAGCGTATGCGTATCGCTAAACTAGTGAAGGATGGCGAGAATCTGCTTGTGATGTTCTCGGGTGTTGGAGTGTACCCTGTTATTATCGCAAAGAACTCTCATGCAGCACGCATCGTCGGCGTGGAAATTAACCCCTCTGCTCATGAGTATGCGTTGAAGAACATCACGAAGAACAAGGTCGCAGATCGCGTGCGATGCTTCAAAGGCGATGTGAGAAGAATGCTTCCAAAGATTACTGGGAAGTTTGATCGTGTTCTCATGCCGCTTCCAAGAGGTGGCGAGTCATTCCTTGACATTGCGCTTATGAAAGTAAAGAAGAATGGATATCTGCATTTCTATGACTTCCTTCATGAGGATCGTTTTGATGATGGTGCAAAGAAGGTACAGCATGCTTGTGCGCTCAAAAAGCGCAAGTGTATCATTCTTGGTGTCACGAAATGCGGCCAGCAGTCCCCGAACGTGTTCCGCATCTGTGTTGATGCACAGGTACGCTAGGCACTGTCTTAGCCCGTTGGTGCGCCGTCGAGAATCTCCATTATCCTACGGGAAACAGCGCTCTGGAATGAATAAGCTTTATAAACCGTCTGGCAATCATGAAGTTCATGAAAGATGTAAGGATTGCTGTCGTTGGTATGGGATATGTGGGTCTGCCTCTCGCGATCGAGTTCGCAAAGCACTTTCATGTTATTGGTTTTGACATTCGTAAGGAAAAGATCGAGTTGCTTCAGCGCGGAAAAGACCCGACAGAAGAGGTTGGTGATTCAGTGGTGTCTGCGACAAAGGTGAAGTTCACGGCAGATCCTTCAGAGATTCATCAGTGCAATTTTATTGTTGTTGCGGTTCCAACCCCGATTGCGCCGGACTACCAGCCGGACCTATCGCCCGTTGAGTCTGCAACAAAAATAGTTGGGAATCACATGCCTCGGGGTGCGGTGGTTGTGTACGAAAGTACCGTATACCCTGGGTGTACCGAGGAGGTTTGTATTCCTATTCTTGAGGGGTGTTCCGGTTTTAAATTTCCTGTCGATTTCAAGGTCGGCTATAGTCCTGAGCGTGTGAATCCCGGCGACAAGGTCCACACTGTTGACAAGATAGTTAAGGTGATTAGTGGCTGCGACAAAGAGTCGACAGATCTTATTCGAGAGGTTTATGCCAAAGCGATTCCTGCAGGAATATTCGTGGCTCACGATATAAAAACTGCTGAAGCCGCAAAGGTCATTGAGAACATCCAGCGCGATCTGAATATCGCGCTCGTAAACGAGCTTTCCATAATCTTTGATCGTCTTGGAATTTCTACGCGCCACGTGCTTGATGCAGCGTCAACGAAATGGAACTTTCATCGTTTTCACCCAGGTTTGGTTGGCGGCCATTGCATCGGAGTGGATCCCTACTATCTAGTATACAAATCAGAGATGGTCGGGTACAATCCTCATATCATTCTAGCAGGCCGTGCACTGAATGAGTACATGCCCCGATATGTTGCGCAAAAAGTACTCGATCTCTTGAGGAAGAATGGCAAGAAGCCTGAAAACTCAAAGGTTCTTGTGATGGGTCTCACATTCAAGGAGAATGTGAATGATTACCGTAATTCAAAGATTTCGTCGACAATCAAGGATTTGAAGGCTCATGGGATCCACGTGTTCGGCAACGATCCTTTGCTGTCTGATGATATCATCAGGAAGAACTTTGCTGTTGATCCAGGAGAGCTAAAGCCAACTTACGACGTTATCCTTTTCAAGAATAATCACGCGCGTTATGCACAGTATGATCTTGCGTTCTTGAAAAATCTATGCGCAAGCAAACCAATTCTAGTTGATCTCGCGCAACGATTCGACAAAAACGACGCCGAACGTGCAGGGTTTACCTACTGGAGTCTATAATTAATTTGTATGCATAATACTCTTCTATTGAAGCGTTGGTTAGGTGTCCTCTGTTTAATTATTGAGGCCAAGAAAAATTATCCGATGATTGTCAGCAGGAAGCTGGTGTTACTCTCAGCAGTAATGGAGTGCGGCTGGTCTGCCTTGATGTGGATGAACACTCCCTGACGCATGGTGATCGCTCGGCCGGCGAGAGTGAAAACTCCATTGCCTTCAATCACATGTACAGTCCCCTCTCTCGTGCTCGTGTGCTCGCTGATATCAGTTCCGGCAGCCATGCAGAATAGCGTTACATTCAAGCGTTCGGTTTTAATAACTACTTTTGAGATGATGCCTCCATCAGAGTAATTGATTGAGTCGTTAAGGTTACGTTCCATTATTCCACCAAGTGTGATAATCTTGCTGGAAGGAAATTATCCCGCGGCAGTTTAATCATTCTCGACGCGCGGAGCAAGGATGAATCCTAGCTGTACCTTATCGACGCTGACAAAGTCCATGCGCAGTGGATAGTCCTTGTTGAACTGCAGCGTTACTTTGTCTGCGAGTTTTGCGCCTCCGATCATCTTCTTGAGGTACTCGATGGAATACTTCGCCTTCACTGGTTCGTCGCCCTTGAACATGATCGTAGTATCTTCGTCCTGCTTGATTTCGATCTTTGCCTTGGAGAAGTCTCCTTCTGAGGACAAAATGAGCTTGTTTTCTTCGCACATCAGACTGACTGACTCGCCGACGATATCCGCATCTTCGACCGCGCTCACAACCGTCTGGCTGTCAGTTGTTACTTTCAGGTTGAACTTCAGTTCTGGGATGCGTTGTTCCTTCTCGTCAAGCTCAAGGAGTGCCATGCTGAATGTTCTTGTGCTTCTCCCTTTGAGTGTGATCTCAAGTCTGTTGTCTGGTGTGACATCAAGGCTTATCATGTCGCTTGGTCCGCATCGTCGCAGGATTTGCTTGAGGTCGTTGAGCTTGATGCCTATCTCGATTGGCTTTTTGATATCATACTCTGTGAACGCACTGCTGAAGAGTTTGTAGATGACCATGGCAACGTTTGCTGGGTCCATCGCGGCTAGCTGGATGCCTTCTGCGGAAAACTTGAATCTGGCTTCACTGACAAGGTCCGAGATGATTGTGATGCTGTCTCTGAGATATTTTGGTTCTGCAAGCGTTAATTTCATTGGTTTCCCCCCGCGCTTGAGGAGTCATTTTCAATTTATATTACTTTTGGTTTTAATGTGGCTCTGCTTCCATTACGAAGATGGAGAATGTGTTCATCCCGATACCCCATTTCGTGTGCGAGAGTGACAACTCCGCTCTGAAGGGTCTCGTCTCCATGGGCTGGGATGATGTAGCGCGGTTTAAGGAGTGTGATGAGGTCTCGAAGGTCTTCTTTTGCCGCATGGCCGCTCACATGAATATCCCTAAATATGCGGACTTTCTTTTCCATGAGTTTTTGTTCAAGGACGAGGCGGTTTGCTCTCGTGATATCTGTTGGGATCACTTTACAGGAAAAGACAATATGGTCCCCTTCTTCAAGCGAAAATCCAAGCGCGTCATTCGCTAGCCTCGAGAGAACACTGCGTGGTTCGCCCTGGTGGCCGGTTACGACAAAGAGGTATTTGCCTCGCTTGGAAGGTAGTATCTTTCTGAGTCGTCGCCGCATCTGGCTTTTGTATTTGATGATCTCTGCATCTTCAGAAAGGTTGATGATGCCTGCTTCTTCTGCGGCCTCAGCATATTTGCCCAGTGATCGTCCGATAAAGATAATCTTTCTGTTGAGCTGTTTTCCCATCTCGATGATGCTTCGGAGCCTTGCGATGTGTGATGAGAATGTTGTTACGACGACAAGCTTGTTCTTGCTTTCTGTCGAGAGTAATACGTCTTTAAGCATCTGTTTGGCTACGCTTTCGGATGGGGTCTTGCATGCTTCTCGTGAATATGTTGAGTCAACGATGAGTGCAAGTACTCCTTCCTTACCGATGGCTTCAAGCTTTTCATAGTTTGGTTTCTGCCCAAGTGTTGGGTAGGAATCAAACTTGAAGTCGTTTGCGTACACGATGCTTCCGAGAGGAGTCTTGAATGCGACCATGTACGTTTGCGGTGTTGAATGCGTCATATTAATGAACTGAATGCTTACATTGTCCGTTGGCTGGTAGCTTGCGTTGACGTTGATCTTTTTGATAGGGTTGCGCAGTGTGAGTTTACCGTCGCGCAGGATTCTTGTCAGGACCGCCTGGCTAAAAGGGCTTAGGAGTATTTCTGCCCTGTATCGTGGAGCAAGGAACGGCACGCCTCCGATATGGTCAAGGTGCGCATGTGTTGGAATGATCGCCTTTACCTTGTCTTTCCAATCGCCTAAGACCGTATCGTTTGGGATAGCATCTGCTTTGATGAGTTCCTCTGCCGTGAGGTGGACGATATCTTCATCCTCTGTATACTTGATATAATTCTCGATATGCAGTCCCATGTCGCAGATGTAGACTTCGTCTCCTATTTTGATGGCGGTCATGTTGCGGCCTACTTCATTGTAGCCTCCGACTGCGAGTATTTGGATTTCCATATCACTTCACACCATAGAACTGATGGGCGGCCATGAACTCTTTTGCGTACCGTAGGCGTATTGCACTCTCCGCATACAGAGTGCAGAGCACGTCATGCGGTACAACCTTGTCACCTACTTTCTTGCGAAGGTAGACTCCCGATCCTTTGTTGCGCGGGCATCCAAGTAAGTGTGTTGTCTTTGAGAGGAGCATGTTGTTGATCTCCACAACGATGCCGCTGGACTTTGCCACGACGTCACAGCTGTGTTTTCCGAGGCGAACCTTTTGCGGCTTTCCTTGGGCTTGAATGATCTCTTCCATCTTTGTAAGGGCAAGGCCGCTTTCCAGGATTCGTTGTGCAAGTATTCTTCCCTTGTATCTTGGTGCTTTGCCTGCCATCTCAAGGAGGATTCCTGCCATGATTATAGCTTTTTCCTTGAGGTCTTGCGGCGCTTCCTTTTCGTTGCGGAGCACTGCCATAACATCCATTGCTTCAAGGTATGGTCCGATTCCGTTTCCGATGGGCCTGCTTCCATCAGTGAGTACCACGTTCACATTCATCCCAAGGTTTTTTCCAAGTCTTAGAAATCCGTCGCGGATTCTTCGTGCTTCATGATATGTCTTGGCTTTGCAGTTATTTCCTACGGGGATATCGATGAGGACGTGGGTTGCTCCTACAGAGTACTTCTTTGCCATAACCGACGAGAGTAGTTGGCCTTCTGCATCTATCCCTAGGAGTTTTTCAACCCTGATGATCTTGTCATCTGCTGGTGCAAGGTTCATTGACCCTCCCCATACCATGCAACCGTTTGTTTTTTCAACGATCTCACGCATCCTCTGTGGGGTAAGGACAACATTCGTCAGCACTTCCACGGTGTCTGCGGTTCCCGCAGGGCTCGTAATGCTTCTGCTCGACGTCTTTGGCATCGTAAGTCCTGCTGCCGCGATGATCGGAACGACGACCATGGTTGTCCGGTTTCCAGGCACTCCCCCCGTGCAGTGCTTGTCCATGATAACCTTGTTCGGAAGATTGAGCCTCTCTCCCGTTGCGACCATGGCTTTGGTGAGCCACACAATCTCTTCAGGGTCAAGCTGCCTTGTGTACGTTCCTGCGACAAAGAATGTGAGTTCTGCATCTGAAAGTTTGTCGTCCACGATATCCTTGACAATGGCGTGGATCTCGTTCTCAGTAAGTTTTCTACCATCTAATTTTTTCTTGATATAAAGGAGCGACTCTGGCTTTTTTTCAAGGGTAATCTCAACGAGTTCGTTGTTGCGAAAATGGTGTTTCTTCTTAGCTTCCATGAAGAGCCCAATGGATCCTTCAGGAACGACCGAGTCCTGGTTGGTCACGTCAACAATTGCCGTTTCTTCATCTTTTCCTCTGCGAATGCGGATGCGGTCTTCGCTGTGGCAGTCGAGTTGTCGCGCGTCTTTCTCATTGAGAATTCCGACCATGACATTTCCGGTGGATATCTTGATGCCTTTCACGCGGAGCTTCATGCTCCCAGGTGTTCCTGCCATGTCGTTTTTCTGAAGCTGCTAGGTTTATAAAAGTTCTCAATCCGGTCTATGATGCTGCGGTGTCTGAGAGGCGGAATCCGGGGTTTCTGGAGAAGAAGTCCATGAGTGCTCCCTCAATATCCTTATGCTGTCGTAATTCATCAAGCGTGACCCACTTGTGTTTTTCAGCTTCATCTGGATCTACAAAGATTGGTCCTGTGACTTTTGCATGAAAAAACATGAGGAGTCGTGACGTCTCTTTCTGGTCTCTCACGTGGAACTGATGGTCCTGCCCCCACCCAACAAAACGTGGATGCTTGAGTGTTACACCAATTTCCTCTTTCATTTCTCGAACAACTGTCTCTTCAAGAGATTCATGGTATTCTGCGCGGCCACCTGGTACTCGCCAAACCTTGAATCTTGTGCAGAACACGATCAGCACTTTGCCATCTTGTTCAATGAACGCGCTGCACACAACCGTTGGTCCTTTTATGGTCTGATCCACCATGCGTGTTTCACCGAGGAATGCGGATGGCAGGGTTCGAACCTGCGTAGGCACTAAGCCACCAGATGTCTTACGTCATCGGGCACTTGCCCTCATTACTCAAGTGTCTTGAGTCTGGCCCGTTTGGCCACTCCGGCACATCCGCGAATGTGGGTGTTATTCGGCAAAGGTACCCAAAATCCAGAGGATTCTTGTGCCGTAACACGTAAGTCCGTTAGAATAAAACCCGCTTTAAAAAGCTTCACATCCGTGACAGTCTTGACTCAATATCCTTAAGTTCTGCTTCGATGTTTTGCATGTGTCTGAACTCTTCATCGATGAGGTCGCGACTCTCCTTGTGCTCATGCCTTGGCTCTTGTTCAATAGGCACTTCCTTGTAGTCTCGAAGGTATGCCACTGGCAGGAGTGCGCGCAGCTTGTTGTTGAGGTAATAGATGTCTTTTATTTTCTTTCGGAGTTCTTCAGTATGCTGTTCGCGGAACTTGCGTAGGCCTTGGATGTGTAAATTCTTGTGAAGGATTTGGAGCAGCTGCTTTCTGCACAGGAGGAGCTCCCGTCTAAGATAGACAGGATTCTCGACGTGCACATAGAATGCTTGATCCTTCTTTTGTTTCTTGATCCTAAACACCCCGTGGTTCGAGCAGGCTGCGGTCGATCATTTGGATCCTTTTCTCAACATCATCAAGTTCCGATTTCCACATCTCGACTTCCGAGTCTTCTTCCGTCTTGAGGTTGTGGATCTTGTCAAGGACTGATCTTGCCTCGACAATTTTCTGGCGTATCATTTCAACGACTTCAAGGACTTCCTTGTAATCATCAAGCTTGACAAATACTGGGCTTTGCCTGCGTTCTTCCATGAGTATCACCCTATTGTCTTGAACAGTGTGCGGTCGATGTAAACAAGTTTTTTCTGAGCGTCTTCGAGCTGTTCCCTCCAATGCTCAAGGAGCCTGCTCTGTTCTCCTTGGACGGTATGCATGCGACTGACCCCCTCTTCTACTTTGCGAAGGCCTGCTTTTAATGTGTCGCTTGAATTGACAATCTGTGAGAATGTATCAATATCCAGGTATCCAGTTGGAATCTCTTCATGTCGTGCTCCATACCCTCCTCGCATTTCCTCGGTTTTTTTTGGAGGAATAGACATTGGTGGTGCTTCTATTCTCTTCGGTGGAGGTATTTGTGCGTGAACGGTTTGTTCAATGTCGAGCACGTCTTTTTCGAACTGTTTCTTGGGCGGGAGTTCAAGCGGCCGTTTTACGGTTACTTCTTGTTCGGGCATTTCTGTATGTGGTTCGTCAGGGAACAGGTTGTCATCAAGGGCTTGGAACCTGTGGTCTGCGCCTTGCGGACCTTCTTCATCTTTCTCAGGAAGGTCTGGTATTCCTTTATGTTCCGCAAGAAACTCCTTGTCCTCCAGAACCATGCGTTCATCGGGTGGTGGCGGTGGAGGTAAGTCTAGGTCCTGCCCGTCAAACAATGGCCCTTGCTCGTTTTTCTTCGGTTTGAAGAATGATCCCAAAAGACCCATGTAACCACCCCTATCAGGTAAAGAATTCATCCCCTAGTGTTATTAAACTTTATTGAGTATTCAAGAATGGTTAAAACTTAGCGTGCTGGTACATCTATGGGGTAGTTTCCGCTAAAGCATGCGGTACAGTACGTCGGCGCAGCACCAGTGCGCTTCGCCACTGTTGTTGCTGCGCTTGTCATACCTTCAAGGCTGAGATACACGCAGCTCTCCACGCCGAGTTCTTGCGCGATGTTTGAGACGCCAATCCTGTTGTAGATGAGTCTGCTTGGGTCCTTGAAATCGATTCCGTAAAAGCAGGGATGTCTGATTGGCGCACTTGCCACGCGAAGGTGGATTTCCCGTGCGCCGCACTCCCTGAGCACATTCATCTCAATCTGGGTTGTGGTTCCTCGTACAATCGAGTCCTCGACAACGACAATTTTTTTCCCATCTATGAGCCTTCGTATTGGTCGCAGCTTGTACTCCACCTCTGCTTGCCGTGTAGCCTGATCTGGCCTTATGAATGATCGCTGCGCATCAAGTGCAACGTCGATGACCTGAATGTATGGGAGTCCTGATTCATGGGCGAATCCAAGCGCTGGATATGTTCCTCCGCGCGGGATTGAGGTCACATAGTCCGCTCCAGGGACTGGTGCTTCTCTTGCAAGATTCCTTCCCATCTCTATTCGTGATTCAGCTGTGGAGTGCCCAAAGATGATGCTGTCCGGTGCTGCAAAGTACACATCTTCAAAGATACATGCCGCTCCTGGTTGTTTTGACAGGAATTTGCTTCGGATTCCTTTCCGGTCTATTGTGCATACTTCTCCTGGTGCGATTTCGCGCTCGTATGGGATGTGCATGTAATCAAGTGCGCATGTTTCGCTCGCTGCTGCAATTGCGCTGTTGTGTTTTCCAAGAACGAGCGGACGCACTCCATAGGGATCGCGTGCGACAATCATGGATTCCGGTGTGCATATGATAACAGAGAACGCTCCTTTGCACGCATGGAATGCTTCCATGACCGCATCATCAAGTGTTCGCTCGTGGCTTGCGATGATCCTCTGAAGCATGACTTCCGTGTCGGATATTTCGCTTGCATTGCCGGTAAATCCATAACCCTGACCGATCAATTCTTGGTAGAGTTCGTGAAAGTTGGTGAGGTCCCCGTTGTGGACGAGCGCCAGTTGCCCGAATCGTGACGTCCTGACATACGGCTGTAGATCAACAGTTCCCTTGAGGCCTTGCGTGGAGTACCGGACGTGGCCGATGGCGATCGATCCATTGAGTATGCGAAGAACGTCCTGCCGAAGCGGTTTTGCTGCGAATGTTCCGCGTTTATGGATGTCAACGATGCTGTGTCCGTCACTTGCTCCAAGGCCCCATCCTTCATGTCCACGATGCTGGAGACGGAGTAGCCCTCGGTATGCGATGCGTGCCGATTCTGGATGGTTGTGCACTCCTACAATGCCGCACATGCCTAGGAGGCAAGCCGCATACCTTATTTAAAGTGTGTCTGTCACGTGGAGGGTACGAGTCATACGGTACTTTTTTAAACAGCCCGGGAATATCCATCCCTATGGTAATGTATCATGCGCCAAGGGAGGAGGACTTTTTCATTACGGTACGTGTCGTGATCGAGGTCATGGCAAAGAAGCCAGAAGTGGCGACAAAGGCTTTGCAAGACTATATCAAGAGTATTAAGGATCCGGCGTCTGCACCTGAAATACGGGTGCTGAGTCACACGGTTGCTGAACCCAAAGAGCAGGAGGGTGGGGCATTCACGAATTATGTGGAAGCGGATCTGAAGTTTGCGTCTGTCGCAAGTCTAATCGGATACTGTTTTGATGCGCTCCCTTCAAGTGTTGACATCCTAGAACCGGATAACCTGAAACTTGATACTGCGGACTTGACAGGTTTGCTCAACGACCTAATGGCGCGTCTTCATAAGGTGAACTTTGAACTGGCGAACCTTCGAGGCAATTACTCGATCATTGAGGCAAATTCAACGGGTTTATTGCGGAACTTTATGATTCATCTTGTGAAGAATGGCGAGAAGAGCGAAGAAGATGTTGCACGCACGATCGGTCTCTCAAAGGACGCACTGCGCGGGATAGTGACAAAGTATCTTCATGAGTCCCCGATTGTATTGAAAGACGGCAAGTATACGGTCACAGAGAAGGTTTCAAAGACCTAACATTAATAAATGATGGCTCTCTAGTTTTCCCCATGGAGGAATATAAAAATCAGGTCGAGGCGGTGCTCTTTGCCGCTGGTAAAAAACTCACCGTTTCTGATATTGCCAGGTTGTGCAGAACGAAAAACATTGAGATTATTGAGCAAGCCTTGCGGGATCTAAAGCAGGATTATGAGCAGAAGAACAGTTCACTCATGGTGGTGAACGAGGGAGAATTTTGGAAGATCACTGTTCGCGAGCGCTACCAGGCGACGGTACAGAAGATTACTGCTGACACTGAGCTCACGAAGAGCGTGATGGAGACTCTTGCCGTTGTGGCGTACAAGGCTCCTTGCTTGCAGTCTGATATTATCAAGATACGTACAAACAAGGCGTATGATCATTTGAACGAGCTCGAAAGCACTGGATACATTAAGAGAGTCAAGTCTGGTCGTACGAAGCGGATCATGCTTACTCAGCATTTTTATGATTACTTTGACTTGACACAGGAGAAGTTGACATCCACCTTTGGTACGCATGATAAGATTGAGGAATTGATCAAGGCAAAGGAGGCTGAAGCGGTTGTACGCGGGGAATCGAAAAAGTCCGATCCTGAGGTTGATCTCGTCGACGAAGAGGGGCATTCAAAGAAGCTTGAAGTGTATGAGTCAAAGGAGCCTGTAACCGAGGATGCTGCTCCGAAGGCAGAGATCACTCCAGAAAAAATCGGTGATCTGGAATTGGTGGAGGAGCTTCCTCCGCATCATAAGAAGAAAGGTTCTGTGGTACAGGAGCGTATGGAACAGGAGCGCAAAGAGGAGCCTCGTGTTACAGAACAGGTTTCTGAACAAGAAGTAACTGAGGAACCGCCAGAGGCCGTAACTGAGGAGGCTCCAGCGCAGGAACCATTGGAGCATATTGATGTTCCAGAGGATTTGACTGCGCCACCTCCAGTAAGCGAGCTCGAAAAAGAGGTTGACGTTCGCGCCGAGGAGATGCTTCATCCACCAAAAGACTCTGAGGAAGAGAGCTCGATTCTTCAGATGGCTAAGGAGAAGTCCAAGGATGAAGATCTTTTTGAGGAGGAGACCCCAAGGAAGAAGAGCAAGAACGATGATGGGGCTTCCGATCTTGATGAGGATTCGAAATGAGCGAACCAATCATCAAGGTTGTCTGCCCACGCTGTCACAACACGATGAAGTATCAGTCGCAGAATTCGCGGCTGCTTTCAAAGGTAAAACGCTGTGTGTATTGTGGGTATTCTATTAGAGTTGTGCGCAATCTTGCACCGCAGCCATAAATACCATGGGTTATTCAAGTATCTTTACTTTTCCAGGTCTGATCTCGAATAGGTCTCCAACTTTTAGGAGTCCTTGAATGATCTGCTCCGTGTTCGGATCAGCGGACTTTCCGCATACTTCGTCGATATCTGCTCCTTCTCCACGGTCGAGAGTTCTAATGAGTTCGTAGATCCTTTCATTGAGTTCTTTTGGTTTGCTTTCAGCCTGTGCTTCGATCTTCTGTGTTTTTCCTGATCCTGGAAGCCGCACGTGGAGAGCCTCTTTGAGTTCTTCCTTGCGAAGCTTCATCCAGTGCTGATCGATTTTTCGAATGGTTTCTGCTATGAGGTATACTTCGGTGTCGTTCAGTCGAGGTCTTGCGATAGCTTGGACGGCGTCTCCAGGCTGCAGTTCATCGATGAATTCTGTTTCTTGATATCTGCGAAGCGTTATACTTCCTGTTCCATCCTCAATTCGTGCGGCCCACCCGTCAGCTTCTTGTTCCTGTGCAACAAGTATGCCAATGAAGTTGATACGATAAGCCTTTCCTCCTTTGATGAGAAGGTAGTTTGGATCCCACCCATCGCCTTTGATGAATGATCCTGATAGGACTTCTCCTATGCTAAGCTTGTATGCAACATGCCGCTTGGGTGCCCCCTCCGCCATGCGGATCGTTAATCTCTCCGTTTTTATAAGCATTGCCTCGATTATTGCCTACGTATTTGGCGATAGACTTTTATATGCGATTGTTCGATATTGGTGTATGATTAATCGGGGGCTTGTTCCGTACATACAGTCATATCTCAAACAGGGGGCAAACCGTTCTTTGATTGTTCAGTACCTCGCGGCATACGGATATTCGAGGAAGGATATCGAGGACACGTATGATTTTCTAAGTAAGTCAGAATCCCGCCCGTTTCCTGTATTGATTATCGTTCTAGCTCTGTGCGCTCTGGTGCTTATCGGTAGTGCAGTCTATTTTCTCACAAAGCCTCCAGAGGCTCGTTTCTCGTTTACTGCTTCGCTTCCTGAAGAAAAGTTTATTGGAGGCCGGGACATCCTGTTATCATACTCACTGCAGGCTGTTGGCATGAAAGAGAACCGAGAATCAGTCATTTTCGAGACGGTGCGCGATAATGCTGGTGACGTAGTGTACCAGTCAAACGAAGTGTTATTGTCTGCAAAAGTTGACACCAAGACTATCCGTCTCTCTGAGGACAAGCTCCCCCCGGGGGACTACACACTGAAGTTGAAGGTAACAAATGGAAAATCCTCATTCGAACGTGATCTCCCTTTTTCAGTCCTGGCAGAACGTGATCCTTGCGCAAACGGGCTTCGTGACGTTTCTGAAGAGGGAGTGGACTGTGGGGGTTTCTGCAAGCCATGCAGTGTTATGACACCATCGCCAACGGCAGTATCCTGTGATTTTGACTGTGACGATGAGAACCCCTGTACGCGAGACAGCTGTGATTCACGGTTGAACCAGTGCATGCACGAGCAAATTATCCCCTGCTGTAAGAATGAGGTGTGCGAGAGTACCGAAAGTAAGGAGACTTGTCCTGAGGACTGTTCGGGGGTGCTGCCTTCCGAGTTAACGCCATTCCAGGTGATAGAGCGTGCAGCGCTTCTCGCGTCTGACGATCTCGAGAAAGCTGCGCAGCTTTGCCGCACGCTCGAGGAGTTTGACGATAAAAATGCATGTTTCGACCGAATAGCTCACGTTGTGCAGAAGAGTAGTGTGTGCGACCTCGTGGAGGGTGACTTGCAGAGTGCGTGTTACATGGACTTTGCGATGAAGGGCGATTATTCGGTTTGTGAGAAAATCACGAACAAGTATCTGCGTGATGCCTGTGATAATCTTGAGCAGTTGCAGGCTTCCCTTTAGGACAGAGTACGTATCTCTGTACAGAACGGCGTGAGTTGCGGTTCTTCAACGATCGTGATGCACACTTTTTGGAAGTCCTTCTGTGACTCTATCGTTTTTTGGTTGCTGATGACTTCGCCGTAGCTAACGGTTCCTGAGTACACGCTTACTTCTTCATCACCTTTTAGCGTGACACTGTACGCAGACTGGTTCCATCCCTGGCTGCATGCTTGTACGACATATGAAACAAGGAAACTATCACCGTTCTTCTGTCCGTATGCGTTCATGGTAGTGACGCTTGACCTCTCGCACGCCCCGGGTATGAGTGTTGGATTATTGAGCGCATCCGGATTCTGTTCGAGTGCCTGGGCTGTTGCTTCAGAGACGGTTGGCATCGTGTTCACTCCAGGGTCGCTTGTGTATTCTTGCGGTGTCGTGCTTTCAGGCTCTGAGCTTTCCCATTTGTCTTTGCACATGTCATCAATCCATCCGTAAGCGAATGGTCCGAGGTATTTGTTGACAGTATTGCCAATGAGTTGATCAACGGTGTTTGCGAACATGGTCTGTGAGTATTTTGCGTCGATGGCATTCTTCTGTTGTGCGGCAAGGTTGACATCGGTGCTCTCATCGATAGGCTGTCCGCCGTGAGGATCGTCGTCTCCTTCCCTAATCTCTACTTCGCCTTCAGGTCTGTCTGGTGGTGTTGGTTCTCCCTCTGGTCTATCGGGTATGGTTGACTGCTGGGTTGGTTCCGGCTCCGTTTCAGGTCTATCTGGTGTGGTCTCTTCTGGTGGTCCAACAAATTGGTCATCCATTGAATCCGGTTCGTCATCGACGCTTCTTCCCGTGATGGATGCATGAGGCAGCAGGAGAGCCGCAACTACAAAAATCGCAAGCGTCAGTGCGAGCGTCGTGTATGCTTTGCTCATGTGCCCTCATCTGCTGGTTGTTCTGGTTCTGTGATCTCTTCAGTTGTAGCTTCGGGGATTTCTTCAGGTGGCTCTTCAGTATCAGGCGTTGGCGTCGCAATTCTCTTCGGGAATTCGATGCGTGCCGGTGCTCGTTCTACATCGGCATCCTGTGGTCCTACTTGTGATTCAAGGTTAACTGGTGTTGGAGCCGGGAGTGCATTGTAACCCTGCGCGCGCTGGTTTTCTGCTTCCTGTTTCTTGTTTGTCCAGCTTTCAAATCCTAGTGTGAATATCTCAGTGCTCTTGTACCGGTCGCGCAGGTTTGGCTGGAATTGTGATATTTGTGACGTGTCGATGTCCTGGCATTTGACGTCGCTAAACTCCGCGCTTGAGAGTTCCTCCCATGCGTCAACAAGATTCTTGATATTTTGGGGGATCTGGATGAGTTCCATGATGGACGTGAAACAGTTGAGGAGCGGTATGAGGAATGAAAGGTATTTTGTGATGAGCGCGGTGATAATCCTTGAGAGGATCATCGTGAGTATTCCAATCAATAGCCCTATAATTGTCTGCAGGAGTGATCCTTCCCAGTACATGCAGAGCTGTTCGCTTAGAGCCCGCTCGCAGGATTCCGTGCTTCCCCCGCTCTTGCATGCTTGCTCGATGCAGCAGTTGTACACTTGATAGATCGTCTTGAGTTTCTTGAGATTGATGAGGATTGCTGTGGGGCAGAGGCACGCAACTGCTGTCCAGATATTGTCTTTTGCGTTGAGGTGCCCCTTTAGGCTTCCAAGCGCCGCGGATCCAATCCCTTCGGGGAACGCGATCTCGGTGATTTTTTTGTTGCCATAGATGCTTTTGTAGTCGTTGACCATTCCTTGATATCCTTTGGCGAGGAGCGGCTGTCCTGATTTCGGCATGCTCTCATACGCTTTCATTCTGTCGCTGAATGATTTTGAGAATGATGCATCGAATTTTCCTTTCGCTCCCATATTTTTTGCCATGATGTTGAGACTGTCCCAGCAGCTTCTTCCGCTGCACCATGGGATGAATCCGCACGTGACGAAGCAGCAGATGAGGCTGATGGGCATGGTTGCTGCCTTCCATGCCATGACTGTTTTCTCGACGCCATGGCACACTGCAACCATGGGGGGGAATACCCATTCAGTGCACTCCTGAACGAGGCATACTCCTTTCACGATCGTAAGCATATTATCAAGTAGTGAACTGATAATGCTGTACATCGTGCATAGTGCGTACATGACTTCGACAATTGCAGTGAGCGTTCTTATGACATCACTATCGAGGAACTTGACAAGACTTTCTCCTTTCTGTTTTTTGTCAATGCATGACTTTGCTGCGTTGTTGAACCCAAAAGGCGCGGGTAGACCTGTGCTTGTACTGTAATTTGTTCCAAGTGTGGCGTCGCCCGTGACATCGTTCATGATACTATTGATCTGTTCGAGAGTGCTTGCAGCGCTGACTGGTATGGTGACGACAAGAATCATAAGGATGAGCGCGATGAGTTGCTTGTTCATGGTATCACCTTCGGGCGGAGTGCGTTCATGTACTCTTCTTTTGGTATGCTGAAGGGTACGATCTCCTCGCACGGGCCTTCCTCGATTTCTCGATCGTATCCGTACACATGCAAGAGCTTCGTTCCAGGTCCGGAGCAGATCGGCTCGGTGCCTTCGTATCCTTGTATTTCTTGTTGGTACACGAATTGAGCGCTGAGATCCTTGTCTTCAGTGATATAATCATTCAGTAATCCTTCCCATGAATCTTCAAGTGCTGGAGATTCCCATGCGTATACCTTGAGGGTCCTATTTGCGTCTTCCCGTGTGATGTCCTGGACGCTGATGAGCGAAGGTGACGGGACAACTGCTTTTGCTCCCGTAGAGTTTCCATTTGGTAGTTCGGGGAGTCTCTGCTGCTTGCCAAAGAGGATTGTCTGGAACTCATGTATCCCTTCATGAAGCATCATGTGGTTCTGTGTCGGGTATGATATGAATGGTACGTCTGCCGTAGGGACTGTGATGAGCGTTTTTTCGGAGTCATCAAGAGTCTCCTCCAAGCTTTCAGGTCGAAGGTCTCCTGACTCTTTTGCCTGAACCAAGTACTCTCTGATAGGTATTTTTGCGACGGTGATGTTCATGGGTATCTGGACTTGGAGGCGGTACGTGATGCTTCCTGTTTCTGTTCGATAACTGCTGAGCATGTAGTGTGCTTTTGCGTACTGTGGATGGATGATCGTAAGCTCTCCGTTGATGCAGCTAGGTACCTTTGACTCAAGTTTTCCTGCTGTCGACGTCCTTCCAAGGCTGCATATCTGCTGCCCCGCTCCGCATTGGTACTGTAATTCCGCTCCACTGATTGGTTGCTGTGTTTTTTCCTCAATCACTACCGCTCGCAATGTGAGGGGTGCTGGTGAGTTCTTGCAGTATCCGTAGTCTTGGAGAATGCCTAGCCCTGTGAGATTCTTGATTGCATGCTCGACATCGAGCATGTACTGCGGTCTGCTTACGCATCTCCTATCCTGGTTGCCGCAGAGGAATGCCTTGATCGCGAACGTGAATGTGAATCCTCCATCGCTCGTAACTTGTTCATTTTTGAGGTCGATCCTTCCTGACTCCGGGTCGTGGATGTCGTAGAACACGGGGTACGTTATGAAATATTTGTATGCGTATTTGTATGTGCAGAATTGTGGAAGGAATGGTATTCCTTTCCCGGTGTGTTTGTCTGGCTTGATGCTGTCCCCATCTCTCGGATAGATATCAAACTCCCATCCTCGTTCATCCTTCAAGTCGTGTTGTACGCGTACCGGGCTGTAATCATGGAGCAGGAAGTCTTCCTTGAACTGCTTGATCATAGCTTGCTCGATCGCGTCTTGGCTCGTCCTTGGTGTATAGCTTGTTCCCTCGAGCTGGATTTCTGGAATATATGTTTGAAGGAGCGTCTTGGTGTTCTGTTCGACAGATGGAAGGCTCCACGTGACTCCTTCGCAGTTTGTATTGCTGAGGCTGCCGTAGAATGGAGGAAGTAGATTTTCGTCGATACCCTGGTAGTATCCAAGGATTCGTTTGGTTTGTCGTTCGAGGTAGTTTGCGTAGAACTCATAGACTGTTATTTCCTGAGCGAGGAGCTGTATTTTTTGTAGATCGATAGGAACGCTGTATTCGAACGTGTCGATTTTCCATTCTCCATTCTTCTGCACTCTGAGTGGATAATTGACTCCGACCATGACTGCTGTATCGAATGTGACATAAGCTATGGGATGTTCCGCAATGACCGTATACCCCTGATCCTCGAGAGCCTTGAAATCTGCCGTGCATAGAGGAAGCCGTTGCGCGATATATTTTTCGAGTTCGTGTTCCATCACTCCTTTGCTTGGGAATTCTGCCTTCTCCTCGGTAATCCAGATGGCAGTGCGTGTAGTGCCATCCCCTTCGATGAGCCTTGGGACTCCTGAAACGGTGCCAGCATGCCAACCTTTTGTGGTATACTCTGCGTTGGGCCGTTCGTTAATGTAGATGTACCCTCCCTGTCTTCGGAGTATCTCGAGGCCCTCGAGAGTGATGCTCCTAATGCAGCTGTCAACAAAGTCCTTCACCCGTATCTGCTCTTGGTTGAGCTGGATGACTTCTGCCTCTTCTGGTTGGAATTCCGTTTGTGCATGCGAGAGATACCAATAGATGATTGCGCCACCAAGTATCAGGAAACCGACGACAATGAGGAACAGGCTGAGCTGGGCTTTCTTCCGTGCGCGCTTGAGAAGGATGTCTCCATTTCTTGTGACATCGAACTTGAGCGCTGCTCCTTTATGGATGCCGAGAAGATCGATGATTGCTTTGGGTATGGTAATAACATACTGGTCCTGCGGTGTTCGTTGGACCTTCCGCTTCAGAGTCATGTAAGAGGATTTATGCGAATACCCTTTAAAAAGATTACTATTAAAATTAATAGTAATTAAGTCTATAAAAATATGTAAAATCTTCAATCGTCTTCATCAGGAGCTACCTCGTGAGCTTCTCTGCTTTTGGGTGCTCGTGATGCGCGTTTTTGCGCTCATGGAGATGCTGGATATGCTTGAGTTTCTCCTTTAAGAATCGTCGTGTATCGAGGCCGTAGTTTTCAAGGAGTATGCACGTATGGTGAGCCCCAAGGAAGTGTGGCATGATTACGTAGCTAGCTCCAACGTCGTAGAGTTGCATGGCTTCCTCAATCTGATGGGAAACAACAATAATGATTGATCTCTTGTTGCGTTGGCGTATCTTGCTGATAAGAAGGAGGTTCGTTTCAAAGTCAGGGATGGTGGAGACGACCATCCTTACATGTTCAAAATCTAGTTCGTTGAGGAGTTCATCATCACTTGCGTCCCCATACTGACTCGCTATTCCCCGCCGTGCAAGCTCCATGACTGTCCTTGGTTCATAGTCGATGACAAGATATTCCTTTTTGAGTTTTGTGACGGATTCTACGAGGCTTGACCCTATTCTGTTATGCCCGAATATGATGATATCGTATGAGACATCGTTATGGTATCTGTGCTCGTCCTTCTTCTGTCCTTTTCGCTGGAAAATTGAGAGATATGGCGACAGGATGCCATAGATAGCCCGTGAGTTGAAGATGAGGTACGTGGATGCGGTGATGCTGATGATTCCGATGATGGTGATGAGCGATATGGTTGATGATGGGATTGCGCCCGTGGCAGCACCAAGGCCGATAATGATGAATGAAAACTCGCTGATTTGCGCAATGGCAAGTCCCGTAAGGAAGCTGTTTCGTTTGGTGTAGCCCATGATTCCCATAATAGCCATGACCGCGAGAGGTTTTCCTATGATGACGAAGAGCGAAAGGATGATGATCAACCATAGGTTTTGCACGATGTCTGATGCAACGATCTGTGAGCCAAGGAGGATGAAGAACAGTATGATGAAGAAGTCACGTAGGTATTTGAGCTTGCTGCTTATCTCATAGTGGTAGGGTGTGAGTGCGAGGGTGACTCCCGCAAGGAGCGCGCCGATCTCGACGGATAGCCCAAAGTACGCAAAGAGTGATGCGAGCGCAAGGCACCATCCGATGGAGAAGAGGAAGAGGTATTCTTGTGATTTTGCTATTGCTCCGCCGATGCGGGGGAATATGTAAAGTGCGATGGCTCCAAGAACAATCACTAGTGCAAAGCATTTTGCAAGGTTAAAGAGTCCCATAGTAAGCATGGACTCTCCGCTTCCTGAGAGGAACATGAGGGCAAATATGGCGATGAGGTCCTGCATGATGAGAATACCCATGGTGATTCTGCCGTAGAGTGATTCATTTTCTCCTTTGTCCGTAAGTATTTTCATGACGATGATCGTGCTGCTAAACGTTAGCGCAACCGCAAGGAAGAGTGATGCGCTATTCGAAAATCCTAGAAGGAGTGATAGGCCAAACGCAGCAGCTCCAGTGAGTAACACTTGTCCGATTCCTGCAACAACAATGACCACTCCAACATCGCGAATCATTCGAGGATTAAGGTTAAGACCGACGATGAAGAGAAGTAGGGCAACTCCGATGCGCGCTAGCGTGGTGAGTGTCTCAGAGTGGTCGATAAGATGGAGGAAGCTGACGACAATACCTGTGATGATGTAGCTGATGATGAGCGGTTGTTTGAGAATCCGCGCGATTGTGGCGACGGCGAGAACAAGAATCATGATCAGGCTGACTTCCGTGAATACTTCCGCGACCATCCTTCACCTCTCTATTCTTTCACCATTGTTGCGGATATTTAAATGTTCACGAATAGAACACTCAAGAAAGTACTCAGATCTTGCTGATGAATCCTTTGCGTGGTTCGAATACATCCCCTTCTCTTTTCAGCCGTTCGAGAACTTCGTCAACGGTGCTTCGGTCAAGCCCTCGTTCTTGTGCGACGGCGATGATATCCTCGATCTGGATGCTCTTGCCAAGCTCTTTCTCGAGTTCATTGATGATTTCCTTGACGGTAACGATCTTGTTGCGTTTGCTTGCTGGCATGTCGCTTGCGATGCGGTCGATATCGATCGTTCCTGTTTCAGTGTCAAATGCAATCTGCCGTAGACAGAAGTTGAGGAGCGCAATTGCGCGTTGTGCATCCTCGCGGATGACTTTTTGTCGGAGATGGATTTTTGCGCTTGCTTCCGCAAGCCTGATGAGTCCCTCAAGCTGCCTGGCAGAGATGGGGATTGACTTGATGCCTGATTCTGTCGTCCCTGATGCGCGCATCTTGAGGTAATATTCGCGTATTTCTTCGCTTGCTTCCTTCGTGAGGATTGGTTTTATTGTCTGTTTTGCGTATGCGATGTATTTGCGGAGCAATCGGTCATCGATATCCGGCTCTTGTCCGACGGGTGTTCCTGTTCGGTGCAGCTCGAGGAGGAATGTTGCAAGCTTGTCATCTTTTGCTTGGTCAGGTAAGTCTTTGATCGGAAAGATCAGGTCAAACCTATTGATGAGTGTGCTCGGAAGATCGATTTGTTCCGCTATCGTTCCGTACGGATCGAACCTTCCAAACTTTGGGTTTGCCGCGGCAAGTACGGTTGTCTCGCACCGGAGCGTTGCCTGGATGTTTGCTTTTGAGATCGTTACGGTTTGTCCTTCGAGTGCTTCATGCATGGCGCTCGTGTCGTCCTTGCTCATCTTGTCGAGTTCGTCAATGCAGCAGATGCCGCGGTTAGCAAGAACGAGCGCTCCTGCTTCAAGGCTCCATCCTCCAAGAAAGTCATCCTTGACAACGGTTGCAGTTAGCCCTGCTCCGGAAACTCCTTTTCCTGAGATGAATTTTGCTTTGGGTGAGACGACATTGATGCGCTTAAGGAGCATTGACTTTCCGCTTCCAGGATCTCCCACAAGGAGCATATGAATATCCCCTCGTGTTACGACGCCGTCATTGCGTTTCTTGCGAACGCCTCCGACAAGTTGTAAAAGCGCGGCTTCTTTGATCTCATCATGTCCATAGATGCTTGGTACGATGGAATTGCGTAGCTTGTGCATGACCCTCGGGTCTTCCGAGATGATCTTGATCTGCTCAAGTTCCGCGTCCGATACTTTGAGGTCGAGGAATTCCTCCTCCATAGGTTTGACGGAATTTGCCTCAAGCATAATATCAAATCGTGTGCTTTGCTGTCCCGATCGTGAGAATATTGGCACTTCTTTGAGGATGCCGACAACTTGGATTTTGCTTCCCGGATTTGTTTTTTTATCCGATATTGGGCTGACAAGGTCATTCTTGAGGAAGATAGATATTCTTTTAGGTTGTTCTCCTCCTTCAAGGTCTTCGCTTGCTTCTTCAAGCACGAGTTTTTGTGCATCAACCATTTCTTTATGGATGAGTCTGAATTTTCCTTTGCGTCCGCATCCGCATTTCGTCGGCTCCTTGAGATTGGAATCAAGTTGAAGGATGGATATGATGTTCCCGCAGCTTGGGCATTCGAACTTGCTCGATGTGACTTGGGGTCGCACGTCGCTTTTTTGTCGTACGGCTCCCTCAATGACAAGAAATTTCTGTAGGTGTTTGCTGCGGATGTTGCGGATGAGGATCTTTGCTGTTTCTGGAAGGCCGTAGAATCTTGGCACGAATCCCTGAGCGTCCTGGTCGAACTGTTCTACCGCGATTTCTCCCGCTTTCAGGATGTCATCTGGTTTTTCGAGGAGGAGTTCGGCAAGGGCAGGGTCAAACTCGCTGAGCTTGGAGAATTCGAGGTCGATATAGCGGTCTCCTTTGCGTATCTGGTCAAGAAGCTCCGCATAGTACCTTCCTTCGATGAAGTCATGCATGCGCTTGATTTGTGTTGGCGCATCGAGGTAGTCTTGCTTCTCCATGGGTAGAGCTCACGCTATGCTTGCATTAATATGGTCCGTCCCCGCCTGTCCTGTGGTTCCCCCTTACTTAACCACTTTCTTGAGATTCGCGATGAGCAGGTCCATCGTCTTGTGGGCGTCTTCTTCGCTTTTCGTGCCCGTGCAGACGATCTTTCCATTGCTAAAGAGGAGGAATGTTGCCTTTGCTTCCTTGAGCTTGTACACGAGCCCTGGGAACTGTTCCGGCTCGTACTCAGTGTTTTCAAGCTTCATGGCAAGCGTATTGAGGTTAAGGTCCATTCCGACGCTTCCTGCTGCTACGATATTTTGGACATTGATTTTTGGCTCGATCTTGACCTTGATGCCTATTTTCTGGAGGCTCTTGATGATCTTGTTGATGCTTTCGCGTACTTCATCAAGGGTCTTTGCTCCTGTGCAGACGACCTTGCCCGAGCTAAAGATGAGCGCAGAGGTCTTTGGGTCCTTGATCCGGATGACAAGGCCCGGAAATTGCTCGGGATTGTATTCAGTATTTGAGAGCGTCGCGGCCATCTTCTCGAGCGGAATCAAGTGCTCTAAGGATGTACTAACGACGATGTTCACAACTTTTAGGTCTCGTTTGGATTCCTTTGCCTTTGTCATGATGCATCCACTCCCCAGGATTTTTAAAGACCTAAAATCGCTTTTGTTTATAAATACTTCTATTTATAAATAAAGAAATTGCGTCGCATATGTTTCATACACCGTGCCCCAATCTCTTCCTCTGGAATTTCATGGTTATAACGCGTTAAAACCTTGTTTTCTATCATCCAACTCTCCATTCCGTAAATGGAACCCCATCATTTCATATGGAGTATTGGGTAGTTGAAGCAGTAAAAAAAGAGTATATTCCATTGAGTATTTTCTGATATACACACTCAGCAAATCACATTCGCTCCGAGAATGATCCAATTGCTTAATACACTTTGAGAAGCTTACGGAGGGCCATGCTGCTGATGATTGAGAGAATAATGTATGTACCAAGCCACCCGAGTTTCCATCCAAAGAGATTGAGCACGATGAGCTTGTTATGCTCAACAACCAACGCTTTGAAGGGTGAGTCTTTCTGTGGGATGATTGGCTGTTCGTAATCGAGGCCGTTTGTGATCGTGACGTATCGTGTCGCTCGCGCTCCTCCATGTTCAAATTCAAGGAAATACCTGCCGGACCCAGCTTTGAGCACCCATCGTGCTTTTCCGTCCTCGATTGGGATCGCGCTCGCGTTCAATAGCATGATGTTCGTGCTGTTTGCGCCAGTTGTGGCGTCTCCAAATCGTAACGTGACATTGCCGCTGATTCCTTCGTTTGCCTCGACACCTGCTATGAATGGCATGTTTGGTTTAAGTGATTCCGCGCCAAGGTGTCCATTCATCCACCCGAACACAAGGATGATCGGGAGAAATGTGATAAGCGTTGCCCGCATGCTCTGCATCATGTACTTCATGTTTTTTTCCATGGCAGACTTCTGGATCTCCATCATCTTTTTTGGATCGCTCTTGAGTTTTTTCATGCGCTCCTGATCTTTTTTCAGGTCATCTTTTAGTTGCTTCATTAGCGTCTGATTCGTCGCGTACTTGTAGATGATAGTGATTAAGAAAGATATCACAATTGACATGATAACAACAGTCCAGAGTGGTCCGACTGCGTTAAGGAGTGGCTTGAATACCGGGTTGAGAATCGTATCTAATACCATAACTTCCTCATTGCATGAACTTCTTGACGAGCGGGTTCATGTCCATCATGTGGTGTCGTGCAATATCCTCGTAGAGCTTGTAGATAATCATGACAGTGAGGAGAATGCCCGTGCCTCGTGATAGTGCACCAGTAAGATCTGCAAGGGCTGCGAGGAATCCAACAGCAATCGCTCCCATGATGGTAAGCGGCCAGATATATCTGTCGAGGAGTCGCTCAAGTACTCGTTCGTCTTTCCTAAATCCTGGAACTTGGAGTCCTGATGCCATGATCTGTTTTGCTTGGCTTCGCGCGTCCATCCCGCTTGTCTGTACCCAGAAGATAGCAAAGATGACCGCTCCCACAATCATGAAGAGCATGTAGAGCAGTGCTTCCCCGACGACACTCCAGGAAAAGTTGCCTTGGATGATCATTTGTACAATCTGTGGTCCATTGAGTGTTGCGACAAGTCCGACTGGATTGCCGACGCTGTCATATCCTCCGATGAACGGAAGTGGATTCCCATTCCCTATCCAGTTTTGGAGGAGTCGTGCCCAGAGTTGTACGTTTGCCATGAGCGCTGCAACAAGGATGACTGGAATGTTCGATGTATACATGAAGCTAAGCGGCCATCTGATGCCGTGTCCTCGGATGCGTCCAAATGATAATGGGATCTCCACTTTCATGGCTTGTGCGTAGATAGAGATGACAAAAACAAGGATGGTTGCGACAATTCCACTGAGCATGAGTAGGGCTGTGGTTGTATCACCTTGTGATACGCTTTGGAAGAGCGCCGGGATTGCTCCTGAAGATATCGTGGGATTCGTGGGTGAAGGCAGGAAGTTGAGTGCTCTGACAAAGACTTGCTGGCATACTCCTGCGGCGATGAATAGGCTGATTCCGCTCCCAAATCCCCATTTGCTCACGACTTCGTCCATGAACATGATGAGGATTCCTCCGAGGAACAATTGTAGGATGAGGATGACTTCAAGTCCCCAGAAGAGTCCGGTACCGCGTAGTGCCGGGTCTGGCGCGAGGCCTCCCATGAATACGTAGATGGATCCTTCAAAGAGGATGAAGAAAAGGCTGAGGACTTTCTGAACGCCTTGGAAGTGTTTTTTTCCTTCATGTGTCGTGAGGTCAAATTTCCAAAGTCCGCTTCCGTTGAGAAGCTGCAGGACGATGGATGCCGTGACGATGGGCCCTATTCCGAGTGATATGATACTGCCAAAGCTTGCGCCAAGGATGATAGCAAGGTATTCAAATTGCGCAAGTGCGTTTTGTCCAAGTCCAAAGAGGGGAACCGCGCTGAGCACGAAGAAAAGGACAAGGATGATGAGTGTCCACTTGATCTTTTCCTTGAATGATAGGATGCGCTGCGTCGGTCCGGTAACTTCCGGAAGGTTATCAACGATAGTATCCCAGATACCCATGTACTGTGCAAAACAGCCAGCTCTTTTTATAGGTTATGGTTTTTAAAGAGTTTGTGCCTCATTTGTCGCCTTCTGTTCGCCCAAGGCCCATCCACTGGTGAGAGCCTGCAAGAGATTTTTTTCACGAGTTCTGCAGTAAGGTATATATAGGTTCAATGTTCAGACTCAACGTAGCAGTACGAGAGGTTTGCTCATGCACAAGTCAGTTCCATGGATTGTTTCATTTGTTGTGATTATCTCATTCGTTCTCTTGGGGATCTCCTCAGAGATTAGGCCAGCAGAAACGGCGAATGCGATTAATCTGATGCCGTCTGCTCCGATGCTGGGTAACCCTCCCCCTTTGCAGCCAAAGAAGAACTGCCCAACATGCACTGATTCGGATCCATTCCAGGATCCATTCTTTGCAGGCATCGTGAAAGTCACGTACTGTAGTCCGTACGGATCTGCGGAACCTAGGACCATGACCTATCCCGATTATTGCGACGGTAACTACGTCGTGCAAGCGTACTGTTCTCGCGACGATCCATCTTCTTCGGATGCTTCTCTCGTCGGATTTACCTACACCCACTGTGAATATGGATGCACGAGTGGCATATGCAAGTATCCCAAGATATTTGTCACAAATGACACGTTTAACGGCAGCCTTGATGGTTTCCGTGGTGCGGACTTCGAGTGTATGAGCGCTGCCGCAATATCCGGTCTTGGTGGTATGTGGAAGGCCTGGCTCTCGAATGGGACGGTGGACGCAAGGACTCGGATGGTGCAGTCGCCGATTCCGTATGAGCGCGTTGATGGCGTAAGGATCGCGAATAATTGG
Organism: uncultured Methanosarcinales archaeon; assembly: GCA_964455675.1. Classification (GTDB taxonomy): domain Archaea; phylum Nanobdellota; class Nanobdellia; order Woesearchaeales; family CAYVYK01; genus CAYVYK01. Next base: position 209,336 of record CAYVYK010000001.1, read on the forward strand.
AATGACTTGACTGATGGTACATTGCAGAATCCTATCAGCGTAAATGAGCTTGGCCGTCAAGTGGATTTGCTTGGTGCTGTGTGGACTGGAACAGACTTCGCGGGAGTCTCATTTGGGCCCAACTGTGATAGCTGGCACAACTCACTATACACTGCATTTGGTGAATCCGGGTATCATAATGCAACTGACGCGCGCTGGACGGTATACAGTATGGATCACTGTTCCTACGAGCGTCACCTCTACTGTGTACAGCAGCCTACGTGGTCTGGTTACCTTCCTTAACGCGTTGACGAACAGATAGAAAAAGGGAAAAACATTATTCTTTCGTCTTTTCTGTGATGACGCTTCCGCCGGCTTCCGTGATCTTGCGTGCAGCGCTTGGAACCGCTTTTGCTATGTGTGCCTGTATCTTTTTCGTGACTTTTCCTGTTCCAAGGAGTTTGGTGTATCCGAGCTCGGTCAGATTGACTTGAAATATTCCGTCCTTTGATTGTGCTTTTTTTTGGGTGACCCAGTAGAGTATCTTTTCGTCAAGTTCGCTGACGTTGATTGTCTTGTCTATGACAGTATCCTGGATCTTGAATCCGTATTTTCCAAAGTACTTGGGGTTGTTCCAGATTGATGGTTTCTTGCTGTCTGCGCGCTTTCCGGTTCCGGCATTTCCCCATCCGCCTTTGTTTCCTTTTCCGCGGTGCTTCTTGTGGCTTCCCCATCCATTTGTTCTGCTTCCTCGCAGCCGGTGTGTTTTTCGTTGTCTCATGGTCTCACAGCATTTTTTGTATGATGAGGTTGATCTTTTCGCCGCGGTATCCGAGTGCTCCTCCGATCGAGAAGTTCTTCTTGATTCCCTTGCGGGCGTATCCTCCTCGTGGTGGGTGCAGCCTATAGACTGCGCTTTCGACCTTTTCTCCTTTGATAATCTTTGTTTCTCCGCGGGCTTGTTTCATCTTAGCGAGTGCTTCGTCCGTGACTTCTCCCCACGTGACGTAATCATTGACTTTCTTGATCATTCCAAGGTATGTCGTATTTCGAGGTACGATGACGCAGTTGTTCTTTGCCTTAAGGCCTAGCATGTCAAGTGTGTCTGCGATACTTTTCTCAATGCCTGTCGTTCCGCGGATGCGGATGATGGCGAGCTGCTTCATATGGTTGCCTCCTTTTGGAGTCGTCCATAAACGACGTTCGCCTTGCGGGCTTGATCTTCGCTGATCTTTGTTTTTGTTAGGCTTTTGAGTGCGCTGATGCATGCACGGACGAGGTTCGTTCGTGTTGTGGTTTTTCCTCGGACATGGCTCCAAACGTCGTGGATTCCTGCAAGCCTGAGTATCTTCTGGCATTCTGGTGCGCAGACAAGACCTTGTCCTTTGGGTGCTGGCATGAACTTGAGCCTGATGCTGCCGCTTGATCCTGTTACTGCAAATGGGATGCTGTGTGGTTCGGTGCTCCCATCTTCCCAGCTTCCTGTTCCTCGTGCGATTTTGAAGATGTTTTTCTTTGCGTCACGGATTGCTTTTTCGCGTGACGGTACGGTTTCCTTTGCTTTTCCGTAGCCAAGGCCGACATAGCCATCCTTGTTGCCGACGATTGCGTAGCATACGAAGTGAGGTTTGTTTCCTTCTGCTGTCTTTTTCTGAACTTGCTTAAAGACGCGTCGTGATCCGCCGCCGAACTTTCCTTTTGATTGTCCGATGAGGAGGAGGTCGGTCTCCAGGTTTGGTATGAGCGCTTCCGTGATCTCCGCTTCCATTATTCTGGATCCGCTGTCAAGGATTTGGTCGATATCTGTTATCGCTTTTTCTTTGACAAGCTTTCCAAGTTTCGTACGCGGGTTCCATGCCTGAAGGTCAAAGCCTTTCACCTCGACCGCATGCTCGAGCTCTTCCTCAGCTACCGGTTTTTCTACGATGATGGCTTCCTTGACTTCGATCGTTACCTTTTCTTCGATTTCTTCTTCTTTTGTCATGGTATTCACGCTAGGATTTTTTGTTTGGTTGCCGCGAACTCTTTTTCGATATTGAGGTCTTGCGCAGTCTTGCTGAACTGGTGGCCCTTTGCTTTTTTCCTGTAGGTATCGATGTGTTTTCCGCTGACTCGCTCATCCGTTGGAAGGATGCTCGTATCGCAGGGTACTTCGACTCCCGCATCGATGACTCCCTTGAGGCACGCGTAGATGCGTGATCCTTTGACTGATACATAGAGCCCGGTGTCAAGGACGGCCTTCTTGATCTTTTGTGCCTTGGCTTTTTTTCCAAGGAGCACTCCCGTCAGGTATGCCGCTGGAATGTTGCCTAGTGGCCCTTTCCATCCATGTTTCTTGAGTTCTATCGCCTGTGTCGTGACGAGGACCTTGTCCCCTGTTGCTTCATATCGCACGATCTGTGCAATGCAGTTCTTTCCTGTTTTTCGAATGACCAGTCTGTCCATGCCTGATTTGAGCAGAGTGAGTCTTTTTCGATAGTCTGTAAGGCCTGCTCTTTTTCGTCGGTATGGGACTCGGAATCTTTTATTTTCTGCCATGAGTTTCACTTTTTAATGAGTTTGCGTTCCTCAAGGTAGAGCTTGAGGTGTCTGATGTTACGGAAAAACCCTCCCTTGCACTTGGAGTATACACTTCGATAGTCGCTCATTGCGATGCGTTGCTTGTCTTTGAGTTGATTGAGGAGTCTTCGCTGGAGCCGTATGCGGTTGATCCATTGCCTTCGTATATCCATGCGAGCGTTGGCTTTTCCCTTGCGGCTTCCTTCTCCGCGTCGTTTTCCTTTGATCTTCTGGGTGTGGAGCTTCCTTGCGCGTCCTCGTGAGCTTCCTTTGACTTGATTTGCAATGATTGCACCGTCCTTCACAAGGCCTCTGATGTCTGACTTAGTGATCGCTTCTTTGATCTCGTCAAGTCTTGTCGTGTCAAAAGTGATCTTTTTGGGTGATCGTTTCGTTACCTGAGCTGCCATCCTTTTTTGTGCAGTGAGTTCCATGGTTTACACCCGTACGGCGTTCTTGCCTGTGAGGACTTTTTTCTTTTCCTCGTCTGCTTTATCTTTTTCGCCGTCTTGTTTTTCTTCGTCTTTCTTTTCTACTGGCTTAGCGACTTTATCCGCGAGTTCTTCTTTTTTCTGTTCTTTCTTTGCGGTTTCCGCTTTCTTGTGTTCCTTGGCCGTTTTTGCCTTTGTGCGTGCTTCTTCTATTTTCTTGACTTGGTCTTGTGCGCTTTTGAAGTTGAGTACAGTGAGTCCTTTCTCCATGCATGCCTTGAGGATTTCGAGTCGTCGTTTTGTTCCGACCTTTCCGGAAACGAGTACCCCGTCAGTTTTCTTGAGGCCCTCAAGATCCTTGATCGTGCTGACATAGACCTCGGCAAGTCCCTTGCCGTGAAGTCCTCGTACGAGCGCGGGCGACTTGTATCCGACCGCGACTTCCTTTTGATGTCCTCTGATGTGCATGCGTATCTTGGACTGAAGTCCTCTTGGCCGTCGCCAGCTTGTTTTCACTCGTTTGAACTTATGGCTGTCTTGGTACCTGAATTTGGGCTTGCGGCTTTTCATGCGTTTTCGGAGTGAGAGGAGTTTTTCCATGAGTATCATCTGAATTCTGGTTTTTGTATGATGTATATCCCATCTTGGAATATGCGCCTGTCGCGTCGTGATATGAATGTGAGCTGCTCGATTGCTGCTGCTGTGGTTCCGGTAAGCTCAAGGTTTGGTCCGCTGACGACCACTTCTTGGCCGCTTACTTGGACGTCCACGCCCGGTTTGAGCTTGATGGTGCGTGCTACCTTCTCTCCAAGGAAGTTCTTGATGCTAAACTCGTCCTTCGTTGCTTTGACCGTCATGGGAAAGTGGCCTGAGCATACTTTGAGCTTGTAGGTGTACACGTTTAATACGCCGCGTATCATGTTCTTGATGTGTGCTTCGGTAGTATTGAGTGTGCGTTTCTCTTTCTTGCTGACCTTGGTCATGGTGAGCACGACCTGCTCCCCCTTGACTTCTGCCTTCATGGTGTTTGGGATGAGTTTTCTCTCAACTGTTCCCTTGGGTCCTTTGGTCTTCACGATGGCTCCCTCTATGCTGACATGGCATCCTTGGGGGATGGCGATTTTTACTTGCATTTCTGGGAGTTTCATGGTAATCACTTAGTAGCAGTAGGCGAGGAGTCGTCCTCCGATGTTGAGATGCTTTGCTTCCTCGTGGGTCAGTATTCCTTTGTTTGTTGAGAGGAGCAGAACTCCAAGGTTCTTTGCTGGTAGGTATCTTTTTTCGAATTTTTCGTAGTCTTCAAGTGCCACGGGGAATCGTGGTTTGATGACTCCGCATTTATTGATGGTTCCTTTGAGGACTACTTGGATATAGTTTCCTTTGCTGTCCGCAACTATCTCATATTTTTCCACATATCCTAGTCCTATGAGCTTGTCAAGGATTCCGACCATGAGTTTGTTGACTGGTTTGCTTGTGATGTTTTTCTTCCCAACCCGTTCCGCATTGTTGATCATCGAAAACAGGCTTGCGAGGGGATCGTTGAGGCTCATGCGTGTCACCTTAGTTGTACTGTTTGAATCCTATCTTTGTTGCAATTTCTCGGAAGCAGTGTCTGCACAGGTGGAGGTTGTATTTTGATATGTGCGCTCCGTACCTGCCGCATCGTTGGCATTTCAGGACTCCTTTTCCGTATTTCCTTTCTTTTGGTGTATTGTGCTTGGCAAACTTCTTGACTTTCGTCGGTTTCATCTTGATTTGCTTAAGGACTTTGCTGTAATGGCTTGTCGTCATGGTTTCACTCTTGCCCTATGCTGATGTTGAATTCTTTTTGGAGGAATGCGATCGCTTCTTCTTTGGTGATTTGGTGGCTGTGATGGATGCGTTCTTGCTTGATGCGTCGTCTTTTGATTCTGTATCCTGGTTTTTCAAGCGTGACGCTGGCTTCAAGGCCGATGATTCCTATTTCTGGATCGTACTCCATTCCTTTGATGTCAATGCATTCTGGTATTCCGAATGATACGTTGCCGCCGTCGTCGAATTGATCTGGGCTGAGCTTGTTGTCTTTTGCATGGAGGAGTCTTGTGAGGAGCTCCTTTGTCTTGTTTCCGCGCACCGTTACCTTGCATCCGATTGGTAGGCCTACGCGAATGCCCCATCCCGCAATGCGCTTGCGGCTGAGGGTTTTTACGGGTTTATTCCCTGTGATTTGGCCGAGCAGTTTGAGTCCTTTGTCAACCATTTTCTGCTCTTTTCCTGCTCCGATATTGAGCGTGATTTTCTCGATCCGTATTTGCTCCATGGGATTCATGTTATGCCTCTGTTACGGTGAGCACGGAGTGCTTTTTTCCAACGACGATTGCGTAAGGCTTTGCTGTCTCAATTACTTGTCCTGCGGTGTCCTTAAATATAATCTTGTTCTGGCTCACGGACTCAATGGTTCCGGTTTTGCCGGTATGCTTTCCTTCTATGAGCACGATATGGTTTCCCTTTTCCATTTTGAAGGTTTCTTTGACTTCATTTTTTGGTAGCTCAAGGATGAGGCAATCGCCTGTCGCGTATTCCTTTGCCTTTTTCGTATCGATCAGGATGTTTCGTCCATCCCACAGGTTGAGCTGTATTCTTCCCTTCTTGAGGAGTGTCTTGCCTCGAACTTTGCTGATGGTAAGATTGGCTTCCTTTGCGGGGATTGGAGTAAGGAGGAGCTTCTTTGTCTTGCTCATGATGAGCCGGTACGCAGTTTTTTGGCTGGGGAATTCCAGCACATCGAATAGGCCGACCATTTTAAAGCGGTCCTTCTGTTTGACGCCATTGACGAGGACTTCCTTATGGAGCAGGATTGTCCTGATCTCGCGTCTGTCCTTTGCGATTTTGAGATACTCTCTGAGCAGCACTCCAAGCGCAATACCAAACTTAAAGCTTTGCGAGCCAGGATTTGGTCGCATGATGTACTTGTGTTGTTTGCGGAGTATGCTCCATGTTCTTGGGGCGTTGAGCCGTATGATGTGACGTTTCATGCTTTCTCACTTTTTTGCGTTCGATTGACGCGTTGTTTGTCTTCGAGGTTGAGTTCTTGGATGATGAGGTTTGATGGATGGATGCCGACGTTTGCCTTGCGTCCGTCCTTCCTCGTTACTTCGATATCTTTGAGGTATACCCTGCATGCTCGCAGGTTGACTCGCTCGACCGTTGTGATCTTCCCTTTGTGATTGCCGCGCACGACTTTGACCTTGTCTCCTCTGCGTACCGCAATGCTTCGTCGTCCGTGCTTCTTTCGAAGGTCCTTTGAGAGCGCTGATCCCATGAATTTTTGCTGGGTGTGGAGTGGAGCGTTGTGTCTGTACTTGCGCTGCTTCCTGCGCTGCGCGCTTCCGACCCATGCTGTTGAAAATAGTTTTTTCATGGTTCTCACACGATGATGCTGGCGATCTTTGCGATTGGTGCCCATCGCTCTGCTACTTCTTTTGCGATTGCGCCCTTAAAGAGGGTTCCTTTTGGATTTCCTTTTTCGTCTTTGCACACAACTGCCGCGTTGTCTTCAAACTTCACGCGCATGCCATCCGGCCTTCGGTACTCTTTGCGCTGCCGTACAATGACCGCAAACACGACCTTCTTTCTCATATCTGGTCTTCCCTTTTTGACGGCTGCTGTGATGAGGTCAGCGACGCGCGCATGTGGCTTTCTTCCCTTGACTGTTTTTTGTGTGTAGATGCTGGTGATTCTGATTATTTTTGCTCCTGAATTGTCGCAGGTGGCAAGTTCGCTTCCAACTCCAAGCGCCTTTGTTATTCGTGCTTTGACCGCTTTCATTGTGCATCCGCCTCTCCTGCTTCTTCCACATCAACTGCTTCCAATTCTTCCTTCACTTTCTTGCTTCGTTTCTTCTTGCCTTCCATAAGGAGCTCTTGTCGTTGTGCAAAGCCTAGTTCCTTGCCGAGATTTTCGACGATGACAAAGCTTTTTGTCTTTGAAAGCCGTCTGCACTCTGCTACCCGCACTCGGTCCCCGCGCATCGCGTTGATGCATGGTGGATTGTGAACATGGATCTTTGATTTGCGCTGTTCTCCGCGTTCATACTTGTGGATATATACCTGCCTGGTGAACTCGAGTGTTGCACTGCGCGAGACTGTTACGTTAGTAAGGACTCCTTCAAAACGTCTGCCGTGGATTTTGAGTGTTCCATGGAAGGGGCATTTCTTGTCTGTGCATGCCGCCTGTGGCGGCTTCACGTCGAGCCCCGCTGTTTTATGGTGTGTTCTCATTTTTTTATCCGCTCTTCAAGTTTTCCTGCAAGTTTTTTTCCGTCAATTGTTTTTCCGTTGATACTGATTGTGACTTGGTCCTTGATGATGGTTTTTTCCACCCCATCATGGGCCATGATGATTGTGTTCTTGGTCTCGTTTACTATTGTTCCTTTGACTCCGACGAGCGAGGGATTCGCAGCCCTTTCAATCATGGCTGTGAGTCCGACGATGTTCGTTGGGTCCTTTTTGGCCTTCGTCATCGAACTTCAATTGTATCGGGGCTGAACCCGATTTCCATGAGGGCTTCCCGCATCCTGGGCTTGTGATTGCCCTGGAGCTCTATTGTGGTTCCTTTGACTGTGCCGCCGCATGCGAACTTGGCTTTGAGTTTCTTGACGACATCCTTGATGTCGATCTCCTTGGTATCAAAGCCGCTTACGACGGTATACACCTTGCCAAATTTCTTTTTGGCAGTGTCAACCACAATTTTTTGGCTTTCCTTTGCGATCGCTTCGCAAACGCAAAGTTCCTGTGGGAGCCCGCACGTGGAACATATTCCACTCATTGCTTGGTTTCCTCCTCCTTGGATTTGATTATTGTCTGGACGCGTGCGATAGTCTTGCGCACGTTCTTGACGTGACTGGGGCTTTTTGGGTTTGTACCCGTGGATAGTTGAACAAGTGTTTTGAGGCGTTCTTGTTTTAGTTCATGAAGCTTCTCCTTGAGCTGTTCTTTGTTCATCTGGCGAAGTTCTTTCGTTTTCATTCCTTTGCCTCTTCTGCAGGAGCCTCTGGTTCTTTGACACTTTCTTTTGCTTTAGGCTTCGTTTTCCTTGTGGTCTTTTTGGCAGGCGCTCTTTTCGCTTTCTTTGGTTTTTCTACTTCCTTCTGTTTAGTCTCTTCCTGCTCTTTGACGATCTTTGTTGTCTCTTCGTCTGTTCTTAGTGTCACTTTGTCTGGCAGCTCGATGTCAGGTGGCATGATGCGTACCTGGACTCCGATTGTTCCGCTTTTGAGTTGAGCTTCTGAGTATGCTGTGAGTACTTTAGTTTTTGCGACTTCTCCGCATTTCTTGAGGTACCCTCGGTAGAACCGCCATCGCTTTGCGCGCTGGCTTGGCACTTTTCCACTGATGATAACCTCAACGCCAAGAGCTCCTGCATCCATGACGTCCTGCATGGTTTTATGCCCGATTCCCTTGAATCTGTTTGAGCCGAACTGTTCCATGGTTGATGCGATCCTTTCCGCAACGATGCGTGCGTCAAGGCTTGGCCGCTCTATTTCAGCGATTTCTACCTGTGGATTTTCGAATTTGAACTTTGTTTTGAGCGTCTTCGTGAGCTTTTTGATATTTTCCCCTTTCTTTCCTACGACAAGTCCCGGCCGGACCGCGTAGATAACGATCTTTTCGCCAAGCGGCGTTCGCACGAGTTTGGTCTTGCTGTGGCCGACTCGCTTGAGCGTACTGCTAATGAATTCTTCGACCTGATATTCTTTCAGTTTTTCTTGGACAAATTTTCGTTCGATCATTTCTTATCAGCCTTGCCTTCTTCGACGACGATTTCGACGTGCGTGTATTTCATGTTGCGACGGCCTTGGCGTCCGTAATGTGGGACGTTTCCTGCTTTCTGTGCCATGGCGTGCCTGATGATGAGGTTTGTTGTGTTGAGTCCCTTGCTGCGCGCATTGTGCTCAACGGAATTGATGAGCTGTAGGAATTCTGCGCTTGCCTTGATCGGATACCTTCCAGCAGCGATCTTTCCTGGTTTGTGGCCCATGTCTCGGTTGAATCTGGTGAATGGTATCGCTCGCTTCATCTTAATGACTTCTTGCAGGAGTGCCTTTGCGCTTGTCACGCTTCGCCCTTTGATGTATTTGGATATCTCAACACTCTGCTTCGTGCTGATCCGAAGGCGTGTGCCTACCGCGCGTGCCATGTTTTCCTTAAAGTCCTGGAATGCGTAGTGGTAAGGCATTTATCTCACCGATAGTGCAGCGCTTGACCGTGTTGCGCCGATTCCTGGTGCGCTGTGCTGTACTCTTCCGCGCGTGAGCGCAAATTCGCCAAGGTAGTGGCCGATCATATCTTTCTCGATCATAACCTCAGTGAATGTCTTTCCATTATGGATCTTGATTCTTTTACCAACCATCTCTGGGAAGATGATCATGTCGCGAAGGTGTGTTTCGATGATATTCTTTTTCTTGATCTTCTTGAGTAATATCTTCTGCTGTTCGGGGAGCCCTCGTTTGATGCTCCTTCTTTGTCTTGAGGGTAGGAGTTGTGCAAACTCAATCATGTTGAGTTTTTCGATTTCTTCCCATGTCTTTCCGCGGTACATGAAATCTTTTTTTACCATTACTTCTTCCTCCCTGTTCTGCGCGCTGCGATCATGCCTACTTTTCGTCCTGGAGGTGCGTTTCTGCTGACCGGTCGTGCTTTGGACTTGCGCAGTGATCTCTTGTTACCGAATGGATGGTCAACTGCGTTTTGTGCATTTCCAGAGACTGATGGATACTTCTTGTTCTTCGCCTGCATCTTCCACCACATGTGTCCTGCCTTGTAGAGTGGTTTTTCTGTTCTTCCGCCTCCGGCAAGCACCCCGATGATGGCACGGGCGTTCTCATTGAATGCTTTCTGCTTTTTTGATGGCAATTCGACGATGACTTCTCCATGCATCTTGGTGAGGATTCTTCCGCTCGTTCCTGAGCTTCGGACCATCTTTCCTCCATCTCCCGCATGGATTTCGATGTTGTTGATGAGTGTTCCGTCAGGAATGCTCTTGAGCGGCAGAATGTTGCCGATTTTGACCTCGACATTGTCGCCCATCTCTATCTGGTCGCCAACGCGGACGCCTTCAGGAGCTGGCTGGAGCGTGACTGCTCCGTTGCTGTACTTGATGAGGATGAGTGGTGCGCTGTGACCCTGGCTGTCAACGATTTCCATAATTTCGCCGACCAGGGTTTCGCTCGTAATTGGGGGCATTCCGACCTTTCCCGCCCACCGGAATGATGGTGCTCGGTAGGTTGTTGTCCCCCTTCCCCGTGCCTGCTGGATGAGATTCTTTCCCATTTACATCATTCCTAGGTTCGTGGCAATATCAATCGCCGGTGTTTCTTGGCTGAAAGTGACGTACGCTCGTTTGTCTCCGTTGATGCTGCGGTACGTGTTGACCTTTGTGACTTTTGCTTTGAATAGTCGCTCGACAGCTTCCTTGATCTGAGCTTTGTTCGCCCTTTCGTTCACGACAAAGATGAGCTTGTTGTCTGATTCCATGAGCCTGATGGACTTTTCTGTGCTCAAGGGATACAAAACGACGCCGTAGTCATCTTGGAATTTCTTCATTGTGCATAGACCTTTTCTGTGCCTATCTTGTCAAGGGCTGATTTTGTGAAGAGTGTCATTCTTCCTGCCTGTAGTCCAGGAGCGAGGTGGAGTACATTGATCTGGTTGTACAGCACGACAGTTACTCCAGGGAGTCCTGACGCTGCTTTCATGAGTGGGCATTTTGCGGAAACAACGACGAGCGGTCCTTTTTTCTTACGGTATGGCCGATTGCGCATTTTTCCGTGACCCGCGCGGATGGTTTTTTCGCTGGATCTTGAAAGTTCATCTTCCATCCCAAGTGTGACAAATGCCGCGTAGACATCCTTCGTCTTTGCGATCTGTTCGATAGAATCGTCAAGCGCAAATGGGTAAATGTCGGGCACTTTATGTCCGTGCATGACTACGAGTGTTTTGTCAACTGTTGCAGCAAGTCCCGATCTGATTGCTTTCTGGTTTTCCTTTTGATTGATCTTCTTCTTCCAGTTCTTCCACGATTTTGGTGGGTGTGCTTCGCGTCCGCCGACGGTATTTGGTGACAGTGCTCCCTGCCAGTTCATGTGCGTTCCGCTTCTGCTCATGACTTTTCGTGGGACACGCGAGATTCCATGTCCGTAAGATCCGCGGTAATTGCGTCTGCGCTTTGATACTGCGGTGCTTTTGCGCTTTCCGGCGAATGGGTCCGTTCCATACGGTTGCCTGTTATTTGATTGGATTGCATGCGCTGCTTTCGCAATGAGGTCTGAACGCACTGGTTCGGAGAACTGTGGTGGTAGCTTGACGCTTCCCTTTTCCTGCTTGTCCTTTGCGTAGACTTTGAGATTCATGGTTATGCTCCTTGGTGAGTTTCTGTGTGGATGTACGTGACCTCAAATGGCTGTGTGCTTACCTTCTTATTTGGTCGTATAGGCAAGTTCAATCGGAGGATGCGTTTTGACGCTCCGGCGATTGATCCATGGATGAGAATGAAAGGATTCTTGACGACACCATATCGGACAAATCCTCCCTTCGGGTTGACCCGTTCGGGTTTGGATGAAATGAGAATGACCTGTTTGTTGTATTCGGTACGGAGATGGTATCCCATCTTTCCCGCATGCGCAACGCGGTACATGTAATGGGGTTGTGCGCACCAAGCGCCAAGGCTTCCTGGTCCTCGCTTTGTTTTTTCGGATTTATGCCGTCTGACAGGCACGCCAAAGCGCTTAACTGGGCCCTGCATGCCTTTTCCTTTTGTAACGGCGTGAATATCGATAAATTGGCCCTCTTTGAATATGTCTTCAATCTTGATTTCGGCGCCAAGGTGCTGCTTCGCATACTCAAGTCTTTCCTCCTTGTTTTTTCCGCCGACGGCGATCTCGAATATGTCTGGTTTTTTCTTGCCGATGCCGATGAGGCGCGGTTGTGTGTAGACAAGGACCATAATGTCATCGAAATCTTTTTCGAATGGTGCGGCTTGTTTCTTTCGCACCGGTATCTTCCGCGTAATTTCTTTATCGAGCTTTTCAGCCCATTGTTCTCCGATGCATATTGAGTATTTGTAGAATCTGATGGCTGCCACCTTGAGTGGCGGGCATTCAACAACCGTGACGGGAAGTGAGATGGTCATTCCCTTCGTGAGGGAGTTTGGTCGTGGATCCTTGACCATAATGTGGGTCATCCCGACCTTATATCCGCCAAATCCGAGGGGTTTTGTTTCGGTTATGGTAGGCCATGACCTGATGCGGGCGTAATGCCTTTGAGCTTTCACTCTAGGCCAAAACTGCATGCTTCCATGTCGTGGTCCCATTACTTGTCCCATTGTTGGTCCTCAGAGGGATATACCTATATCCCGTGTATGCACGGAAAAAGAGCCTTTTGGTGGCCGTTTTTGTGAGAATACACGTTGAAAACGGTCTTTTCAGGCTGTGTGTTTCCTATATCAAATCTGTATTTGATATGCGCTCTTGTCGAGAAGTTGGGGGCCCTTTATAAAGCTATCGTTGGCCTCGTTTTTTACTGTTATGGCCCACGTTTTATTCAGAGCTTATAGGTGCGTTGATTGTCGTTATCTTTTGCTTATCATTGCTTATCTATAGTGCTTGGTATAGTGCTCGGCTTCGTACTCGGTGCTTTTGCTTTTTTAGGTTTAGCTATAGGTTTTGACGCCATTCTTGCTCGAAGCTTTGCGTACTGTACAGGATTTTTAATTCTCTTGCAGAGGCCGTCAGGATGGCATACCCCGATTCCCACATAATACATTTGGTTGTTGCAGTTGGGTGGCAGGACTTTCTTCTTTTGTTGTTTGTGGTATCGTATGTGGCCGACGATGGCTTGCTGCCGTAGTGGTTCTTGATTTTTTGTGTTCCACTCTTGCAGGCGTTTTTCCACCATCTCATAGTCCCACCCAACCGATGTGAGGAAGTTGACGAGGACAAAGAGTGATCGTTTTCTTCCATCCTTCACTCCTTTGAGGATTTGTGCTATGCAGGGAGGGAAGAACGCTTCAGGGATTGCCTCGGTTATTTCATCCCATTTCGCTTCCTTTGCTACCTCTTCTTCGAGGATCACTGGCTTGTAATCAAAGGATTCGACAAGGAGTCTGCTTGCTTCTCCTGCCGTGCTTTTCGTGCGGTCAAGGAACCTGATCGATGGCGCAAGTATTTTGTCGACGCGTGCATCTTCTTTGGAGAATGCAAGGATTCTGGCAGGATCGATGGGTAGTGAGATGAGCCCTGATTTTTCGTGGAGTGAATAACTTGATCTGTAGAGGTGTCGGGACGCGATGAGGATTGTATCGACCTGGATGACGCTATATGGATCGAATACTTCTTCATACTTGTGGCTTCCGCAGCTGCACTTATGTGGTATGCTGCTTTTTTCCATGAAGACGTTACACCGGGGACACTTCATATAGGATTCTTCGCTCACGATGCGGCTCTCGCATTGCGGGCAGATGAATTCGGTTGTGATCTTCTTTTCCTTCCATGGCTTTGCGCATTTTGCGCAGATGGTGTGCGTGAGTGGAGTGCCGAATTGTTGCGAGAGCTCGGTGATGATGAATGTTGATTCCTGCTCATTGAATCGGAATCGTAGCTTGCCATTATCGATGCTGACATATTTTTTTGTGACATACTCGAGAAGATAGCTTGCGATTCTGCGTGGGCCGTCGGGAAAAAGGAGGCTTGTTGCTTCTCCTCCAATGCGTTCGGGAAAGCTTTCAAAGGGTACTCCGATATGAAACCCCTTGTTACCTGAAAATTTGATGCTCACATTGCGAACACCATGCTCGCGGATCGCAAGGACGAGTGCATGCGCGAGGGTTTTGGCTAATTCCCATACTGGGCAGTCGATATCAAGAACGAGGTCCCATCCCTTGCGGAGTTGTTCTTGGTCGGCTTTTTTCATTTCTGGAGAGAGCTGCAGGGGATTTCGCCATAATTCTTCTGATAGATGAAAACTGGTGACTTTTTGCCTCGCGAATTCCATGACGTCTTGGGGGTATTTGAGAACGTCGGGTCGTTTGCCAAATGCGTCTGCGATTCGTACTCCTACTTCTTTGTCGCGTGCTTCAAGAACGATTGTCTCCTGGACCCATCGCTGCGAGTAGTATGTGAGGGGCAGCATCGGATTGAGCATGGATGACGGTATACTTTTATACTATAAAAATTCGTAGCTCCGTATGTGTCCTGTGCTCGATCCGCAGGTTTATGGCGATCTGGTTTGTCATCTTGATCGTCTACGAGAATCTGATACCCTATGCATTGTTGAGGGAAAGAAAGACAAGGCTGCGTTGGAGTCATTTGGTCTTCAGAGAATTATAATGTTGTATCATTCCCCTTTGTTTGCGATCGTGGAATCCATCCCGGCAGAGTGTCATAAAGTCGCGATCCTGACTGATCTTGATACTGAAGGTAGATCGCTCTACCGTCGCCTGAGTAAAGAGCTCGAGCGGCGGGGGATCCAGATTGATGACGGCTTCCGGCTGTTCCTTTTTAAGGAGACGAAGCTGCGTCAGATCGAGAGCTTAAGGACGGTGCACCAAGGATCGCTGTAGACGGTTGTGGCATGATCCGTGATCCTCTCTTGGAGGTTTTTTGCGCTCGTTATGACGACAAATTGAGAGTCAAAGTCTGCTATAATATACTCTTCTGCATCCTCGGGCGGATTATTGATGAGACCAAACCACATCTTGAATTTGGTTGCGTTGTGTGCGTAGCCAAACGTCGGATCAAGGCCATAGACATACCTGTTGTGAGTGTTGAGATGCAGGAAGTACGGGAAGAGAAACCATTCATCATGGTATACAATGCTTCCTTCTGGGCTTGCGGCTTTGAGCGCGTTCATACATCCTTCGTAGCGGTACGGTGAGTACGGGTAGTCTTTGATGATGGTGGTGAGCCGTGGATAGCTGATGGTGATGGTGACTAGGGCAGCGATTCCAAGCACGGCAACTATGAGTTTTGCTTTTTGCTGGTGCACCTGGGATAGTGTCAATGCTGCGAAGGGGATGATAACAAAGGGCAGATACTCGATGAACCTCTTTGACATGAATGAAAGTCCAAGGTACATGATGCTTATGACAAGGAAGAAGATTTCTCTGCGATGTTTTTTTGGTTGATGAATGATGTTCTTGCCAGCGTAGACTACTCCAATGATGAGTGCAATGAGGAGTACTCCTGTTTGGAGGATGAATGCTAAGGGAGTTAATGCATGCCACTCAAGTCCTTGGACAACGGTTGGGAACAGGAAATTGCCGAATGTTTGGATATACCATGTCCCGTAAGAATGTGGGCTGTAAGGATAGAGGAAAAATCCTGCAATCATGCCTGCCATGGGATAGGCAACCATCTTGATATCAATTCGTTTGTGAATAGTAAGGGTAATTGACCCGATCACTGCATAGATTCCCAGGAGTGGGAACGCGGGATAAAGCCATGCGCAAAGGAATCCGAGTATTCCTGAGAGGATATACTTTCGATTGAGGAGAGTCATGAGAAACAGGATGCTTACGCAGATGAAAAGTGATACTCCCTTCGAGAACTGGATTCTGATAAGGAACCCGTAGCTGCTGCAGAGCGCGATGAGCGACCAAAGCGCCGCATGCTTGACCTTGAGTTGTACAAGGAGTATATAGAGCAGTGCGATGCTGAGGCTTGCGAAGAATACTTGGCTGATCTTCATGCCTAGTTCCGTTGGTAGGAGCGTAAACGGGATGAGGATGAAGTGGTAGAGAAACTGCAGGTCAACAAATTCTCCTGGTGGGAAATTTCCTGTTAAATAATCGAAGTTATGGAGCACAAGAGCTCGTGTGCGCATGAATTCTGCTATCGTGTAATGATAGTACGCATCTTGGTCGAACGCAAGCGGTGTGGAGAATTGGATACTCGCGAGAAAGAGGAATACCCCAATAAGAATGACCGCAAGCGTAATGGTTTCCCGTTTCATCATTCAAACTCGATTGTAATGCCTTCCTTCGGTTTGAAGTCGAACTTGTAATATTTCTGTTCGATGAGTTTTCCGCCTTTCATCTTCTTGACGGAGATGAGCTTCTCGACGTTGACTCCTTCTTCCTTGAGCGCAAAGTGTACGGATCCGTCCATGATCTGCTCAAATGAGCTTACAGTCTCTTCGGTTCCGATCCCTTTATCGAGCTGGAATATCGCGGTGATGTTGAGGTTGTGGAAGAATTCGATGAGGTCTGAAACAAACCGATAAACAATCTGTGGGCTCCACATCATGAGCGCTTGGGAGATGACGTTGATGTATATTCTCGTGTGCTTCTTGCTTGCCTTTTGCGTGTCTTCAACGATTTTTTTGATGTAATAGATATCCCGGAATTGCATGCCTGGCGATTGGTAGATCACTGACGGGTCTTTTCTTCCCGCCGTTTCGGCAAGGAGCCGTATGTAGAGCAGCTTTTTTTTGCGCTCATGATTGCCGACGTTGTATCCAAGGGTTTTGAATCCGTTTCTGATCTCCTTGATGGACTCATTTGCGCATACGTATAAGCAGCTGTCTCCCTCCTCAAGGCCTTCCCAAAGGAAGCTAAACGCGAGGAGTGTTTTTCCAGCTCCGGGCGGGCCGTAGACGAGTACGCTTCCTCCTTGGGGAAATCCTCCTCCGAGTATCGCGTCAAAGTCTTTTGATCCTGTGCTTGCCCGGTTGTGGATTGTTTTGATCGTCTGGAGTTTTCGGAGTATTTCTTTATGCTTCTGTTGGTAGCTCGTGATGCTGAGTTTCTTCTGTTCAAGGTCGGTAACAAGCTGTTGTTCCATCTTGAGTGTCTCGTTTACGATGTCTGTTTCGGTGATGATGCCATCTGCTTTGCCCATCTTTCCGACAAATACCCTGCGAAGGCCGTTTCTTTTCATGAGAGCGATAACATCATAGAGATCCTCGTTTGGATCGACCATGTGAAATTGTGAGTCCATGAGGTCCTTGACTGTAGTTTTTTTTGGGTCTCGTCCTGTTGCGAGCACTTCACGGACAAGATCGCGCTCCGTCGTGACACCAATCATTTTCCCTCTATGTTCGATAGAAACGCAGCTTACATGCTTTTCCGCAAGTAGCTTTGCGACCTCTGCTACGGTTGTTGTTTCCTGAACAGAAATCACCGGTGAAGCCATGAACTCCTTCGCTTTGGTCATGCTTCCTTCTTCCGATTATTACTATTTAAATGTTGTGCGACTTGAGACGGATATCTGTTGGTCTGTCAAAGAATCTCTTGAGTGGTCGCGTTTATTCAATGACAAGTCCGCATTTTTTGCACACAATTTCAGAATGCTCAATAACCATCTCTGTACTCCCGCAGCTCGGGCATGCTGCTGGCTTGTCTTCTCCTTGAATGCCCTGGAATGAATGTGGTGTTTTCTGGCTCACGGTTACTCCCATGTCGGTGCGCGAAACTCTTTTGCGAGTGCGATGAGATTTCCTTCAGAGAGATGATTGCCGATGGCAAGCATGCCAACAGGCAGTCCTTTGCTTGTTCCAACGGGAACATTCATGTGCGGAAGTCCGGCAAGGTTGGGCCCGACGGTGAGGATGTCTGCCATGTAGTGGTGGAGCGGCGGCATTTGTTCGATCTCTGCTATTTTCGGCGGCAAGTACGGAGCCGTCGGGCAGATGAGGACGTCATACTTCTCGAATAATTTTTGGTATTCCTGGATGATGAGCGTTCGCACCTTCGCCGCCCTGATATAGTATGCGTCTCGGTATCCTGCCATGCGGGCGAATGTTCCGATCATGATGCGCCGTTTCGCTTCCTTTCCGAAGTGCTTGCTTCGTACGGCAGTGAAATACTGATTGAAGTTTCCTTCGATTTTTTCCGATTTTCCATAGCGCAGGCCGCAGAGCTTCGCGAGATTTGTGCTTGCTTCGCTCGTGCTGAGAAAATAGTATGTTGGTATTCCATATTCGACAGCTGTTGGTGTGGACACTTCGGCCGTGCGTGCTCCAAGCTCCTGGAGCTTTTCGATTCCTTTATGCACGGCGTTCTTAACTTCCTCCGTGACGTGCTCGCCAAATCCTTCCGTGATGATTCCGATCCTCATGCCTTTAAGGCTTTGCGTTAGGTACTTGTTATAATCCTCTGTTGGCGCGTTGAGGCTTGTGGAATCATTTGGGTCGTATCCGCTTATGATAGAGAGGCTTGTTGCGATATCCTCGGCGTTTTTCGCAAGTGGCCCGATTTTGTCAAGTGAGTTTGCATAGTCGATGAGTCCGTACCGTGAAACCCTGCCGTACGTTGGGCAGAGACCAAACACGCCGCAGAATGATGCTGGGAATGCGATGCTTCCTCCTGTTGATTCTCCGTAGGATATCATGGGATAGCTCGCTCTCTGCACGATGCCCGCAGCTCCTCCGCTGCTTCCTCCGCAGCTTCGTTCCTTGTCAAATGGATTTTTAGGTATCTCGAATCCAAGGCCTACGTTCACATTGAATGCTCCAAATCCGAACTCGTCTTGATTTGTCTTGCCAAGGACCATCCCGCCCTTGTCCATCGCGCGCTGGACGCACGTTGCAGTAAATAGCGGTTTGTATCCTTCAAGGATTCTGCTTCCTGCTCTGCTTTCGATTCCTTGTACGACGATGGAATCCTTGATTGCAAGTGCTATGCCCGACAGCGGTGTTTGATGCTGTTCGTTCGTGCTTGCTTCTAGAAATTCCTGTTCGGATATAGTACAGAAATAATTGTGTGTCTTGTTGATTTTTTTAGTTTCAGTAAGGATTTTTTTTGCATACTCTGCTAGCGTAATATCTCCTTGTCGTACGGCTCGGCTGACCGATGTGATGGTCTGGTTTTTCATGGCCTACACAGCGCGTGGTGCTTTGATGTATCCTCGAGCTTCCTGGTGCACGTTCGAGAGCGCATCCTTCTGTGGGATGGATGCTCGTGGCTCATCATCCCGTAGATGGTTCTTTAATTCGATCGGATGAAAGCTTGGTTCTATATTCTTGACGTTGGCTTGTTGGATCTTCTGGAATGATTCAAAAACTTCTTGGAGCTGTGGAACAAACTCTTTCACTTCCTTGTCACTGAGTTCAATCTTGGCAAGTGTCGCAACGTGGCGTATAACGCTTTCATTGATTTCCATGATTAAACCTCGATGTGCAATTCTCCCCATTCCACCTTTTGGATGTTATGGGTTGTGGTGATATCTGCGATGATCGTCCTAAAAATCTCAGGAAGGATGACGCGGCTTAATGGCTCCTTGAGGCTTTTGCCCGCGTCTTGTTTTGCTTTCCAGAGCTGCCTGTTGAGTTCCATAATATCATTTGTGGTAAACGCAAGGTTGTGCAGCTTCTCTGCAGAAGGGAAAGTCTCTTTGTGGATGTCCTGCTTGTGGAGTTCATGGTAAATAGTCGCCGTGATGAATGGTACGACAGGTGCCATGATAAGGAGTATTCGATCGAGGCAGTAATTCAGCGTTTCGATGGCGCCGTTCCGCTCTGCCGGACTGAATTTGCCGTCCCTGTTGTATGCTCTGTTCTTGACGAGTTCAAGGTAGTGTGATGCGAATGTTTCCCAGATGAAGTGTTTGACTTGTGTGCTGGGATTATGGAAGTCATATTGTGCATACAGTTCATGTGCAAGTGAGACGAGCCTGTTCACTTCATTCCTGATCCAGAGGTCCGTTGGGAGGAGATTAACTTCTGTTCCATCGTACTCAAACGAACTGATGAATCGTGCGACGTTCCAGAGCTTGACGAGTGTCTTATGGGCTCCTTCGATCCGCTCAAGTGAGCACCGGAAGTCTGCTTTCGTGAGGTTTCCTTCGACGGCGCTCCAAAGGCGCAATGGCTCAGCACCGAATTTATCGATAACCTGCATAGGGTCAATCACGTTGCCTTTGCTTTTGCTCATCTTCTTTCCTTTGTCATCGACGATGTGGTAGTTGATCCATACGTCTTGGAAGATGAGTTTTCCCGTGAGGAGATAATCCTTAAGGATTGTATAATAGAGCCACGTCCTGATGATTTCCTTTCCCTGCGGCCGGAGTGTGCAAGGCTGGTGTTTGGTAAAAAACTCTTTGTTTCGTTCGTACATGAGGATGTAGAGTGGCGAGATGCTTGAGTCAAACCAAGTGTCAAATACTCTCGTTTCACCGACGGTATCCGTGCTTCCGCAGGTGCATGTTCCAGGGTATGGTTCCTTCCATGGTTGATAATATTTGCCTTTTGGAGGAAGGAGTGTCTTCTGGCATTTTTTGCAGTGCCAGAGAGGGATTTCTGTGGCATAATACCTTCTGCGGGATATCGGCCAGTCGATGCTGACGCTTTCGATCCAGTCGAGGAATATCTGTCGTGATTCGTCTGCAAAGAAGTTAAGTTTCTTCGCGAGCTCTTTCATAGTCTCTTTATACTCAAGTTGTTTGACGTAGTATTCTCGCATGGATATGAATTCAATCGGGTCCTTGCTGCGTTCGCAGATTGGTGTGCGATGGAGAATTTTACGTTGTTTGACAAGGAGGCCTTTTTCGTCGAGTCTTGTGATCATCTCTTTTCGTGCTTCCGCTACTTTCAGTCCTTTGAGGAATGCTGCATTGTCATTCATTCGTCCATCAGCATTGATGGCAATGATTGGTTTGATTTGCATGTCACGGAAGAATCTGATATCTGAAGTGTCCCCTGCCGAACACATCATGACGATTCCTGTCCCCTTTTCTGGATCGGCGAGTGTGTGGGGCTGGATTGGTACCTCGCGCTCGAAGAGCGGTGTGATAGCCCTCTTTCCGGAGAGATGCTGGTATCTCTCGTCGCTCGGATGGTAGATGACCATGCCGCACGTGCAGACAAGTTCTGGTCTCGTTGTTCCGATGATGATCCTTTCTCCCGTTTCTTTCACCGTGAAAACGATGTCGTTGAAATCTGTGGAAAGATTTTCGTACTCAATCTCCGCGTCCGCAATTGTGGTTTGGCATCCTGGGCAGTAATTGTTGATCCGTTCGTCCTCGTAGATGAGCCCTTTGTCCCAGAGGTCAATGAATGTGCCTTGCGTGATTGCTCGATACTCTGGACTATCGGTGTGATAAACATCTCCAATGGACTCTCCTCGTTTCCATGAGTTGAAGCTGATGCCAAGGCGAAGGAATGTTTCAGTGCTTGCTGCTGAGCATTTCTCAAGAATCTTTCTGCAGTATTCGACTGCTTGTTCCCTGCCAACGTCGCTCAATTTTACCTTAAACTCCCGCTCTGCTGCAATCTCGATGGGCAGTCCATTCCGGTCAAGTCCAAGGGGAAAGAGTATGTTCTTTCCATTCATGCGGTTATACCGCGCGAACATATCCATAAGGATGTATGTTGTTGCCTGCCCGATATGTATTGGCATGTTGACATAAGGTGGTGGAGTATCGATGCTATAGACTGGTTGATGTGATCGGTCGTCAAACGCATATGCGTGCGTATCCTTCCAAGTATCATAAAGTGGCTTTTCAAGTTCCTTTGCCCAGTGTTTTTGCTCTATAGCCATGACGATGTGTGGTTTGAAAGGTGCTTTATAAAACTTCGGTGCTGGCACTAGCCACGTTCTGCCCAAAGGAATATATAACAACTCTCCCTTCCGTAGTGCATGGCACAGGGTGTACCATGGGTTCAGAAGTATCGCCCAGTTGCTCTGCAGGGTGTTGTGGGCCAGGATAAGGCTTTGCAGGAGCTGTTTTCGTTTCTTGATGCTTTTCCGAAGAGAAAAGCAGCGATGCTTCATGGTCCCACAGGGGTAGGGAAGACGATTGCAGTGCATGCTGCTGCGCGAAAGATGGATGTTGAGTTGCTTGAAGTAAACGCTTCTGATGCTCGTGATAAAGCAAGTATCTTGCAGCAGGTGGGGCAAGCTTCCCTTCAGCGTAGCTTTTTTGGTAAAGGGAAGATCATTCTAATAGATGAGATTGATGGAGTTTCTGGCCAGCAAGACCGTGGTGCGCTTCCCGCGGTTGTTTCCATTATCGAAAAGAGTGCAGTTCCTATTGTGTTGACTGCAAATGATATCTATGACTCTAAGTTCTCTGGACTGAGGTCGTCCTGCCAGCTGATAGATTTTCATGCGTTGAATTATGTGTCGATCACAAACATCCTCAAGTCAATTTGCGAGAAGGAAAAGTTATCAGTTGATGAAGAGCTGCTTAAGAGACTCGCAAGACGTGCTGGTGGCGATGCTCGGGCCGCGATTAATGATCTGCAAATCTTGAGTTTTGGGAACATTACTGCTGATGCGATTGATGCGCTTGCTGATCGTGCGAAGACTGAGAGCATTGTGCAGGCTCTGCTTAAAATACTCAAGTCTACCGATATGAAGCTGGCGCTTGGTGCGCTCGATACTGTTGATGAAGACATGGATACCGTAATGCTGTGGCTTGATGAGAACATTCCGCTGGAGTACACGTCCCCTGCTGATGTTGCTCGTGCCTATGATGCGCTGAGCAGGGCAGATATCTTTCAGTCAAGGATTACTCGTCGGCAGGAGTGGAGGTTTCTCGTGTATGTCAATGCACTGCTGACCGCAGGTGTTGCGCTCGCCAAGGATGAAAAGTACAAAGCGTTCGTTCCCTACAAGCCTTCGATGCGAATTTTGCGAATGTGGCAGTTGAACCAAAAGCACGCCGTACGAAAGGAGATCGCTGGTCGTTTGGCACCGTTGATTCACATGTCCGCTCGGCGTCTGATCAATTCGGAAATGCCTTTCCTGATGGAATCTATGATGAAGAATCCTGCCCTTCTCGAACTTGTTGCTGCGGAATGTGATCTTCCGCCTGCGCAATTTAAGAAGTGGATTGGCGGATGATTTCTCTAACTCGGTCACACATGCTGTAGAATTCGCTCTTGCGTTGCATGGAAAATCTTGGCTTCCCAAGAGTATTAGTCACTTCGCCGATGATGCGGCCTCCTGGTGCAAGGATGAGTATCCGATCTGACATGAGTACTGCTTCTTCGATGAGATGCGTGATGAGGATGTAGGATTCTGGATGTTTTGTTTCAAGCCAGATATCATAGATAAGCTTTTGAAGGTCCTCTGTTGTGATCTCATCGAGGGATGAGAACGGCTCGTCGAGAAGTACGATGTCGGGGCTGACAGCAAGCGCTCGTGCAATTCCTATTCTCTGTTTCATGCCTCCTGATAGCTCTGAGGGGTAAGAGTTTTCGTAATTGATCAGTCCCACTTTAGTGAGCCAAGCTCTGCTGATGGTGTTCTTCTGTTCTTTGGCTAGACCTAGTGATTCAAGGGCGAGTGTGATGTTTTCCCGTGCTGTTTTCCATGGTAGCAATGCATAATTCTGGAATACCATCGTGATGCTTGTGCTTGGTTCCGTTCTTGGAATGCCCTTATAGAAGATTTCTCCTTCGTCGGGTTGCTCAAGTCCGCAGATCATTCTCATGAGCGTTGTCTTGCCGCAACCGCTTGGTCCAAGGATCGCGAGAAATTCGCCCGCTTTGAGGTCGAAACTGAGGTTCTTGACGGCTACCCGGTCTCCACTCGTGTGCTTGTATATCTTTGTCACATTTTTGACTTCGATGAGCGCGTTCATTCAAGTTCCTCATGCATGTTGTACTCGGATTCTTCCTGAAGGAGTGGTTTCCAGAGGAGATAGTTGAAAAGGAGGATAAAGCCCGCCATATAGACGAGTGTGACAATGATCATGGCAAATTTTGATTCATTAGAAAGCACTTGTAGTGTGGATCCGACTCCCGGTACCGTTATCGCTACCCCTTCATGGACGACGTATTCTGTGGCGACGATGACATTCCACCCCTGTGCAAATGCAAGCATACTTCCCATGATGAGCGCTGGGAAGAGTGCTGGGATGAGGAAGTGCCTCGCATATTGAAGCTTGTTGTATTTATGGTCAATGTGGAAATTACGTGCAAGATCATTGAGTTGTCCAGGGAGGTATGCCACGGCTTCTGCCAGGTAGATCATGATGCACCATACCATTCCTAAAACGAGGATAATGAGTGTGCTGATCTCTGCCGAGACTTGTTGGGAGAACATGCTCATGGTGATGAACAGGACGACTGGTGCGAGCGCCAGATGCGGAACAGAGCATACCACGTCCATAATGCTAAGGACGGTCTCTCGTACTCTGGGGTGGGTGAAGATGAGGTAACACGCGCATAGCGCAATCGCCGCACTGATAACGTACGCAATCGTGATGCGCATGAAGGAGTAGAATGTTGCAGGGATAAGGATGCCAAGCTGCAGGAGGATATTAGGTTCAAGGATGATGGCTAGGGAAACCAGGCCAACGATCACAATGATAAGCGTGGTTGAACTGTATCGAAAGACTGATTTCATGACTGCATGACTTGGGGGTTTTCGTGCAGTTAGTGTTTCTCGCGGGACGGGCACTGCTGTCTTGCTTTCTTTTCGGAATCCAAGGGTGAGTGCAAGGAACTTGTGTTCCTGGCTCATCTCTTCAAGCTTGTTCCATACAAAGTTGTCCATGAGCCACACGCAGATGCTAAGGATGAGGATTCCGAGGATGATCATGTAGACGTTTTTATGTACCATGGTTGCTTGATAGAGGTAATACCCCATGCCGAGTAAGTTGTAGCTATGGCGGTTGTACGAGATGATCTCGCTACCGACCGAAAAATACCATCCGATGCCAAACGCGAGGTCGCTGCTTGCGATAAGTGGCGGATAGATTGATGGAAGGATGACATGGCGGAAGTATTCCGTTTTGCTCATTCGGAAGATGTCTTTTAGGTCTTTGACGTGGGGTGGTATGGATTTGACTCCTGCGATAACTCCAAAGAGCAGGCACCATACCATGCTCAGGAAGAGTAGTACCATTGAGGATATTTCGAGCCCAAGGATGCTTTCGTTGAACGCTCTGATAAAGAGGACGAGGATCATAGGGAGAAACCCAAGGAGTGGGAGTGCTTGCAGTATCTCAAGGAAGGGCAGTGCAATCTCGGTAAGCTTTGGTCGCATCCCGATATAGACCCCAATAGTGATGCCAAGGAGCAGGCAGAGGAAGTATGTGAGTGCTATCCGAAGGAATGTTCGGAAGAGATAATAGGGTAGCATCCTGGTATCCGCCATATTCCAGGTTTTTGCGAAGAGGAAGACGAGTGCGCCCGCAAGCAGTATCCAGACAGTAATCGAGAGAGCTCTATGCTTCACCGCACCACCTCTTTTTCTCCTTATCTGATTTGGCCATTTATAATACTTTCCGGGCTCAAATCCTGCATATGACCTTCCCGAACATTTTTAAAGCCCGCCAAACTACAATCCACTCTGCACGGCCGTGGTCTAGTGGCTATGACGTCGGTCTCACTCACCGAAGATCCCCGGTTCGAATCCGGGCGGCCGTATGGTTGTTGGTGCGGAGCACGTTTCTTGTTGTGTGTGTTGTTGATTCGAACCGGGCTTGGAGTGTTAGCGAGATTGCCCGGTTCGAATCC
>CAYVYK010000002.1:0-7073 GCA_964455675.1 uncultured Methanosarcinales archaeon
ATCCCCGTGGCCGGATTCGAACCAGCAACCTTTCGGTATCGGCTATCGTGCGTTCATCCAAGGCTTTTGCCAATGTCAGCACGTGTTTGTACTACAGCCGAACGCTCTAACCGTTGAGCTACACGGGGTTAATATGATCGTGATCATAACTTGTTTTTAAATATGCCGTAGGTACTTCTTTTTCCCCAGGCTTTTTCTTGCGAGCCTGTAAGGCGAGCGAAGAAAAAGGCTGCGGTTCAGCTACACGGGGATAGTATGAACGTGATTTCCATCTGTTTTTAAATCTACCGTCCAGAAGAGGCTCTTGCCACAAGACCCGTTTCTCCCGAACATGCGCGCCCTTTTCCAAGATTGATTTGTGCAGGGAAAAGGGCTCGCCGAAGGCTCGCAATAATTTATCTCGTTCTACGTAGAGACTTCTAGCTCTTCTCAATCGCTCCAAGAACATCTGATTTCGTGATCACACCAACGATTTTTCCCCCCTCGCCAACGAGGACCATGGGAAAATGCTTCAAGAGGGCGTACACCACGGATGATGGTGTCTCAAGTCCAACGATCGGTGGAGGCTCAAGCATGATCTCGCGCACGGTCCGTACATGCTTGTCGAGCAATCCGGAGAGAATGACACTCTCGCTCACCATGCCGACGACATGATCATGCTCCATCACCGGTAGCTGGCTTATTCCGTGCTTCTTCATCTGATCGATGACTTGCCGGATTTCATCCTGTGGATGGCACATAATGAGTTTTTTGCGCGCCAGCTCTTTCGCTTTCTTCTCCGCTGAATGCGTCAAACGGTCAAGCACTTCAAAAATCCTGAGGGCTGTCGTATATGAGGGATCGACTTTCCCTGCTTCGATCTTTGCGACCATGCTCTGAGAAACGCCGCTTTGTGATGCGAGAACTCCCTGTGTCAATCCGTGCTTCTTTCTGAGGGTCTTAATCTCACCAAGACTTTGATGCATCTTGATGAATAATTAGCCAGCCTATTTATTCCTTTTGGAATTAAAGTCTTGCTTCTTTCTTGAGGACCGGTGCCTTATCCGTCCGCTCCCATGTGAATATGGCAGCTTCACGCCCAAAATGCCCATAACTTGCTGTCTGTTTGAATATTGGGCGCTTGAGATCGAGTGCTTTGATTATCTCTCCAGGTTTTAGCGGAAAGATCTTCCGTATGAGCTTGCTAATCTCGTCTGGAGGGATTTTATTTGTACCAAAGCATTCCACGTTGACGCTTACAGGATCAGCGACGCCGATCGCGTAGCTGATCTGCACTTCGCATTTGTCCGCAAGGCCTGCCGCAACGACATTTTTTGCGATGTACCGCGCTGCGTACGCCGCGCTTCTATCGACTTTGCTTGGATCCTTTCCAGAGAATGCTCCACCGCCGTGCCGACCGACACCCCCATAGGTGTCAACAATGATCTTCCGTCCCGTCACGCCAGTATCCGCTTCAGGTCCTCCCTTGTAGAACTTCCCTGTGGCGTTAATGTGGAACTTCGTGTTCCGGTCGATAAAATCGTTACAAACAGGGAGTATGACATTTTCCATGATCATTTTGTGCAGCTGTTTTTCCTCAATCTCTTCAGTATGTTGCTGCGCAATAACGATCGCATCGATGCGCATAGGTTTTCCGCCGATGTATTCAAAAGTAACTTGAGTTTTTCCATCCGGTCCAAGGTGGGGAATAATGCTCTTTTTACGCACCTCTGCAAGTTTCTTTGCGAGCTTATGCGCGTAAGTTATCGGAGCAGGCATGAGTTCCGGCGTCTCATTTGTAGCGTATCCGTACATGATTCCCTGATCGCCCGCTCCCTGCTCCTTGCTTTTGCTCTCGTTTACACCCTGCGCAATGTCAGGACTCTGGCCGTGGATGCTTACCATGACCCCACAGTCTTCTGAATCGATTCCGAATCGGGGGTCAGTGTATCCAATTTCCTTAAGAGTCCTTCGACTGATCTGTTGTACATCTGCAAATCCTTGAGTAGTAACTTCACCCGCTACTACGACAAGGCCTGTCGTCGTCAGGCATTCTACGGCAACCCTTGAGTTTGGATCCTGACGAATAAGCTCATCAAGAATCGCATCTGATATCTGGTCGCAGATTTTATCAGGATGCCCTTCAGTAACACTTTCACTTGTGATTAATACTTTTTCACCCATAATTCTACCTCCAGAATTTGCCCATAAAACAATTGCTGAAAAAAGGTGTGCGGCTTATAATTTTTATTATTAGAAATATTCATAAAAGAATAAAACTGAAAAGAAGAACAATAGTATGATCTTTAGTCAACGCTCCACATATTTCCTTTTCCCGCCAACCATGCGCCAAGCGTTGCGACGATAATATAGCTCATATTTGTGGATACAGATGCTCCGTTATCGAGGATCATGAGGCCAACATTAAGCAAGGCAAACAGCAGTATGGTGAGTCCAAATGCAGCTTGTGTCTTCCATCCCATGATGAGAAGCACGCCAAGGAATAACTCAAGGATGAGGACTACCCAACCGAGGAAGGCGATGAGTTGTGCAGAAATCCATGGAGATCCTGCAAAAAGCGTGATCAGGTTTGCGCTCCATCGTTCGGTCCCCATGAGTATTTTGCCAAATCCTGCAAACAGTAGTAGCGAACCAAGTACCATGCGCAGTGAGAATGTCACGAAACCGTTGAAAGCTTTTGTCATACGTCACCCCCAGATTGGATATATGGGATAATCTGGGAAGGATTATAAAGCTTTTGATTGATTATCTACTCATAAGTAGTCTCAGTGCTGGATACAAGAATGAAGGATGGCAATAAGAAAGGAAAAAATTACTTCTTTTTGATCTTCTTGAGTTCCCGCTCAAGCTTCAGTTCATCAAGGAGTTCCTTGTAACGGTTCCTGATCGTGACTTCCGTCACTCCGGCTATATCCGCCACTTCGCGCTGTGTGCGCTTCTCCCCATGGAGAAGTGCCGCTACGTAGAGTGCCGCTGCCGCAATACCTGTCGGCCCGCGTCCCGATGTAAGCTCAGCCTTCTGTGCCTGTTCTAGGATCTCAATGCTTCTAGACTGTGTCTCCGCGCTAAGCTTAAGTGAACTCGCAAACCGAGCGACATAATCTGCTGGATTGCTTGGGAGAATGGTTATTCCAAGTTCCCTTGTCACGAAACGGTACGTTCGTCCGATTTCTTTTTTCTCAATACCGGAAGCTTCGCTGAGTTCATCAAGCGTCCTTGGGATCTCATGGCGTCTGCATGCAGCATAGAGTGCTCCAGCAACAACGCTTTCCATGCTTCGTCCGCGTACAAGGCCTCGCTGCACAGCGAGCGTATAGATGCGAGCGGATTCCTCTTCAACGGACTTGGGAAGTTTGAGGTATGAGGATACTCTCTTAAGCTCAGCAAGAGCGAGCTTTAAGTTCCTTTCAATAGCTGTCGAGATGCGATACTGCCATTTTCTCAGCCTGAAGAACTTGTTCCTGTCCTTGCCATCAAGACTGTAAATATCAGCTTTCTGTCCAACTTCAGTTCCAAGACCCTGATCATACTGGGTATAGGTCATTGGCGCCCCGGTTCGTCGTCGCTTCTCAGCACCCTCGCTGTCGAAGTCTCTCCATTCCTGGGTAAAGTCTACCATCTTGTCTTCAACGACTAGACCGCAATCCTTGCAAATGATCTCTCCCTTATCACGATTGAGAAATAGGTTTATTCCACCACATTCCGGACATTTCTTGACGAAAGTGCTCATGTGTACCACCCGGCTTCTTGTTGCCCCCAACAAGCTGTCGTTTTTTCCTAATGTATATTACCGATAATTACAATAAGTTTATATATGAAATCTAATGGTAGTATTTAAATCTTGTGGTGTTTTTTGTCCCAATCCCCAAGTTTCACGTCTATAAACTGATTTTTTTGTCACGATCTCGTTGGAAAGCAACATTTAAATGGCTTTGCCATTCTCGCCTATATCTGTGTTTTTCTGATGTTAGAGCGATTTTATCACAAAACTTATTAATGAGCTAATTCTTGATATGCGAATGCCAAAGGATCCGTTAAGTAAAGAGTTGTTTGGTATTCTTGCTTGCCCGGTATGTAAGGGATCACTGAAGTATAACGAGAAAAAAACAGGCCTCTCCTGTAGTCGCTGCAAACATATCTACGCCATAAGAAAGGGTATTCCCATCCTTATGCCACCGGAGAAGTGAAGTAATGGACCACAAGACGAGGGAATTCATCGAGTCTCTCATCGCAAACGGATATTCCGAACAAGATATCCATGCGGCACTGACAAGAGCGGGCTGGAAGGATGAGCATGTATACGACGCATTTCAGGACTTCTATGACAAGCGTGTTGAGCCTAGTACGAGAAAATTGACTCTTCATCAGGGTAAAAATTCCAAGATACCATCGCCACCTAACCCACCACACTACCATCCTATGCAGCACTGGATTCCAGTCGCCGCTGCGGGTGTTTTTCTGGTAATTGCGGGCGCTCTCGCTTTCGGTGTTCCCTCAATGAGTGCGAATGCAATATACGATGTCGATCCAACGGGTTTACTCAAGACGCCATTTGCACTGATAATCGCTGGGTTCGCACTGTTCTTCGTCATGATGATTGTATTCATGTTCATGACACTGCGGGCGAACGATTAAGGGACCAGTGATTATGACAGGATTATTGACAATCACTGTTTTTCTCTTCACCCGTCGTTCGTAGGGTACCCAGTCATATTCAAAAGACTCATATGTGCTGTTATTGTGTTCTGCATTCCTGAAGGTTGCAGTCCTTCTTTGTGCGTGCGAATCTCGGTACGCCCAATCATCGTTAATGTTCGTAGTTGAACAACCGCTGACTGCGAGTGCTCCTGCGACCATCCATTCAAGTATACGTCTGGTTTTCATAACTAAGAAGAATCGATTGGGCCATAAAAATGTTGCTACTCTCTGGAGTGGTCATAGAGTTCGGTTTGGCTGCGCTGCATGGCAAGTATTCGTTCGGCGAACTCAAGGTGTCTACGTGCCATCACATCATCTCGAAAATTCGTGTCAGCGAACTTTTTTGCCAATCGCCGTTTCTGTCGGAACTGCTCTGGATCTCCATGGTATTCTGCCAGAAACCTGCAAATTCCATTGTATAAACCCTCGCTGCTGAATGGTGAGAAGCCGTCTTCCGGGGTTCCAAAGTGAAATCCGTTCTGACCATCGATGATTGTGTCGTTGAAACCACCGATTCTTGGGGCAACAGTAAATACCCCATACTTTCCTGCCTTCTGCGGAATATACTCACATGGTGCACGCTCCGAACAATTGAGTGCACAATCCGCTGCTCCCATCATCTTTCGTTCGAGTGAATCCTCAAATTCTTTGACCAGTATTCTTCCCTTATGACCTCGCTCTTCAAGCCTTCGCGCCTGTTCTCGTACTGAACCATACAGCACTCCATCGGCGGCTATTGCGATCTGTGCTGCGGGCTGCTGGTGATACTCCATGAGTGCTTCCATTGTGTGTATGAGGTGTTCTGCGCCCTTATCACGAGTTAACCGATTATTCCAAATGAATAATGGCGCTTCCGGATCGATCTGCAAATGCTTTCGATGTTCTGCCTGGAATGCTGCTTTGTTTTGCCGCTTTCCCTCATCCAAATCCACGCTATTGAATACCGTGTATCGAGGGTCCGCATCGAGTGCATAATCTATCTCGGACATATAGCTCGTCGGTGGAGCATTTGGAATCCCGGTCGCGCGGTTGTGCTTTGCCTTCTCCCGTATCTCATGCGCAAACATAACATGGGCACCGCTGATGCCTTCATCTTTCAGTACTTCGAGGAACCATCCCTGGCTTGGAAGTACGACTCCCTGAGAGGCATAGATCCCGCTCATCTGAAAATTGACGATATCGCCTCCCCATGAATCCTTGTAGAGTCGATCATATCCCCACAGCGTCATACCAGCTGCTTCAAGTTCCTTCTTTGACGCCTTTTCGGAGTATGTTTGATGCACGATGTGAATGACTGGTAGCGCAATATCAGTTAATCCAGCAATGAGTCCCGTCGTCCAACAGTGTGTTACAACAAGATCCGGCTTCAGGTACGGAATTAGGGCGTCTTGACAATATCGCTGGAATGCAATGCTTTGTGCAAGCCTTTCTCCACCGTAGACCTGGCTACTCGTCATCGCTCGATCAAATATGGGATCTCGTATCAGGAATAAGCGCTCCTCTGCATGGTGAATTCCCGCACGTTCCATCTGCTGATACTCCCTTCTTATACGATCCGCGAGAATATCGTTTCCCATGACGCCCCAGTGTGGCATCGCGACAGCGACATTCGCCCCAAGATTATGCTGTCCGATGGCAAGTCCCGCAACCATATCTCCTTGTCCGCCTATTTTCAACATCTTTCGAGTTGTATTGTAGACAGTCCGTGTAACCCCACTGGACTCAACCTCTGTAGGGAGCGTAAAATCTGGCCAGTTCTCAAGTTCCATGCTAAGGTGTAAAATGAGCGGTCGATTTTTTCGTGCTTTTTCATCTGTCATGGGGCCTTTAAGCGGCTTTATACCAGCTTATAAAGATATCTTTTTTATAATTAATATATAATTATAGAATCAGACAACTTTATAAATTTCTGAAGCCATATTTATTTATAGTCCTTATAAACACATACGAACAGACTGTGGCTTATGTATGTAGAATAATACCATATGCCACGGTGAAATAACAAAGGCAAATTCATGCCACCGTGGCATACACACCGAGACAAGCTCGATGGTCGCCACGGTGAAATGATAAAGTCAAATTCATGCCACCGTGGCATACACACCGAGACAAGCTCGATGGTCGCCACGGTGAAATGATAAAGTCAAATTCATGCCACCGTGGCACAATCTGGTACTGCGCTAGCCTTGAGAGCTGGTTCCCGAAAGGGTTTCTCGGTTCAAATCCGAGCGGTGGCGTTAGCCGACGCGAGGGCTTAAAAATCGCCTTGCGATTTTTATTGTCCGAGCGGTGGCGTAGTGAGTGAAGTAAACGAAGCCATTGCTCGGGCTTAGAAACGAGCGTAGCGAGTTTCAATTGTCCGAGCGGTGGTGTTT
>CAYVYK010000002.1:7173-145901 GCA_964455675.1 uncultured Methanosarcinales archaeon
TGCTCGGGCTTAGAAACGAGCGTAGCGAGTTTCAATTGTCCGAGCGGTGGTGTTTAGCCGACGCGAGGGCTTAAAAATCGCATGGCGATTTTTATTGTCCGAGCGGTAAATTGGATCAGTTATTTCTCCTCTGAATATTTTTATATAAGACAGGATCTCACATCACTTGTGAAGGCGCCAAACGAGTGGAGTCGAGTTCTCGAGTATCTGGTGGTATTCATTTGTGTTGTCATTCTCGTCTGGATTCCTGCGGGTCTTTTCTATGATCACCGTCTAATCCACGGGTACCCTGTTGCCTGCAAAGAATTCTGTTTTTTTCATATCCCATTTGCAGAGTACATCATGCAACACGGATTCCTTGACCAAGCTCCCCCTCAAGTGGCTGCAGGAATTAAGCACACATACCCTATCCAGCCAGCGATCCCAAGTTATTTGGTGGCGTATTCGGGTTTGTTCGTTCATGAAATATCAGTCGACGAGCTTCATAACCTATTCCTTTTTGCCATTCTGATATTCATTCCGCTGATGGCATACGTGATCATTAGACATCATGACAAAAAATTGGCGATTCTGAGTTTACCTTTGCTGATGTTTAGTGTCAGGGACGAGTTTATCACCAACATGTATACAGGAAAAATTAACGTCTTTTTGGGTTTTGCCTTTCTTCTTCTTGTATGTTTCATTTTTCTCCATTTTTTGGAATACCACACTTCCCGTTGGTTTTATGTCCATATAACTATTGTTCTGAGTCTGATCGTGTTGACGCACATTCCTCAGGCTCTGTACCTGATACCTGTTTTGATAGTCTTAACAATATCAACTCACCGATGCACCCATCTTAAAACCCAAGATGCGTATCGATTCCTGATTGTAGGTATCCTCGTTCTAATAATCTGTGTTGATTTCCTTATGGTATTCCTGAAAGCGTGGGTCCCCCATTATCCGTCTGCATTTTCCTTCGGTCCTCAGACGTTTTTTCAGCAAACAGTATACATGAACAATAATATCATGCTCACATTTGCACAGTATCAGCTTCCAGTCTGGGTGTGGATCATCATCGTAGCCGGAGCGATTCTCGCCCTATTTCAGGCGATCAAACAGCCAGACTCCAGAGTGTTCCTTCTCTTTTTCATTCTAGTATTGATGTCTTTTATTGGCATTGTTAACAGTCGTTTTCTTGATTTGCATCGCATCTGGTATGTTTACTTTGCTTGTTTTTTTGGATATTTTTTTCTGTTTATCCTCTCTCATGCTCAGAAAAAACTTAGGATCATTTCTGACTGGTGGATATACCCCCTGACCATCATTCTAGTTCTGATTGTGATCATCGGAAACAGAGGTGTTTTACACTCAGATCAAAATCTTTCTCGGGACTGGTCATTCCTGAGTGAAGCGCGAAAATACTTATCCGAATCAGACAAGATCCTAATTATCGTCCCTCGTGAGCATGATATGAATAAGTATTGGCACCTGCCATTACCAGTCCATATATGGGATAGCGCCATCATGAAACAGGATTTGATGGAGAAGCAAACGGTAGCAATGGATAGACTCCTCTTTGAGGGTTTTCGGGCACAGGAAGATTGCCAAGACATGGTGCTAGAACGAACCTCATTCCTGAACATTCATGATATGATAACAACGAGGGATATATGCAATGTCCGCAAACACAACCTGTGCGAATACTCCGTGCTGATATACATGGGTGATACTACTGGCGAATATAGCGACATGGTTGACGTGGAGTATATTGAACAATTTGCGAATAGTGTTGACTACATCCTTCAGGATTTGCAGACCAAGGGAAAGCTTCACTTCATGTATGTCGATGGAAATAATCTTGTGGGTAGATTGAATTTGACGAATGGTGAATGCAATTCAATGGAAGAAAATTAAGTACCATAGCACTGTGTTGATCGGTGCCTATCTAGCTCTTATTCTTGTTGGGTGTATTGCGTTCTATCGTGAAAATAGTCTGACAGTCATAATCACGGTAACAAAAATGTTTTATCTCTTCTTCCTTCCTGGATATGCTCTATTGCTTCCCTTCGAGAAGAATCTTGATATCATTCCAAGAGTTATTTGTGCTCCGGTGATCTCTCTTTCCTGGACAGGAGTTATTCTCTATCTCGCGGGTTCCTTTGGGATAAAAATATACATCTTCCCTCTATTCATCCCAGCTCTTCTAATACTCTTTGGAATGTTCCTCGTATGGTTGAAATGAGCGATTACTTCTTAGTTAGTCTCCTTCCAACGATAACTATAACGACAATGGCAACGATCACCCACACGAGCCAATAATCCGCAAAGACTCCTCGGATAACGCTTTTTTCTCCCACCGAAAGAACTACCTTTGCTGTGTCCTGGAACTTCACTCCCTGGCTATCCTCAAAATCTAGGAGCACATCCATAACATAGGTACCGGGTGTTGCATCCTTGTCAATATTGACCGAGAATTCCACAGGTTCACGCTGCCCGACTTGGATCTCCTCAATGTATCGTGAGCTAGCGTCAAGACTGAAGGGAAACTGTGGAAGCAGTCGAACTTTAATCTCGTGTGCGGTTTCGGTTCCGATATTTTGGATACCCAGTTTAAGCACTCGTCCATCTTGATTCGAATAAAATTTCTCCGATCCCTCATCCACAGCATTGAACATGGCTTTGGGGCTGACCTCGAGCTTATAGGTAAATGAGTTGGTATGACTCATTGAGTTCTCATCGATGTATTGAAGTTCCAGCTTCAGCGGGTACGGGATGGCCTCTGCATTTTTTGGTACTTCGAATGCGAACTGCATGGTCCCTGATTGGTGTGGATTGAGTTGTGGAATAAGCGAGGTAGATTTTGACCACTTCACTTCAATTGGATCACTTGCAGATAGAGTCCCCGTAATTGCTCGAGCCTGAAAATCACCAGAGTTTTCCACGGTAAAAGTGATTGTAGCAACATCTCCTGGGTATATGTCAAGTGGCTGAGAGTCCGTGATAACCGCACGAATTTTTGGTCCTCCTTCAATATAGAGGTTAATCGTGCTCGTACTGCTGAACTGAACGAAAGTTATGGATTCGTAGTTACTTACTATCTTAATTGGGTATGTACCTGCAGTTGCAGAGGGATCGACGCGTACGGGAAATTTGACGGTTGCTCTTCCAGTATCGCAAAGATCGCCAATGACGATCGTGCTAAGTCCCCTCATAACAAACGGATAGCTGACTTCGAGTGCAGATGTTACTGCACGCGCGCAGAGTGTTGGCTCAACGTTTGTCAGATTAACGACGAGCAAAAAATCCTTCCCTGCAGTGATCGGACCGTTTTCGATTCCATAACTGGATACAACAATATTTGGTCGTGATATCGCCATTGCAGGCAGAGCTAGGATTGTTGCAAAAACACACATCAATACTACTGTTTTTAATGATTTTTTCATAGGTATCACCTTAATCGATTTCTCTTTTAAACATGAGGAAGCATCCTCCAAGTGCTATCGATAGGAATAAGAGCAGGATAAGTAAGTCAGGCAAAACAGTCGTTAGTGCCATACCCTTTATCATAACGCCGCGTAGCGCGTTTGCAGCGTAAGTGACAGGTAAAAATCCCGCGATAGTCTGAAGAGCATGGGGCATTGCTTGAATTGGGAGGAATGCTCCAGCAAGAAAAATAGTTGGCATACTGACGAGCATCGCGATTCCAAAATACTGCTGTTCCGTCTTTACAAGTGTTGAGAGAAACATGCCGATTGCGGTAGATACCGCTGAGTAGAGAATGATTATGACAAATACTGCGAGGATGCTGCCCTCAATTTTTATATTGAAGAATCCCATTGCTGTCAGAATGATGTACGTTGATCGTACGATCTCAAAGAGCACATAGAATATGAGGGTTCCAAGAAGAATAGTAACATTCGATGTGGGTGTAAGAAACACTCTTGTAAGGGATCCTTCTTTTTTCTCCCCGGCGATAGCGCGTCCCATTCCCATTACTGCTCCCTGGAATATGGTGAGTGCGATGATGCTTGGAATGAGAAAGTCAATGGCTTTTTTTCCCGTCCCGTATGGGGGATTTTCTTCGTATCGCACGGGTTCAAGGAGAACTGAGGGGTCTTCTGCTGCAAATTGATGTATGACTCTCATGGGACGCACAATATTATGCTGTATTGATTCATGTTGCTGCCTTCCTATCACAGCCTTCGCGTCTGCATCCAGGATACTTTCGGATTTCTTGAGCGTTGCAGTCACGTCTTCGACGATGATCGCCCCTCCCTGGAGCGATGCGATTTGGGCTTTTGCAGCAAGAAATGATGCAGATTCTGCAACATATGTAGCATTGATCCCATAGGATGTACCTGCCGTGATGATAAGTGGTATGGGATAGACAAGACCTCTCTCTTCGAGATCGGCATTGTACTCAAGGATGGATCCTGCGCTCTCGAGAAGAGCGAGCGACATCTGCAATTGAGGGACAATTTGTGGACTCGTACTTGGCGCGCTAACAGCGTATTCTCTCAGTGTCTCACCAGCTTCGGTAACCGAGCGCTGATATCGCAGAATCTTGTCCGTGGCTATCTGCTGTCCAAAGCTTGCAGTGATGTATTGCATTGTCTGTTTGGATACCGCAGATAGTGCAGAGTCGGAATCATCCACCATGACAGTAACATGTATGCGTCGTCCTTCTGCAACGTCCTTCCCTAAGTTTGGAGGGATAGCGATGACTACTTTTACCTTACCATCATCAAGAAGTTTTCTTGCCTCCTGCTCTGTGGAGACCATATACTTCACCGCAAATACTTCACTTGCTATGATGTTCTCCTGCAACTGTAATGACACTGGCGAGTTGTCATAGGGTATAATTGCCGTCGGTATATGTTTGGGAGTATTTCCTGAAGTGTAACCAAAAATGAGGATCATCACGATTGGGAATATCATGAGCGGAACAATCCTCGCTTGATCGCGGATTATTACGAGGAAATTTTTATGGATAATAGCCCCCATTTTTTTAAAATCGAGTAGTTTTTCAGATGACCTTGTGCTCCTTTCCTTTCTAGTTATGGTTTTTCGTTTCATTCATCACGGAGCTCCTTTTTAGTGAGATGAAGGAAGACTTCCTCGAGGGAATATTCCTTGAAACGTATTTCTCTGATATTGATCTTTCTTTTTCGAAAGAAGTCACTGATCATGTAGAACACATTCTCTTTTCCTTTTATGGTGAATGTAATGATCCGACCGCTTGCATGCACACCATCCACATACCTCTCCTTCTTGAGGTCCCGTACGGCGTCGTGCATGTCTCGTATTGATTCCAGCTCAACCTCAACCTGCCCCTCATCACCCATTTGTCGTTTGATCTCTTGGCTTGTTCCAATCGCAATAATCTTTCCTTTATCCATGATTGATATGCGATCGCAGAGCTTGTCAGCTTCTTCCATGTCGTGCGTGGTATAAAGAACGGTCATTCCTTCACTATTCAGCTTTTTCGTCAGTTCCCGAATTGCTATTCTGCTTTGTGGATCTAGTCCGGTCGTTGGTTCGTCCATGAATAGCAGCTTGGGTTTGGACATAATTCCCGCAGCGAGGGACAGCCGCTGCTTCATTCCTCCGGAGAATACGCCTGAAATCCTGTTTCTATGCTCATAAAGTGAAACTGTTTTCAGAAGTATTTCTGTCCGATCGCGGATCAGCCTGTCCTCCATACCATACAACTTACCGATATACCCGAGATTCTCTTCAGCTGTCAACTCCGGAAATAAGGAAAAGACCTGTGGCACAACTCCAATGACAGACCGAACACCTGCGGGATTCTCTTGGATGCTGTGGCCAGCAATGCTTGCCATACCGGAAGTAGGTTTAATAAGAGTGGTGAGCATACTAATAGTGGTTGTCTTTCCAGCGCCGTTAGGCCCAAGAAAGCCAAAAATCTCTCCCTCCATGATATCGAGATTCATTGTATCAACTGCGGTAAACTTTCCCCACCTCTTGGTAAGCCCTCGTATTTCGAGTATTGCCGCCATTTATAGCCTCCGGATGCGGTCCGCAGTTTCAAGAATAGTCTTCCTGAATTCTGCACGCTTCTCCGGTTTCTTATTTGATTGCATGAATCTCATGACTGCTTCCCGGAGTTCTTGTATAGCTTCTGCTTCTAATCCAATCTCTGTTCCCGCAGATCCTCCAAGGACTGTACGCTTGAAAGCTTCAATTTCAGACGGACCATGAACCTCCGAAAGTATACGGACCATGCCTTTCAGAAATCTCTTTTTTTCTGATATCATATTCTGATATATTTTTTGACCTTTGGGTGTGAGGTGATAAATCTTCGACCTACCCACAACAACCATCTTCACCATCCCTCGAGACTCAAGACCTGAAAGTAGAGGATACATGGTACCGGGCGAAGGTTTGGCGAGACCTGTATGCTCGTGATACAAGTTCATGAGCTGGTATCCGGAACGACCTCTTGTGTTAAGTTCCCTCAGCACAAACATTCGTAGGTATCCAAGCATATGTATCGCCTTACGATATATCGGATTGCGATACTATTTAAGACTTATGGAGAGAAATCGATAGGTATGGCTGTGGAACAATGATCTGCAGAATTTGCCAGCTGCTTAAGTGCCAAGTACTGTGATTTGATTCGTAAGGCTTATTAACTTAAAGAGGGCATAGTATTGCATGAAACTCTTGGTCGTAATCCTGGCTTGCTTGTTATTACTCTCATGCACATCTCAACCTGAGCTCATCATGACTTATGAATCATTCACGAGTGCAGAATTCGATATGTTACCATACGAAACGGTGATCATCACTCCAGAAGTGATAAATTTTACAAAGTATAGATCCGACGGTAGGATTATGACAAGGGTGATCTATGCATTGGATGAACAGGATTACAGGAATTTTGTTACAGGAATGCAGAAAAGTAGGTACTGGGAACTGAATGACACCTATCGCTATTCCGATGTTACAACTGCAATCCAAATGGCTACCATCACAGTGGTTGGCAACAATATGACGAAGACTGTGACAATCGAGCCATTATATCCTCCGGCGGTGTCTCCGGAGATACGGAAGATTTTAAACGTTTTTAGGTCCGCGGCCAACCTTGCAGAGGCAAACTAGTACCGGATTCATTTATGAACATATTGCCTGATACATTACGTCAGATAATAGTTCTGTACTTGCACAGTCAAACCTGCTTTGTTTCCAGAAGTATGCGTACCATCTCTTGTATTGCACTCTACTGCAATGCAGGTTTTGAGACGTGCATGCATGATCCCCACTTACGAAATATGCTTGTTCTGGGGGA
The DNA here is from genome assembly GCA_964455675.1 of uncultured Methanosarcinales archaeon. Taxonomy (GTDB): domain Archaea; phylum Nanobdellota; class Nanobdellia; order Woesearchaeales; family CAYVYK01; genus CAYVYK01. The sequence goes on from CAYVYK010000002.1 coordinate 14,468, forward strand.
TTCTGGATGGGAATAACTGCAGTCACAGCGGTGGAATCAGCAGGCTCATGGATAGCCTTTCCGATAACGATTTGATCTCGATTCCATCTAAAGAAATCTGTTCCACCCTCATCATATGCCCAGTCCCAAAAATCAGGTAAGTGTACAACGAGAACACAACAAATCACTAGTATGAACACACCTGTAGACCTCTCCATTGGTAAACAACCAAATAGGAGTATTATAAAAATATTTTCCTCTTTTGTGGAACGATAAGATTCATACAGCGCTAACTACCTGGTAGGTCTGCGGCGTGTATTGTGATACATCCATGAGTGATTCACGTGCAAGCACAACTCTTCCATCCTTCCGCTCATATTCTCGGTGGACACATTCTATTCCGTTTGCTCCAAGGCGGAAGTGAGCGGTCTCTTTCACACCATCCTTTGTTGTGTGAACTACCATTCCCATGCCAAGTTGCCCATACGCACTCTGCTTTATCATGAATCCTTCGACGTCGTGATTGCCTTGGTACGCGCGTGGGATCTTCACGGCAAGCCGTGTTTTCGTACCTACTTTCTTCCCCTCGACTGGAATGCTTCCGTCTACCGAGATAAAATCTGCGGGAAGAGATTCCATGAGTTCTTGCTCATTGACTCGGACTTTCTTTACAGGATTATATTGTGATACACGGGTGACTCGGTGATTCATTCCGTCATACAGATACGCTCCGTCCGCGGCCCCTTCATCTTCGATACTTGTTCCATGATTGTTGAGCTGACCATCAAGATACTGGAACAGTTCTTCCTTGTGTGGAACCTCAACAAAGCCCTCAAGACCATCATCATCGAGGACATCATCAGCCTTCAGACGATTAAGGAGGGTATTTCCGTTTGAGATGATAAGAACTCCACCGTAATGCTTGTTCTCCGCTCCCTGTCTGTAGGGAAGCCCCTTTGGTGATTGCACTCGTCCATCAACGACATGAGGCATACACTGTGGTACATTCCGAGTGAAATGGTACTCCACAAGTGCCGAGAACATATCCGCGCTGCGCATAGTCATGAGTATAGGTTTACCTATACTTAAATCTTTTTATCTGTAGAATTTTACATTTATCCAATTTTAGCAATAAATATATATAATAGTAAAGTATCAGTATTTAAATGAATACTATTGACCGGAATCTGCTCTTCTTAGCGTCAGAAAATTCCAGGTGGAAAATAAAGGAGATGGGGGTTCTGCTAAAAAAGAGTTCACAACTGACGAAGTACTCTCTTGAGGCCCTGAAGAAGGAAGAGATTCTATACAAGCCGTATTGCGTCTTGGATTACTCATACCTTGGTCTAACTCTCTTTCGTGTCTACTTCCGAGGAGCCTACATCACAGAAAATGATAAGAATGAGGTTCTTCAGGTCCTACAGGATAATCCGTATGTTGTGGCGATATATGAACTTTCGGGGGAGTTCGATCTTGTTATTGAGATGCAAGCACCTAATCCTTCCAGGTTCAATAAGGAGCTTAAAAAACTAGGTACTCAGCGTCAGAGTCTCAATAACTACAAGGTGGTGCTGAATGTGGTAACTCATCTTTATGTTAGAGCATATCTGCCTAGCGACAATCAATTAGTCACATTGTTCCCTGAAGAGATCGTGGTTGGAGGGGATCGTCAGTTACAGGATTTTGATGGGCAAGAAAGAGCAGTTATCAGCGCGATTACAAATAATCCGCTCGCACGTCTAACAACATTAGCTAAACTCGCTAACTTGAATGTCAAGACGGCAGCAAAAGTATTCTCACGTCTTCAGCACCGAAGATTGATTAGAGGATTTCAGTATCTTGTCAGAATCGACAGATTGGGAATCGCAAAATTTCGCCTGTTTCTCAAACTTCACAATCAGACACAGAACCGAGACACAGATCTCCTCAATTTCATGCTCCACACAATGGAGATTGTTCAACTGAACCGTACCGTGGGTGACTGGGATATGGAGATTGATATCGAGAGTTATGATCGTGTGCGTGTCCGCGAGCTCATTCGCGAGATAAGAGAGCAGTTTAAGGACTTAATCGAGACTTTTAACATTCTCGAACTTTTTGACCGCTATAAGAGAGTATATCTCGCCGAGTACTGTCTCCAACAGCTTATGGACAAGAAGTCATTAGAAGAAGGTCACATAGAGGTGGGTAAAGAAATGAAACCCACATCCATAACTGATGTACACCATTTATAAGTTAGAACGTGACGGATTATATTCATCATGCAAGAAAAGACAACTGAAAAGAGGACCAAACCCAAAAGGATTTATAGGATCTCTCCATAACAGGAATAATGAAACATTCGATTATCCATCGGCACCGATTAATTGCTTCAGAGGTAAGGGGTCGGATTCTTGACGTTGGTTATGCTCAGGAGCCAAATCCATTTCTAAAAGATGTTGATGGCATTGACCTTCGAAAGATACCAAAGCCCGCTAACTATGTGAGAACATTTGCTGCAAATTTTGAAGAACCAAAGAAATATGGCGCATACGATAGTATTATCCTCGGTGAAGTGATCGAACACGTGTGGAATATTGGGTCTTTCCTGGACAATGCACACCAAAACCTGAAAGCAGGCGGGATCCTTATCGTTACAACACCCGATCCGTACTATTGGAGGACTATGCTCCTCAACTTCTTTAACGTTAATTATCGTGATGATCCAACGAATAAAGTGTTCATTAGTAGGAAGGAGATGCGACGCTTGCTCGAAGGTAAAAAATTTCAGGTTCTTAAAGAAAAGGCGATGGGCTACAGGTTCTTGATTAAAGCCAAGAAATTGTGATAGCACAGATCACATTATTATAGGATGGAATATATCAGTATTTTCCATGCGATTTGTATATATACTTCCTATACTTATGATAATCATCTCATGCACGGAAAGTGGCAAGTTAAATGAGTTCCAGTCTGTTCACTTTCCCGAGGGAGCATATGTTGAGGTGAGAAATGTGTCCGCATTGATAGTAAAGTGCCCTGATTTCGCGAATAATGCTCGAATTCCCGACGAATACACCTGCATGGGTGCCGATTCAAGTCCGGAGATTCTCGTCGAGGGAATACCAAAGGATACCAAGAGTCTGGTGCTTGTTGTCGATGATCCGGATGCGCCGAGAGGTACATGGGATCACTGGATTGTTTTTAACATCAAGCCAACTTCACGCATTCCAAAGGAATCCGTTCCTGGTGTTCAGGGAAGAAATAGCTGGGGACGCACCGATTATGGTGGTCCTTGTCCTCCGTCTGGAACACACAGGTATTTTTTCAAAGTGTACGCGCTTGACATGGTCTTACCATTGACAGAGGGAGCCTCAAAATCTGATGTTATGCAGGCAATGAAGGGACATATTCTTGCTTCCGGTCAACTCATTGGATTGTATAGTAAGACATAGGAATATAATCATGAGCTCTCGTTCTATACAGCGAGGAAAAGCTTCAGTACGTACATGATCCCAATTCCAATAAGGAAGAATATTAACGCATAGAGGGATTTCTTTAAATCGGCTTCTCGGTGGAGTTCGGGAATAAGATCAGACGCGGCTATATATATGAATCCTCCGGCAGCAATCGGCACAAGGTAAGGTATAAACGTGTATTGGATAGACGATATTGTTAATCCAAAGAGGGCTCCAAGAACTGCGAATAGTGCTGTAAGAAAGTTTGCGAGAAGCGCTTTTGTTTTTGTAAATCCTCCATGGAGTAGTACCGCAAAGTCGCTGATCTCTTGAGGTATTTCATGCGCCATAATCGCAAGCGTTGTGACGACACCTAGACTCACTGAGGTTACAAATGCTGCTGCGATAATGACTCCATCAATAAGGTTGTGGATACTATCACCAAGGAGACTCATATATGTGAAGGTGTGGACTTCACAGTCTCCCTCGTTCCTGTGGCAATGATGCCATTTCAGCATCCGTTCAACTATAAAAAATAAGGTGAATCCTGCAAGCACACCAAAACTTGCGACTTGGGGTCCTGATTCTTCCACAGACTCTGCGATAAGGTGAAGAAACGCTCCACCCATAAGGGCTCCAGCAGACATTCCGACAAGAAGGTATAGGGTCTTACGTAGGAAGGTATCTTTAAGTGATAAAGTTACGAGACCGACAAGGCTGCATAAACTCACCGCAATGGTCGCGAGTAGTGTATATATTACAACGGACATGTGGTACACTCGAGCTGCGGGTACTTATAAGTATTGCGGTGGGAAGACACAAGTATTGTGCGTTTGATCTTGAGCCTATCAAAAATTATATATAGAAGCGATGACAAAAAACAGAAGGGGTGTTACTATAGCACAGTGTAAAGTTTGCGGAAAGGAGATTGACCGTGAAGCTGATCAGGTGGCGTATTCTGACGCTGTTGGAGGTTTATGTCACTTAGAGTGCTGTGTACGCTCATCAATGACTGAAGCCTCTGCTGAACTCGATGCCCGTAACTATCAGACCTCAATACCAGCAGAAAGGGTTGCAGGCGATTTTTTTACAGCAACCGAGCCAATCCGTAAAAAAGAATCCAAGAAAAAGATGAAAAAGGGACCTAAAAAAATTAGGAAGGTAGTTAAACAGAAAATCAAGATAAAAAAGACCGTAAAGAAGCCCAAGAGAACTTTAAAGGCTCAAAAAACGGCCAAAAAATCAGAAAAGAGGTTTAATAGTCTTTTTCAAAGGGTAAAGAAAGCTCTGAAAAGGTAATTGTATGCGTAAAGTACTTGTGTTTGGAACTTTTGATATCGTTCACCCTGGACACATGTTCCTCCTACGTAAGGCACGAGAGGGAGGTAATTATGTGACCGCAGTCATAGCTAGAGACAAAAACGTGAGGAAGATTAAAGGTCATCCGCCGATCAATAAGGAACAAAAGCGTATTGAGGTATTGAGAAGCACCCACCTGGTACACGCTGCGATCCTTGGGGATTTGGATGACCCGCTTAAAATTCTTGAGAAGTATCGACCTGATATCATTTATTTGGGTTATGACCAGAAGCATTTTGTGCCTGAACTAGAGGCCTATCTCAAGCGAAAGAAGATGAAGACCAAGATTCTCAGGGTGGCCGCCTACAAACCCAGAATATACCATGGTGCTAGGTTCCGACGGGGTCTACCGATGGAGATGTGCGCGTAAGTTTGCGATTTTTCCGAAGTGATATGTTTTATCGTGCACAATGAATATATCCAGCATGTTTGCGTCCTTTACAAAGGGAGTTTTAAAATCATCTGACAAGAGGTTGCGACCTTCAGCGAACGCGCTGAATGCAGGCATCATGATAAGATGTCGTTTCCGATACATCCCAACGGCAAAACACTTGTATCGTTCATGCTTGCTTCCCTCAGTAAGTTCTATTGATGGATGTTCATGACCTATGATTACAGTCTTCACATCTGAGGGTATCTCTTGTGGCTCCTGATCACCATGTAATACGAGGACGTCCTTCATGTGTAGCTCATTAACGGTTGATACGTTTCGCTTACTTGCGATTGGAGCAAGTATCACATCATGGTTCCCTTTCACGATAGTGATTTCCTTATCCTTGAAGGAGTCAAACAGGGCGATCAGGTCTCTCCATTCTAAAGGCAGGATGCTTCCAAACTCGTGTTTCACGTCACCGTTCAGAATGAGCCGTCGGAATGGAAGGTGTTTGAACGCTTGAAGCTCTTTCAGTGTGAGGTGGGTGTATGGTGTAAGAATCCCTCGTTTGCTCAATGATTCCTCATATCCCAGATGGATATCTGACACAATGAGTGCATCATGACAAAGGAGTGCTAAACCAACAGTCTGGATACCTGGAAAAAGTTCCATGCGGACAATGTTGCAGTTGAATTATAAAAAACCTAAGAATTGTTTGGTGATTCCTTGATCCCTGAATCTCTAAGGGACTTCTTCCACATGAGCCCGATCTTCATGAGGTCATTGTAAAACCTATCTGAAAGTTTGTAGGTCTTCTTGTAAAGGTCGTAGTCTATAAGGCCCATGCTTTTCATAGGCGTTAGAATTCGGTCATAAAACTGCCGCTTATTGTAGGACAATCGAACACGATTCTTATTGAGGACGGTCTCATACTTGCCCTCATGCAAAGAAATGGCAAACATGGACATAGCTGTTTTTCCAATTTCTCCTCCATTTTCAGCCATGTATTTCATAAGTTCCTTGGCTACGATCACTTGCTGCTCAGTAGCGAAGATCACTTCAAATACATCATTTGGTAAGTTAAATCGATCAAATAGTATGACCACTTCTACCCCCGGATACGTTCCATTTGTCTTAGTATATAAAGTTTACTCTTTTGTCGCCCTAGTGCACACATTTCGCAAAATGTAGGTTAAAGGGTAGCAGTGGAGCCTCCGTTTTTCCTTTTCGTCCTTAGGCAATGCTCTATAAGACGCGTAAATTGTTAAAAATCGAGCTGTCAACACAACATCAATAGAATACAAAGTGCATCGCTACTTTGCAAACCCCATACCGCCCTGCATCTTCTGGATGTTCTTTAGCATGCGGTCGGGATTTTTTCCCCGGAACATCTTGACCATCTTCTTGCTCTGCCGATACTGCTTGACGAGCTCTCTCACATCAGCTACTTGATTTCCGGATCCTCGTGCAATGCGTTCGGCGCGATCAGCGCTAATGATTTCTGGATCCTCAAGCTCCTCTTTCGTGCATGAGTCCATGATATGGCGCCATCGTTCAAGTTTACCCTCTTGGACTTGGAGCGCGTCTTTGGGCAATTTAATCTGTGATAGACCAGGAACCATCTCGATGACTTTGCTAAGTGGACCCATTTTCCTCATTGTTTGCATTTGTTCGTACAAATCAATGAGATTGAAATCGCCCTTGAGTAGACGGGTACCAAGGTCCTTGACTTCTTCCTCCTGGAATGCTTCCTGTGCTTTGTCAAGTAGTGCTTCAAGGTCCCCCATCCCAAGCAACCTACTAACAAATCCCTTAGGATTGAAAGGCTCAAGGTCCTCAACTTTTTCTCCAACTCCGATGAATTTTATTGGCGCTTTCGTGATTGCACATGCCGAGAGCGCGCCACCTGCTTTTGAAGTCCCATCCATCTTTGTAGCTATGACACCGGTGATTCCACAGCTCTTGTGAAATTCCTCTGCTTGGCGTTGTGCAGCTTGGCCGATATCAGCTGAGATGACAAGAAGGTTCTCTTGAGGTTTGAGTGTATTATTGATCGTACGAATTTCTGTAATCAAGTCTTCCGATAGGGCGTCCCTTCCTGCGGTGTCGATAATGATAATGTCATAAGATTCAAGGTCCCGTCGAAATTTCTCCCAAATCTTTACTGGATCCTTGATCACGCGGTCAACATAGACAGGAATACTGATGGTTTTCCCGATCTGTTCGAGCTGGTCCATAGCTGCCGGTCGGTGAACATCTAGTCCAAGTAGTGCCACTCGATGCCCACGCTTTGAGAAGTACCTTGCAAGTTTTCCGCTCGTAGTAGTCTTTCCGGAGCCAAACAATCCAACCATCATTATATGGAATGGTTTTTTCTCTATAGCTATCTCGCTACGCTCTCCACCAAGAAATCCAGTAAGCTCATCGTAGACTATGTTGATGAGGTGTTCCTTCTTGGAAAGCCCTGCGGGTGTTTCTTCCTTGAGTGCTCGCTCTTTTATCTTGTTTGAGAGATCAAACACGAGCTTAACGTTCACATCTGCCTGCAACAGACTTCGCTGGATGTCCTTCACAAGTTCGTTGACAAGTTTTTCATCGACGAAAACAGCCTTAGCTATCTTGCTTAGGGTTTCCTTGAGAGAGCTACTTAACTTATCAAGTACCATACCATTTGGGATGAAAAGATCGTATTTAAAGCTATGGTCTCTGACAGGCGAGGGAATGGTTGGGGCGCAAATATCCAGATGAGACGCAGAAAGAAATGACACGGTGAAATGATTTAGCAAAAGGCTTTTAATTGCGAACATGCTCGGAGAGTATATGCAGAGGTACTGTCTCGGAATTGAGAGCACTGCGCATACGTTTGGCGCAAGTGTTGTAACTTTTGATGGTAGGGTAGTATCCAATGTCAAGCATAGTTATACGACGAAGAAAGGCGGCATGATTCCATCGCAGGTGGCTGAACATCATATTCTCGTTGTTGATACTGTAATTGCTGATGCTCTTGTGAAAGCTTCCATTTCGTTACATGATATCAGCTTGCTCGCATTCTCACAGGGCCCTGGCATGGGTCATGCGCTAAACATTGGAGCATGGACAGCACGTGCAATAAGCATACTTAGGGGAATTCCACTTATCGGCGTGAATCACTGTATTGCTCATCTTGAGATTGGCAGAGCCATCACGAAGGCGCAAGATCCCGTGCTACTGTATGTTTCGGGTGCAAACACTCAAGTTATTGCATATGATGGGGGCAAATATCGTATTTTTGGGGAGACTCTCGACATTGGCGTTGGGAATTTTATTGACTCCTTGGCTCGTGAGTTGGGCCTTGGATTTCCAGGCGGTCCGGAAGTGTACAGACTAGGATTGAAGGGCAGGAACTACATTGAATTGCCATATTGCGTCAAAGGAATGGATGTCAGCTTTGGTGGGATACTCACGAACATCAAACATAAGATCCATGAAAAGAAATTCAATCCGGAGGATCTTGCATATTCCGCCGAGGAGACTGTGTTTGCCATGCTTCTTGAAGTAAGTGAGCGTGCAATCGCGCACTGCGAGAAGACCGAACTACTCCTCGGTGGCGGTGTTGCTTGCAACATTCGATTCCAGGAGATGGCAAGGGAGATGTGTAAATCACACGGGTGGAAATGCTACATTCTGCCAAACGAATATAATGTTGATAATGCTGCCATGATCGCTCTGACTGGTGTGATGATGCACAATAAAGGCATTGTGACGAAATTGACAGATAGCGAAGTGAGGCCATACGAACGTACTGACGACGTAGAAGTTAAATGGCGTTAATCCGCGGCAAATAGCCGCGAGTCATGCACATCAAAAACTCCGATGCGTGCTCCTGCGTCGAGCCACCCGTGCGCATAGTTCACGGCTGCAAACGCATTGACATAATCACCTTTGTTCTTAAAGTGTCTTGCGTCGGACAAGTAACGTTCAATCATGTCAAGAAACTCTTCGCGCGAGATCTTTGTTCTATTTTTGCTTTTACGTGCCAAGTCCAATGCCTGTGTCGTCAATTCCAGGTACTTTTGCAGTTTTTCTTCAGTTATTTCTCGCATGGTTCACTCCCCGAATCGACACATGAGTTCTCCGATACCAGTGAATGTGGCTACTTGATACCCAAGTTGTCTAGCGACATGTATGTGTCTTTCCTGGTCATCCACAACGAGCGTCCTATTCGGTGGAACACCTAGTTCAGTCGTTGCACGATGCCACATGTGTTCATCTGGTTTTACATATCCCACCATCCATGAATAGATGACACAGTTTGGTTCAAAAAACTGATCGAGATCCCATGATGGTTGCAACACCTCATAGGGCGAGGCGTTGGAAAGTAACGCCAGACGGTATCCTTTTCGATGAAGATGTTCAAGCATCTGATGCACCCCTGTGATAGGCTGAGACCCAGGCCTTTCACCTGTTCCAATGAGGCTTTCGCGCAACGTATCAGCGACGTAGTGGATGTTCTGTTCGGTCGCGGGTATGTGAAATGCACCAAGGAAATATATTGCTATAATCTCCGGGGTAGTGAGCTGAGGCGACAATTGAAGTGCTTCTTCGTATGTGCGTGGGTATTCATCATGTACTGGTGATGCCTTTCCATAGCTAAAAGGTCGCTCGATCCCAAAGTGATCCCTCAGTCGTTCCTTTACACTGAATGGTTTTCTCACGAGAGTATACCAGAGGTCAAAAATGACTGCTTCGATTGGCTCGTCAGACATTATTTAACGTAACTACACGAGATTATAATAAAATTGTGTTGTTTTTTGAATTTCCCACTTCTGGCGAGATTTTCAATCCAAAGAGACATCACGGCGGTCTGCCAGCTCAGATATCCAGAAAGTATTTCTTAGTCACAAAGACCTCACGATCAAAACACCAAAATGTCAAATGAGTCCCTAGCTTTCAAAAAACTACAGTTCTTTTGTGTACCCTGGCCTTCAAGATAGAAATTAGCGGGGCCTTTGTTATTCCACAAGAAAATGACGGAGCGCTGCCTCGACAACCTGGCTCTTGTTCTTAAGGGACCGATCAGCTCGTATCTTATCGCGGATTTTGTAGATAAGTCCCTCTTCCACTGATACGCTCATTTTGAATTTCATGAATATAAAGAAAAGGCCTTCCTTTTATAAATGTATCGTTTATGTAACCACTACATGGTGGTTAATAATACCCAGCGAAAGGGAAAAAATTCTCGCCAGAGCTTATACTCTGTAAGGACTTCCGCCCCACTTGCTAGCATGGCCTTCCGATGACTCGGTCGTCGATCTGCGTTCCCGATGCCCGCGGTGCTCGTATCCCCCCCGAAAGGATTCTCGCCGCTCTCCTCGTATTGGTCTTCGTTCCCTTGAGTCACCACCGGTATGGAAACTAAGCCGGGGAAATGAGGGTTTGGGTAGTTCTTTGACGGTCACGTCATACTTGCTGAGAATATCTCTAAATGCCTCATGATCGCGCTCGCTGAGAAGTGTTATGGCTTTTCCAGACTGACCCGCTCTTGCAGTTCTGCCCACGCGGTGGATGTATTCCTGCGGGTCTTTTGACAGATCATAGTTGATGATGTGGCTTACATCCTCGATGTGGAGTCCACGAGCAGCGACGGCACTTGCGACAAGGATGGCGATCTTATTGTGATGGAAATCCTCGATTACTTTAAGTCGGCGGGTCTGACTGAGTTTCCCGTGTATCATCTCAGCGCTAAATCCATACCTTCGAAGATTCCGACCAACAATATCCACGGTCGTGCGCGCTGAACAGAAGATGATCACCCTGTTCGGTTTCTCGGTCTTTAACAGATGAACGAGGATGGAAAATTTCTCGTGCGGCTGCACGCAATAGAAGTACTGCTTGAGATATTCCTCTTGAACGTACATGCTAGTCTTCACTGTCTCCGGATCATGCATGTATCTTTGTTTCAACATCTCAATCTCTTGGGATATCGTTGCACCAAAGAGGAGCAACTGGCGATTTTCCGGTGTATGGTCAAGGATTTGTGTTATGTCCTCTATGAATCCCATCTCAACCATCTTGTCCGCTTCATCAAGTACAACGCAAGAAATACGGGATAGGTCAATCGTCTCTCGCCCGATATGATCAAGCAACCTTCCTGGAGTACCGACTACAATGTCTGCAGTTGTCAATTTTTGTATTTGTGGTTCAATCGCGACGCCCCCAAATATCGTAACGATTTTGCATGGGGTGTACTTCGCGAGTTTTGCGAGGTCCTGTCCGATCTGAACGACAAGCTCCCTCGTAGGCCCCATGATTAGGTATTGGGGCCCTTTTCCTCCCTCTAGATGCTCGAGAATGGGTATTCCAAACGCAGCAGTCTTTCCTGAACCTGTCTTGGATATCCCAATAACATCCTTTCCCTCCCTGATCAGGGGAAGCGTGAGCTCTTGAATTTTTGTTGGTTTTGTTATGTTCAGTTCGTTGAGTGATTTGATTAGTTCTGGCTTTAGTGTTTTGAATGGCATGTATTCACCTGGAACCAAGGTCTCCTTGGGAAACAGAATGAGCGATTCGCCTCTGTTTCGTCCTTCCGACACAAACAAAACGGCATGTTCTTTTAAGCTTTGCGATATTCCTTTTTACTGTCGACGAAAAGTGCTACCCTGGTTAAATACCTGTAACCGCTGACCACAGATGCTCAGACACCAAGAAGAGTGCGCACATCACCTGCGACCCTCGATGGTAGCATTGCGACTGCATCCGGGCGATCGAGGAGTCTCATGGCATGTTGAAGCTCATCCCCTCCATACCGTGATCCGATGTAGCAGAGCACTCCTGCAATGCATGATCTGGTCGGTTCCCACTCTTGTGAGTTTAGAAAAGCGATAAGATTGGCAGGATCTGCACGTACAGAGAACAATTGTCTGGAGAATTGGTCGCTTTCGCGAAACATATCTTGGAGCTTGCTTGGTGTTTCATCTATCTCAACGACGTATACACCATCAAAACCTTTGGGTCCCACAATTGGGAAGTAATTCAGTCCGATGAAGTGCTTTGCGTCAATTGCTCTCGCCATTTCACCAGTCTCGTTAAGCATGATTCGGTCTATAAAGTCTGGAACGGAGATATGATTATCATGGATGTCTCTCTCGTTTGAAAACCCGCCGAATGCAGAGATCTTCTTATCTCCAAAGTCTCTCTTGTTGCCAAACAAGGCGAAATGACCGCCATCGCACACTGGAAGAATCCAAGATGCAAAGGGATTGTACCCAAGCGTATTTGCTGTTTGGGTATCATGCATCTGTGTATCCGCACGGTTGAAATGCTGATTGTACCGGAAACCTGCTGTAAATACACCCGCCTCGTATCTCGTGTGCGGATACTGGGCGCCATTGTCAGCGAACGAATGGAGGTAGGCGATAGGAGAATCCTTTGCTGTGGGCCTTTTTGCACAAAATTTCTGCCATGTATCGTTTACTCTCGCTTCCACGTCCACAGGAACCTCTGGTGCCACACGGTTAACGGTGATGGTCAGGTGATCTAATGTCAGTGGGTGGTGGAAGTCCCATATCTGGATTGGAGAAAGATATGCCATTACTGAGAGAGTTACTTTTCTGAATAAAAGGGTTTCTATGCCTGAAAACTTATAAATACTGGATAATTGTCGAATGAAGTATGACATTCCAAAAACCAAAAGGGACAGAGGATTTCTTTCCCGAGGACATGAGTATCAGGCAGCAAGTAGTCGGAAGGCTACGCGCTACTGCAGAACGTTATGGCTATGGAGAAGTGAGTTCTCCTGCTTTTGAAAGCCTTCAACTGCTCACCGAGAAGGAAGGCGAAGAGATAAGGGGCCAGATTTTCACCCTCGAAAAACGCAGCAACGAGGAGTTCGGTCTACGTTTTGATTTGACTGTTCCCATGGCTCGGATGGTCATAGAGAGAATTCGTGCAATGCCTAAACCGATTCGGTGGTTCATGATTGATAGAATGTGGAGGTACGAGAAACCACAGGCAGGAAGACTAAGGGAATTTTATCAGCTGAGCGTGGAGCTTTACGGTGCAGAAGGCGCTGATGCTGATGCAGAACTCATAAAGCTCGTTATCGCATGCCTTGAGAGTTTTGGGCTCACATCTCGTGACATTAAAGTCCGGATCAACAACCGAAAACTGCTCGAGGGACTTTTGCGCGAGAAGGTTGGAAAAGACGATGTCCTTGATCTGATTCCCGTGATCGACAAGTTCTCCAAATTATCCAGGGAGGATTTCAAAGCGGAACTGTCAAGATTCACAGAAGATAGTGATGCGATTATTGAAATTCTCGAGACGGAAGACATCTCGAAGATAATGACCAAGAATCAGCTTGCCAAGGAAGGTTTATCCGATCTCCAGAGTATATTTCGTCAGCTCCCAGCAGGATATGCAGTGTTTAGTCCATCGACCGCGAGAGGCCTCGCGTATTACACAGGGACGGTATTTGAGGTTTTTGACACAAAGGGGAAGTATCGCGCAATTGCCGGTGGTGGAAGGTACGATAATATGATTGCACTATTCAAGGGACCAGCAACTCCGGCAAGCGGGTTTGGACTAGGGATTACGACGTTGACTCTCCTCTTGAAGGATCTGGGATTATTACCAAAACCAAACGTAAGTCCTGATTATTTTGTGGCAGTTGCCAATTCTGAATGCCGAGAAAAGGCGATGCTCATCGTCGAAAAAATGAGGAGGAGATGGTCCGTTGTCGTCGATATTTCCAACCGGAACCTTAAGAACCAAGTGTCGTATGCAGGTTCGATTGGCGCACGAAAGCTCATCGTTATTGGTGACCAGGAGATCGCCTCTGGCGTACTCAAGGTTAAAGACATGCAGACCGGCGCTGAGACGGAACTCCAGATAGAGAGTATGAGTAAAACGTAACCACTGATATGTAGTTAAAACACGGAACGTTTATATAGGAGTATCCGCATAACTCGACTCATGACAAGAAGGCCACCACTCGTCTATTCGTATCAAGTGGATTTCATGCAAGGAATTCTTGAGCAGGAACTCCTCCATCCAGTCCTTGGGTATCATCCATGCAAATGGATCGTGGGTGTTACAGGAATTTCACCAAAATCTGTACTACGTTTTCAACATGATCAGGATATGCCCTCGCTCACAGTCCCTCTTGATGCGTCAATCACGTTAAAGGGAAAGAATGGTACATATGAGAATCAACCCACACTTGAAAGAATTGAGAACACAAGACCAAGGATACGGTATGATTCTTACCTTGACGCGCTCATGGATCCTAACTTCTTGGGATTTACGCTTAGATCCTGGCCCGCCCATCATCCACCAGAGTCACCGTATGAGCCTGAGGACGTAGGTTCCCTAGTGGCGCACTGGGATTCTTTCAGGGACGCAAACGGCTACTTGTACTCAAGAGTGCATTTTCACGTGGCAGATATTATCGGAACCGATAAGGATAGAAACATGCGAGAAAGTACGATATTCAAGCCAGAAAAGCAGCTTCTAATCCCAGTAAAAACCGGTCAAGATGCGTGTGTTATTGGTACATATGTGGACATTACTGAAGATGAAGGATATGTTTTTCCTTGTGTTTCCTGCACAGAGATTCGGGAACAACTGACGGAGGGGGGAAGGGCAAGGATTGGACTTGCTGCAAGAGTATACCGCGTGGGTTAGGTAGAATCATGACAAACGCAATCCTGCAATGGGACAACGAGCGGTTTACATTGGATCCACTCATAGCCCGTCCGTACTGGACGATTGGCCGTCATATGCACAATGATCTGACGCTTGAGAACCGACATGGACTCCTGCAACTTTCAAGGTTTCACGCCTCCATCATCCACATACAGCATTCTAATAGTCATCCGGGTGGATTCTACATCGGTGACCATAGTTGCCATCAGACAGGTATTGTGTATCCAGATGGAAGAAGAGATGTAGTGAAGCAGTTCTTTCCTCAGCACGGAACGTTTAGAACTGATAAAGAATTATCCTGTGCACTTAGTGAGGAATTGACACACCAAGGAAAAAACCTTGCGGACCGCCTTACTTATCTTATAGATCATTCCGTACTTGAGCTTCCATACAGTTGTGGCCCGATGGGTTACCAGATCCGTTTTGTCCTTCAATCACAATCTTGATCGCTAGTGTCCAGGAACCCGTCACAATCGTTGTCTTTTCCGTCGGAACAGGTGATCTCGGTGCCATATTCAAAGAATCCACACAGCCCGCCAATGTCTATGCAGAGTTCATTTTGATTTTTTTGGCCATCATGGCAGGTCGCCCCTGTTGATGTTGTGTAGAGATACTTGAATATCTGGGCGTCATCTTCCGCCACATAGAGTTCGCAGTCTTTGATAGTGATACCTTCCTGATCAGTCCCTGGGATACTGCGATAATCAGCGTGATACAGGTAATATGTGCCATCCACATCGAATCTTCCAATCTTGTCTTCGTTATCCCAGACAGCATATAGTTTGTTTTCTCTTGGCTCGAAGTAGAGGTCTGCCAAATCTGCATAAGCAGTATCATAGTGTGTGATTTCCGTCCATGCCGTGGATGTCTCACTTGAAATTATTGGTAAATCAAGGACATAGACTGTTCCCTTTCCTGCGGTTCCAGCTTGATCTCCAACAAAGAACACACCACCTTCCGGATGGGAATCTAAATGATAAAAAGTTAAAGCTTCCATTCCATTCTGCGTTCCGTAGCTTCCGAGGATAAATTCTCGTCGTATCGTACCTGTCTGAATATTAAATTCAACAATACTTGCTGGATCCTGCTCCTTTAACAAGTACAAATAATCAGATGTTGGGTCCGCAAGTGCAATGCCCTCAAGATCACGGCCTCCAAGGGACCAGGAACTGAGGAGAACTCCTTCTTCACTCATCTGGTACAGGTATCCATCATCTTCCACCCAAAAAAGAGATTCTGTACCCGGATGCCAAACAATACCGCTTGGTTCGTCCTGATGTGCTCCTGAACCGCTGAAGATAAGCGACCCCCCTCCAACTTCAGGAAGAGTCCCAGGTTCACAGGAAGGCTCTTCAAGCACACAGAGCTGTGTGCGCACCTCACATGTGGATGTACACACAAGGTTTCCGCCATAAAAGCCGTACGACTGGCATGTCGCATCACCAAAATCGGTTCCGTCACACGATTCTGCCCCCTGTTGTATTCCATCCCCGCAGAGAGTTACCATGGGTCCACAAAATCCATTGCTGCATCCAGTTCCTGTTTGACAGTCAAACACCTCACTCGCTACATTGTCACGCCGACAGTAGTATTCCCTGACTCGAGTCGCCGAAACACAAACATCCCGAAACAAGGTTGTACCTGTAGACATGCTGACCATTCCATACTTTGTGATATCAATTCCGTTATCGGTATCAGTGCAGAGCAGCGTAGTCATGGGTACTCTCTGCATCGGTAAGGTTTCACTAGCTGTTTGGGGTTGTGAAGTCTTTGTCGTACGGAGGGCATCGACTGAAAATACCTGCACAACATGGCCGGTTACACTAGGCTCACCTGTTGAAACGAGTAGTATGCAAACGAATAAAAGGATTAACGGAAAGTAGATTTTCTCCATTGGACTGTCTTAACCTTTTCTGGTATATAAAAGTTGACAGACTAAAAAACTAGTGACAAATATGAGAGGATAATAAAGTAATCACTAAATAGTGACTACAACATAGAAAGATTTATATACTAGTAATCCTAATTAGTTACTTAGGGGTGACAATGGCAAATACCTCTCCTGAAACCTTCATCGGTTTCTACACCTCCGTGGCCAAAGTTGCCCCGCCCTTTTCAAACAAGAGGTGAAATGATGACAGCACTACCCAAATGCTTGGAAATCAAGTTGGAACATGCTCCGCACCTGAACGCAGAGAAGGTGGATAAGGTAGTCAGTGCACCGAGCCAAAAGAGCGATGATACTTACTACAATGGGAAGGCCGTGGCGTGTGCTCCTTCAAATCCGATTTTTTGGCGGTGATTAGTATATGATTGCGAAAAGCATTCAGATCCTGGAGTCTTTGCAAACACCCTCGGGCCTCTGTTCAGCGTCGAAACAGAGCGTGAACACAGGCTACAATAGGGCTTGGATTCGTGATAATATTTATGAGTCTCTGGGTCTTGAAGCAGCGAAGCGACACTGGGCACTTAAGCGTATTTACCGGGCGATTTTTGACGTGCTCCTCAAGCATGAAGGCAAGATCGATGCCGCAATTCAATCAAAGCCCCAGCATCACTATGAGTATATTCACCCTCGGTACGATCCGCATACGTTAAGCGAAATCTGGGAGGAGTGGGGAAATCGACAGAATGACGCTATCGGCGCATTTCTGTATAAGGTTGGCGATCTAGAATCAAAAGGTGTGAAGGTTATCAGGGATGATGATGATCGCCGAATTCTGCAGAAGCTTGTATGGTATCTTGATGCCATTGAGTATTGGCACGATGAGGATAATGGTGTCTGGGAGGAGAATCTCGAAATCCATGCATCATCTGTTGGTGCCTGCGTCGCAGGACTCCGTGCTGTTCGGAACCTCGTTGACGTTCATCCAGATCTTTTAAGGAAAGGCGAGGAATCACTAAATGACCTGTTGCCATACGAATCGACTACAAAGGACGCAGACCTTGCACTCCTTAGCCTAGTCTATCCGTTCAATGTTGTTTCCGACTCGCAGCGCGACGCCATTTTAAAAAATGTGGAAGAGAAGCTCGTCCGTCAGCGAGGCACTATCCGCTATGTTGGTGATAAGTACTATAACCGCGATGGAGAAGCAGAATGGGTAATGGGATTTCCATGGCTTGCAGTGATCTACAAGTCCTTGAACCGCCCTGACAAATATGCTCACTATATGAGAAAGACAATCGAATGCGCTAATGCAGAAGGAGAACTGCCCGAATTGTATTATGCGAACTCCACAGAGTGCAACGAAAATACTCCTCTTGGCTGGACGCAAGCACTCTTTCTCGTCGCTGCGATGGACGAATGAGGCGCAGGTACATAAGATTTGGTTCAAGAGTATGCTTGGTTCTAGAGAATGATTAGGCTTTCTTTATGATTCCATATCCAATGAGTCGGAATCGATTTCCCACGCGTCGCGAAATAGTGACCCTGCTTCCTGCTGGAGCGCACACAGGTATCTTCAGTTTGCAATGAACGTGATTCTTCTCTAGTTCGGTAACGACGCCGACCGTCGCTGCGGAGTTCACGTTCAGCATGAGCATTTCTAGTTTCTTCAGCGGCTCGACAAGCAGTTCGTCCTTTGTACCAACAACCCGCTCAAGAAGATGGACTTCCAGCTTGAATGCATACCAGAGCGGTGGAAGCTTTCCAACCAGCCCAACAACTGATCCTGTGAGTTTATCTGATTTGACCGCGCTCGGGTCAAGCCCTGTGAGCAGCGCTATGCTACCGCCTGGCGTTGCTTCTTTAAGCGGTGTTGAACCGCTCATAATTCCTCGTATGTCCGTTCGTAATGGCTTCCATATCTTCTGATTTCTTTCTTCATTTTCATATCCTGGTTGTATCTCGATCTTCTCCCCGATCTTGAATACTCCCTGTTTTATTGCTCCTCCAAGTATTCCCCCATTAAGTTCGCTTATTGGTTTTCCTGGCCTGTTTGTGTCAAACGATCGTGCGACATACATAATAGGTTCTTTTGTTAGGTCGCGTTCAGGTGTTGGGAAGTACTCCTCGATTGATTTGAGGAGGTATCCCATGTTTACCCTATGCTGCGCTGATATCGGGATGATTGGGGCGTCAGCGTATTCAGTTGTTTTGAGAAACTGTTGGATTTGTTCGCGATTTTTTATTGCGGCTTCTTTAGTCACAAGATCGATCTTGTTTTGGACAACGATGACTTTCTTGATGCCAACGATCTGTAGCGCCATGAGGTGTTCGCGTGTCTGCGGTTGTGGGCATTGCTCATTCGCTGCAATGAGGAGTAATGCTCCATCCATGATTGTGGATCCTGCAAGCATGGTCGCCATCAGGCTTTCGTGCCCTGGTGCGTCGACAAGACTAACCGTTCGGACGGATTCTGTGGCTGTCCCGTCAGGAAGCTTTTCTGTTGTAGTATACATGATCTGGTTCCCATCAAGGTACTTGAAAATAGTCAGATTAGCATATCCAAGGCGGATCGTAATTCCTCGTTTTAACTCTTCAGAATGAGTGTCTGTCCATTTCCCGGAAAGAGCTTGCGTAAGTGTCGTCTTTCCATGATCCACATGCCCCACAAGGCCAATATTGAGGACCGGCTGTGCTGCTTCAACGGTTACTTTTTTCGCCATGATACTGGGGAAAAGGAGTTGATTTATAAATGTTGTTTAAGTGGTTATAATCAAATAAAAAAAAAGAAAACGAGGGGTTTTTGAGGTTTAGATGGTTAGGAAATATCAGCAACGTTCTTGCTCCAGTGGGTTTTTCGGGTCCTTTTCTGGCGCAAAAATTCGAGGTATTCGAGCTCGAATTCAGTGAGATTGTTCCTTGCATCACCGATAGTAAAGGGCATGAGTTCTGGCATCAGATCACCTCCGATCTTCCATTTTCTGAGGATATGTTTATTAAGTAGTTTATGAACAGATCATAAGGAAAAGGGATTCATAAGCTTTTTAAAACGAAAAAAAGGACTATCGCCAAATGATTAATCTCCACTGGATCCGATTCGTCTTTAGCCCCACATATTTCAATGGTTTTGATAGTGTGATGGAGATTATCACTGTTATTGTTTCTCTCCTTATTGCATACGTGAGCTATCGGTGCTACAAGTTTTCTGGAGAAAAAAAGTACAAGTACTTCGCGTGGGCTTTTGCTGCGATATCTGTGGCTTTTTTCTTCAAGATCATCACAAATATCAGCATCTACTACCAGGTCCTTGAGACTGTCCGTATGGGCAGGATTGAGATGAGATTCCTCTCCATTAAGCAGACGGACCTTATGTATATTATAGGCTATTTCCTCTACAGGTCATTGTTCTTTTTCGGTCTGCTTGGAATCTGGTTTACACTTGAGAAGATCTCCTCAAAAAGGCTAATTCTCCTGATGGCTTGGTTCATATTTGTTGTGAATTACTTCAGCCATTACGCATATTTCTTCTTCCACATCACAATCTTCCTGATGCTTCTGTTCATCAGTTCATCATATTTCTATCATCAGCGGAAAGTCTGTTCGCTGTCTTCACGTCTTGTGACCGTCGCCTTTGGACTTCTTGCGGTTTCCCAGCTCTTCTTCATTTTTGAGTGGCTGAAGCTCGACTTGTACGTTATTGGCACGATCATCCAAACCATCGCGTTCATCATTTTGCTATATACTTATTTGTTGGTGCACAGACGATGAAAGCTCGCCGAAGCCGCATGGACATCATTAATGATATGTTATTGTCCATTCAGGGAAAAGGTGGGAAGATCAAGCCGACGCATTTGATGTACAAAGCGAATCTTTCCCATAAAAGTCTGACTGATTACATTGAGGAGCTTTCGACGAAGGAATTGATCAAGGAAGTCCGGAGTACAGAGGATAATAAATACTTGATTCTCACGGATAAAGGTTTTGAATTCATCAGTGAATTCCGTCGAATGAAAGAATTCCAGGAAAGTTTCGGTTTATAGACAAATTATTCCATTTCAGGATTCTTCCGAAAGAAGTCCAGTACTCCTTGTTGAATGCACGGCCATTGCCAGTAGGCACTTTGCTGCGCGTTCAAGACGTCCATGAGCGTTCCATCCTGGTGACCTCGTTTTAGGTCTTGCGCGAGCTGGGCATTAACATAGACTCCGCTGAAGAACACGCGTATAGGTTCTCTATGTCCTGGCGCTTGATAGTTGTTTACGTGTGATTCAATACGGACAGCCATGCATTCATAGTCTACTGATGGATTGACCATGGTTATCCTCACCTTAGTATATGACTGCAACGAGAATTCTCTTGATCTGGGAGAAGCGTACTCGTCCAGGATCTTCGAGCGCGTTGTTATCTCCCTTGAACTTTGCATACCATCCAAGATGGTCTTCACCTACTTCAATCACTCGGTGGATGACAGTTGCATTTGCGATAGGCGAATAGTAGGAAACAATATCTCCGACGTGAATGTCTTCCGCACTTTTCGGAATAATTTCGATACCTGTCGATGTCGAATCAAGAACTGGGTCCATGGAGTATGTCGCGCTGAATCGCGCCCATTTCGCATTCTCAATGTCGAGAATCACCTTATCCTGTAAGATAGAAATGTCTTCCTCCTTGAGCCAGTCATGTGGTGATGGCTTATCTCGCCCGCTTGATTCCCGTGCTTTTTGGGCTTCTTCAAATGAGAGCGCTTTGGATGTCGAACCTGTCTGTTCACTCTCGATAAAATTCGGAGTAATGGATTTTGACCCGATCAGATAGCCAGTGAACCCAGAGAGACCTACGCAGACGAAAACCGCAAGGCACATCCCAAGGATTTGTATCAAGTCCATTCGTTGTTCACCCCAAATATGATACTACTGAGTAGTACTAATATATAAATGTTTCTATTAATTACTACTACTAAGTAACTAATATCAACGTTCTGTTTGTCGTTAAGTTTATATACATTCCTCATGCTAGGAAACCACATGTCCGAAAAGTTCGATTTCGACATCAAGCCGAATAAGTCCCGTAATCGGACAATTTTTGCGCTTGCCATCGTGCTCGTTGGTGCCCTCATTGCTACGGCATATCTTCTGAACGGATCAGGTGATTCTCCGCAAGTGACAGGCGCAGCTGTTGGTACAAATTCGGTTCACAGCAGTTCTGATTCCCTGTTCAACATATGGTCAAAAAAGGGCGATTCTTCGCTCGTGAATGCCGTCCTATTGCTCAGGGAGGCGTCCATTGATCATGACACGATGCGTATTGCTGAACTCGTTACGGAAATTGAAAGTTCTATTAAGGAATCAGAGTATGCCGAACAGATGAATGCTTGGAACGCTCTGCTTGAGTGTGTATACTCACAATGTGAGGACGCGGATTATTTGCGGCTGATGAATCTTATCGTCAGCACTGATCTTAAGAATACGCAGAATCGCCTCTCACACAACATCATCCAACTCTACGTCTTGTGGGATGGAAAACAGGTCGTGGAATTTTCGAGATACCTCTCGGAAACAAATGAGATGATCGCGCAGATTGAGAGTCCGGTCTTGCAGGATACATGGAAAGCCTGGATTGAATGCAATGGCGAGTGCGAAAAATCTGACGAACTTGTGTTTGCTCTCCTGACAGAAGTGTTGAAGTGAAACAAGTTATTCTCGTTCGGATGGATTTGAAGATGAGCAAGGGAAAAACTGCAACCCAGGTAGCCCATGCCAGTGTTGATGCTGTTCTGCAGACTGATAAGAAGACTGTTCAATCCTGGCAGAATGATGGCGCAAAAAAAGTGGTGCTCAAAGTTGATGGACTTGCCGCGTTGAAGCAGTACCTTGAGAAAGCAAAAAAGGGAGGTGTGGTGTGCGCATTGATTTCAGACGCTGGAAGAACGCATCTTGAACCGGGAACCACCACATGCCTTGCTATCGGCCCCGACGATGAGGATAAGCTCGACACAATAACTGGTGACCTCAAGCTGTTGTAAGTGTTATTCTCTGATGGATCCATGTTTTGAAGATCGAGCGCTATTGACCATAAATTTATATAGGTATACATTATAGGCAACTCTTATACCATTTAAGAGGTGATTGAATGGGCGGTTTCAAGAATATTGTCAGCGTTATCGTTTTCTGTCTGTTGTGCGCATCGTCAGTGAGCGCAGCTGTGTATCAAGGACAAAGAATGGTTGCCACGGGGAGAGCGGTCTTCAATCCGATGCAAGTTGTTCCTGCGGAACAGATCCCAGCAACTCAGGGTGAAGTTGTCTATGCGGATGATACGATGGTGCCACTGATTAATGCGAACGCATGTTCAAAAGACTCTCAGTGTGAGACGAATAGCGTCAAGGTCGGTAATCCGGGAACGACTCCCTCATATGGGGATATATCAACTTCCGGAATAATCAAGACTTACGGAGGCCTTTCGGTTCTCGGCGGATATCTGAACCTTCCGCAAAACAGTGTGCAGGAGGAGGATATCATGTTCACAACCTACTGCGGCCCCGAGGATTCTCTCTACATTATGGGGGGTGATCTTCAATGCGGTCCTGGCGGAGGACAGGGGTGCCAGTGCCTTTACTGGCTGGATGCTGACCTTGGTGTAAAACAAGCGATCGACAATGGTGACACCATCACAATAAGTGGGGGTCCGGGCATCGTAACAAATGTGTATACTCCAGAAAATATAAGTGTCAGCATTCTGCCGGATGGAATAAAGACCTATATGGTTGAGGATGAACAGATTACCTCAGAAAAAATTCATTGGAATACTATCAGATCGGAGGATATTGAAGACCAAGCAATAAATAGCCCGAAAATCAGATCCAACGCAGTCACTTCTGATAAAGTCGTTGATGGAACGATAAGCCCAGCAGATGTTGGATTCAATTATGCAGGCAGCTCTTCAAAGGGAGGTCCTGCAACATCAGCCTACTCAGTTCCATGGACGGGAATAACAGGAATGCCTGCCGGATTTGCCGATGGTATTGATGATGTAGGATCAGGAGGCTCGTTCTACTTCACACTTGATGGTGACCTTGGACCGATGGAAACCGTTTACAATGGTGACACCTTGGGTGTAAGGGGTGGGGAGGGTATCATTACAGAAGTCCTCACACCGGACAATGTAAGCATATCCATTATTCCAGGAGGAATCGACAACAACCTTCTAGGACAGAATGCAGTGACCTCAAACAAGATCGCCGACGGTACCATAACATACTCAGACATAAACACCGCATCAGTCCAGCGACGCGTTACAGGATCCTGCCCTTCAGGTTCAAGCATCCGCATCATTAACCCAGACGGAACCGTCGCATGTGAAACAGACGATTCAGGTTCCGGTGGAGGTGTGGTTGCTGGTGATGGCCTTTCAGGAAGTGGAACAGCTATGGATCCACTAGTTGTTAATGCCGGAAGTGGTATTTACGTGGACGGAGCGGGTGTGAGTGCTACCCTTGGAACCGCCATCAGCAGTTCGGAAATTATGGACGGAACAGTGGCAACCCAGGATATCATGAATGGCGCCGTAACCCAAACGAAGTTGAACCTCGGTCTATCGGGCTCAGGAAACGCCTACGTCTGTGTGAACAGCGCAGGTCAGTTGTATAGAAGCCAAACTCCCTGCGTGTAGCGGGGTTTTTTCCTCTTTTTTCTTTAATATTTTTCTTCTCAGAAACATTTTTAAAGGATGTGCGAAAGCTTTCTCTCGTGGGCACTTAGCTCAGCCTGGCAGAGCGGACGGCTCTTAACCGTCAGGTCGGGGGTTCGAATCCCCTAGTGCCCGTAGCGAAGGGTACTAGGCTACGAACGACAGTGAGTTTGCCTAGTGCCCGTTATTTCAGCAGTAGCTGTTCTGACCATTGTCTCCTGAGCCCGCAAGGGCGCAATAATTTTTATAATATCGGGGAATACTGGATACCGCCTTCTAGATATCGTGATGGTTCCCCAGCCCCTTGTGGACGAATGAGTACGTCGGCAAACTTTGTTAGTGTGATTCCATTGAGGATGCTGCATCGTACAAAGTGATAAAAGATTTTGCTCGAGCAAATCTACTGCGTGAAGGACGTTATTGCCACCTTGACCCGCAAGGATTCAATAATAATTCTCGGTGTACAGTGTAGTAGAACTTTCTATCACCCGAGAACACTGGTATGATGAATAAAGAGGTTCTTTCTTCCCAAAACCGCAAGGGCGCAGTAACTATCCTATTTATGTAAATGGATTTTTCTAAGAAAATGGGGAGTATCCAACGATGAGTTGCTAAGACATCTCCTTATGGGGGATATACTCAAGAACGAACGATTCCTCTTCATCCTCAACATGCCGAGTTATGCGGAATTTCACTTTATCACGATTTGAACTGAAAGGCTTGAGGTGTTTCTTGAGCTGTTCTTTAAGTGAGTAGTCCCACACGCTCCATATCTTGTCAACAGCCTGGCCATTCTCAGAACTGACTGCTGTGCAAAACAAGCTATCATTGTCAGGATTTTTTTTGAAATTCCAATCTGAGATTTCGAGTTCGTATACCTGATCCGGGAGGAAATGCATGTATGCGTCCCAGTTACTCTTCTTTCGCTGCTTCTGGTACTTCCATGTCACCATATCTACACCATTAGTGGGTGCGCTTTAAAAGGTTTACTACCGTGAAAGTCTGGCGATGAGCTCGTCCGCATCGGTGTAGATTCGCGTGCCAACCGGAAGTGCTCTCCAGTTGCGAACCTGCTCACCGGTCATGTGACCTTTGGGAGTGATGTAGAGAGTGTTTGCGTCGTCGTATTTCGCGCCCACCAACTGATACGCAGTCTGACCTCTGCCTAGGACGTATTCATGATGAGCAGGTTCATCTCCTGAAGCCAGAAAATTGTACTTGATGTTCGACCCGGCTTTGAGCGTAATTGTTCGTCCGTCCGCAAGTTTGAGAGTTCCATTTTTTTGAGGGACTGCCGTTTCAGGGACAATCCTTCCAGCTGCAACATCAGGGTCTTCGTCAGCCCAGTGGACTCCTAGCTTCTGCATGTCAACCGAGTTGGCACATTTTTTCCCTCGTTGCCTGAGTATTGCAGTTCCATTTTTTAATTTTACCCGTTGTTCGTACACGCGTACTTGGCTGTGTTTAAGCACATGATCGTCATCCACTTGGTATCTTGTTTTGAGCTCTCCGATGAGCCATGCTCCGCTAGCGTATTGTTCAGGCGTCAATTCCTTTGCATACGTCCCTTCAAATTCTATTCCAAGAGATCTACTATTCAGATATTCCTGCCCGTTCCAAACGCTTGGTCCTGCGTGCTCTGCTCGTTCACGTTCTGGTACGATGGAGTAGATGGTTCCGTCTTTTCTGACAAGGTATTGAGCAGAATGATTATTTCGTAGCGTTTCAAGCGCGCCCGAGAAACCGCCTTCAGTAGTATGAATGATGATGTATTCTGTCGTCTTTCGTACCTTGCCGGGATTCTCCGCAACTTGGTGCGATCGAACGATGTCAGTAAGCGGTGCGATAGCGTTGAGTGGCTGTGCTCGAAGTGGGGATGCGCTCCGCATGCTGTGTGATACAACATAGGTGACTCCCGCAGTCCCAAGAACCGCTGCAAGTATCCCGACTCCAATTTTAGATTTCCATAGACTGTTATGGAGAGGTTCTGACATCACTCGAGAAGTAAACTACTCATATTTAAAGGTATCTAATATTAACTATTAATAAGTGGTAACAATATCACAATATGCTTAGGGAAAATACATGAATGAGAACCACAGTATAAAAGAGGATGGAATTAACATAACCTCTTCTGAGTAACAGCACAATATTAATAAGGAAAACTACTGAAAAACCTTTGAAATGGCGGAAGAGGTAGGGAAGGCAGATCAGTCATCAGTACAGAAGAAACCTGAAGATAAAAAAAACCCAGATGACGAGCTGGATCTTCTGTCTGCCCCAAGAAAACAGCTTCTCCTTCTTATTACAAAGAGCCTCGAAGCAGGAAAGAACGAGAAAGCCATCCAAAGTGATCTCATAAAGGCTGGCTGGTCCAAGACCATGGTCAAGGAACTGATGGACGAGGCACAGAATAGTGGTCAAGTCGCAAAAGCTGGTTACTTTAAACGTAAGGAGGGCGAAGCGCCCGTGCCTATTCTCAAGGATGCTCCAATCATTCGTTTCGAGGAGGTATCAAAGGCATTTGATGAGAATATTGTGCTGAACAAGATTAACCTTGAAATTAAGGCTGGAGAAATTTTTGGGATCATCGGTCTATCTGGGAGTGGCAAGAGCACGATGCTCAACCTCATCATCGGATTTTATTATGCTGACGAGGGCAAAGTAATCTATCGCACACCGGGCAGCCCCGAGTATAAGAGTGTAGTGACTCACCCGGATGAAGTGAAGAACCTCATCGGATTCTCGCCCCAGGATGCATCATTCTATTCAAACCTAACTGCGGAAGAGAATTTATTCTATTTTGGGAGTCTGTACGGCCTTTCATCACAGACACTGAGACAGAACGTGTATGCGCTACTCGATCTTGTCGAGCTCACGAGTTCGAGAAAGACACTCGCGAAGCATCTAAGTGGGGGAATGCAACGTAGACTGAGTATCGCGTGCGCTCTCATACATGAGCCAAAGATATTGGTGCTCGACGAGCCGACCGCAGATCTTGACCCAGTTATCCGGCAGGATATCTGGGAGGTTATTGAGAAAATCCACGAGAAGGGGACGACGGTTATTCTCACGTCGCATCTATTGTCTGAGCTTGAGACGTTGTGCGACCGCGTAGCAATCATCCACAATGGAGGAATCTTAAGGCTCGGAACTCCCCTTGAGATCAAGAACCTCTACACTCACGCACAGGAAATCGTGATCGAAACCATGATGGGAGAGTACACGCCGATTATGGATCAGATCAAGAAAATGAGGCTACCAGTGAAGAAAATGGTTGTTGAGCATAATCGCCTGGTTATGATGAGTGATAGCGCCGAAGAAGTGCTGCATAAAGTGCTCAACATCCTCGAGAAACGCAGCGAGAGTGTTATTGATATCACCCTCAACAAACCCAGTTTGTCCGAAGTATTCAGCAACCTTGTGAAGCACAAGAAGGACGAACCCGAGACTTGAAATCATGAACCGTATTATCAGCATTATAAAGAAGAACTTGAAGCTTCTCGTCAGGGCGAAGAGCTCAGCGCTGATTGTAGTACTTGGGCCGCTGCTCCTGATTTTCCTTGTGGGGCTCGCATTTGATAACACACAAGCTTACCAGGTATCGATTGGAACGTATTCTGAAGGGTACAACGAGCTTTCCACATCGTTCATCGAGAACTTGAAGGAGAGCCAGTTCAGGGTTGAAGCTTTCCCGACGGAAGAATTGTGCATTGACGCGATAAAACAGGGAAAAGTACACACGTGCATGGTTTTCCCTCCAGGCCTACAGATCGGCAAAGAAGGCAGCAACCAGATAACGTTTCATATAGATTATTCCCGCATCAACCTGGTATGGTCAATCCTTGATACGGTATCAGGCCATGTGACTGAGAGATCATCACAAATATCGCTCAACCTTACTAATACGGTTCTAAATGCGCTCCTCCAGGTGAGAGATCGCGCGATCAAGACTAAGCCAATTCTTGTTGACTCAACAACGAAGAATTCCGATGTGCAGAAGAAAGTAAGCGATGTGAAGAAGGATCTTATTGCGCTTGATCTAAGCATGAATCCCGCAGAGTTCAAGCTCACGGAGATTCAGACTTGGGCCACCTCGTTTCAGCAGCAGGTCCAGACATTGATTACGGGATCAGACAAGTACTTCGCAAACATCACGTCAAGGACAAATGATGTTATAGATTCAGTCGAAGACGCAAACCTGTCCACTTCCACGGAGAATGCGATTATTGGCGATCTCGAGGAAATCTTGAACCTAACAAAGAAGGTAGACACTCTCGTAAGCGGTCAGACGTCGCTCTCTACGACAAAAATAACAGAGCTCAACACCCTGCTCGACCAGATCGAAGGAAAAGTGACGGAGACTAAGACGAAGATCGATGGCGTTGTTCAGTTCCGTGAGGGTGCAAACGCGAAGCTCTCCGAAGTGGATCAGTTGCTCACGAATAGCCTGAACAACATCGTTGTCATTCAGAAGAACATGAACTTTATTGAGAGCACCGTAGATTCTATTGAGTTTAAGGAAGCATCATCGATTGTTGCACCAATCACGACACAGATTAAACCAGTCATTACGGAAAAGACACACTTAAATTATCTTTTTCCAAGCCTTATCGTTCTTGTTATTATGTTTATCTGTATCCTACTTTCCGCGATTCTCGTCGAGATGGAAAAGAACAGCAAGGCGAATTTCAGAAGCTTCCTGACGCCAACACCAGATATAATTTTTGTCGTTGCGACGTATCTCACAACCATGATTCTCCTGGTCATTCAGCTGGCTATTATTCTTGGTACGACAGCGATCTTTTTCAAGGCGAGAGTGTTTGGCAATCTCTGGATTTCCGCCCTCGTCCTCCTGCTCATCGGAACGTTTTTCTCGCTCTTTGGCATGTTGATTGGATATGTTCTAAAGTCTGAGGAGACCGCAACCCTCGCAGCAATTTCGATAGGCACGATTTTCCTCTTGTTGTCAGGACTTGTTCTCCCGATGGAGAGCATGCCTCAATATATCCGCGATGTTGCTGAGTATAATCCCTATGTCATTGGGGAAGGTGTACTTAGGAAAGCTATGTTATTCAGCGCAAATATTGGGGATATGGACATCGCGATATATACTCTGCTTGGGTACTCTGCTGCAGTGTTCTATATCATCTATCTCCTACAGAAACTAAGCAAAAAGCGTTTGCTGAGCGGTATTTTCAAACTACCGCGTATGAGAAGGGCAAAATAGCCAAAAGTTTGCTCATGAGTAACGAAGAGTATGCGAATGTCTACTGTTTTTTTAAAAATAAGAAGCAAGAAAAAAAAGTATTAAAAAAGAGGCACTAGAGTTTGGAACGGAGTTCCTGCGACTTCTCGATGGCAAGGTCAACCATGGCGCTGATATCGTCCGTGGTAAGCGCACCATCTCCTCCCTTCTGCATAGAGCAGATGATACCATCTTCAGTGCAACCGACGGTTAATCGAGCATCATAGAGTTCTTCCTCATCGGACGCTGGATCAACGAGATACACTCCGCCGACTTTTAGGACTGTTATCGACATGGGAACTCTGCTAAGTGGCAGACTCTTGTCGGTATGGTCCTTGTAGTCAACACTTCCGTCTTCTTTCAGCTTGGGGAATTTGACGTTTCGTATGGCCGCAATTGTCGCGAGGGCCGCAGCATCAAATATGTTGCCCGCATCGTTGATTGTGCAAATGTCGACCATGACGGACCACACTTTGCCACCCTGTTCAACACATAATGCCTTGTTGTCGATCGCCTTGCTCTCCCGTACAGCCCGGTCAACAACTCGTGCTATTTCAATAGCGTAAGAACCGGGGGGGCCTGGCTCAAACTCCGGGTTCGACATCGGAAGTAGCTCCGCTCCGATCATGAGGTTTCCTTCTTCTGGCGTGTCAGCATACGGTGTTTCGAGGCTCATCTTCACTCCAGCGATGACGTCAGTTTCTCCGATTCTGACTCGCGCGGATCCTTCTGCGTTGACGGAGACTCCATATTCGACGCTGATCGGCCGGTATTCAGTGAGTTTTCGTCCATCGAAGTGGATTCCTGACCTCACGAACTTCACATAGTGTTTGTAGCGTTCGTCGTTCATGCTCCCACCCCATAGCGTTTGCGAAGCGCATCTGCCTGCATTCTGTTGATATCTTTGAGAACATGCCGTGCTAATGTTAGCGCTTGCATGAGCTGTTCTTTAGTTGCTTGTCCATCCATCTGAAGCAGTGTTACTTCTCCTGTTGATGGAATCATAGCAACAGGAATGTCCGCGACAAATCCTCCTCCTTCGTATGCCTCCTCTGCATACTGCAAGTCTGCCGCGACTTGGCCGCCAACGACTCCGACTGCTACCGCCGCAACGAGATCCTTCATGGGGACTCCCGCGTCAGCAAGCGCAATTGATGCCGCAGTCAGTCCTGCGCATCTTGTTCCGGCGTCAGTTTGTGGCAGCTCAATAAAGATGTCAAAGAGAGCGTTTGGGAATTCTCGCAGATCCACGACTGGCATGAGCGCTCGCTCGATGACCATGGAGATTTCCTTGCTTCTTCTGTTTCCCCCTGGCCGCACGCGTTCTCCGCTTCCGGAGAATGGCATCATATTGTAGTGGACGCGGAGCTTTCCAGTTTCTGGATCCTGTACCGCTTTTTGGAACGGCGTTTTCGGACCATAGACCGCTGCATATGCTTCAGTCTTTCCGATCTTGAAGTATCCAGATCCAAGCGCTCGCGGGATGACTCCTGCTTTAGCTTCCATTGGCCTCAGTTCATCGAACCTTCGGCCGTCGAATCGTTCTTTATATGTCACTTCGTTCATCATGCTCACCTGTTACCTTCTTGCCGGTTTTTTGCTCGAGGAATGCCTTGACGACATCCGTGAGTCCGGTTGTGTGTGAATTTCGTTCGATGGTGGTTATCGCTTCTACCGCAATGAGCTCCATCCGTGGTTCGCCCATGATCCATATGAGGCCATTCTGTCCAACGACAACATTGCATCCGGTCGCGTGTTTGATCATGCTGATCATACTGCCCTGCTTACCGATGATTCTTGGGACTTTCAGCGGATTGACACCAAAGACGCGTCCTCCCTCCAATTTCTTTAGGCCTGGGCCCTTGAGAGAGAGATCAATCAGCCTCTTTGCCGAGATGTTGCTCACTTTTGCGACGATCATGTCACCCACTTCAAAATACTGTGACAAGTCCGCGCCGCGATTGATAAAGTCGCTTGTGGCGTCCTTTATTGTCAGCACTGCGGTGTATGCGCAGTTGATGTCGACACGCCATCCCGCAATAAATATTTCCTCAACCCGGCCAATGACGGTGTCTCCTCTCTTGGGATGGTAGTATCCTCTGATGGGAATAAGTTTTATTACCTTACCCTCAATCTGTACGATACCGACCCGATCCGCGCGGATCGAGTCTCCGTCCCTGTACGTTCCAAAACTTGGCAGATAGTCCATGCCTTCCGCGATGACTTCACCGGGTACGACAATTGACTTCTGCTGGAATAACAACTTACTTTCTGTCATGATATCTCCTCCTAAGACTCTTTAAGTATGCGTGTTGTGTTGTTGCCATGAGTGATTTGGTTCAAGAGGTCATAAAATTCTTCTTCCATTCCTCCTGGAAGTTCGATGACTCCATACCATGCACCACTGCTCTCCCATTGGCTCTTGATGAGCTTTCCGAAGCGCTTCGCATGCGGATAAAATGCGGACGCGTATTTCTGTGGTACGCGCACTTCAACTTCCTTTACCTCGAAACGTATCGGGAGTATGGGGAGCAGTTTCTTAAGGATTTCCTGGACTTGCTCCTCAACGGGTTTACTTGGGTGGATATGCACCTTTGCTTCTTCCATGGCGCGTTCTATTCGGTCAGGCGGATGCGGTAGTTTTGTTGCTGGATCAACTCCATTCCTATGAATGATGTTGATGATTTGTTTCTGCTTCTGCATGAGCTGTTTCTTCCGGTGTTCCGCTGTAAGCTGTATCTCGCCCTTGTGAAGAATGACGTCCGCGATAGTAAAGACATCCGTCGTACCAAACGCTTTTTGAAGGTTTGCCTCGGATGCTCGCATGCCTCGATGGGTGTCCTCAAAGATGTGCTCTGCCTGAAGAACCTCTGCCAGTTCAACACTTCTTCCCTCAAGGTAATCGGCTGCTTTATCAGCGTCGATTGGTACCTCAAAGTTCACCCCTTCGCGCTTGAGTTTCGCGAGGTTGATATGCAGCTTCTCATGATCAAAAGTGAATGTTTTTCCCATCTTACTTGCCCTTCTTGTTCACTTTCTCGATATCGTCTGCTGCAAACCTTGTGAACTTCATCTCGTCTGATTTGATATAAGCCGCGTCGATTCGTTCGATACTAAAATTCTTGTCGAGTACTTTTTTAAGCGCGCGCATGCAAAGGTCCATGCCTTGCACGATTGTCATATTTGGGGAGTACTCCTTGTGGAATATCTCTTCGATTTCCGTTTCGTATTCCCCGATGACGCTTGCGCGGTAACGGAAGTAGATACCCGTTGGATCCGTCTCGAAGAGCTTTGGCCCGTCAAGATCAACTCCTGCGATGAGGAGAGAGACTCCAAAGGGTCGCAGGCCTCCTGACTGTGTGCAGAGTTGTTTAAGGTCTGAAAGATCCTTGACGATTTCAATGACATCAATATTGGAGTCGTAGGTGACGCGGTGCTGTTGTGCACGCAGCTGAGCTCGTTCGATAAGGACGCGAGCATCGCTCAGGATTCCTGCAGCAGTTGCTCCGATGTGGGAGTCAACTTGCCATAATTTTTCCACGCTCTCTGGGACGATGAGTTTGTCCACGATACGCTTATCGGTCACGAGGATTACACCGTCCTTGCAAACCATTCCGATTGCAGTGGATCCCTGCTTCACGGTCTTTTTTGCGTACTCGACTTGTAAAAGTCTTCCGTCTGGGCTGAACATGGTAATGGCACGATCATATCCCATTAACTGATGTGGCATTGGTTGCATGCTTTCACCTTCGTCTTGCTTAGCTGACATGGGGCGACACCTTCCGCAGGATACCGCTGACGCCAAGACTTCTCACGATAACCTGCTGATTTTCTATTGTATCCGTAAGGCAGAACGTAGCCTTCAGCGCGTCAACATACCGATTGTTGATGCGAATGATGCCTCGCTGCTTCCGCGGATTGAATTTCTCATCAATGAACATGTATCCGGCGCGGCCTGCGCCGCTTGTACCAAGGAAAGAGTAGAACGATCGCGCAAGCGCGCCGATTGCTTGGTGTTGGCTTATTGGATTATCTGATAGGATTTCAAAAGCAACATAGCGCTTTTTCTCACGCATACTGGGTGTCAATGACTTTTTCATGATCGATGGAGAAGGCGTCCTTTTCATTCACCTTAGCTTCTCTCGTTATCGTCAAGGGGAGAGAGGCAACTTTATAAACGTTGTGTTTCGATCCCTGGATGTATGATAGGTATATTAGTATAGTCATTAGTATATTAGTAGTGCTATATTATTAATTAGTATATAAATATATACTTAAGTATATCTATATTATTATATGTATACTAGTATGGTAAATAAGTCCCAACCAGATCATCACCGATACTGTGGTGTTGAATCAAACGTAAGACCTGGTGGTATTATTGAGCTCGAGTGTTTAGTCTCGACTGAGTCGCGATCATTATGATAATAGAGGGAGCGATCGTAATCATGAGAATAAACACAAGCCAGGAAGGCAGTTCTATGATCGGCTGCACAGCAAGCGCGTAGGTCCAGAAGAATGTTCCAAGAAAGATAAGGAAAACTAGGACAATGCCGAGAAAAACGAGACTTCCGTATTGGATGAACAGCCGCGATCCTCGTGTGTCAATCTGGCTGGCAACAAATAGCGTCATTGCCACCGTGACAAGAAAAGGCGTGAGCGCAATCGAGGGAAGAATGAATATCCTGCGGGGCATCATGCCGGTAGTCAGACTTATTTCCTTTGATGATTTCCACATCCAATAAAACCAATAGAC
Organism: uncultured Methanosarcinales archaeon; assembly: GCA_964455675.1. Taxonomy (GTDB): domain Archaea; phylum Nanobdellota; class Nanobdellia; order Woesearchaeales; family CAYVYK01; genus CAYVYK01. The sequence continues at coordinate 48,875 of CAYVYK010000002.1, forward strand.
TCCAAACGTAATGATTGTGAGAATCACCATGAGGGCGACATTTCTGTGCTTTACTTGGTAGTAGAAGTTTCGGTCAGATGCTGGGGCCACTTTTTCTGGTTGTATGACATACTTCATGTCTGAATCCGAGGAAGGTTCAGCTGAAGTCTCTTCAGGTTCGGCGGTTTCTTCCTTATCCTCCTGCACGGGTGCCTCTGGTGTCTCTTTTCTTAGAATTCCGAGGCCTTCAAAAGCTTCCGTTATTGCCGTAGGTGAGTATCCATACTTCTGTAAGTACTCCCTCATCTCATTTGGAGAATATCCCTTATCCTTGTTCCGAGTAATCCAATCTACAAGCCCCTTATCGACCACAAGGGGAAATATCCGGTCAACCTATTTTATACTTTTAGAGTAACATAAGAGTAACAACAGACCGCAGTCTAACATGCACGAGTACGAATGGAGGAAAAGGTCATGCTAACGTAATCAAAATAACTCCACCGACCATGAGCAGTGCTCCTATCCAGCGTTGCACTCCGAACTTCTCTCGGAAGATGAGTAAGCCCCAGAAAACCGCGAAGAGGGCAGCGAGCCTCTTGATCGCAATAACATATACTACAAGCATGAGCGTGAGTGCAGTATATTGTGCGAGAAGCCCGACAGCGGTGACGATCCCAATCAGAAGGAGCGGCTTCCAGTTCAGGGTAAACGCGTGTCGTGCAGAAGGTTTGAACATAACAGGAAGGAGTACGAGTGTGACTCCAGCGTTGAACACGACTGCCCAGAACCATACCGATGAATGAGTTATTGCGATCTTGTCGAGATTTGATCCTATGCTGAATAGGAAAGCGACGATTAGCATGTACCGAGATCCCTTTTCCCTCACGATTGACAAGAGTGGATCGAGGAGGTTTTGATGATTTCCTGCCTGCGCGCCCTTTGTATGTGTGATATACGCTCCAATCACGATGAGGAGTACACCAAGTATCCCGACAAATGAAGGGTATTCAGAGACGAGCAATGGTGATAAGATCAGCATGAAGAGTGGTGTGAACGTGATTAATGGCCCAACTTTTGAGAGGTCTGAATGCTTGAGTGCCTGAAGATAAAGAATGGAAGCAAAAGCATTCACGATAACTGCGCCAACAAAAGCCAACCAGAATGTTCCATCAGTTTGTGGAATAGGGAATAGGAAAAGCAGTGGAAGGAGGAGGATGAATGTGAAGAACCTGAATGCCCACGCAATTGTAAAGGCGTCTAGGTGTTGTGTTTGTTTTTTTGAGAGTACTGCCCGCAGTGACTCAAGCACCGCAGTGAGGAATGCGAGAAAAAATCCAAGCATAAAAAATCAAGAAGAAGAGGAATATAAAAAAATATGTAAAAATCCCGCAAAGCGGGATGTAACGCTCCTAGATCAGGTCCTGGAACGATGGGGGTCGGTTCACGTCCTGGACATTGATGGTGACATCTGCTGTTGATGATGTCTTGCCATCGGACGCAGTTATGGTCACTACATGTGTTCCCTGGTCGCTGAATCCGGTTTGCTTCGTGCTTGTCGTCATCCATCCGGAGTACGTAACAGTGACGGGATCGCCGTCAGCGTCTTGCACAACAGGTGTGAGTACAACAAGGTCGTTCTCGCGCACATTGATCGGACTTTGAATCTGGATCGTAGGTGCGGAGTTCTGCTGTTCAACCGTGAGGTTAAACCGGACGCTGGTCTCAAGGAATCCGTCACTTGCGGTAACGGTAATCATTTTGACTCCAACATCCTCCTCTTCAGGTCTCCATGACCCCGATTCGTCAAGTGGTTCGCTAAACTTGTAGGATATGACATCCCCATCAGGATCGCTTCCTTGCGGTTTCACGGTAACTTTCTGTCCTGCTTTGATGGTCACTGCGTCAATCGGACTTATGACTGGTGCGCGGTTGACGTTCAATATTTTAAGTGTGACTGTTCTCTGCGTCGCACTCTTGCCATCGTCTGCAGTGATCGTTACCTGGTAGGTTCCAGCGTCATCATATGTCGTCAGTTTGGAGTTGCCGGTCATCCATCCACTATAGCTGATCTGTACCTGATCTCCATCATTATCAGTGACTGACGGATTGAGTTCGATCTTATCACCCTCGCGGAATGTAAGTTCCCCAAGGTCTTTTATGATCGGTGGCGCATTTCGCGGCTCAACGATAATGAGTACGTCCTGGCTGACGATGCTCTTTCCATCCGATGCGGATATCTTGATCTTGTACTGGCCGGCATCGCCGATCTTTGTCTGCCATGTTCCATCCGCTGCGAGCGGCGAACTGAATGTGTATGTCACGGGATCCCCGTCAGGGTCGGTGACCCGTAGATTCGGGAAACTCACAACGTCTCCCTCGCGTACCTTAAGTATAGGTACCTCATTGACATTGACGCCTTCACTTGGTTCAGACGTTTCTGTTGGTGGTGGCGTTATCGTCACCAGGGGTGTCTCTTCTGGAGTCTCGATGCCTGGCGGCGTACCTATGCCGTTCGGCAGCAAATCCATCCCGCTGAGATTCTCCTCAACGACTGGTGGCGTATATGTACAGCCTACCAAGATCAACAAGAAGAATGCACTTATCCACTGTAAATGTGTTAATCTCATCTGATATTCACCTCAAGTAGCCCAATTGAAACCCGATGCTGTTACTATTCACCAATCTGAATCTTCTATATAAACTTTCTGGTAGTCACTCCGTGTCACAACTTCATGATTTATATCTGATACTCTGTGTGTGGGACAAAGGAGTAACAACCTTCTACTGTTGAAAATACCGTCGTGCTGCCCATGCACCAAGAAGTATGAGTGCAGCATACCATACTCCTGCACCGATAATGCGAATGAGTGCGTCTTCAAAAAACTGCATGGGATACATCCGGATGATGAGGGAGTTGACGTCAAAGATCCATGTCCCTGATTTGAAGAACAATTCATGGAATCCATAAAAAAGTCCCGTAAAGAGTGATCCTGCGATGATGACGAGGATGAGTGACAAAGCAAGATGCACTCCCGAACCGTAGAGTAATACCGTGACCGCTTCACGAAAGCCGTGCTTTTTCCATTCATACCATACCACGATACTGCAGAGGAGAAGCGCGATCATGGCGGATATCTCGATACTAAGGATGATCACTCGCACATCACGCATATGCGCCCGTTCTTCATCTGTAAAGGGGACACCATCGATTGTTGATGAGAAACCGGTGAGATAGCGCGCAACAGATGCGTGATACTCTGTTGGTTCTGGTATCCCAAGGTGTATTCGTTCGTTTTCGTAGAAGCCACTATCAAGAAGTACAGTCATGAGAGCCAGACCGCAGACAAGGATTGGAACGGATACCGCGCCTAGAATAATCGTTGCTCGCATGGTAGCGCTACTTCCTGCGCCTGCGCACCCTCTTCCCGATTCTGACGATCTGATCTACGACGCGCAGCCGTGCAAGGATGAGGAGAAGTGCAGCAGCAAGCAAAACGAGAATGAGTACAACAATAGAAGGATGCATTCTCGTGACTGTTGTGGTGTGAGGAGTTGAAGTCGGTGTAGGTAACTCGGTATCTTCGGGATCATCTAGCAACTCATCTGCAAGTACGAGCTCCATTCCCCTCCAGTACCATGTATCTCCATTGATGTCCAGATAGTTGTCTCCACAGCCAAGAATGTGGTACCCAAGTATACCTTCCGGCAGCGGAGTGTTTGGATCATCATCGTACCTGATGTATGTCTGCTGGTCTATTCCAAGGAGAAATTCTGCGATAATGATATCAGGAATCCCAGGACCATTTATAGTCTGGATTGGGTGGTATTCTGCTCCGTTTGGGGTGAAAACCACGCGGTTGAATGTGAGGTTATGCGTCCTGCAATCTACTTCCATTTGCTTTGATAAAAGCCGAATGAATTCCTCGCTTTTCTGTGCTTCCACATCTGCTGAAAGTATACAGGCAAGGATCAAGCAACCAATGATGACAGTAATGTGCATGATGCGGTTATTCATTATGAAGCTGCGGAGTGGAGGTCCTATTTATTATTAATGCATCCAGCTTGCGAGGATACATGAAAAACTCGAATCAGAGCATGAACAGTATTCGCTGATGTACTTCAATAATGCCACGATGTTGACCTTTCAATAGACTAGGTAATTAAATTACGTAAAAGATACATGCATTATCGACGATTGGAAGGCGCTGATGTGAATTGTACGTCTGGTCAGTAGTCTGGTCTGTATACAGTAATCTAGTCTGTATAGAATGCTTTTTTAATAACCTCATCATTTAGTGTGTTTATGGGTAGATTTGTGTGTAAGCATATGGGATCCTGCTGTGAGAATCCTGCAGCTCCCGTCAATGTGACCGCGGCGGATCTTGTTCGTATTGCTGACTATCTTCAAGCCTCTGTTCTGGAGCTATTTGGCACCGGATGGTGTATGATTCCTTTTGGGATTCCCGAGAAACGCTTCTCGTACACTGTCGAGCCAGGTCTTGAGACTCCCTGCCAGTTTCATAAGGAGGGAAGATGTAGAGTCTATCCTGTGCGTCCGCTGAATTGTCGTATGTTTCCGTACTGGATCCTTGCAGTGATTCCAAAAGAGGGGAGGGAACACTTTGTGAAGGAAGACCTTTGCTGCGCTGCAAACCATTTCCCTTCCGTGAAAGAGAGAAAGAAGATCAGAGCATACGTGAACGCCATGGGCAAGGTATTAATGGAGGAATCACGTGTGACGGACGAGGTGTTGAAGAATCTCAATCTTAGCCGCACACTTGATGTGAAAAGTGAATCAACAGAGTTCTTCAATGATTTTCTCGCGGTGACTTATTCTGGAAAAAATCTCCGCAGAATGCAAGCTGAGCATCAGATAGCGTTCGCGAAGACTCTGATTAAACAGGAGGAGTATATCCCGTTCGTGAAATATGTCGTTGAGCATCACCAAGAAATTCGCGAAAAATCTGCAACAGCTGATTCTCTTATCGCTATTGAGAAGATGCTTGACTGAATCACTATGAAAAATGATATGATGGAAAATGGCATGATTAACACAGAAGAATAAACATGCTATATGTAAGGTGTTATCTGCTTCCCAATCCTTTTTTTGCATCCTTCCATCTGCAGTTCAATAAAAAAAAAGAAGAAAGCCCCCAACTGTTGTACCACAAGGCTCTCCTTCCCGAGAATAGCCTTTGTTTGCTTACCTTCTTTCTCGATTTTACCGTATATAAATCTTTCCGTCGGTGGTAGTGAAATAAGTATACTGGAATAGGGGAACACATTCTGTCAAGGGCATCCTAGCCAGTATCAGAATCTTGTTTTTCCGATAGCTGGTTTATAAAGGAAAGTACCTGCAACCTGAGGAGCACAAACATCGGCATGAAGAGTATGATGAATGCTGGTGGCATGAGCGCTGCATGGATCATCCCAAGTAGCATGACCACAAATATGCCGCATGCTGCAATCAAACAGACAAGGAAATAGTTCGTGAATACCTTTAGGGTTCTGAGGACTCCGGTATGGAACACAAGCATTGTCGCTTTTGTAATCCGATGCTTGAGTAGGTACGCGTGATGGAGCGGAACAAAGTAGAGAATGCAGAGCATAAGGAAAAAGAAGGTGAAGCTCCAGATCTCCTTAAAGAATGGTACGTAGAGGACACTCGTGGCATACCCGAACAGTAATCCAACGAGTAGCACAAACCACCCGACATTGACTGCCATGACGCGTCCAAGGTATGTGATAATCGAGGCTTTTTCCGGATGGCCTCCAAGGAGGTACCATCCAAGTCCTCCAAATATGGACCAGCACACGTACGCGAAGATGAGTAGTACAATGAAGAGCAGCGTCGCCTGGTGGAGGTATGCTTCAATCTCAATCTGTGTTGAGGCAAGTTTTGGGATGTAGGACGCACTGACCGATTCCACATTGATATAGTTCAGAGCAGGTGCAATCATTTCGTTTGCATTCTTGAGTATTTCAAGGATTGCCGGAACCACGCGTACACCGACTAATCCAATTAGGAAGATGAGCGCGATGTCCATAAGAAATGATATGAATGCTGCAAGGGGTGCCTTGCGCACAAGGTGCACGTTCTGGACGAGCAATTCCACAACTGAATTGGTTTTATGAGTTTCCGTCTTTTGAGCCTTTGTCAATTGATCACCAGACCAGTATTCCAGTATTTTTACACGTAAGTATTGTCAAACGGTCATCAAATCTTTTCATGCCATTTCTTTTCATGATATTTTTTCACGCTATTTTCATGCTATTTATAGTCAGTTCATGACTTCATGCATACTCATATGCTCATATTGCTTATGTCACAACCACTTGCAGTGGCCTGCCATCGCGGGTGTTGCCGTTGTTGTCTTCTGCGCGGAATACGAGGTCATACGTCGCTGCTGCCCCACCAGTCATTTCGCTGAATGCAAACTGGTATAGTACCTCTGTGCTTCCAGAGGGTGACTCGCGCTTGATCCCGTCTCGGACGACGGATTCCTTTCCTGCTGAATTTACCGTCAGTTTGACTTTTTTGACGCCGCTTGGCGAAACGCCCTGACCGGTATCTCCAAAATCAACCACCGGGATATCAATATAATAATCTTTACCTCGGGATACTTCATATTTGTCCTCTTTGGTCTCTACGAGTTTGTATTGGTCCCCTTCCTTGTAGTACATGGTGGTAGTTCGTAGTTCGGGGGGTGTGACGTCTCTCTTGTCGATCCCTCCGGCTGTTGTCGAACCGATTGGTTCTGCGCAGATTGCCGAGAATTGGTACTCGAACTTCTGCGCAGTGCCGAGGTATTGCGCGACGCTGTTCTGGTTTGGTTCGATCGTCCCGTCTGCTGCCTGAATTCCTTCATATATCGTGAACGTTCCAGTCCACGCAACTGGCCTATTCTGATCACACTGCTGAGTTCCCTGCTCGGTCTGGGTGACTGCTCGGCCGACGAGAACGCTTGCCGTCAGTTTGCCAAAGTCGTTTATTGACGTTCTCAGTGTAATAATGGATTCTCCGCAGTAGTATGTCTTTCCATCCCCTCTGCAGCGAATCACTGATCCACTTGGTTCAAATGTCTGCACTCCAGTGTTTGGATTCTTCACAAAGTCTCCTGCGATGTATTCAAGATATTTCTCTCCGTTCGGTCCAAGCTCTTCAGATACCTGCACTTTCATCGTCGATGAACATTGAACAGGTGTCACGATGCCAAGGTTGTTCACTCCCTCGATGACGCATGTGCTGCTGAGCGTGCCAGGTCCTGTGGTGAAATCTGTTCGTGATATCGGAGGGAATGATCGTGTGAGAGGAATGGTTTCACGCCCGTTGAAAGCGAGGACCTCTGGATTGTTGTAATTATTGTAAATGGATAATCCGTTCTGGTTATTCACATTCACGACGAGATATTTGGTGTACGGACACTCGCTTTCGGAAACGCCCTCGCATCCTGCCTCATCTGGCATTTTCTGGCTGACCTCGACATCAAATCCAAGGGAATCTCCGATCCTGAATGGATCACCTAGGGCCTTTGGCCTTCCAATGATGCGCGCCCAATTCTCAGTGCCTGTCTGGAATCCGCAGCGATAACTTAGTGTTGCGACGTCAAATCCGCAAATGCTTGGTGGCGGCGCTCCTTCCTGTCCAATGTCGCATTCCACGCTGTCCTTGACTGTTTGGTCTTTATTGTCCTTGTACTCCCATGTGAGTCGTGCTTTGTTGTATCGATAGGGCATGGTTGTTGTCCAAAAGATGTCCCCTATGTCCTGTTCGCTCAGAACATCTCCTGCTTTCATGTATCCGCCCTTGATGATTGTGGTTTGTGGTGTTCCGCGTTGGCAGTCGCATAGTCCGTTCTCGAATCCTTCGCTCGCCTTGCATTCTGGTGTTGCGCTGCATTCCATCTCAAGGTACCATCGTATGTCCGCTCCAGCGACAAGTCCCGCTCCAAAGTGATACGTCCATGTTGTCATTCCTGGTACTGGCCTTGAGACTTGATTGAATGACATGAATCGCCGCTGGCATGGATAAAGGAGTCCTTGGCTTTTCACTGGAACAGGGAATCCTTCGCCCTCGACGAGTCCTTCAACGTCGAGATCCCAAACACCAGTAAACGCCCATAAGCAGATCGCGTGGATGAGCCGTTTTTCAACAAACAGCGTTTTATAGAGTGTCGTTCCGCCATAGCGATTTGTTATTGAGTCTGACACGCTGTTTCCCGCGCTCGTGAGGGCACCGAAGAGATTTCCCATCGTGTCGCTTCCTCCTCGCTGCAGTCCTGAGGCGTACTTCTCCGTGAAGCAATTGATCATGTCCCAGATGAGATCACAGATGTAGACGCTGAGGACTGCCCTGCAGATGCCTGCGCTTCCGTCTCCTGTCTGGATGATGCTGTTAAAGCATGTCTTAACGGCTGTGAGAATTGCCTTCCACAGCCGCAGGTAGCTCGTGATTGCAGGCAAGCATACGCACTGGATGCTGCGAAGAAGACTGCTAGTTGGATCAACAATGTATTCCTGGTCCGTTATTCCAATTTTTGCGTAAATCCGCTCCCACACGTCGTCCGTTTCCTGCCGGTTGATCATTCTGCCATCGGACGCGCACCCGATGACATCCGCGTGGAACTTCTCTTTGAGTGAAAGCTTGAGCTGGTCGCGTGTCCTTTGATCCGCGTCGTCTTTTGGCATTTCAAACATATCGGTAACGTCCTGGACTGGCCTGAATACGAGGTACGAGTTTACGGGGCTATCCCCCATGCTGCCAGTTTCATAGTCACTTACACCTGCATTCTCGACTTCTATTGCGCGAAGATCCTTTCGTTCCACGATATAGCCTCGGTGGATGTAATACAGTTTGTCCTCCGCTGCCCTGCTTCCTCCGATCGATTCTGCGAAGTCTTCAGCGCTGATGATGCGGTAGTAAATGTTTCTGTCGTCATTATACGAAAAGACATGCCCTCCAGTGCACGGATATGTTTTTCCCCGGATTTCTCGGGGTTCTCCTTCCGCTTCCCGCATGGCTGACTCTTTTCCAGCTTCGTCAGGGTAGAATATCACATTTCCAAGGAGTGTGTTCACAGCTCGTCCAGATGGAGAGTACGGGTCCGATACAAGCGCTCTGCTTTCTGATCCATATCGGAAGTAGGTGTTGACGAGTTGTGGTACCGCCTTTCCATCAGCATCACAGAATCCAGCGACGGCGTTCCAGAGTTTGTTGCAGTCTCCCTCGTTTGAACGGTCGTTCGCCTGTTCTGCGGCGAGGCATTTTGATTCTTTCAGCTCGTTCATGATGACGCATGCCGAATTCCAGGTGTTCATGTATTCTGTGCTGCAGCATTTTTCGTTTCTTTCGTGAAGTTTACTGCAGTCAACATCCGTTTCTGCGTTTGCCTCACCAGCAACAGTTCCTGCAACAGTCCCGCTTCCTCCGGCTGCGTTTCCTTTGCCGTTTTGTTGATAGTAATTGTACTGCTTGATGATCTCGTTATAATCATCCGTCGGTACTTCCGCGCAGTCGCTTCCAGCTTTGATAATTGCTCCATTCCCGCCTCCAAGGTTGACATCAGTGTTCCTTTTATTGCGCTGGTTGTCCTTGATGTATTTCTGGAATGTTGGCGCGCTCGGACAGAACATGCGATCGCAAACCCAGTGAGAGAGCTTTTCGAATTTCTGCCTGGTCTCGATTGCCCCTTGGCATGCAAGGCAAGCTTCATTCTTCTGTTTTGATCCTTCATTATCTGCTGGATAGACAACATTACATTGTCCCGTCGCTGCGACATCCTTCTTGAACACTCCGCCAGTAAACATTTGGAGGATGTTGCTGTATTCGCAGTTCCAGCTCTCTTGGAAAGCTAAGACAAACTGGAATAGCCATCCAAAGAGGCACGCGTAAAGCGTGTATTTTTGCACGGTCGCGAGTGGCTTGAGTACTTTGTCTATTAGCTCAACCGCTTTTTCTAGGACCTGCACCGATGTCTTCAGGAAGTTGTTTGGGATTACGCTTGGGGGAATGCGTTTGTCTATCGGTATTTCGAGCAGCCAGCACTGTCTTTGGATGATATTGTTCACTCGGAATCCTTCTTCAGTCATGTCAAGGTATGCTGCCTGGAAGTTCTCGTCGATTTTTTCTTCGATCGTGAGTTCCATGACGAGTGGTACCCTGATGCATCCTGTTCCCTGGAGGATGCATCGGTCCTCATGGAGCATGCTGATGTTTCTTTCCTTTTCGTAGATTGTCCAATTCTTTCCTTCACGCGGCTGCTCATTGCCCTGGTAGGACGGATCATATGCGCGGATGTTGACATTGATATACCCGGCCGTGTAGTCCTTGTTCCACATTGATCGCACGGTGACTTTATCCGTGTCATAATGGTTTTTCCAGTTTTGCGATAGCGTTTGGAACGTGATCCTTGGTTGCCTTGTGATTTTGTATCGCGGTGTTGATGTCTGTCCGTAGCTCGTCTCGTTCTGTATGCTTGCCGTCGATGAGAGGTTAACCGCAAATCCTATTTTTGCAAGGCCTTCGAGGATGAGCCTTGGATTGAGCATGGAGGGGGTGGGTTGTGATATGACAACGTTGAACCAGTTGCCATACCCGCACATCGCGTAGATAATGTCTTTTCGCTCTTCAGCTTCAAGTCCAGACGTTCCTCGCGCAACAATTCGAACATGATTCATCCATGCGTCGGAGCTCTCGATAAGTCCTTGGACTGATTCTCCTTCTTCTCCCGTTTCTGAGCTGAACTTGATGTCTCTTTCGAGGGGGATGTGCATTGTGAATGAGTAGTCCTCATGGGTTACGGTAACGTTGACAGGACTTGTCTTGTTGTTGACATACGCGTAGAGCGTTGCCTTTTTGTCGAGCTTTCCTCGGACATAGATATCGTTCACATAGCTTGGAGTCAATTCATCAAGGTTGATCTCAACGAATTTTGGCGCCTGATTTTCAAACACGACTTTCTTTTCCACGGTCACTTTGTTTCCTGCTCGATCCTCGGCCGTGATGGTAACATAGTTCTCGCCCTGGCCCAGCGACACCGACTGTGAGAAGTCGCCGCTCAGTGTGAGTTTTTGTGCTTGTTTGAATATCGAACAGGTGAGGTTGAACGTATTCGGCGTCCGGTTGAACTGCTGGCCTCCAAGAGGTGTTGTGATGATGAGCGACTCTGATAGGACACCTTCATTGCATGAGTCATCAATTGCGCTCACCTGGTACCGATAGGTAGATCCGGAATCAACGAATGCGCCCGTATCTCGAAAGTTCGTCGTCCTCGTTGACGTGATCCTCATTCCGTTTCTGTAGATGACGTATTCTCGCAGGTCTTTCTCGGTGTTGCGATCCCATCGTAATTCGATCGTGTTCGTGTATACCGTTCCGTTCGTCAGTCCCTTGACCCGTGCTGGTGCTTCTCTGTCTGCTTTGTTGATAACGTCGAATGTTATCGTCGCGAGTTCATCCACACTTCCATTCACTGTTATTGCTTGTGTCTTTGCCGTGTCATTGATAGTTCCAATGACAAGCTTGGGAGGCCTGGTATCGACGGTGACGGCGAACTCCTTGGCAAGTGTTCCGCCAAGTTGGTCGGTCGCTTCCACTTTAAGCTTATTCTCTCCTTCGTTGAGCATAATTCCGGCGATCATGAAGCTTCCGTTCGAGTTTGATCGCACGGATCTGCGAAGTTGTCCTCCCATGAAGAATTTGACGTCGCTGTTCACTTTTGTCGTGCCGGTGACATCAATCAATTTTTGGCTCATGAATGGTGGAAGCGTGACGTTCAGGAATGGCTGTACGGTGTCTTCTCCCGTGACAAGCGTTGATTCTGTGCTATTCGTGCATACGTTTGCGACGCTGCATGAGCTCACGAGGTACTTGTAACTTTTCCCTTCCTGCAAGGAGAGGACGATCGCGTGCTGGAAAACATATCCTGGAGAGGTATCAGTGGTGTTTGCTTTCTCAATGCCATAGTACACTTTGGATGTTGCAGGAACATCGGTTGTCCAGCCGATTGTTGCGGTTGTCTTCGTCACACTTTGTATTTTGACATTTGTTACTTGTGGAGGGTTGAGATTTGGCTGCTGGGCCGTCGTGAAATGGTAGTTTGATCCGAGATTGTCAAGCGTAACGGACTCTCCTTGTTCGTCGATTCCAACAATCCTGTAGTAGTAGAGTGTTTGGCTTTCCAATGGCGAGAGGACGACGCTGTGGGTCGTTGATAACTGTGCTGATTCACCGATGAGGCTGAGGCTTCCCATCGATCCATACTCCACGCGTCCTGTTGACGGAACATCGCTCGTCCACGAGATTGTGGCTTGATTAAATCCAACGCTTGTGTGCGGCGGTGTCGAAGGCGTGATCGTCAACGCGTACGTCATATGGATAGGTATGAAGATGATGAGTTGTATCATAAATATCGCCACCACTCGAAGGACTGCTTGCGATGGCTTCAGAGAACTCCATGGTTGCTCGTCTGCCATGTTGCTCACTCTAGCCTCGGGACGAGCTCGTCCGCGTATTCTCCGGTCTCAAAATAATTTGCGATCATTGCCTGGTCTTTCTCCGTTACGGGTGTTGGCCTGAATTCGAACATGTTGAAGATGATAGTGTCTGAGGAAGCTACATCATCGTAGCTTGGACTCCAGGTCCCATCATATCCTCCAAATATGTACTCCCTCGCGTACCCGCGTTTGCTTCCCATGATCTTGACGTCATAGACTATTCCCTCGTCAAGAACGAGGTCGATTGTTGATCCTGGTGATGGGTAACTGGCATATTGTTCATAGGTTGCGTTTTTCACTGACAGCGATATGGTGACGTTTTCTCTCTCATCAAGGGGTATGGACACGGGAATGAGCGTTCCCGTCTCGCTGAAGTAGAGATTCTTCCGGACTTCGTAGTTCATCTTCTTTAATCGTTTCATGGGGATCTCTATTGTGTCCTGTTCCATGTTTAATAATTGTTCCTTCGCCGGAAGGTAGCCTTGTTTTTCACCAAGGATGTAGGGGTATGCACAGTTTGAAGGAAGGGTGGTGCGTAGCTGGTAGTGTCCATCCTCTCCTCCCGTGATCCCAAGCTCGCAGTAGTCGGAAATGCATAGGTAGCTGATGTTGACGCCGCTAATTTCTTGGCTGTACATTCCGCCAAACATGCCCATTGCCTTGATCGTAACATCATTTCCTTCCTGCATGCAGAGGTCGCGTGACTGATCTGGGACGTCGAAGAATGTCACGCCGATATCCTCACGCACGCCCCGATTCTGCTTGATTTGCACAGGCAGGAAGAATGAATAGACATACCCTTGACCGCCATACGATTCCGTGTCGGTGATGGATATTTGCACAGGATAGACGACGTCGTATGTAAAGTGATAGAAGTTTATGCAGAGGAACTGGAGGTATTGCTCCGCTCCCCTCGCGCTTTTGGATTTTAGGTATCCGTTGTGGCTTGGATTGCCGCGGAAGTACATGCCCCATCTTGGTTCGTAGCTAAAACCGACTCGCATGCTAGGTTCGCTCGCCCCAGCATCGACGAGCATGTGGAAATAGTAGTATGCATCATCCGGTAGACTGAATGTTGGCAAATTTTTGATTTCCCCAGTTTTCTCGTCACGTGGAAGTCCTCTGAACGATTCATATGTTTCACGCGGTGCTTCGAATGGCGTGTAGATCGTGTTCTCGACGCGCATCATAGGGATGTTGTATGCGAGGAGTTCTTGCACCTTTGCCCTAAGGCTGCTAATCTTCCACTTTTCGTGTGTTTTTTGTGTCCCGCATTCAAAAGCGAGGTTCGTGAATGGAATATCAGGATGCCCTGCCATGAGGTCGATCGTGACATTTTCCATGAACAGGTATTCATTCTCTGCATCAACAATTTTTTTGGCGAGCGCAAGGATTTTCTTCATACGGACGGGGACATGTATAACGAATTCCTGGATGTCTGCCCTCGTTTGATTTCCGAAATTGGCTTGCGCACGAAGGAGGTATGTCGTTCGCACTTCAATATCTTCGTTCGTGAAGAGGGTGACTGTCTTCGGGCTTGAGAGTATCTGCACAGTGTAGTGCTCCTGGAATGCGGTGAAGTTGTTGACGCAGTAGGGGAGCTGTTCATTCATGTAGTTGTTGAATTGCTGTGCAATGACGTTGAGGTCGGGAAGCTGGCTTTTCCCCCGGTAGTACCACAGAGGACTTTTAAAGTACCCTTGTGGATCCAGATTTACGTACGCCTGAGGTTTTCTAAGTATTTCTGGGGGGATCGTGATATAGCCTCCCTGGACTCCCATGAGTTGAACAGCGTTTTCCGCGACATCCTCCATACAGCTTTGCACATAAAGTTGGAGGGGAACGATCTCTGGGGGGGTGAGAGCTTCTGGTTGTGTATGCTCGTATTGTCGTCGGTAGAAGATGAATGATAGGATGAGTATGATTGCGATAATGATTACTAGAATAAAGACTGTCAACTGTCCTTTCACGCACCTCTTTTTTCGCATGCGATTTTCCCTAGTTTCCCCGCTGGCTTTTTAAGAATGACAGTTTATATACTTTTCGAATTATTCAGACGCAGGCTTTCGCAAGCGTATTCTGCCGGGATGCAGATGGTTCCAGGCTTCTTCAAGTTCTGTAAGAATGGTGTCTGCAGTTATGCTATCTAGGTCCTTAAGTGCTTCTTTGAGATCGTGTTCCGCATGTGCAATCGTGGCGCTTGCGCTGGTCAGGGTTTCTTGGAGCTTGTCCTCGTTTGTTTTCGCTCCGTTATCCTGGATACTCTCCGTGAGCTCCCGCACCTTTTTTGCCATCGCGTTATACTCGGAAAGGTACTTGGCGAGTTTTTGGACTGTAAGAGCGTCTATGACCGATAGTGTCTTTTCCTTCCTTCGTTCCTCTATTTCGACCTCATTTGATTGAATGACTTTCTTGAGTTTTTGGAGCGCTCGTACTATTTTCAGTTCATAATCGTTCACAAGTGCCTGTACAGGGTGAGAGAGGTACGGTTTGATGATCGCTTCTTCTTCAAACGCGATATATGCTAGCTTTTTCAACGGTTTTTCGAGGAGTTGGAATTCATCAATGAATTCCTTCTCATGTTTTCTGACGGCTTCCTGTGCTTTCAGGAGTTCCTGGTGCATTTTCTCATGATTTGCATAGATTTCGCTCTCATAGAACTCCCGTAATTTCTGGTCCGCTTCATCCTTTGCGATTCGTGCATCCTCAAGCAATTTTCGGAGCTTATCATGCTCTTCCTGTTTCTTTCTCCTTAAATCGTGACGCTCGTCAAGAGTTGATATTTTTCTCATAATGTGACGATATGTGTCAAGTTTGAGGTCGGTTAGTCGTGTCTTTAGATCGTCATATTCGTTGTCGACATCCTTGATTTTCTGGGCGACTATTTCGCTCTCATGCGCAAAGAACTCCTGCAATATTTTGTATGCTCTCACCGTGCTAAGCGAAAACCGATCAATCTCTTTTTGGAAATTCGCAAGGCTTTCTTCGATCTGGTCGAGGCTTTCGGGCACATGGAGGTCACGCTCGAGCATTCTCGCCATTTTAACGTACGTTGCTCGGTTTCCCTGCATGAAATGCTTTGCTTTGTCCGGAATGTTGGGATTTCGGAGTTCCGCTTTCTCGAGGGCATCGAGCGCTTCCAGAAGTTCTCTTCGCTTGTCAGCAATTTCCTTTGACTTTTCTGTGAGGTAGTTCTTGAGTTCTTCCTCGCCTGTCATGATTTTTTCTGCTGCCTTCGCGCGCAGTTCATCGATCGTAAGCTCCTCTGGTGGTTCCTCTGCAAAGAATTTCTTCAGGAAGTCGAGCATGATTTAGGAGATAGAGTAAGCTATTTAAATTTTGTACCTGCCATAAACTTATTATACTGCAACATGCAGGAACTCATTTGGTGATGGTATTGGTGAAAAAAACTCAATCAAAGAAAAAAGGTGCTCCAGAGCACACAACACCGACGGTTTCAAAGGACGCCTCCGCTTCGGACGGAAAAGCATGTGCAGTACTCGCGTACTTTCTCGTGGGAATAATCTGGTATTTTGTCGACGAGAAGATGAAATCCAATGAACTAGCGAAGATTCATGTAAAGCAAGCGCTCGTGCTGCTGCTCGCATCGATCATCGTCAGTGTTGCAGGCGCGATCATCCCGATCATTGGATGGTTTATCATCGGTCCGATAGGAGGAATTATCGTGTTTGTGCTGTGGATTATTGGTATCGTGTATGCCGCTACAGGGAAGGTGCAAGGCGTCCCGCTCCTCGGAAACTTTGCGGACAAACTCAAGCTGTAATCCACAACCCTTATAAATGCCGAGAGACTTTGACAGGGAATGATCGACGGCACGATTGAGATCCAGACAGAGCATGATACTCAAGTATTGACCATTACGGATCGCATTAAGCCCCTTGTTCCAAAGAGCTACGGCATGTTGTTTCTTTTTAATCTTCATACAACGTCAGCTATCGCTATGAACGAAAATGAGCAGGGTCTTCATCGCGATCTTGTTGACTTTTTCAAAATGGTTGTTCCAAAACCAAAGGTACCTGGTTCCAGGTATGAGGATTTTGTAGTGAGCGGAGGAAAAGGCGCTTTCTACCACCATGATGATTTGAGCAGTCGAACACAGAACCTTCGGGAACAGGAGCGATCTAATGGCTGGGCGCATATCCGAAGCTTGCTCCTTCCCCAGCAGTTGTGGATTCCATACAAGGCCGGAGAGTTAGTTTTAGGTCAGTTCCAGGAAGTTCTATATCTTGAGTTTGACGGTCCACAGAAGAGATCCTTGTATTATAGGTTGGTCGATGGCGCGGTATCATAAGGCTGAGAAGGTCAAGGAACAGGCAAAGATTGAGATCAGGCGTTTTTTTGATCTCGCGCGTTCTGAATTTACGACAAACCCTACCCGCGCCCACAGGTATATGGACGTTGCTCACAGCCTTGCACTTCGCACGAAGTCAAGGTTTCCAAGTGACATGAAGCGCCAGTTCTGCAAGAAATGTCATCATTTTCTCGTCCCAGGTAATAACCTCCTCGTGCGGACTAAGGAAGGTCATATGATATTCACGTGCAGGGACTGCGGACATGTCATGCGATTTGGATACCTCAAAGAGAAGAATGAACGCAAAAAGCAGCGTACTCATTCCGTATCAGTTGGACTTCCTGAGTAAAACATATTAATCTCCTTGACTTTGTTTTTGCTATGAAGCTGATTCTAGTTCGTCATGGGGAAACTGACCGGAATGCAAAACGGATCACCGACGGCCACGGTGCGAGTCCTCTTAACGCGAATGGCAGAGCGCAGTGTGAGTTAACAGGTAAGCGTCTCTCAAAGGAGCGTATTGACATCATGTTCGTGAGTGATCTCAAGAGAACTCGTGAGACCGCAAGCATTATTCTCCCATATCTGCCCAGTGTCCCAGTATTCTTCGACCCAATGATTCGGGAGAAGTCCGCAGGGTTTCTCGAGGGAAGAACACATGAAGAGATATCCGCTTACATTGAACAGCATAAGTTGGACTGGGAAACATTTGAGCCTGAGGGCGGGGAAAGCCAAAAGGACCTCAGAGATAGGGTTATCGTATTTTTTGAAATGATCCAAAGGAAGTACCCAAAGAAGAACCTGCTTATCATTACGCATGGAGGCGTTATCCATGCTCTATTACAGCATTTGTCGCTTCCAACCGACGATGGATTTGCCAACTGCTCAGTCACCATCGTGAAGATTCTGGAAAAACCCGAATTGCTGGTCTTTAACGATACTTCCCATCTCGCGGGGAAAAAATGATAGCTAGAAAATAGACCATTAGAATTTTTCAATCGTGATTTTGCCCTCTTCAATCCGTATCACGATATCATGTGCTGCGGAAAGCTTGGCAAGCTTGGTTACAATCTCTGGCAATAAGAGCTTGTTCCCTCTTAGGTCTGCCGTCGTGATCATCTCGTGATGTTGCTTCTCGGTATGGCCTATTCCAGCATGCTGGAAGATGTCCCTGCTGTCTTTTTTCTGGCGTGCCTGTATCGTCTCCTCAGTTTTTTTCCGCAAGAATTTTGCGATTTTTTCTGCCACATTCACTTTCGTCGCTGCAGTAATGCCCTGTAGGCCCGGCGAGAGGTTTACCTCGAGGACTGCGTATCCTCGTGATGTACGGAGCAAGTCGACACCGGCGATCTGCGCGCCAATTGCTTTTGCCGCCTCAATCGCGATCCGTTCGCCCGCCCCATCAAGGTCGTACGCCTTTCCTTCGCCTCCAGCGTGGATGTTTGCCCGAATATCCCCTTCTGCGCTCTGTCGTTCCATACATGCGACTACTCGATCTCCAACGACAAATGCCCGAATGTCCTTTCCGCCAGTCTCAAGATACTCCTGGATGAGAATGAATTGGTTCAAAGCGTCAAGTGCGTCGAGCATGCTGCATGCGGACGCATATGAATCTGAGACCATAACGCCTTTTCCCTGCGTTCCTGAGGGAAATTTCATGATGATGGGAAAGTGCATCTCGCGCATCACTTTTTTCGCCTCATCGACGGTACTGGTAATGTAGGTTTTGGGGATGGGAACTTTTGCCTGCTCGAGCGCGATTGCTGTGAGAACCTTATTTTGTGCGATGGAAAATGCTCGGGGGGATGTTGGCATGAAGCATGCTCCCTTATCCGTAAAGCTTTGCGAAAGGATCTGCATCGGTACAGTGTATCTGAATGAACCTTTGAGATAGATGCAGTCATAGTCTTTCTCGAGTTTTTCGCCGTTGTAGTGAACGCCGCTGCCGCGATCGCCTATCGAGATTTCGAACTTGTTGAGGTCGAGCGCATCGACTTCATCGAACACGCGTTGCATTTCCTCAAGAGTCCATTTAGAGCTTGTGCTTCCAAGACTGATGATCGCTGCTTTCATGGGTTCGTCCCCGGCACGATAACAAAGTCATGGATAAGAATGTTGCGTCCGATGAGGAGCGGATATTTCATGTTCTTTCGGTTTGCAATAGTGAACTCTCCCTGGATGCTTTTTCCTTTCAGCATGATAGTGAATATGTGAACTGGTCGATTATACACTCCTTGTGCGTTTCGCACAGCTTTTTCCCTAATCTTGCCCCCACTTCCAAGCTCTTCTGCGAGGACCGCATCTATCGAACTCACGCTTGCCCCAGTATCAATTCGCGCAAGGACACTCCTTGATGCCTTCGTTCCCTGGACGTCCACTTGTTCAACCACGGACAGAACAGTTTTTCCATCGACAGTCATAGATCCACTCTCTCTGTATCACGCATATTTTGACCTGTTCGGTCACTTTCTACTCACATATAAAAGTATGGGAACAGAAGGTTTATATAAATTGGTGCGTAAAATATGTGTATGAGGTTCCTCGTTGTTGCCGTTGTTCTTCTAGTTTTGGTATCTTGCTCACCGGCCAATAAGTATGATAACCTCGCGCAGGCTCCAGTGACCGGGTACGCGATCCGTGTTGACGACGGTCCAATCTTTGCCGGTGTCAAGGTCAAGGCACCCCATATGCCTTCGGCATTTTTGTTGAATGGAGCGCCAGAAGAGGTAAATCCGGTTACAGATTATTCCGCCGTTCCACTGACAGGTATGGTCGTCAGTAAAAGCGGAGAGGATATGACCGTGGGTATGACTCCGTCAACGGTTGCGGCAGGCCAAACGGTAACGATCAATGTGAATCCCACATCAGCGGGCGCGTATCGATATGTGCTGGTCTATCGAGAGAACGGAGTATTCAAAACGACACTCGAGCTTCCCTGTGTTGAAGTGTGTACAGACTCCGTTTCGAAGAATCTGGATATCCCAGCAACGTGGGCTCCGGGTGGCTATGAAGTCCGCGTGTTTGACTATGCATCCCAGACCTGGCAGAAATCAGAATTCGTCGTCGAGCGCGGAAACGATAATGTTCCATATATTTATACGGACACACCAAGTTCCTCCGGCGCTGTGCTCTTCGTGCATTTTAACGGCGGTTCGGAGGGTTTCGGACCGGTCATGACTATCTACCGTGACGACAGGCTGATGATGGCCTATCAGGTTTGTGAGAGGGCTTGTTCCGGAGAGAAGTCTGTTGGGCTCGATGTGCCCGCGTCATGGCCTGCAGGTATGTACACACTGCATTACATTGACTACAACGATCCGAAGAGGCAGGCAAAGAGTCTTGAGTTTGAGATTGTGGGAGGCGGCCAGGTATTTCCGCTTGATGTGACACTGCAGAGTCCAGCAGTACAGCGGGGTTCAGAGCTGCGTGGTGTTGTCAGCAAGTCAACGTATGGCGCATCCGAGGTCTATGCGATTCTTGCGAAGGATGGGAGTATTGTTAGAGAGGGGTACTTTAGCGTGGATGATTATCGGATATTTGATAGGTACGAGTTTGCGGTGTTTGTGGATCTAGATCCAGGTGAGTATTTCCTATCAGTGTATGATTACCAGCAGGAGAGGCCGCAGAGCCTTCCTTTCTCCGTTTTTGAGTGAGCCCTCACGCCTTCCTTGCACAAGGATGCAGATCGGAAATTCCTGATGATGAACAGCCCAAGCTATCGGAATACACAACTTTTTTAAATGAGGATTTCCTTCCGAATGATCATGGCAGCGAAGAAGAAAGCAGTTGCAAGTCCTTCTTCAAAGTTCAATGCGAAATATAAGACGACGGCTGATCTCTCGATTCCTGAACAGACTATTGATCAGGTAATCGGACAGGATGAAGCAGTCAATACGGTGAGGAAGGCATCTGAGCAGCGTAGGCACGTTCTCCTTATTGGAGAACCAGGCACCGGTAAGTCTATGCTTGGTATGGCGCTTGCCTCCCTTCTTCCCAAGGAAAAGATGGTAGATATCCTCGCGTTTCAGAATCCAAACGATGAGCAAGCTCCCCTCATCAGGGCGTGTCCCGCGGGTAAGGGGCGCGAAATTGTTGCTCAGGCAAAGCTTGAGAATCTTTCCATGTTCCGTGGCCAGAACATCATCTTCTTCGTCCTCCTGATCATTGTCTCGATCATTCCTTACTATCTTTACTACAAGAAGATATTTCCATTTGACAGCCCCACAGTATTTGCGGCTTCCATGATCAGCAGCATGGTATTCTTGGTTGGTCTTATCCTCTTTATGAATCTGAACAAGCGTATGGCCCAATCGAGAAAACCGGTTCCAAAACTGATTGTGGATAATTATGATAAGAAACAGATTCCGTTCTTTGACGCGACGGGGGCGCATGCTGGCGCGCTTTTAGGTGATGTGCTGCATGATCCTTTCCAGACTGGTGGTCTTGGTACTCCAGCACATGAACGTGTAGTTGCTGGCCTTATTCACAAATCTCACATGGGAGTCCTTTTTATCGATGAGATAGCAACCCTTGAACCCGCGACGCAGCAGGAACTCCTGACTGCCATCCAGGACGGGAAACTACCGATTACAGGGCAGTCCGAGCGCAGCGCTGGCGCGATGGTCCGCACAGAACCCGTTCCGTGCAAGTTCATCATGATTGCAGCGGGGAATTTTGAGACGATTCGGCACATGCACCCAGCTCTCAGGTCGCGTATCCGAGGGTACGGGTACGAGGTCTATATGGAGGAGTCCATGAAGGACACGGAGAGTAATCGCCAAAAGATTGCAACATTCGTCGCCCAGGAAGTGGTGAAGGATGGAAAGATTCCTCATTTTGACCGTGGAGCTGTCGAGGAGATCATCGAGATGGCGCGCCGCATGGCGAACCGGAAAGGCCATCTGACCCTGAGGCTACGGGAGCTTGGTGGACTTATCAGAGCGTCCGGTGACTACGCGAAGACGACAAAGGCGGATATAGTGACAAAGGAACATATCAAAGCCGCACAGCGCGTTGCCCGCGGCCTTGAGCAGCAGATCGCTGATAAATTCATCGAACGAAAGAAGGAGTATGAAGTCATTATTACGCAAGGTCAGCTTGTCGGCCGCGTGAATGGCCTTGCTGTCATGGGAACGGGAAGCGCGCTCTCGGGTATCATTCTTCCAATCGAGAGTGAAGTGACTCCCGGCGGAAAGGAAAAGGAGATCATCGCGACTGGAAAACTTGGAGAGATCGCGAAGGAAGCCGTTATCAACGTCTCAGCTCTGATCAAGAAGTATTTTGGTGAGGATATCAAGGAGAATTATGACCTATACGTCCAGTTCCTCCAGACATACGAGGGTGTGGAAGGCGATTCCGCATCCATCGCGATTGCAACATCCATCATCAGCGCGTTCCACAAGATTCCGATTAAGCAGGAGTTTGCGATGACGGGCAGCATGTCTGTTCGCGGCAACGTGCTTCCTGTGGGTGGTGTTACGAGCAAAGTTGAAGCCGCGATCGAAGCGGGCATTAAGCATGTTATTGTGCCAAAATCCAACATACGGGATATCATTATTGATGAGTCAAAGCTGAAAATGATAAACATCCACCCGGTTGAACACATTATTGAGGTACTTGAGCTCGCGCTTGTCTGGAAGGGCAAGGAAGATGTTCTCAAGCGGATTAAGTCAGGTCATACGAAGTGACCACGGAAAACCAGCAGTAGACTTTATATACCAGCAATTCTGGGATAATGTTTCGTGGGGATAATGAGAGGGATACTGACAGTTATCGTGCTATTAATGACTATCGCAGGTATAGTCAGCGGGGACGAAATTTCTGGCATGACAGTCTATCCTTCCCTCTCAAAAGAATGCACTAGCAGCTGGCAGTGTTCTGCATGGAGTTTTTGCGTCGAGGGCGTTCAGACGAGGATGTGCGAAGATCTGAATAAGTGTGAGGGTAGCGCTCAGCCTGATGTGAAGATGCCTTGCGCTGACCGCATGGAGACAGGCGAAGAGCTTATCGACCAGGTATTTCCCGCCCTGCAGATAATAAAAGCAGAGCGAAAAGACACTGATTCTAATCCGCCGATAGACTTCGAAATGCCCAGAGATGAACCGGAAGAGGACCCTGCTGAACAGACTCCTATGCCAACCCCAGAGCCAACGCCTGAGGAGGAGATTGGTATCATGGGCCCGGGTGATTGCCCTGTCGTCAGTTATGATGAAGATCAAAACATCGTCGTGAATGGTGAAAAATTCCTTCCTGTGGGCTTCTGGTCAGTGTACTGGGGGAGTATTGGGCAGTACCCTGAGTTTAAGGAGAACTTTAACTTCATTGTCGATGACAAGCAAGAGCTAGTGGATTATATTGACGATCCCGCTTCCGATGACAGTGTCTACATGCTGTGTCAGTCTGCAGTGACTGTGCAGGGAGATACCATTGTGCCAAATAGGCTTGCTACGTACGCTGATAGCGAGCACATTATCGGATGGGAAGTCCAGCATGAACCAAACGATTTTGCCTATTACGATGATGACATTGATGAGTGGATATATGCCAGCCTTACTGGGGATATTCCTTTACAAAGTAGTGTAATTCGTACAAATGATCCATGCGCACGTTTTGTTCTGCTCACGCCCTCGATTACCGGAGCAATATCAGGGTACCTCGGAAATCATTCGGAATACGCAGATATCGCCGGAGTGCAGGCGGGATATGCAGTCCCGCGCATTTCTCTTTCGGAAGTCGGCAATAGGATTGCTATATCTCAGTCGTACCACCCAGATAAACCTGTTATGCTTGTGATGAAGTTTGTGGGTTATCAGCCAAATCGCATCCGGTATTACAACCGTGAGAGTTCCCTACAGGAACTGAGGGTTCAGGCGTATGACGCCCTCATTAACGGAGCACAGGGAATACTCTTCTATCATTTCTCAAAAGGTACGGGTACGGATATTGATGGCGAAGTATCGCCAAATGAGTATTCCGTTCTTGATTCCCCGCAACTCCTTGCGGGACTTGAGAGTCTGGCGGATGATATTCACAGCAACGAAGACATAGTTTTTTCCCCATTCTCATCAACGGTATCAGTTACATCTCCGGATGAGAATATTCACTGCAGCGCATGGGATGTGTCGGAAGGAGATGCCGGCGTTGGCGTCATGTGCGTGAACATCGCTGATCAAAGATCACCTTATTTTGGTTATGCAATGGGTGATACAAACTACTTCGCAAAAACACACCTCATGACCTCCGCCGACTATCTGAGCGGAGAAGCGAGATTATACCCAAAATTTCAGTGCAGTGATTTGGCTGACAATGATGGGGATCATTTGGCGGACTTGGACGATCCTGATTGTTCAGGTGGTGATGATGATGAGGAAGGAGCCTCTCACAGTCCGAACCTTGCCATGCGTACCGACACGCTGTATATTACTCCAGTCAAGCTTGGTGTAACACTCGAGAACGATGAGGTTTCCCACCTGTATGTCGATTTTGCAAGTGTCCCAGCTGGCGGAGCCGATATCGAGATTGCGGTTTATAGTGATGGTAATCCCTCGTATACCAATCCAGATCCGAACATGGACGCTCACTTTGACATTCATCGTGACGAAATTCCTGACACACAGCTTCTGCGGCAGACAGTGCATATTCCAACCTCAGGCATACACGTGATCGCGCTCTCATCATCACTGCCTCTTCAGCATACGAGAGTATATTTTGTTCTGCTCAAAGCATTGACTTCTGGAGTAGTCGTCAAGGGCAGCTACGTCCGCTATGAAGTCATCAGCCTTCAAGGTAATGCTGCATTTCTTGATGAAGAAGGCCAGGGAGAAGTTCTCTGGCGAGGATTACCAACGGACACCGTGCTGACATTTTCAGGGCTGAGTGGTGTTTCTAAGACATTCACCGTTGAAAGAACTATGGCTGACACTGCCAAGGGTCTTCTCGTCCAAAACGAGTTATGGGAGTCATTTGCACCATACGCTGTTCACATCTATCGATTCCCAGCGTGCGTAGCAACGGAGACTTGCGGTGATCAGCTCGATAATGATTGTGATGAAACTATTGATGAGGGATGTACCGCGCTGCAGTCAAGAAAGCTCGGATTGCTCTGGTTACCATACACGGCAAGCCGCCCGACAGCATTTGACTGGATGCAGCAGGTTGACGAGCATGGCTTCAAGGAGATTGTTGGTCCGTTTGACTATTATGCTACTACTGCGTATTCCGCTCCTTTGCAAAACATGGCTGACGCTGCATCACAGTACGGTATTGATCTATACCCAAAAGTGACCTTTTATCACCAGTTTGAAGACAAGGGCATCACGAGGAAAGGGGTATTCTATGATTTCGATCAGCATGTCCTGAGAGACAGCGATCTCGCTCCGCCGCTGGATGAGGAATACTGGGAATACCTTGGAGACCTGGCAGTGGAGCTTGCAACCTTCTCCCAAACATCTATGCCAAGTATCAAAGGACTTTTCTTCGACTTCGAGATTTTTTATCATAACGATGAGGTTTTTTATTATTACTCAAACGAGAGCAGCTATGATGATGAGACGTTCGGCTTGTTTATCGACGAGATGAACTTTGATGGACAAAATCCGCCGATATCCAATGATCGGAGATTTGAGCGTCGTGATTGGCTCCAAAGCCATAATCCACCGCTGCTGAATGAGTATAGAGACTTCGTCAATCGTCTGGCAAGAAAGCGCACAGCAGATTTCATGCAAAGGATTCATGAGGTGAATCCAGAATTTATTATCGGATCATACCAATCACCGAATTGGCGATCAGCCCAAAATTCTCCTCCGAATATGATGTATATGTATCCACTGTATTTCGAATTCTACAAAGGATGGAAATCACAGGGGAACTATCTCCTCTTAGGAACGGAAATGCATGCGGGTGGTGGTCATGATAACCTTCCAGAGATAGGTGCAAGAAATGGAATGTATGATTACCGGCAAATGAAAACAGGCGAGATCATTCCATTATACTATGTGGGAGGTTTTTTGAGTGGTCGTTATAGTTTGGAGGAAATTGTCGAGATGTATTACACCGCATTGCTAAGTAATGGATATTGGTATTATGATGCTGAAGGACTTTTATTGAATTGTGAGGATGTATGGGAACCAATACCGGTATGCCATCCCGACATTCCCCAAGTCTGTTGTGATGCTCCCTTCACTTTGATTTCGCAGCATAGCGAATGGATCGCGCTCTGTTGTCAACAGGGAGGTATTCCGTTTGAGCAGTCAGGTGGGCAAATTTTTGATGCCTTCTCAGAGATTAATGCACTCCTCGAGACGTGTGGCGACGGTATTTGTGAACCTCCGGAAACGGTAGATCTTTGCCCGGAAGATTGTGTTGTCGGTGAAAGTCTTGATTATCCAGATCCCAACATGGGATGCATTGCGGATGTTGTTCCAGATGGTACAGTAGGTTTTCTAGACAGTAGCTCTATGGCAGATTATCTTGGACGGACTGATTGCGAGTATGCGGACAGTCCGAATGATTGGTGTGACTTCCACGATCTTGACCGTGATGGCGATGTTGATCAAGCTGACGTTAATATCATTGTTTCTGCGGTCGCTCAGCCCTGCGACTGCCATCTCGATCCAGAATTGTGCGATGGGTATGATAATGATTGCGACGGCCTGTATGACTCGCAGGAGGGTTGTGCGTGTATCAACGTCCAGCATACCGCGTGCGAGTCCCAGCAGGGATCGTGTGCTGGCTGTGAAAAGGTTTGTGTTGAGGGTGCATGGCAGTACCCAAGTTCTGAACTGTGTTCGGACGGCTCTGATAATGATTGTGATACGCTAATCGATCTTGCTGATCCAGCCTGCGCCGGACAGACATGCATCGAGGATATTGATCAGGATGGAGCGCTCACGTTCGATGACCTGAATTACCTTACAAACAACATGGGTAGAACGGATTGCAGATATGATAGCTTGCCCACAGACTGGTGTTCATTTTCCGACATCAATCGTGATGGTTCTGTCAGCCAAGCGGACATGGATCTTCTTATGGCTGCCTTCAACCTACCGTGCACATGCGGCGATAATCCTGAATTGTGTGACGGCTACGACACTGATTGCGATGGTACAATAGATGAGGACTGTAGTTGCATTAACCAGCAAACCGCCGCGTGCGCAATCTCATATGCAGAATGTTCCGATGATTACAAAACATGTTTGAATGGTCAGTGGGGTACGTGCACAGATCCGTCATGCGATGCAGTGTTGGATTTCATGCTTGATGTAGGTTCAGGAAATGAGCTTGATGTCACACGGCCTATCTACATGGCGGACTCCGGTGTGACCGGCATACAGCAAGATGGTGAGATCAACTATCGATCGGTTTATGAGGGAGACTATCTGCAATTTTTCATAAAAAGCGATAGTGTTCCTGTGGACGAGAATGGTGTTCCAAATCGAGACGCTATTGTTGAGGTCCATTTCCGTGATGACGTCGATGAGACGCATTGCGATGAATATAGCAGTTACCAGTCATACTGTCGTCCAAGGCTTCAGGTGAAGCTTGACTACCGCGATATCTTCTGGCAGGAGCTTGATGGTATTGGTGGCGGCGCTTCGCACACGTGGGAAAATGCCTATAATTTTATTGAGACAAGTCCCTGGCAGACGCTACAGTCAATAGGTGGATTATTCAGCTTCCGGATTTTCAATCAATGGAGAGTAGGACCCCAGGAGGAACTCCCGATTGATTACATTAGAGTAACATTCGTGTCCCCAGAAGAGTTACGCCAGCAGCGCCAGGCTTACCGTGCGAGTTATGGAATGAATAGAGTGGATTTTATTGATACCGTGACAATTGATCCAATAGACTACCCGCTCAATTATGTGCTCTACAGTCGGAATTATCTTAGCAGGGTATTTCCTTCGTCAGTTCCCCGTAGTGATGAAGTACTGACGGTGCTCCATGCTTTTGAGATTCCGGGATATCGCGAACCCGTAACATTCTCAGTATATGCGTTCGAGGATCTTCAGAATGTGCATGTCACTGTATCGGATCTTGTTAATGGAGCAGAGAGTATACCCTCAGCAGATGTGGATGTCGCACACGTTGTCCTGCACGACATGCGCTGGTCTTCGGTATCGACAAACATTTACGGAAAAATGCCAGATTATCTTGACCACGCAGATTCACTGACGATCCCTGCCTTGACAAGTCAGCAGTATTGGTTGACGATTTCAGTTGCAGATGGCACGCCCGCGGGAGTATATGAGGGCACAATCTCTGTTACCGGTGATAATATGCAGTCCGCGAGTATCCCTGTCACGATTGAAGTGATTCCGATCGAGGTAGATCTTCCGGACGCTTCACCAACGATGTATGGTGACCCATTCTATAGTGGACGCCGCCTGTCTCATCCGCAAAGTCTTGCCGCGGATCTCTTAAAGAATGAGGACTTAAGTCCGATCGTTTGGTTCGTTCCGCAGCTGACGCTCACGGGATCTCCCGGTAATTATCATGTGAATGTCAATTATCTTCATCACGAAAGAAACGTATCATATTTGGAGTCCATTGGTGGTCTGCCTGACAATGTTATGGTTGACATGCGTGAAAATACACAGCCTATTTGGAACGGTGTGTGCGGATCAATCCCTGACTTCAACGAACCGTGCCCCGCATTTGATGAGCTGTACCTTGAAGTTCTCGAGGATTACAAGGCATTCTTCGCCGCAAGAGGAGCGACAAATATCACGGTGACTTGGGGAGATGAGGTATGCAGTAGGCCCAACTCAAGGATGCGGAGTACGTATATGAATCGTCTATTCCAGCGCGCCGGTTTGCAGACATACCAGACGTATTACGGATACTGCGAGAAGCCGCTGGACGGATTTGTGTTCACCTATGATAACAGCGATATGGAAGTACATAATACACCGCCATCGTGGGTTCTTCCGGATAAGAACCTCGTTGCATACTGGGATTTTGAGGGTAACGCTCTCGATCGGTCACAAAACGGGATACACCTTACGCTGTCAGGCTCGCCCGTATTCGCGAACGGTGCCATCGTGCTAGATGGTATTGATGATTTTGCATACACTTCGAATACGCGTTGGCTCAACATGCTGTCGAATATGACTATTCTCGCGTGGGTCAGTAAGGGTGAGGAGGACACTGCCGGTTCCATCGCCGGGTGGTATGAAGGAGGTCATAATCTATACATCGATGAGGATGAAGCTGTTGCGCAGTTGCGATTTCAGGATGGTAGTCATTTCCTGAGAGTCCCTGGCTTTGGATCGAGTGATGAGTGGATGGCAATCGGGATGGTCTTCAATTATTCAAATGTCACTGTATATCGTGACGGTGCTCCGATGAAGAGCAGTGATTGGGGATTGCAGCACGTGCGAGCTGGTTCTGGGAATTATTGTATCGGAAAGCATTGTAGTGCTACCTGGAATTTGCATGGCCGTATATCGGAACTCTTCATTTTTAACCGATCACTTGATACTGAGGACATCATGCAGATATTCTCTGCAACAGGAATGACGCTGAGTTCGCCACAGACCATCAATATTTCCACAGGACTACTATGGGATGCCACGATGCCGAGCAGCATATATTTTGCCGTCGATGATCAGAGATCTACTGGTGCTGATGCTGAATCCCTTAAAAGATTGTACATCAACGATAGGGAAGTGTGGAACATAAGGGGGCTAGCGTACGATTATCCAAAGTTCCATGTAGATCTTTCCTCCTATCTCGAGCCAGGCGTAGAGAATGATGTTACGTTCTCCATCACGATGGACCATTCAACTCCAGAAAACGTTACAATCTATGTCATTGATGACTTCTGGCGAAATCGAGTCTGGCAGATGAATACTGAGAGTCAATCATGGCAATATCGTGAAACACCTGACCCTGCCGGAGTCCTCGCGCCCATGGGACCTTGGCTTGATAATCGCGTGTATCATCTGAGCCATTTGAGTTCACTCTCTCCAAGGCGCACGAGGGATGAGGGCGACCAGCTCGCATATTACACCACGTATCCAGCTACGGAACCGCCGCTCGTATACAACCGTTTCCTCAATGGCATCTATGCGTCTTCGCTGAATGCATCATATGTTATGACCTATGCGCTCGCATCGTTTGCAAACGGCCAGCCGTATGACGAAGTTGGCAAATCGCATACTATGAGAGAGTATTACCAGGGGCTCAGCAATTATAACCTTGCTTATCCGACTTGGGGATCCGAGGTACTTCCAAGGCTCCAGTTCGAAATCCTTCGTGAGGGAATTGAGGACTCCCGTGTCATTGCAACGCTCAAGAGGACCATGGTTGAGCGCCCGGGCCCGCGAGCAGACGCTGCACAGAATTATCTGAAGTCTCTGTTCTTGCCGCTTGAAGAAGCGTTCTGGACGGAATATCATGGAAGTGGGATCTCAGATCCCCCAGAAATGTTTTATAATGGAGAACCAGAGATACTTGAGGATGTAGCTGGAGATCCTGAAAATTATGGAATTTTCGACCAGATTCGAAGGCAGATGCTTGAATATATCATGATCATGGACCAGGAATATTGTGGTAATGATGTGTGTGATCCTCTTGAAACGTACGCGATCTGCCCTGCAGATTGCACCGTGGGAGAATATTGCGGTGATGGTTCATGCACGGGTAACGAAAATGCGAACTCCTGTCCTGCCGACTGTGAATCAGTCTGCGGCGACTCCTTCTGCACACATAGCGAGAATCCTCTGACCTGTGATATTGATTGCCCCGATGTGTGCCCGGATGGTTACTGCTCAAGTAGGGAGAACGCTGTTATATGCGAAGAGGACTGTCCTGCAGAGTGCGGTGACTTTGCCTGCACGCATGATGAGACATATGCAAGCTGTCCTGGTGATTGCCAGCCAATTTGCGGTGATTCATTCTGCAACGGCGCGGAAACTCCGCTCACATGCGAAGAAGATTGTCCTCACGAATGCGGCGACACCTATTGTTCAGGACCGGAAACACCTGCGACGTGTTCGCTTGACTGTCCTCCTGTCTGCGGTGACTCCTTATGCACGCCTCCGGAGAATGCGAATTCTTGTGGCGTGGATTGTCCACCCGATTGCAGTGATGGCTGGTGCACTCCTCCAGAATCTCCATTGACTTGCGTTGATGACTGTCCGTCGGTCTGTGGGGACGGCATGTGCACTCATGGAGAGGGCGCCGTCCAGTGTCCGCAGGACTGTGATGCCGTGTGTGGTGATCTTGCTTGCACGCACAATGAAGACTCCACATCATGCCCAAGCGATTGTCCGATTCATGTGGTATGCGGTGACGGTATCTGCAATGGCGGTGAAAATCATGCAGGCTGCCCAGTTGACTGTCCGCCCATTTGTGGAAATGATCTTTGTGAACCACCCGAGGCTGCTTCGTCATGCCCAGTTGATTGCGATGCCGTCTGTGGTGATGGTGCGTGCACACATCTTGAAAGTCCTCTCTCGTGCAACAGTGATTGTCCAAGTGTGTGCGGTGACCTCATGTGCACTGCTGGCGAGAATCCCTCGACCTGCGCGATAGACTGTCTGGCCTCATGCGGCGATGGATTTTGTTCGCACAATGAGGATCCGCTATCATGCAACGCTGACTGTCCGAGCGTGTGCGGTGATGACATGTGTACAGCAGGCGAGTCACCCTCAACATGCGAAGCCGACTGTGATGCGGAGTGCGGTGATGGAGATTGCACCCATGCGGAGAACTCACTTACTTGCCCTGCCGATTGCCCGCCCGTATGTGGTGATACCGTTTGCGCGTCGACAGAAAATCCTCAGAACTGTCCTGCTGACTGCACAAGCGTGTGTGGAGATGACCTCTGCACCATTCCAGAAAATCCGGTATCGTGTCCTGCTGACTGCGACTCATCGTGCGGCGACTTGTACTGCATCCCTCCTGAAAACGCGGCCATCTGTCCAAGCGACTGTGTAAGCATGTGCGGTGACCTTATTTGCCTCCCTCCAGAAAATCCCCTCATCTGTCCAGGCGACTGCGCGAGCTTATGTGGCGATGGGCTCTGCACACATCAAGAGAATGGAGTATCATGTCCGCTTGATTGCCCAACGCCTGATTCCTGCGGCGACGGTACATGCAGCGGGGACGAAACACATGCGAACTGCCCTGCAGATTGCCCGGTCATTTGCGGAGATGATGAATGTATAAATCCTGAGACACCCGTATCCTGCCCCGCGGACTGTGATAGCGTGTGCGGAGATGATGCTTGCACCACCGGTGAAACACACACGAACTGTCCTGATGATTGTGAGGCAATATGCGGCGATGATATCTGCAACGGTGATGAAACACCGTTATCCTGTGCGAGCGACTGCGATAACGAGTGCGGGGATGATATGTGCACACATAATGAACGGCCTTGGAATTGCGAGGAGGACTGTCCTAGTGTTTGCGGTGATGATTATTGCACCCAGGGTGAAACGCATGATTCCTGTCCTGACGATTGCGCACCAGTTCCGACATGCGGCGATGGTTTATGTAATGGCGCTGAGACCTATGCCTCTTGCCTGGTTGATTGCCCAGCCCCACCAAGCGGCGGTGATGATGATGACGATGGTGGGGGAGGCGGTGGAGGTGGAGGTGGAGGAGGCGGATGGGTGCCACCACCATCGCCGACACCGGTGTGTACGTACAATTGGACATGCCAGGAGTGGTCCGCATGCATGAGTGGCAGGCAGATCCGTATATGTATTGATGAGAATGAGTGTGACTCTCCTCGGAATGAATCACGGGACTGCGAAGATGTTCTGTTGAACACTTCGCATTGCTCAAACGGTGTATGGGATGAGGATGAGGAGGGTATTGATTGCGGTGGATCGTGCAATATTCCATGCACTGAAGAACCTGCAGCACTCATCCCCGAACTTGATGCTCCACAAGGATCATTGTGGCAGACAGTAAGAATTCCGTCCATGATTGCAGGAGCTGTTGTGATTTTGGCTCTGGTCATTGTCCTAACAAGTGTCATCTCACGTAGAATGCGCAAGAACGGTGCATGGAGCAAGATTACGGAATCCCTTGATCCGTATGCAGGTGGAAAGACGTATGTTCGCAACATGCGCATCCAAGGGCACTCAGAGGCAAGGATCAAGCGCCAGCTCATAGAAAGCGGATGGACTGATCATCAGATAAAGAAAATTCTCTCTTGAGCATGATATGCTCAGTATTTATATGCCTCGAGGGTAGAGCTGAACCTATGGCGAAACCTTTATATACTCAGAGCCGTCCTCTATACCGTAGAAAATAGTTCTTAAGGATGATTATATGGACGTCGAGAAAAATAATCTCTTGAAAACTGGTACCACAACTGTCGGGATTGTCTGCAAAGACGGCATTGTACTTGCGGCGGACCGCAGAGCTACTGCGGGATCGTATATCGCGGACAAGAAAGCTGAAAAGCTGCATTTCCTCACGGAAAATATTGCGACGAGTATCGCAGGAACCGTGTCGGATGCTCAGCTCCTTATTAGGCTTGCAAAGTCCGAGATGAGCCTCAAGCAGTACCGTACTGGTTCTGCGATCACAGTTAAGGAAGCCGCAAACCTAATGTCTCGCATGGTATATAGTAATATCAGGAGATCATATATTATCCCTGGAATTTCGCACTTCGTCATGGGTGGAAAGGACCCAACAGGTTTTTATTTATACGATGTCTATGCGGATGGCAGCCTCACACTTGTTGATGAGTTTGTATCATCAGGTTCGGGAAGCGTCGTTGCATATGGTGTCCTTGAGTCAATGTATGTCAAGAATCAGCCCGTTGATGAAGGTGTCAAGCTGGCTGTGAAAGCATTGAATGCAGCGATCTCGCGCGATAGCGCTTCAGGTGATGGTATTGAAGTGTTTACCATCACAAAGGAGGGCGCGAAGCGCGTGTTTTTGAAGGAAATCAAGTCACACGTGGAAATGTGACGTTCTGAGGTAACTGGATGGCGAATGGAACGAACAACAATATTCGAGTAAATAGTATCATGAAGACAATCCTCTCCCATATTCCGGAAGGCAAGATTTCTGATGCTGTGTTCGAGGGCGCAAATATTGTCCTCTATACGAAGGACAAGGATTTCTTCCTGGAGAATACAGGAATTGTCAGGGATGGGAACGTCATCAAGAAGATTGTTGATGATATCAAGAAGAGAGTTGAGCTTCGCCCTGATCCAGAGATCTCCATGGATCCTGAAAAAGCCGAGCTGATCATTAGGGAAAACTTGCCTGAGGAGTCTGGCGTTGACAAGATCATTTTTGATAAGATGCGCTCTATTGTGGAAATTGAGGTCGAAAAGCCCGGCGTTGCAATAGGTAAACAAGGACAATTGCTACGTGATATTCGTGAAAAGACTCACTGGGTTCCGGTCATCAAGAGAAGGCCAGCCATCAGAAGCCAGATTATTGAGGATATTAAGGCAGTCCTGTATCAAAACAACGATTGGCGCAGGAAGTTCCTTGACCGTGTCGGCCATCGTATTTATGATGGATGGATCCGCGGCAAAAAGGAAGAATGGATTCGCCTCAGTGTTCTTGGTTCAGGAAGGCAAGTCGGCCGCAGCTGCTTCCTCCTCCAGACGCCGGAGAGCAGGGTCATGCTTGACTGCGGTATTAATGTTGCCGCCGACTCTGAACCCTATCCTTATCTGGAATCTCCGGAATTCCGCATCAAGGAGCTTGATGCAGTTGTGGTCAGCCACGCCCATCTGGATCATATTGGATTCCTGCCCTACCTTTTCAAGTTCGGGTATGATGGCCCAGTCTACTGTACCCCGCCAACGAGAGATATCATGTCGCTCATCCAGCTTGATTTCGTAAAGATTCAGAAGTTTGATGGTCTCGATCCGATTTATACTTCTGATGAGATTAGAGAGTGCCTGAAGCACACGATCACTCTTGATTTTGAAGAGGTTACGGATATCACGCCCGATGTTCGGCTTACGCTGTACAACTCAGGTCACATCCTAGGGAGCAGCATGGTGCATTTACACATCGGTAACGGTCTGCACAACTTCTTGTACACAGGAGATCTGAAGTACTGCCGGACTCATTTGCTTGAGCAAGCCGCAACGCAGTTCCCGCGCCTCGAGACTCTCGAGATAGAGTCAACATATGGAGGTAAGGATAACAACCTGCCGACAGAGAAGGAAGGTGAGCAGATCACGAAGGATATCATCAAGCGGACTGTTGATAGGGGCGGAAAGATTCTCTGTCCGGTTCTAGGTACTGGACGCGCGCAGGAAGTGATGATGATTATCGAGGAAATGTACCGCAAAGGTGAACTGCCCAAGGACCTCAAGGTGTTTGTTGATGGTATAGTCTGGGATATCACCGCAATTCACACAGCTCACCCTGAGTATCTTAATTCAAATATCCGAAAGCAGATCTTCCACAAGGATAACAACCCGTTCCTTTCCCCGATTTTTCACCGTGTGGGAAGCAAGAAGGAACGGGACCAGGTCATCGAGGAGGAAGGCTCGTGTATGATTCTAGCGACAAGCGGTATGCTTGTTGGTGGACCCTCAGTTGAGTATTTACGCGCGCTTGCTGATAATCCGAGGAACAGTCTCCTGTTCACGAGCTACCAAGGTGAAGGAACGCTTGGTCGCAGGTTGCAGCGCGGCGAGCGGGAGATCGTCTTCAAGGACGGAGCAAAGCAGGAAGTTGTGCAGGTGAAGATGGAGATCAGCAGGCTCGAGATCTCGTCCCACAGCGACCGCCGCCAGCTGATGAATTTCCTGACGCACTTGAATCCAAGACCCAAGAAGGTTCTGGTATCGCATGGAGAGCCGTCGAGATGCCTCGATTTTGCGAGTTCCATCCATCGCCAGCTTCGTGTGGAAACGGTATGCCCAAGAAATCTTGAGACGATACGACTGCGTTAAAGTTATCTTTTCACGAGGTGTATCGCGGCTTCGCATGTCTCTTCAAGCGTGCTATGTATTGGTATATCCGGAGCATCGAGCAGAAGATCATATGCTATAGTGTGGAGTTCTGGAAATCTTCCGTCGCTTCCAATGCAGATCCGTGTGCTTCTATCATGCCGATAATTCGTCATCCACTGTCCTAGCTCGATCCGTGTCATTGCGCCATATACCTTGTCACAGTGATGATGCTCTTCACCGGGTAGCCAAAAAAGTATTGCGCCTGTGTGTGCGGCGATCGGTAGGTAATAACGTTCCCATGCACGCTGCCGTGGAAAATATTGCTCGTTACCTAAAAGGAGATATGTCTGAATAGAAGGTCTAGTTCCCCGTCGAGGACTTGCGATAACAAGGTCCTGCTCATATGATAAGAGTATCGATGCAGCCTCATCCTGCCAGTTTGGCGCGCTCATGATGGGGCCTGCAAGGAAGATGAGCGGTGAGTGTACATGCTCGATATACGTGTTTGGGATGACTACGCCCCTCATTTTCTTGTCGAATGATGCTTTTTTTATTAAAATTCCGATCTATGCGCTGACTTTTTTGTCTCGGAATTGTCTACTGCACACGATGAATTGTTTTATTTTTTGAGAGTATTATCTAGTGAGTATGATCAGAATGTCCATTCTGCGTTACCACTGTCCGTATTCATCGCAGGTAAGAGACTCGTACGGAGGGATTGGAATTGCAGAGAAGGTTTACCAGAGATCTCCTGTGCCAAATGAGCCAGTCATGGTTTCGCGAAGATACCGCACACTGAATGACATCGTTGGTGGTCAACAGGGCGTGAAAGTCGAGGCAGTGTCATACGACGGTAAGCGAAGCATTGGAATGCAAAAAGACAGTATGGACCAGGTGCTTAGACAATATGATAGGTTCAGAAAGAGCCCGGTTGCGAAAAAGTTCGCAGAAAAGCATCGAGCCGTTCCTTCATATGATGGCATCATGGTTGGGGAGATTGGTGATGGCGGAGCGCTTGGGGCAAACATCGTAACGGACGACGGCCGCCAGTACTTAATGATTGACAAACGATATATTGGCCGGATGAATAACAGAACGTGGGATCAGGTCTTCTCGCATGAATGGTACCACGGCCTTGGTCGTAATGCTGAAAATCCAAGAAAGCATTATGATGAGCATGCGACAAGCACTGCGAATGCCGAGCTTTATCGTGAGCTTGCGGACGAGAGTGCTGGCATCCTTGCAGAGGCGTATAGGAGAAATGCTTCTGACGAGTACGCTCGCGCACGCCTCGCAGCATAGACTGGAGGGTTAAAATTTAAATAGCCATTTTTCTTTTCGTCAATTATGAAGTTTGTCATTGAGCATCTTGAGCCGAAAATGTGGGAATGGTGCGTTCTGGAATACCAGCACATCTCCGAGACTGTTGGCAGGTCGAATGTAATTTTTTCAAACGTGCTAAGGAATCAAACGCAAATTTCGCCGTATGGCAAAGTTACTGAAAAGAGCGTCAAGGAATTAGGGTTAAAGAATGCATGCTTGCTTGATCCGTCTGCTCCAAAGGTTCTATCCTCATCCGATGCGAAGGAGTTTGATTCGTTTGTATTCGGAGGAATTCTTGGTGATTACCCGATGAAGTTTCGAACGAAGGAATTGTTGCCTGAGAAATACTTCAAAGATAGGAGAAACATCGGTACTGCACAATTCTCTACGGATACGGCAGTCTATGTCACAAAACAGATTCTGGAGGGAGCAAAATGGAGAGAATTTCATTTCGTGGAGTCTATGGAGATCGCAGTAGGCCCTGGTGAATGCATTGAGCTTCCGTTTAGGTATGTTATCGTCGACGGAAAACCTTTTTTGCCTCGTGGCCTTATTGAACTGCTGTTGAAGAAAAAGGGTTTTTAGAAAAAAAAATGAATGCCCAGTCAGGCATTCCCAAAGGAGAGAAAAAAAATCACTTCTTCTTTTTCTTGGCTGCTTTCTTCTTCTTTGCCATGCAATCACCTCGCTTATGCATGATGTTTTCTATTAAATACATTCATTGGAACTTTGATATTTAAAACTTTTTATTTTATTTTTTTATCGTCGAAGAAATTTTTCAGTTTTTTATAAAAAAATAGTGGATCAAGGTTCAGAAAAATATTTCATTTTAGATAATTTTTTTGTTCAAGAGGTGCTCTTCCTTTGCTTTCCGACGGTAATCCGCATATTTTTCTTGCAGGGAGAACTTGAGAGGCTTATGGGAGACAGTTTTCATCCCGCAATCACATTCCTCATTCATGGTAAATTTTTTGCATGATTCGCAGAACAAAATATGTTTTGCCATGGTTCACTTGCTCTTTTCGATTCGATGGAACGAGAAAGTGTTTTCTTCCATATCAAGTGCTTTCTGAACGCTCTTGATGACCTTGTCAAGTCTCTGCTCGGCAGTCTTGTATTCGGAGTCGCTCAGTTCGATCTGATAGCGCCCTCCACCGAGATAATTGAGCATGAGTTCATGCTCTTTTTTTGTCGCGTCGATGAGCGCCTTTTTTATCACATCGACTCCGTCAGGTAAGTAGCTGCTGATGTTCATCTCTCCCCCGATCGTAACTTTTGGTGGCTTGATTCGCTGGTGGATGACTTCGCTTAGTACCTCTGCAACACTAGCGTCAACTCCCTCTTTCTTGAGATCGAGTCCCTCGAGAACTACAGCTTCAAATGCGGAATTCAGAGTTCCATATTTTTCAACGAGCGATTTGGCAAACGTCTCTTCAAGCTGGCTCTTTGGGATCTTGAGTTTCTGTGCTGTGTATTCCAGGATCTTGTTCGCTTTCTGCTCTTGCTTTCTAGAATCGGTGAAATTCCTTCGTTCGTTGTCGCTGACTCTGCGAAGCGATAGGTCCACATGCCCTCGCTCCTGATTTACCCGAAGTACTTTGCATACGATGACCTTGCTCTCCCTGATATAGTCGCGGATGTTGCGGATTCTACCAGGGCTTACTTCAGAAATATGGATCATTCCGCCCTTGTTGTAATCGTCCATGTTGACGAAAACACTGTTCGGATAGATCTTTGTGACCGTGCAGATGACTAGTTCTTTTTCTTCTGGGAATCCAGTTTTCTTGAATATGGCATCTGACACGTTGCACCGCTTATTCAAGCACTTCGAGAATTCGTGCTTTTATGTGCGATTTGCCGCCTGTCGGTTCGGCTAGAACCTTGTTGCAGACGAGGCATGAGATGTTCATCACTGGTTTTCCAAACATGATCTGCTCGTTCTTGCACTTTGGGCATCGTATCTTGATATATTTTGATGATGGTTGTTTCGTTTTCATGAGTATCACACAAATTCGATCTTCTTTGCGCGAAATCCCTTTGCCTGGACGGTTGTTTTCTTGCACTTCGTGCATTCATACCGCAAGTCACTCTTCTTTGTCGCTTTTTTTCCGGTCATCTTGAATTTCGTGACTGCCGGCTTTGAGTAGCGTCCAAGGTTGCCGACTCCTTTGGCTTGTCCTCGAAGGCGTGCGCGAACCTTCGATCCGTAGGTGAGTGAACTTGCTTGCTTTCTCTTGTTCTGCGTGACTTTTTGATCGGTATGCTGCTTGCAGTAGGGGCAGTACCTCTTCTGGGTTTTAGGGAGTTTCATATCCTCGAAGGAACCCGAGGCGCTTTAAAAAGGTTTCGGCAGTGGCATGAAAAAGCGCAAAACCGCATGCCTTACCTACCTTTTTATCAGAATCGGCGATATACATCAGTGTTCAGTGCTTCAGAAGTCTCACTGCCTGGTCCATGAACTCTTGTACGTAGGGGTGGAGAGCCTTCCGTAGCTGTGGGTAGTTCTGTGAAGTGCATAGTATTGGGGAAGTATGCATCTTGTCTAGCTTAAGTGTTCCTTTCCCACGGCCGAAGTAGACGATATTGAGTGTATCTGTTCCTTTTCCATGTCCAAAGGGATCAGTTGGAAACAAAGTGCGTCCCGTTCCAAGGTATGTCAAATCGGTTATGTTTAGATTGCATTCGGCGAATGCTTTCTTTCGCAGTGATTCTTCTGTCGGTATGCCTCGTTGTATTCTGCCTCCGACGGGCCAGAGGTATCCTTTGGCAGGGATATTATCTCGCTGAACGAGGAGTATTCCCCCCTTGTATTCGATGAAGATGTCATGGCATGCTATGATGGAGGCTCCATGTATTCGGGCATATTCCTCTTTGTTGATTATTCCACTAACGAGTGGATGTAAGTTGAACGAGCCTTGCTCTTCTGCATAATCGCGCATGACTCAACGATAGTTGTGATTCC
This sequence comes from uncultured Methanosarcinales archaeon, assembly GCA_964455675.1. Classification (GTDB taxonomy): domain Archaea; phylum Nanobdellota; class Nanobdellia; order Woesearchaeales; family CAYVYK01; genus CAYVYK01. The sequence continues at coordinate 88,842 of CAYVYK010000002.1, forward strand.
ACTATTAAAGATTTCGTGGTGTAGGTGAATTTGTATCTTCTATTGGTGTATCGTTTCTGCTTTGCCTTGTTTTACTAATAAATGCCCGATTTCCTCAGGAAGATTGGCGATCTCATCCACGTTAAATGGGCCATATGTTTCAAGATTCCTGCCGAGGAATTTTGGTACTGCTTCCTTGAACAGAAGTGTGATATTTTTTTGTTTGTCCGTCGTAGTTTTTTGTATCGTTGGAACGAGGGGCTGCTGCGCGGCGAGGAGTCTTGAGAGGATGCCTGTGCGGAATTTCTGAATGAGTGTCGTCATCTCATCGTACATTTCGAGCTCCTCGGGTAGCATACCATCAGTTGGGGCTAGGTTTGATCCTGTCCGAGCTCGGTCCATTGCCATGAGAAGTATTTTTTTCTCCCGTCTGTCGTGAAGTTCCCGTATCATCTTCTTAATATTCAGGATCTTGAGAGCGTTATCATCAAGGGGGCTTTGCTCGTGGCTAACTTTGAGTTTCTCATCAAGATAGTGGGCAACGTCACGATAGAATCCGGGAGAGAGTTTCTGCAGCTCGTCTCTGGATTTTTCTCGGCGTAGTATGTCAAACAGTGTCTCGTACGTGATGGTAACTTCCAATTCTTCCATGGTGCCCCCGAAGCGTATGGTGTTCGTTCTGCCATTAATATAGATTGTGCCTCCGGAGTAAGGCGCGAAAAGGGCAATTTGTTGAATTACCCACAAAAATCCGATGTACCGTCGGTAAAACGCTTTGGAAAAAACACGAAAAACAAAAGGTATATATATCAGTATATGATTCCGTATACTGGTATCATTTTTCCAAACCAATATATATCATCGCTAGGATGCTGGGAGAGAGGTGAATAGTGTGAGAAAGATAGCAGTAGTCAGCCAGAAGGGTGGTGTCGGAAAGACAACCACAGCAGTGAATCTTGCCGCGGGTCTTGCACGGGCAGGGAAAAAAGTTCTTCTCATCGACTTGGACGCTCAGGCGCACGTGAGTACATGCTTCAAGAGCGCTCCGCTTAGTAAGAGCATCTTCAACATACTGACAAATGGTACGGACTGGACTGAGTGCATTAGTCATCTTGGGAAAAACTTGGATCTTATCGCAAGTTCTGGCGAACTCCTGAATAGTGAGACTCTGCTTGTGAAGGAGAAGACTCCTGAACACATCCTCGCAAGAAAACTCGCGAAGCTCAAGGGGTATGACTATGTGATTCTGGACTGCCCACCATCGCTGTCGCTGCTTACGAGAAACGCTCTGATGTTTGCTGATGAGGTGTTTCTCATCGCCTCCACGGACGCCTTGTCGTACGATGCGCTCATGAAAACCAAGGATTTCGTTGATTGGTTCCAGGACAGTTATGACCATGACCTCAAGGTGACAAAGGTTATTCCAACCATGTTTGACAAGCGTAACAAGATCTGCAAGATTATGCTTGAGAAGATCCAGAATGAGTTTTATGATGTTGTGACAGAACCTATTCGCGCCAATTCCAAAATCAAAGAAGCGCCCATGTCGGGAAAATCAATATTCTCGTATGCGCCTTCATCGCCTGGAGCGAAGGACTATGAGCAATTGGTTAAGGACGTGCTCATGTCCGAGCCCAAGGCTCCAAGGATTGCCGCGGAATCCGCGGCGAAGGGAGAAGTGGCATCCTGAAGTACAAGGAAAAGGTTCATATCCTGATCGAGTTTCATGAGATGAATGGTCAGAATACTCCTTGTTGATGATGATCCTCGCATTCGAAAAGCGGTTTCTTATTTGATTCAGGATGAGTTACCTGGTGTAACGATAGATACCGCAGTCAATGGCGAGGAGGCGTGCGGCTATGTATCTCGTACTCCGCCTGACGCAGTCGTAATGGACTACCAGATGCCTGTTTTGAACGGTCTGTCAGCATGTGCGAGGATGCGAAGAGAGGGGTATGATCATCCGGTGATTGTATGGTCCTCCGCACCAAGAATGATGCCTCCATTAGACGTTGAGACATCAGGTGCGACCCAGATTCTTGATAAGATGAGGATGAACGATGGAGAACTCGCAAGGATACTTCGACAATATGTGCAGAGTCTCTAGAGGTATTTTTTCAGCATCTCGAGTTCGTCTCGGATCACATCAAATCCCGACTGCCAGAATTCCGGATCGCGCATGTGTATTCCTGCTTCCTTGAGGATGTCTTCCGGATCCCTTGATGCCCCATATGAGAGGATGCGGAAATACTGGGGGACGAAGGCATCGCCCTCTTGCTCGTATCGCCTGTAAAGCGCTAGGACGAGCAGATTGCCAAATGTATATGCGTAGCAGTAGAATGGTGTATGGTAGATGTGTGGAATGTACTTCCATTCGTGCTTGAATATGGGCGGTACTTCCATGTTCTTCCCGAACATTTCACGAAGAAGCTTGAGATATTTCGTGTCCAATTCCTCAACCGTCGCTCCATTCCCGATCATGTCGTGCGCGGCGAGTTCAAACAGCACGAAATATGCCTGCCGGACTATTGTTGCGTATTGGCCCTCAATGCTGCGCATGAGGATCTGGATCTTCTGCTCTTTCGTTCCCTCGCGAAGGAGCTTCTTGGTGAGGAGCATTTCGGCAAACACTGAAGCGGTTTCCGCAAGCGGTAGCGTTGCTGAGAATGTGTAGTCCGTTTGTTTTTCGGCTGCTATTCCATGAATTCCGTGGCCAAACTCGTGAGCCATCGTGAATACGTCCTCGAGCTTTCCCACATGGTTGAGCATGATGTATGGAGTTATGGAGGGAAGAATTGAGTGGCAATACGCGCCTCCTCGTTTTCCCGGCAGTATTTCAGAATGAACGTGCTGCTCAGTTAGGATCCGCTCTGCCATTTGGCTGGCAAGTGGTGAGAATCCACGGAAAGTGTCAAGGACTATTTCCCTTGACTTCTCGTAGGGATAGTCCTCCACTTCAGCTGTATACGGCGCGTAGATGTCATATCGTGATAGTCTCTGCATGCCAAGGATTTTTGCTTTGAGGTCGAAATATTCATGGAAGAGGATGATGTTCTTTCGGACAGTCTCGAGGAGCAGGGTGACTACTTCGTCAGGTATTCTGTTCCCGAGGTTTCGGGCCGCAATGGACGAAGAGAAATTTCGCAGCTTGATGTTCTCGTTCCGCCAAGCGTTGACCGTGTATTTGTAGAGTTCTCCAAGTGTTGTCTCTTCCTTGTACGTGCGAAGCAGGCGGTTATACGCGGTTCTCCGCTCCTCGGATTTGGGAGATCTCACATACTGGACGATTTCTTCGCGTGTGATCTTTTTTCCGTTCCAGTTGAACTTGAATTTGCTTGTGATCTGCTCATAGAGGGAGATCAGCGCCTCATCACCGGTGAGATCCTTAATGCTGATGATACGTTCCTCACGCTCAGAAAGTGTGTATCTCCTGAATTGCCGCACAATATCAAGGAAGTAACGGTGCTCTCCTGCGTTTTCCAGATATCGCTGCGCGTCTTCATCGCTGAGGTCCTTGAACCACAGCATGTAGAACATGAGCTCATTACCTAGTTCTGTTGTCACTTCACGTATGGTAGTATCATGTGCCAGTCTTTTGGAGTCGTTCATGTTCTCCGAGAGTGAAAGCATCGCGTAGCCATTGAGCTTTGCGTTGATACGGTCAATCTCCATGAGTTCCTTGAAGAGCTCCATGAAACGATGTGGCGAAAGTCCTGGTTTCATCTCGGTTCGATGCGCCTTGAATGTTTCAACACGCAGACGAAGATCCTTTAGCATCTCTTCCGTGCGTCCAGCATCATAGATATCGGATAGATTCCAGGTAACCATATGATGAAGTCGTCCTCCTCGTTATATATAGGTTTTGGTGATTAATGCCGATTTTTGTGCTGTTATCATGGCAGCATTGCCTTGCCGCGTTGAAGTTTGACAAGGCCTTCGCGTTCCATTCCGGTAAGAATTTCTTGAGTTTCCTGTTCATCTTTATGGAGTCGTTTCGCAAGCGTTGTTACTCGCATATTTGAAGCGCTGGCAAGTTGACGGAGGATTTCCCCTCGGGATTGTCGTTTCGAACCCTCAAATTTCTTCTGAGGTGCGCTGATTCGAAGATACTGCCTAGCCCGGCCTGTAGTGAACGCCCTGCAGCGAGTGTTTAGTGGGCAATAAGTACACTGAGGGCTTCTTGCGATGCACACGAGCGCTCCAAAATCCATGAGCGCATTATTCCATATCATCCCCTTGCCCACTGGAACCGCGTGAGTGACAAGTGTGTCGACTTCACGAGGGGTTCCAGCCCCCCCGCAATAGTACCTCGAGAAAATGCGCCTGATATTGGTATCCATGACCGCAATGTCCTTGCCATACGCAAAGCTCATGACCGCTCGGGAGGTATATGGGCCGATCCCTGGCAGCCTCTCCATGTCGTCTACACTTGATGGAAATTCCCCAAGTTTTTCGATTTCTTGCGCGGCACGCTGCAGGGATATTGCTCGTCGGTTGTATCCAAGTCCCGACCAGAGTCGGAGAACATCGCTCGTCTTCGCGCGTGCAAGGATTGCTGTGGTAGGATACGCCTCGAGAAACGCGACATATTTTGGAATAACGCGGCTAACCTGTGTTTGCTGTAGCATGAGTTCTGAGACCATGATTTTGTACGGATCCTGAGTCTTACGCCAGGGAAGATCCCTCTTATGCTTCGCATACCATCCTAAGATGGATTCCTGAAATGGTGTGAAGTCCATGGCTCACCTGTGTAGTCAAATGTTCAAGAAGCAGCACAACCTATAAAAGTATTTATACTTTAGCTGCCTCAAGGATGGTTATGCACGAGGCGGTTCTGTACGAGAAACTGGAGGGGGGAAGGGTACGTTGCGGCGCGTGTAAGCACGCGTGCGTGATCCCCAAGGATCAGACAGGGATTTGCGGAGTGCGCCAGAATAAGGATGGTAAGCTATACCTTATTGTGTATGGCAAGGCGTCAGCGGTGAATGTGGATCCGATCGAAAAGAAACCCCTGTTCCATTTCCTTCCGGGGACTGATGTATTCTCGCTCGGCACCGTGGGGTGCAATTTTGGTTGTGAATTCTGCCAGAATTGGGACTTAAGCCAGGTCACAAAAGAGCTCAGGGAAAAACTGACGAAAGAAAAACATGTGCAGGACATGGACCTTGAGGTCGGAAGATTTGGCTATGAGCTTTCCCCTGAAAAGATTGTCAGGACTTGTGTGGAGAAGAAATTGCCTAGTATCGCCTACACCTATAATGAGCCTATCATCTTTTTTGAATACGTGCTTGACACGGCAAAGCTCGCTCACGCAAAGGGCATCAAGAACGTGCTTGTCAGCAACGGTTATGAGTCGGATAAGGCTCTTGAAATGATGCGGCCGTTTGTTCAGGCAATCAATATTGATCTAAAGGCGTTCACTGAGGAATTCTACAGAGAGCTCTGCAAGGCAAACCTTCACAATGTGTGTGACACGATCAGGAAGGCTCACGCGCTCGGCTACCATGTGGAAGTCACGACTCTCCTCATCCCAGGAAAGAATGATTCTGATAAGGAGCTCAAGGAGATCGCGAAGTTCATCGCAGGTATTGATGTGAACATGCCCTGGCACGTCAGCGCATTCCATCCTGAGTATAAGCTCACAAACGTTCCTCCAACAAGGCATGATGCTCTGGTGCGAGCGTTTGGCATCGGGAAAGCTGCAGGTTTGAAGTATGTTTATGTGGGAAATGTGATAGACGAAAAACATGAGAGCACGTATTGCCCTAAGTGCGACGCGCTTCTTATTGGAAGATCAGGCTACGACGTGACAATTGGGAAATTCAAGGAAGGTAAATGCACCGAGTGTGGGGAGAAGATTCCGGGGGTGTGGAAGTGAGCGTTCGAAAACCATCTGTCGCTGGCATGTTCTATCCGGATGATAAGAAGGAACTGCAGGCGATGATAGCTCGTTTTCTCAAGAATGTTCCACCCATGAGAACTCCGACGAGACTTCGTGCTCTTATTGTGCCTCATGCCGGGTATGAATACTCAGGGCAAGTCGCTGCGTATGGATATTCGCTTCTGAAAGGTTCCAAGGTGCAGAAGGTTGTCCTTCTTGGCCCCTCGCACTACGTGTATATGGGTACGCTTGTGAGCGATGTGCATAATTCCTGGGAGACCCCCCTAGGCGTTGTGAATCTTTTGCCACACAAGTTCGCGTCGATGAAGGACGCGCATGCTCGTGAGCATTGTCTTGAGGTACAGATTCCCTTTCTCCAGACGGTATTGCCAAGATTTGAGGTGCTCCCGCTTCTTGCGGGGGATATGGACCCTAGCGAGGCGGCGCGTCAATTGCAGACGGTCATTAATGAGGACACGCTCCTCATTATAAGTTCTGACCTTAGCCATTATCATGATTATGCCCAAGCCTCAGGTCTTGATCGTGTGACGGTTGACGCGATTGGTGCGCTCGACGTTGATAGGCTTGCAGGTGATGGTGAGGCGTGTGGAAAGATGCCCATTCTTGCCCTTCTGTTACTCGCGAAGCGGCTTCATTGGACAGGTAAACTGCTGAAATATCAGAATTCTGGTGATGTGACAGGGGAGAAGGGCCATGTTGTTGGGTATGCAAGTTTTGCGTTCATCGAAAAATAGGAGGTGCGATCATGCATGATAAACAGCTGCTGAAGATAGCAAGGAATGCCATGGAGCGCAGGATCGATAAGACTCTTGACATTCCAAAAGGGTTTTCAAAGAAGCAGGGAGTTTTTGTGACTCTAACGATCAAGGGCGAATTGCGCGGCTGCATTGGCTACATCGAACCGATCATGCCACTCTACAAGGCTGTCGAGGAATGCGCATTCAGCGCGGCGTACAATGATCCGAGATTTCCACCTGTAACTTCGGGTGAGTTTAAGCATGTTCGCATCGAAATCTCAATTCTCACAGTTCCCAAAAAGCTTCCGTACAAGGATACCAAGGATCTTCTGAAGAAGCTTTCGCACAAGTTTGGTGTTATCATTCGGAAAGGCCCTCACAGTGCAACCTATTTGCCCCAGGTGTGGGAACAGATCCCGGAAAAAGAGGAATTTCTCTCAAGTCTCTGTATGAAAGCGGGCCTTCCTGAAGACGCATGGAAAGCAGGCGACCTTGAAGTTTCCACGTATGAAGTCGAGAAGATGCATGAGTGACGAAAGGTTTATGTACCAAAGTGTGCAAGAACGGATATAGTTGAGGTGATATTGATGAAGGTGATAGCAATTTTCCTGTTGCTGCTTGTGATCTGCGTATGCATAGGCTGCTCCTCAGAAACCACAGAAGTTGAAAATGACGATACAACGAATCCTGATACGGAGAGTGATGGACCTCCAGCATATATGCCTCCAGCGCCTCCAGCTCTCCCGGAGGAATGAAACCATGAAATGGCTCATCGTCCCGGTTATGATGCTCCTCTTAGTGGGGGCTGTTTCAGCAATGCTTCCCATGGAGACGTTCACGAACCTTGAACTAGGGAATGGTCAAGGGCACATTGATGATGTGAGAGGGCATGTTACCATGAATCTCAAAGCGGGTTGGAACCTGCTCCCATTAGAGTTTATCATGGAAGCGTCGGGAAGGTATTGGTCGAATAAAGATGACCTCACCTGTAGCCAGGACGTCTTTCATACGGTCTGGGTGTATTCCCCAGTGGAAAAGAAGTATACACTACTCCCAAGGATTGATGACTGGGGTGCTCCGGTGTCCCGCAATAATGTGTACCTTCAGCGAGAATTTGCTGGAAAATATTTCCATATCTTTGACGGGTCTGGATGGATTTTCACACCAAATGACTGCACTCTCGAGGGTGACAGTGGTGTCGGTATCGTGGCAAAAAGTTTTGGAATGGTCGACCAGGGCATCGAGGGTACCTATGAAGAACTCGTAATGAAAGCAGGATGGAATTATATTCCGATTGACTATTACTGGCCGGCAATGGAGCACACGTTCGGGACGGTCTTTTCCGGATGCAACGTGGAGAAATACTACCTCTGGGATAATGCGGGTCAGCGATGGATTCCTGCGTATCAGGAAGGGTTTGGCTGGAATGAGCAAATATCCCCCCTCATGACATTCACAACACTACTCGTAAAGTCGAACACAGACTGCAGGCTTGCGAAGAACATTATTGATGGCCCTCCAGGCGCTGTGCCACCCGCGTTGCCGCCTTAGATTTCAATTTTTTGCGGAACCTATCCATCCAAGTAGGTAAATTCTTTTAAATCGTAGAGTATTTTCCTCTTTCATAGGGGGATCTCAACGACTGAATTCAAAATTGACACTAGTGCAGTGACGAATCGGCGCGTAGAGCCGTATATTCCTGAAGTTGCTCCTAAGTTTGCGGAGCATCGCGCTGATTATTTGCTTCTCATGGACGGTAAGCGTGAGGGCAGTTCTTGTTCGTGGTCGAACGCAAGAATTGTGCCGTATGAGCCTATCAGCATGAGTCCAGCGGCGGTCTGCCTTGATTATGGGCAGTGCGTCTTTGAGGGTATGGTTATAAGCATGCTGAAGGATGGAACTCTTGTTGCATATCGGGGGGATGATCACATGCAACGGCTGAACATCTCAGCCGGGATCATGGACATCCCAGGGGTTCCAGTTGAGCTCCAGCGTGCGTGCCTTGAAAAGCTCGTTGAAGTCAACGGCAATTGGTTTCCACAGGGCCATGAGGGTGCTGTCCTCTACACCCGTCCAAAAATCATGGGCATTGATGACCAAGTCGGTGTTCAGCCGAGCAAGGATTACCTGTACGTTCTGCATCTCTCAACGAGCGGTCCCTACTTTGCTGGCGGCTTCAAACCGATTGATCTTTTGCTCACAAAACAGTTCCATCGCGTTCCTCGAGGTAACAACGGCCAGGCGAAAGCTTCGGCGCATTACGCAAATTCCCTGCAAGCCCAGCGCCTCGCAAAGAAGCTTGGTTGTGCGCAGGTGCTCTACCTTGATGCAACCAATGAGCTCGTCATGGAGACGGGAGCGACAAATATCGCAGTTTGTACCAAGGATGGCGTTTTGTTCACACCATCAGACCATCCGGAGATCCTTCGCTCCATAACTCGAAGATCAGTTGTGGAGAATCAGAACAATATTGGTTTGATCGCAGACCATCGATTGATGTATCTTGATGATTTTCTTTATCGAATAGAGACCGGCTTCACGAAGGAACTCATCTGTCTTGGCACAGCTGCTGTTTCTTCAGGTGTTGGCAGAGTGCTTTTGCTGGATGATACGCTGTCCTTCAGTGAGATTGACGACATCGTGCAAAGTGATTTGCCACTTTCCCTCTTGAGAACTCAAACCTGTCATAAGTATGTCGTAGGTGACGGCTCGTTCGGTGAGATAGCCCAGCAGCTCAATCATCGGCTAGTTGAAATGCGCACTGGACGCCGTAAAGTTCCCGATGGGTGGCTCATGCCTGTTGGCAAGATTAGGCCCGTATCAGTCTAATACGATTACGGGCGTTCCACGATTTCTCGCAGATCGAGGAGGTTCGGTCGGGGTTGGATTCCTTTTTGCAGCACTACGTCGTACTCTCCTGGATTCGTGCCCTCGAATGGATCACTTGCCTCGTTAAGATTGAATCCAAGTGCCGTGCTGTACTCCTTTGTTACTTGACATCCGAGGTCGTCCGCGCGGAATGCTACCGAGAGTGATGTCTGTCCTCCATTTTCCATGGATACGATGACATCGTCACTCTCTCCTGGATGAAGGTGCTTGGGAGAGTAGAGCACCTGTGCGCCAGGAGGAACGTCGAGCGCATCGATCGCGGCTCCAATGTCCCCTGTGTTTTTTATGCTAAAGATAAGAAGACCAAGAGTGCTGCTATACCCATCATCCTGTACCGTGATTTGCGGTCCTTCTGCGTCTACAACGCCCTGGAATCCGAGCTCAGACGTAAAACTCAGGGGTTGTCCTGATGCGGGTCCGACTTGGAGATCGATACCGGATTCAACACTTGGACCAATAGTTGGTTCCGTCATGCCCCAGTTGATATATCCCCCAATGTTTTTCACGTAGAGAAAACATGAAGTCTGGCAATCGGTGGTATACTGCCCGTCGGCGGTAACGGTTATTCTCTCATTTGGAAGGGATTCATCATCACAGTCCGATGCGCAAATGACTTGTCCAAGGAACATGCAATGCCTGGCGAAGTTGTCATAGTTCGTGCTGCAATATGTTCCCCAATGGACTTGTGGTATGAATGAGGTGTCTCCGCTCGCAATCTTCTGTTTTGCCACTGCGAGATCATCTACAAAGAGGACTGGTGGTGAATCATTTGGCCCTCCTTTTCCGAACCATTCTCCACTCATCTCTGAGTTTATCACCTGTACTTCATTCCCAATGCAAATCTCCTCATCAAGCCTCAAGAGGTAATTACTCGACTCAAGGAGCGGGTTGTAGAATACGTTGACGCCCATCTCTCTCGCGTCATTTCCAGCAAGTTGCAGATATAAGGGTGGCGGATTATCAGGTGGTGGCTGAGTGTGTATCTGTGCAGCCATGACTGGCAGCGATAACAAGATGAGAATCACAGGTATTGTTAAGAGTTTCATTGCGATCCCTCCTTTGGCGGTTGCATTTCTGGTGGTGGTCCTTGAGTCGGTTGTGGTGGTAGCGTTTGGCTTTGTCCTCGTTTCCGCATGAACATAAGGATGAGGAGCACAATGAGCGCAATACCTGCAATGATCGCAACATAGAGGAAGATCGGTGTCTTTTCTTTCGGTGCTTCACTTGGTGTCGTCGCAGCTGTGACGCTAACTGCCCGTTCAGTCATGAATCCTGTTGCTGGTTCCCTGACGCGGAGTGTGTACGTTCCAACGTTTAGTGATGGTATGCTGCCCCTGTACTCACCATCCACGTCCTGTGTTGCAAGGAACACAGGTATGGTTGTCGCATCGATCAGGTAGATGATGACCTTTCCTTTCAGTTTCGCTCCGGTTGTATCCTTGAGGTTTATGGTGTAGTCGAGCGAATCTCCCTTTGTTATGCTCTCTGGGGCTGTCAGCGTGATGGATTTTTCGAATTTCCTCAACTCTGAGAGCGTGTAGACAGTTGTTCGTTCATCAAGTATTCGTCCAGTGCCATCCTTGAGCGTGACGGTCAAGCGTGCTTCATTGATGTCTTTTACTGGTGTGAATGTTGCTTCACCACCCATGGGTGTTGAGGTAAATGTTTGCTGCGTCACTTCTGAAAAGATGGTGTCTGTGCCTGATTTCACATTCGTCGTGACACTGCCATTAAAGCTGCTCGTGTAATCAGAGGATGCGCTGTATGTTGCAAAAAGCGTTACAGGGGTGTTTGCCTTAAACGGAAAGTCTGAAAACCCTTGGTAGTAAATCCTTGCTTCTTCGCCGCTGATGGAAAACCGCAGTTTGAGGAGAACCTTTTCATCTCCTGCTGAAGCCTGGATCTTCACTTGGTACACACCGCTTGTAAGTTCTGGGATTTTATATTCGATAAATGATTCTCCATTTGCTGGGAGCTGGACTTCTGTTCGCATCGACTTATCCGCAAGGTACTGTTTTTCTGAAGAATCATCCCACGAGTATGTGGCGCCCATGACCTCAACAGGTTTTGCCGTTCCTTTATTGACGAGCGGAAATCTCACCGTGTATTCTCCTCCGGTGCGCGCGATTGGAATGATACCTATGAAATTGTATGGTTGCCCATTCAGGGTTACCCTAGACCTGTCAAACATCAGGAGTGATGAAGCAGCGTCATTCTGCACGGTGAAAGCTGTTTGCATTGCCGGAACTCCAGGCGGTCCGTATGCGGCAAAGCTTAAGCCTGCAAGATTGAAGTAGTCATCACTTTGTACGTATCCCTTGATGGTGTACGTCCCATTTGGGGTTCCTGAGGGAAGTGTGTAGAAAGTATCTTTGCTTGTGATTGATCCTGGCATGAGAGCGATCATTTCCTCGGCAAAGAACTCTTCCATCATTTGTTCCCCAAGGACAGGATCATTGTAGAAGACCTGGAGCCGCACCTTCCCTTCTGTGAGAGGGTGGGGAAGCCGGTTCTCAAGGGTGTAGTGGATGATGACTCTTCCACCAGGATCGTACACGAGTTTGTCGGTCATGAATTCTGTGAAGTAGGTGCCGGTGCCGAACTGGTAATGCTTGAAGGCGTTTACTGTCGTGAGTTCTGCTCGCACTGCTGTTAGCATTACAACGAAGACAAACAGGGTAACCAATATTTTTTTCATGATGTGCACCTCATATGTTGGCTATTTGGTATGTCAATATGTGGTATGTGATATCTATTGAGCATATTCAGGAAATTTTGTATATTTAAGTACTCGTGTTTTAGGGTGTAGTGTATATGGCGAGGATTGGTGGAGCTGATCCGAGGTCTGATGAATAGTCTCCGGTCGAAGCTGGAATATCCGCTGTTTTGAGCAGTACTGCCTCGTCGAGATCTGGATTCTGGATCCATAATTTGGTGAGCGCTGTTATGTCAATGGAAAGTGTCCCGTTTGTGACAACGCCGGATCCTGCTGCTGTGCTTAAGTAGTCTCCACCAGGTTGTGCCCATGGATAGTTCCACGTCGTGTTTGTGGCATGCCATGGGGCACTTGTCATATGGACAGAAACATTCTGCCCGCTCGTGCCAGGCTCTGGCGTGAGGATGAGGAGTGCGCTTGCGACCTTTGTCGCGTCTAGGCCGTACAGGTTGGGGAATCGCAGGAGCGTCCTTGCTGTTCCGCTCTGGATCGAGAGCTGTTGTTCCCCGTCATGGTTCTCATCTGGAGTTGTGCTCGTGATGTATGTCGCCTGTGCGTTGAACATCGTGCGGTCAGTAACATAGACAGTGATCGGTATCTCTTCTATGAGCATGAAGTCCTGGTATACTCGAAGAATAACGTGGGTTATTCCCGTTAAGCCGCTTGGCGTATCACACTGCAGAAAATCATCATCATCGATCCAGCAATTGATGTAGCGGTTATCTTGTTCGTGGAGGATTATGGAATAGTCGCGTCCCACGTAGAGGAGGTCATCCTTGCATTTTACTTCCAGAAGTGCGGGCGCAAAAACACGCTTGAATATGAGTTTCTCTGCTGGGAGCTGTGAATCAAGGTTGTTTTTTTTAAGATAGTGAAGTATCATGCTTTTGGTGATTGTACCATCGCCTGTAATGGATACTCGGTAGGTTGCTTCCTCTTCACCAAGAGCGCAGTCCGTCCACATCGCATAGACTCCCTTGATAAATTCGTCTGCAGTATACTGGAACTGGACTTCTGCTTCATTACCAAGCGGGATTTCAACTGATGCAATATCAGAGCTAATCACAAAGTGCAGCATGAGTGATCCTACAACGAGTGCTGTGAGAATCATGACAGAGATCTCTATCGCCTGTATGGACTACACCTCCTCTGCTCGCTTTTAGTGTCTTTTATATTTAAAACTGCGTGTTTGTGCCTTGAAAACTGCTGTGCTGAAGAGTGTTCATCCTCCATAATCATTATTAGGACGGGATGCATTCTGGGTGTTATGGCACGAAAAAGCAAGTATCCGATTTTACCTGAAATACTGAATCGCTGGTCTGCTCGTGCAATGTCAGGCGAACCAATGAGTGATGCAGAATTGTTCCCGCTCTTTGAAGCTGCTCGCTGGGCGCCTTCGAGTTCGAACGCACAGCTTTGGAGGTTTGTGTACGCCAAGAGGGTTTCAGTCCACTGGGATCCTTTCTTCACGCTTCTGAATTCGGGAAATCAGACCTGGTGCAAGAATGCTTCAGTACTTGTCATTCTTGTATCTCGGACACATAAGGGGGATCGCCCCCAGAAAACATTCGCATTTGATGCGGGTTCTGCCTGGGAGAATCTCGCCGTTGAGGGCACAAGGAAGGGATATGTTGTTCATGCCATGGCCGGATTTGATTATGATATGGCAGCCACCCGTTTAGGCCTGTCTATGTTCTGGAAACCCCTTGTTATGATCGCGATAGGCAAACCTGCAAGCAAGGAGGTATTGACCCCGGAATTACAGGCTCGTGAATTTGCAAGTGACCGCGTCCCCCTGCATAGTATCATTTCTGAGGGTGTTTTCTCAAAGGAATGGCAGTAAATCAAGAATAGGTTTAAATACTAAACTTATCAGGATAGCCTTTGGGGTGATTAATATGGCAGAAAAGAATGTTATTGACTGGATAGCCATTGTGTTGGTTATTATTGGTGGTTTGAATTGGGGTCTTGTGGGTTTGTTCGGCTTTGATCTCGTGGATGCAGTGCTTGGTTCAATCCCGATATTGGCCAAGATAGTCTATATCCTCGTGGGTATTGCGGCGATATACATGATATATTATGTCGCAAAGAAGTAGAATGAAGCATGAGGCTCGAAACAAAACGTATTATTCTCCGTCTGCCAAGGCAGACGGATATTTCTGATATTGTGGAGAACATTCATAGCAGGGATGTCGTGAGGTGGACAAGTACCATCCCTCATCCTTACACAAGGAATAATGCGGTTTCTTTTATTGCGAGAGCTGCAAAGGACAAGAAGAGCGGCTCTTCGTATCATTTCATGATCGTTCTGAAAGAAACAGGAAAGGTGATTGGCGGCGTTGGAATTTTGAAGATCAACCGTGTAAATAAGAGCGCCCTGCTTGGCTACTGGGTAGGTAAGAAGTATTGGGGACAAGGTTTTGCGACTGAAGCGTCAAAGCTTGCGCTGCGTTTTGCATTTGGCGAGCTCCATCTTCATCGCATCAATGGAAAAGTGTATGCGGATAATCATGCGTCGAGGCGTGTTCTTGAGAAGTGCGGATTCAGGCAAGAGGGTATTTCGAGGAAAGCGAGATACAAATATGGCAAATGGCGCGATCTATTGCTCTTTGGTTTGCTGCCAGGCGAGCTACGGCCGTGAGACGAATGGATTGTTCTGGATAGAGAATCTATAGGGCAGGAATTTTCCTTTTGATAGTCCGATTCGGGGGGTTGTTACGATGCGAGCTTGCCTTTTGCGTCCTCGTTCGATTCTGAGTTTTCCGTCAAGGAGTGAGATGCCGTTCTGTTTTTTGCTGATCCCCATAGCCTTGACAAGGTTTCCAGGTCCCGCGCAGAGCCTGCGAATACTGTGCGTGCTTCCCCGCCGTTTTCGCATGAGATCAATTCCTTCAATGGGTTCAAGTGCCCGTATCAGCACGGCTTCGCCAATCCCAACGGGGCGCGTGACAACATTGAAGCAGTGGTGCACTCCATAAATAAGATAGATATACGCCGTCCCTGCTTCCCCAAACATCTGCTCGTTGCGCTGCGTCTTCCCCTGGTAGGAGTGCGATGCGGGGTCGTTCGCAAGGTAAGCCTCCGTTTCCACGATTCGACCGCTCGTCCTCCCTTCGGGACTATCGTGGACAAGGATCTTGCCAAGGAGCTTCTGTGCCGCTTCCCGCGTATCTCGCATGAGTGTTCGTTTCATTCCCCAATGACCTTGATGAGTATTCGTTTTGCCCTCTGGCCGTCAAATTCTCCGTAGAATATTTGTTCCCAGGGTCCGAAGTCAAGTTTGCCGCCTGTCACGGCAACGACGACATCGCGCCCCATGATTGTTCGTTTCAGATGCGCGTCTGCGTTGTCTTCTCCTGTCTCGTGGTGGCGGTAGTCTTTTACCGGCGCCAGTTCCTCAAGCCACTCCAGAAAATCGTGCTTAAGGCCTTCTTCCTCATCGTTGATGAACACGCTTGCAGTGATATGCATGGAATTCACGAGGCATAAGCCTTCTTTGATCGTGCTCTTTCTTACTTCGTCGGCGACTTGCTCTGTGATGTTCACGATTGTCTTGCGTTCCCGTGTCTTCATGGTGATATAGGCAGTGTGCGATTTCATGGTTCACCTGGTTTTTTCGTACGTATTCTGTTTGCGCGGGTAGTTGTGCTTCACCACGTCAAGAATCGTCCATGGCTTGCAGTCTTTTTTATCAAATCCAAGTGTGCGTACCATCCGGAATATTTCCCTCTCGGTTGGTCCCTCGATCTCAAGGAATTCCGGCACGAACGAGAAATGGTCGTGATACTTGTCAAACTCGACATGAACCTTTCCTAGCGTGTAGCTCGTTCGGTGCTTTTTCATCTCGAGCCACACGCTGTATCCTAGTCCCTCAAGGATCTTGCGTGTCTTCTGAAAATCCGCAACCTTGACCTCGTGCTCGTCCCGGACCTTTGTCCTCGTTCCTGGGATGAATCCTTTGAACGTGAGGTACGATTCATTTCCCATGAGGCGCAGCCTGAGCGTTTGCCTTCGCGATCGAAGCGTTTTCCGCTCGTCAAAGAAGAGTGCGTGGACTTCTCCTGAGAATACTTTTTTTGCACCCATCGCGCAGAGCTTTTTTTCAATCGCTTTTCGATCGATATTGAGCACCTTGACTTCAATTTCTCGCATGCGATGGAGGCTGTTTCCATCCTATAAAAATGTATGCGCGAGGTGTTTGCGTGACGTCGCCATGCGTTGTACCATATCTTTAAATAGTGTCGTTTTTCCGTCTTAGGAATGGCAGTCATTGAGATCAGGGATGTTGTGAAGCGGTTTGGAAAGAACACTGCTCTTGATTCGGTGTCGCTTTCGATCGAGAAAGGCGAGATTTTCGGACTTCTTGGTCCAAATGGCGCAGGGAAGACCACATTGATCAACATCATGTGCGGCCTTGTCGAGAAGGATAGTGGTTCGGTTTCAATTCTCGGTATGGACATTGGGCAGATGCACCGTATCCGTGAGCGTATCAACATTGTCCTTGGTTTCACATCGATCGGAATGGACATGAGCATCCGTGAGCTCCTGAAGTATTACTGCCTCCTCTATGACCTTGACAATTCAAAGATGCGCATCAATTACGCCGCAAAGGCCGCTGGCGTTGATGACAGAATGGACTATCTCGTGCGTGATCTTTCAAGCGGATTTAAGCAGCGCGTTCTCTTGGCGAAAGCATTGCTGAATGATCCTGAGGTTCTATTCCTTGACGAGCCAACCGTTGGCCTCGATGTTGAGGCTGCGATGAAGATGCGCTCCCTCATGTGCGATCTGCGAAAGAAGGGGAATACTATCATCCTCACGACGCATAATATGCATGAGGTAGAAGAGCTCTGCGACCGCATCGCCCTTATATCAAATGGCAGAATCATCGCTCAGGGTTCCGTTCCGGAAATCAAGGGTCTCCTGAAGGTAGACCTTGTTGTCGAGATAGACACGAGTGATAATGCTGATCTCTGTACTCGCCTGAAAAGAATAAAGTATCAAGCACTGGTTGTCGAAGGTGTTGTTCATGTCAAGCTCGAGAAGGAACTTGACATCCAGCGCCTGCTTGCAACACTCTCCGGCTATCCGCTGGAGGTGTATTCGTTCCGTCTGCTCGAACCGACGTTAGAGGAAGCGTTCATGAAATTGGTGAAGTCCCATGCGTAGAATCTTTTCCCAAGTATACAAAAACTGGATTCTCCTGCGAAGAAACCATTTCAGGTTATTTGATGTCACGATCTGGCCGCTTGTCCTCCTTTTCTCTATCACGCTTTTCGTCGGATTCCTCGGCGGCAGGCCTGACATCATTGGCATGGTTGTCATGGGCATCGCGGGCTGGCGCGCGGTATACCACCTCCAGATGGAAATGAACACGGGCTACATGGATGAGTACTGGAGCAATTCGATCAACCACTTCCTGACAACTCCTATTCGCATCATGGAATTCCTGATAGGTTCAATCATTACGGGTGTACTGAAGCTTGTTATCGTCGTCACGGCATACATCATCATCGGAAAGTACGTGTTTGGCTTCTCGATCCCAAGCTGGCCAATGTTCCTCATGGGTCTTGCCATTCTTTCCCTATTTGGTATCGCGATAGGTATGATGACGCTTGGTCTTAATATTGTCTTTCACGAGCACTCATTCGCGTTCACGTGGGCGATTGCTGATGTTGTTGTGCTCATTTCGGGAGTCTATTACCCTATCACGATATTCCCAAAGGCGATCCAGGTGATCTCATCAGCAATACCAGCAACCTATGGGTTTAATGTCTTAAAGAGCATGCTCGGCTTTGCGACGGTGAATTACCTTATGCTTGGAATTACGCTTCTCGTTTGGCTTGGCCTTGGCGCTGCTGTCCTTGCGGTTTGCTACCGCTACGCGAAAAGGCATGGACGGCTGGGTAAGGGCGGTTAAGTACCCTTTTCTGAACCAAGATCCTAGAAAGAAGCGCTGTAGGCTCATCACAGTCCAAACCTTTTCTTAACCGAATTACATTCCAAGGAACTTCAAGAGTCCGTACACGACAAACGCCGGCCACACAAGTGCTTTGAGGATTCCAAGGACTCCCATCCAAAATCCTGTTGCTGCAGAAAGATAGTATACTGCCGCTCCGATGAGTCCAAGGCCGTATACGGCGCTCGACGGTCCGTGCTCCTGGAATTTCTTGTAGTTCTGTTTCATATGTTCACCTCGATCTTTTTGCGAAAATGATGATGGATTTGTTCTGCGGGATTTCAACGGTCTTGACGATGGTAACGCCGGCGTCGGCAAGGACGCTCATGAGTTTCGCCCGATCGAACTTGTGTCCAAGCTCAAAGAAGCGTTTTTCATCGATCGACTCCCTGATGATAAGCCCGTTAAAGTTCTTGGTGAGCTTTGAGAGAGCCTTTGTGGGCTCGTTCAAGTGATGTACCACCCCCCAGAGGATCCCCACATCGCCGACGAGCTCCTCCTTCTCGATATCAAGCACCTTTGCGCGTATTCCTCGCCGCAGAGCTGATTTTATAAGTTGTTTGGACCGATCCACACCGCAGTATGATTCGCTTTCAAGGACGGAGGCGATTCTCTTGCTTATCTTGCCGTCCCCGCAGCCAATGTCGGTTATGTCTCGATGTGTGTATTCCGAAGGAAGGTGTTGTGACAGATACAAGAGTTCAGTCGCGACATCGTATCCTGAATAGTTTATCCCAAAACTGTACATCACCTTCTCAAGGAATCTGTTCATGCAGGAGATGTAGAGTGTGCTTGTATATATACTGCGCTGGGAAATCAGGTGCGGAATAGTGTAGTATCCCGGATACAATGCTGTACTGCATCACGTGATGTTCAGAATAATGTGATGTATTGGATTATTTGGTATACTGTTTTTCTTTCTCGCTAAGCCACGAAAAGAGCACAGCGTTTTGGACCGCTACTGGGATAATCCTATCAGAATATTCATTGGTGTCAATAAAGTACCAGCCACGGCCTCCCTGGCTCCTTGGTTTATCGAGAGCCACAGCTCTCCGGCTTGATTTATCGAGAGTTCCAACGATCTCTTCGAGGATTATTACTTCCGGCAGGGGTTCTAGTTCTTCTTGCGGATGTACCGTTCCGAATGGTGCGCCAGTATCATAATGATATTCTGTAAACAGAAAACGTTCTTGAAATTTCTCCCGAATGCCGATAAAACCCCCGGTTGCTTGAGTAAATACTCCAAACGAAAGATTTCTCGACTGTATTCTGTACAGGAGTCTGTCTTTGCATTCATCAAGAGGTATCCTTTCCACAGAGATCTGTAAGTCATGATGGTTATAAAAGAATATGTTTCCATGGAATCGCCCAGGTATTATTTCTAACTCGGAGAACCACACTAATTATGTTCTTTTCCTGATCGGCGGATATATATCACTGGTACAGCGAAAGCCATTACGTGCTTGGATAAATTTAGAAAAACCAACTCACAAACTTGAGTATTCCCTGCTTCCATGGTACACGATGGGTTATTCCGGTTGATCCTTGAAATTCATGCAGGTGCGTAAGGTACCATTGGTAATTTCGGATCAGCGCCTGTTTATTTGAGTACTTGGTAACAAATCCAAGCTGTCGCTTGGCCTTCTCGACGGAGACAAACGAGTCCTCGGGTGCCGTCTCATAGATCCATTTGTAGAGAGGCGATAGCTTTAGTTTCTCAAGGACCCGAAGCGTAAGAATCAGTGGCGCAGCTGGCACGGGGATGATCCGCTTGCCCGTCTTCGCATACTCGATCACCGCGCCAAAATCTTCTTTCATTGTTGTAAACTCTTTCGCGCCAATGTTGAACGTGTCATTCACAACGTGATCTGGCTTTTTCATGCAGATGTGGATGACTTCGCAGAAATCCTCGACGTCGAGCAACTGATAACGGTTCCGTCCAGATCCGATGATGGGGATGTTTTTTCCGCGATGGATCCAGTCATAATATATCGCCATGACACCGAGTCGTTCTGGTCCAACAAAGCTTTTCGGTCGGAGTATAGGTACTATCATTCCTTTCTTGCGGTAGAGCAGGCATACTTCCTCTGCTTTCACTTTTGCATATCCGTATGCCCCAACACCCTGCATCCGATCTGTCTCAAGAAGCGGGTGGTGATCTGGAATCCCGTAAACAGCCGTCGTCGATATGTGCACAACTCGCGGTATTTTGTTGAGTCGTGCAAGTTCCAGTACATTGCGCGTTCCTTGAATATCGGTAGAGAATATCTCCTCTTTTGGGTAGAGCGGAAGCGCTGCTGCGCAGTGCACCACAAGATCACATCCTTCCATGGATTCCTGCAGATCTGTGAGATTGCGAATGTCCCCATGCACAAAGCGGATCCTGTTTTTCATGTCTTGATACGTGAACTTCTCGATATCGATGACACTGATTTCATAGCCGCGCGCGTACAGATACCTGCAAAGATTGATCCCAAGAAATCCGGATCCTCCCGTGATAAGGACGCGCTGTTTGCGCTTTTTTGCCTTGGCCATATGAGTTGAGGAATGAACCAAAGCTTAAATAGCTTTTCGGTCTCGCCGATGGAAAGGACGCCCAGGGTCGATCAATCAGTCATACGAGAACATACAATCACCTCGCACAGAGAATGTATGTCGCTTTGCGACAATAAATCCGAATGAAGCCCACCGACCAACGGGAGGTGGACTGTCTCACTCTAGTATTGTCTAGAGTAGTGTACCCTGAAAAATAATACATCGAAGTCAATCCTCCACAGGCCACCCGCGCGACGAATATTTATATACACCCAACTTGTTGCCAATGTCAGATGCCATTCCTGCTCTCTCCGACAACTTTAAACTTATACAAGGAGTGCCCCCGCTGTTTCTGGCTGCACTTTCATGGTTGCAAGCGTCCTGATGCTCCGTTCCCTAGCCTTCCAAATGGGATGGACCGTATCCTCAAGGAGCACTTTGATGGATTCCGTGATCGTGGCATTCTTCCTCCCGAGCTTCGCGCTCTTGAAGGCATCAAGCTCTTTGAGAACGAATCGCTGCTCAAATCATGGAGAAATAACCTGCAGGGTATCCGCTGGAAGCATCCTGATGGCCATACCATATTGGGTGCTGTGGATAATATTCTTCAGAGTGGGAATAAGTTGATCGTGCTCGATTACAAGACTAGGGGGTATCCTCCTCGAGAGACAACAGCTGATTACTACCAAGATCAGATGGATGCATATAATTTCCTGCTTAGAAAGAACGGATATGAGACAGAAGACTTTGCATTTCTGCTGTTCTACCATCCTGATAAAGTTACGGGTGATGGTACCATATCATTCCATGCGGATCTTCACAAAATGAGAGTCTTCCCCGAGAATACGGCAGGTAGAATTGCCGAGGCGCTGACTGTACTATCCGGTGACATTCCAGAGATTAATCCGGACTGCGAGTTCTGTATGTGGGGAAGGCATTCCATCCAGAGAAAACTCTGATTTATCGTCGTGGTCGCTTCACAGGGTATTCTCGTATTTCCGCGAGATTGAAAAAGTCTCGATGCTCATTGCTATACATGGTGAGCATGCTTTCTCCTTCGCCCACTTCGTATGACGTGAGCTGGACGAGTATGATGCCATTTGGCTTGAGCATTCCTCGGTAAACGTCAATATCATCAATACTCACGGTGGTTCCACAGGAAATTAAGTCATAAGGTCCTTGGTCCCTAACCTTTTGCTGAAGTGCCGCTGAAAGAAGGTCTCCTTGAACAAGCTTGCTTCGCGCCGAGAGTAATGGAACACCCGCTGCACGGAAGTCCTGGTTTGCAGTGGCAAGGTGCCTTTGTGCTGCTTGGATGTGGGTTGCACGAATGTCGACACCAACAAGATGTGCATCTGGAAAGAGCGCCCCGTAGCATGCGAGTGTGTACCCTCCTCCCGTACCAAGATCAAGTATCTTTTCGGCTCCGTGGGGAAGCTCGGTGTACGCCGCAAGGAGGTATCCAAGGGTGGTGCTTGGCCGTTCGATGACGGTTTCGCCCATAAGGTGGTCAAGATCGATATAGGGATTCACGCGGATGTCTGCTTTTTTTTTGTTCGCGGATTCAAATGTGATTTTTGCTCCTTCCTGCATCGAGAGCGTTGCATGTATTGTTCCATCATATTCGGCAAGTCCCCTCACGACAAGGAACGAAGGCAGTTGGAATAACCGCAGATCATCCTGTTCCGCAGGCCTCATCACATAGCTGAAGAACCACTGTTGAAAGTTTTCCCACGGTGCCATTGGCACAAAATTCTCCCGTTCCGCGAGTGTCATTGCACCAAGGGGATTACGTGATCCTGCGGTCACATCCCATGAAGGGGCTTCCCTAAGCCTTGCGATAAGGCTGTCATTCGCGGGATTGTTCTTGAGGAACAAGTGCATCGGTGGTCCTGACTGAATATGTTTGATTCCGCGCTGCATCTGCTCTGAGAGCTCCTGGGCTGTCACGGGGATGAGTGATGGATTGTCGGCATACATGGAGAGTCCAGGTGTTGATGCGTTAATGGCAAGCCCAACCACGGATTCAAACTTGTGCCCTCCAGTTATCTTTTCCATGATCGCGTCGAGAAGAAAACTGGGTATGTTTCCAGGGCTTCCAAGGTCTAGGGGTATCATGATAGGTGAACCACCGGGGCCAAATATTCCTTCGGGAAGTTCTGGAAGATCACTCATGGGCATCCCTTCCGACAAGAGAGCCGTCCTGCAGATTCTGTGGACGCAAATGATATTCTGTTGCAACATGCTGTGTGAATCGATCCGGATTCACGATCTCGTCAGCGCAGACCTTTTGCGCGTTTGCTATCTCTTCCATGATCATGCTCGGTCGGATTACGTAGATTGCGGTGCCGTTTGGTTTGTCCGCTGTGCGCAGAATGTTGACAACCCCTTGCCATGCGTCAGGCGATGTTCCGTTGAAGCGTAAATAATCCGATACCCTCGCGGATAGTGTTGCGTCCTGCATGACATTGTCAAGGACACGTTCGTAGCATCGCTGTGCAACAATGTCGACAACCGTTCCACTAACCCCCTGCCGATACTCGGAAAAGAGGTCTTCCCAGACTATTTGTTCATCCGTTGGTAGGCGTTCGGTGAGTTTCTTCTGAAGAACCTTGCCTGCCTCCCCGGCGCTTAGTGGCCTCACGGAAAGGACCTGGAAGTAGTCAGCTACGCGGTAGATACCATCATGGCCTCCGTTCATCACTTCAGTTCGTCGCCGTCGGTCACCTTCTGATTCACGGGCCCGTTTGGCCATCGAGCGGAGCATTTCCTCATGTCCTTCTGAAAGTTTTTCAATCCTTTGGCCTGCGGCTTTGATGAGCCCTTCATCAACTCTTCGCGCTAGTTCCGTGAGGACGTGGTAATTGTCGTCTCCCGAAGCGATCAGGTGTTTTTCGTCGATGGGCTGGAAGAGTCGATCAGGATGATCGGTTGCTGCGATGACCCGTAGCATGGGGTAATCCTTGACTCGCTGCATGAAGTGGATGATTGCGCCAAGTGACCGCTTTCGATCATCTTCAGTGATCATGAGCGTTCCTGTGGATTCGCCCATCTGTTGTTCTTGCTGAGCGAAAAGGTAGGATTCTTCGAGTGGATTGTCCGCAAGGAGATTGTCAAGGAGCAGGTACACAGGTCTTTCTGACGCTTGAAGATGCTGTTCTGTGATGTTCAGAATGGTGTTCAGGAGATTGTCCATGACTGATCCATATTTCCAGAATGCAATGTCCTTGAAATCCACGTAGAATGAATGTGATGAGGACCCGGCGGCTTCAAGGAGCGTTGTTTTTCCGCTGCCCCGTGGCGCGAGAATAACGAGCGGTTTTGTTTGCGGTCTTTTGGGGAAATAGCTTGCCCACATGACTGCGTGTGGTTCTGCATTCCTTCGGACCATGATCTCTGCAACTGCATTTGACATGCCGCTCGCGAGGATTTCTTCTTCGAGCGTCTTTGCCTCGTTATCGCTCGTGGCAAGATATGCCCCGGAGATGATGTTTCCTTGTACTCGGAGATGGATATCCTCATCCTCCCCTTCCTGCGCTGCCCTGCTACCGCTCGCAAGTTCTGCGATTTTATCCTTGTGGTCAAGGATTGTATCAATGATTTCTCCAGCGCGTAATACGCGTTCGTCAAAGGAGTCGTATTTTTGTAATTCAGCAAGCGATGAAATCACGTAAGCGACCGCTTCATTTTGTAGCGCGGCGAGCTTATGCTCCTTCTCAGATAGACCTTTCTTGCGTTCATCATAGGGTATGATTGATTTGAGATCGATGAGGTTAAGTTCCCGTGCGATGTCCCCTGGCCTTCTTTCGGATTCGAGTTCGTGCGGTAGCGCTTTCCCTTGAATGCCATATGCTTCCTTTAACATTTTGCGGAGATTATCCTCGATGTGTGCCACAAAATCCGCCGCGATCCGATAGTTTCGTGATGCTTCTTCCTGTGCCGCGCGATATTCGTCAATGAAGTGGAAGTATTCGGGATCCGTGAGCTGCGCGATCATCCGCTGAAGTTCCAATTTTTCAAATGTCGGTAGCCTTGGTCTGTCTGTCTGCGCTGTTTTTTTCACGTGTGGTATCTTGCCAAGGACATTGATCGCATAGACCGTCAGGAGCGGATTGTCTTGATGGACATCCCAGTAGAATCGCAGGCGTCCGCCGTTGTGGCGCATGCCCTCATCAGCGAGAGATGTTGGCGTCATGAAATATGACTCGACTTGATGGTAGAGATGCTTAGATCCATCGATGATATCGGTGGCAAGATCGCCAACACTCATACAGTGCGCCAGTCCTTCCTCAAGCCTGTGGAGGTACTGATTGATTGCCGGAGCGAATTCTGTCATTGTGAGGAATTTCCCAAGGTCCTGAAGCATGTCCCAAAGTCCAACTCCGGTCTGTTTGCAGATCTCTTCGACAGTGAGCGGCCGCTCGCCCCTACCCATGCTGATGTGCGTATGTTTTCCCCCGATTTTGTCAAGGAAAGTGTGATAGTCCCAGGGGATGGATACTCGAGCCTTTGGCGCGCCTAGGTCCTCAACAACGCTCGCGAGTTTCTCAAGATAGTCCGCAGGTAGCCCCGCAGATAACTCAAGAATTTCGGTGAGTGGAACGGGAACGTCTTCATCCTCGAGAACAGGCCTGTATCCCCTGTTGTGGAATCGTGTGAGCTCCTCAAGTCCTCGTTGCTTCATTCGAATTGCTCGTGCGCGATCTTGCATGTCACGGGATGTGTCTCCAAGCCCTCGTGAGAGCCGGAAAAAACGCTCGATATAATCAACATCGACCATTTGTGGCTGCCGATCCATCATGGTTCTTAGGTGTGAAAAGAAGTTAGAGAGATCCATGCCTGGCGGTGTAGGTATCCCCTCCCGTTCTGGGGGCGGAGTTGCCTTGTCTTTTGGACCAAATGAATCTGCGAATTTTGCCATTCCTTCACCTAGCATAGTATTGATGGTATGCCCGAAGATGTGGTAATACGCATCTATTTTTAAGCCTTGTTCCGTTGGTCACTACCCTCGGATGAAAAAGAACTCCCGTCGTCCCAAGGGATAGAGTTGACCTTATGGTTTAAATACTGGTAGTATTTTTTGGAGGCCATGGATCCCGTCCAGCACTTTGAGATTCCTGCGGAAGACATGGACCGTGCAAGGAAGTTCTACATCGAACTGTTTGGTTGGGAATTCCGTGATATGGAGGGTGTTGAGTACAGCATGATCATCACTTCTCCCTCGGATGAGCAGGCGCTTCCCTTGCGTGGAGGCAATGTGAACGGCGGCCTTTTCAAGCGTACGGCACGCGGCCAAACACCCCTGATTGTTATCACTGTTCCAAGTCTTGCGGAGTATCTTGACAGAGTTATTCTCGCAGGCGGGCGTATTGTCATGGAATCCCAGCGCATGGGTGATTTTGGCCTCTTCGCAAAGATTGAGGATTCCGAGGGTAATATCATTGGGTTATGGCAGGATCTTTCCTAAGGTCAGCCAATTCTCGCTGGATGTTTTCCCTAGCTGATTGTTCATACTTTGACCTATAATGTTCCGTGCAGTAGATGTGAGGCCTTGCGAGCATTCCCTCGAGAAATCGTATTCTTCCTTCGCAATACCGCATAGGTGGATACATGGAGTATTCTTCTCGTATGTTTTGCCGGTATGTATCGTATGATGGTGATCCGAGAATGGAGAGATCAATATCATGCATGAGCTCGAGGTCCTGCTCGCCGCTCGGTACATTCCGGTGGTCGGTGGCAAGGATGTATCTCTCGATTTTGTGCTTGAAGTCCTCTGGAAGATTCATCATGTCTGCCACGGCTCCTGCGATGTACGCGCTGCGTTCTTCGCTTCCTTCGCCAGCGTCGTGGAATCTGAGCGCGAATTCGAGCGCGTGGTAGTCGTGCGCTAGATGCCTCACGGTGCGTAGCTCCTCTAGCGTTTGGTCGATATGATCAAGGTTGTGGTACGCCCTCTTGCCGTATCCAGCGAGCCATGCGTCGTATCCACTCGTCGTATTGGCACCTGCGTTGATCGCATGGCACATATCCTGCCAGTGCATGTAGTCGCATGTTTGCCGCCCGGCGCCGATGGACTCAACGATTGATGAGAATACGTCAGCGTATGTGTCCATGTTCGCTCCGTCGGGATTTTCAATGCTCCACATTCTTCCATGGCTGTATCGCTGTATTTGTGCGGCGATGTGTCTCGCTTTTTCAGCCGTAGTATATTGCGAGTTGAGCCGTCGTTCTATCTGCCCCTCGGTCAGTTGCCTTCCGCGAAGCCTGCGTTCTTGGCTTGCACCATCCGCACTGACGATTGCCACATTGTTGTTGCAAAGGTATGCCATCTCGGATTCCGCGATGAGTGCTGCATTGATGAGGATGATGCCTTGTTTCCCTGCAAGTTCATCCTGCAGTCGCGCGAGCAGGGGCTTTCTCATGATTTCATTCAGTCGCTCGAGTTTCGCGTAGTCGGAAAACACTATTTCTCCAAGGATATGCCGGTCGATGGACCCATCATCTCGCATTAGTTCTTTTCCGAATTCTTCTGCGATTTTCGCGCGGGCTGCCTTGTAGCAGGGTTCTTGGAGATTGCCGAGAATTTCGTGGCCGAGGTAGTCGAGTTCAATGTTGTGGACGGTGATTCCGCGCGCCTTGCCGTACTCAACAAATCGCTTCGCAACGTAAGATTTTCCGGCGCCAGGCTCTCCTGTGATGCCGACGATGTACTGCCCCATGAGTTTTGCTTCAAGGCACTGCTTGACATTCATGGGGACGTATTCGAGAATCTTTCCCGATAGCTTGCGTAGTTCCTTTATTGCTCTCGAGCTGATATGCAGTGTGCTCTCTTTCGATGGCAGGAGGAACGTGTCGATTCCCCAATCCTGGCTTTCGCCGATGCTGTGGAGGGTAAGTTCATAGCGGAAGTCTTCAGCGTCACGAACGCCTTTCACGATTGTGGGGATTCCATTCTTGTATGCGTAATTAACAAGTAGTCCTGAGAACTCTTTGACACGAACGTTTGGAAGATGCCGTAGTGATCGTGCGGCCATTTCCACCCGCTCATCAAGCGTAAAGAGGGGTTTTTTATCGGCGTTTACGCCGATGCCTACGGTTACTTCGTCAAAGACACGCGCTGCTCTCGTGATGATGTCGATGTGCCCGTAGTGGATCGGATCTCCCGAACATGCAAACATGGCCTTCGTTGGCTCCTTTGTGGTTGCTCGTATCATGGTTTCACAGAGATGTTGTGCACTCCTGATTATATAAAATCCTTGAGTGAATTTTTTACATTTACCGGTAATTTTATATAGAAATTCCAATTATTGCTAAATATGGACCTTATTGATAAGAGGTTATTGTGCGAGCTTGACATGGACTGCAGAACGACGACTGTGATGCTTGCAAGAAAACTTCGCGTGGGCCGTAACGTCATAGCTTATCGCATGAAAAGACTGGAAAGAGAGGGGGCGATCAGAGGTTACATTTGCACGATTAATCTTGGTCTTCTCGGGTATAGAACGTTCAAGATCTTCTTCAAATTGAATGGATCTTCGCATGAAGAGTTCGAAAAGGACCTGGTCGCAAATAAGAGTGTCATTCATGTTTTGAAGACTGAGGGCGCATTTGACTATTCTATTTCTATTGCGGTGCGTTCTGTCCTTTCGCTCGATGAGTTCATCATGGGTCTGAAGAATAAATATCGTGATCTAATCCGTGACTACCATGTGAGTATTATAGTCTATTCCCAGATTTTCAAGCTCAATAAGCAGTTGCTCAACCAAAAGAGCCTTGTTCCAAAGCGCGAGAAATACTCAGGGGAAGCAGAGCCGCAAAATATCGACGAGAAGGACAAGAAGATTCTCCGGGAACTTGCGCAAGCTGCGAGACTTCCGGTTGTTGATATCGCGAAAAATGCAGGCCTGAGTGTTGATACCGTCATGTACCGACTGAAAACGCTCGAGAGGAAATTTATCAATTCAAACCGCGTCCTTTTGAATCTAAACAAGCTTGGATTCTATCATTATGTGATTATGCTCCGCATCAAGCAAGCGACAAAGGAGGATGAGTCTCGTCTCGTGAATTGGTGCGCAAACACTCGCCAAGTGATGTATTGCTCAAAACGCATTGGATACTTTGATTTTGAGGTCAATGCAGGGATTAAGGATATTGGGGAGCTTACGGATTTTCTCAAAGAGCTCCGGGCAAAGTTCCAGACGGTGATTGATTCCTATGAGATCGTGCTGAATAGCGAGTTGTTGAAGCTCAACTATATCCCCTTCTAGGTTGAAGAGTGGTTCTGGATCGAGTAGAGATCTTTCGCAACCTTTATGTAGGTAAGTGTATATACAACCCTTATGACCATAGTATCAGGTATATACTTTCGCGGTGTGGGCAGGGCATCAAGATTCATACGCCTGTACACAAGTCGTATCAGTAAAGCAACAGGTATGACACCTGCTCCTGGAACGTTTAACCTTCGCGCCGATCCCAAATTGGTTACGGATGCGCTGGCGGGATTGCAACCTATCATCATTGATGAATTTTTGCTCGACGGAAAAACGTACGGCAAGATTCAACTTTTCCCCGCCCGTATTCGAAGCGTGCAGTGCTATCTCGTCCGGCCTGAGCGTACAAAGTATGACCCATCGGTCCTAGAGATCATCGCCCCCGTTCCCTTGCGTGAGAAGTTTGATGTACGGGATGGCAACAGTATAAATGTGGAATTCTAGAGTCATGCCAGGAGCAATAAAAGTTCTGTCCCCGTCCAAGTACCAATACATTTAAGTATTTCATCGTGTGAATCTGCATGGGGTGGATCGCATGGCAAAGATTGGAATTGCTGATACGATGTTTTCGCGCGTTGATATGTTCTCGTTTGCACAGAAGGTTATTGAGGACCTTGGGGAAGGCGTAGAGATTGAGCGCTACACTGTTCCAGGCATCAAGGATCTTCCTGTTGCATCAAAATTGTTGATAGAGCAGTACAAGTGTGACATCGTTCTTGCGCTCGGCATGGTCGGCAGGGCGACTGTGGATGAAACGTGCGCGCATGAAGCGTCTTCAGGTATTATTCAAGCACAGCTCATGACAAACAAGCATATCCTCGGAGTTTTCGTGCATATGCAGGAGGCGAAAGATGAGCAGGACCTTCTCGTGCTTGCCAAAAACCGGACTGTTGAGCATACCAAGAACGCGCTAGCGCTTCTTGGGGGTAAAGAGGTTCTTTCATCAAGAAGTGGGCAGGGCGTGCGACAGGGCCGCGAGGATGAAGGCCCAGTGAAGGTACGGGGTGATGAAACATGGTCAAAATTGCGGTCATTGTCGGGGAGTTCCATAAGGAAATAGCGGAAGGTCTCATCGCAAGCGCAAAAAAGGCGGCTCAAGAGTGCAAGATAACAATCGCACAAGTGTTTTGGGTGAGTGGCAGCTATGAAGTTCCTTTGATTCTCAAGAAGGTTCTGGAGTGCGGAAAATATGATGGAGTCGTCATATTAGGTTACATTGAGAAGGGCGATACATTGCATGGCGAGGAGATGGGCTCAACAGTATCCCTACTTATCAAGCAGATGGAGCTCATGTACGGCATACCGATTGGTATGGGAATCATAGGTCCTGGCGCAACGGCAGAGCAGGCAAAGAAGCGAATCCATTACGGTGGGCGTGCCGTTGTTGCTGTCGACAAATCCCTCAAGTTGCTCAAGAGTTTTAAGGATAGACTCATATGAAAGCAGGAACAGTTCTTCTCCGGCCGCTGCGTGCAGTGGATGCCAAGGGATATTGGGCATGCCATCAGGATAAGGAAGCGAAAAGGAATTTTAAGAGAGTTCCTTCTTCCATAAAGGAAGCTGAGAAGGAGATTCTGGAGGACAGAAGGTACACGAAGAGATTTGCAGTAATGCAGAACGGCCAATTTGTTGGGTTTGTTAACTTGCGGACAAACAATGATCCGATGTATAAGCATTCTGCGATTATTGGTTTTGGAATTCTCAAGAGATTTCGAGGCCAAGGTTTGGCGTCCCGTGCAGTAAAGGAGGTTGTTACCTTCGGATTCAAGCGATTAAGGCTTCACAGGATTTCTGGGACATGTAGATCTTTTAATAAGGCATCCGCTCGTGTCATGGAAAACGCAGGATTGAAGCACGAGGGAACGCTTCGCAAGAATAAGTTCATGCGCGGCAGGTTTTTCGACGACGAAGTCTTCGCGCTCGTTCGATGATCAATTGAAAGGATGCGTTCATCTGTAGAGCTTTATTTCTACTCAAGAATAGTAATGTTTATATCCCTCCTAATAAAGCCAGTGCCACGGGGGGATACGTTGCATAAACTCTATGATCCAACAAACGGCCCGATGAAGATTGTTGCGTTTATGTCAGGCTCTGGTACAAATCTTGTGAAGATTCTTGAGAGAGAGGAGGAGCTTATGCGCGAGCGGGGCACCGCTCCGTATCATGTAGAAGTGATTTTTTCTGATAATCCAAAGAGTCGAGCTGTGGAGATAGGCAGCTCTTTTGATCGACCAGTGATCGTTCGTGATTTGGAGTCGTATTGCCAAAGGCGCGATGGCAGAGTGAGGGATCCGGATCTGCGCTTGCAGTTTGATTATGAGACTATTCGGTCGCTCCGCCCCTTTGGGGCAAGTATTGCGGCGTACGCTGGTTACATGCGTAAAGCATCGCCGCTCCTGGTATCCGCGTTTCTTGGTGTCAACGTGCATCCCGCTGACCTTACAAAGATGAACGGAGAGCGAAGGCTGTACACGGGTGACCGCGCGGTCGAAGCCGCGATCAGGGCAGGTGAGCCCCATCTGAGGTCTTCCACGCACATCGTCGAGAATCGTGTTGATTATGGCCAGCTGCTCATGATATCCCCACCTTTGACGGTGAATCCTGAGGATGCCGAATCGCTGCGTTTAGGTAATGATGGAGTGCCTGGAGTGTATCAGAATGCGCTGAAAAGTGTCGGTGACTGGCTTATCTTTCCTCACACGCTCCAATGGCTCGCGGAGGGCAGGTATGAGATAGATGCGAGGGGAGTGCTACATTTCGATACGCTGGCTGTTCCCGGGGGTCTTCGCCTAGAATCTCCCGATGATGTCGAAAAGCTGAACAATGGGAGGTTTGAACGATGACTGACGAAAACGACGATCTTGATCTCGCATCGAGGCTTACGCCGGATGTTCGTGCGGAGCTTGAATTCGGGCTGAAATGCTTTTCTCCCGACGACAGCAAATATTACCCAAAAGTCCGTGAGCTTGCGGATTTCCTCACGCCGGAAGCGGAGTGGCGCGCGTTTGCGGAGGTGCAGAGAGTTCTCCTTGAGACGCGCGTCGAATTTGGCCAGGCTAAACAGTCCCATGTTGATGAAGTAGCTGCTGCGCTTGGAAAAATTAGCCCGCTCAATATGGCGCTCCTTGAGGAACACGTGACAAAGCATGACCAGCTCGCTGTGCTTGAGGAAATCGGCAGGCATGTCTCTCCTGAGACGAAGGCTATGCTGCATCCAGGAACCACATCGTACGATGTTGTGGACACCGCGCGAGCGTATCTTTTGAATCGCGCGTGGAAGGAAGTCATGCGCCCGAAGGTGTGTGAGGCAATAACAAAGTTATGCGCAATTGCGGAAGGTACGATTGACTATATGCAGGTCGGACGTACGCATTTGCAGGACACGTCTCCCGTGTCGTTTGGCGGCCAGATTGCAGGCTACGCCGCGCGCCTTGCCGG
The DNA here is from genome assembly GCA_964455675.1 of uncultured Methanosarcinales archaeon. Taxonomy (GTDB): domain Archaea; phylum Nanobdellota; class Nanobdellia; order Woesearchaeales; family CAYVYK01; genus CAYVYK01. Next base: position 121,267 of record CAYVYK010000002.1, read on the forward strand.
TCGAGTTGCCGTCTGTGACAGAGCGTTTCAAAATCTTCGTGGAAAGGTGAGCGGCATTGTCGGCACCGGCGCTAGCATTCAAATGGTTATTGGAAAGAAGAGTCTGCTGTTTGAAGAGCGCGTGCTTGAGAAGCTCGGTCTTCGTCCTGATTATACCGCAACCCAGGTAACGCAAAAGGAGCGTTATGTCGACGTGGGTCATGGCATTTCTACGCTCATGGCAGTGCTTGGTGATTTTGCCCATGATGTTCGGTTGATGTACTCAAGCGCGATCCGTGAGGTTACGAGCCGCGATAACAAGGCTCGTCTCGGCGGATCGAGCGCTGACGCGACGAAGAATAATCCGATTGAATGGGAAAATATCGAGGGAAAAGTCCCCGTTGTGCTTGCGCACATGCAGGTCTTATACGCGATGGTGCAATCCGACTTCGAGCGCGACCTTCGAAGTTCCGTTCAGGCAAGGTATTCTCCTGGCCCGATGATCGCGGAAGTGTACGAATCTTTCAAGCGTGCATCAAAGGCGCTCGATCAGTTTTCCGTCAATGAGGACCGCTTGAGGGATAACCTATTGTCCGTCCGCGCGAACCCAAGCGAAGCCATGGTTGCTATCCTTCGTGGCGAAGCCTGGGTGCATTACGCGTATGGTGTTGGTCATGATTTCGTAAAGCATGTTGGTAAGAAAGCTCAGAAGGAAGGCCGCATGCTGCTCGAAGTTGCAATGGAAGATCAGCAATTCCACGAACTGTACGATCGGTTACCAGATCATAAGCAGCGCATTCTTCGCGGAGAGCTGGAATTGTATCTTGGTCACTCAAAAGAGCTGGCCGCAAAGAATATTTTGTTTGCCAGGAATGTGATGAGCATTACATATTGAGGAACATATTGAGGAGGTTGCTGATATGCAGATTCGCCCGATTGTTGGTGGAGTAACTGATGTTATTCCAGTAAAGAATGTCTTAGTAAGCGTTGGTGATAAGAGGGGTCTTGATAATCTGGCAAGGGGCCTTTGTGAGGCTTGCCCGAATGTTCGTTTCCTGTCGACCGGGGGTACGTATACCGCCCTTAAAAGTGTTGTTCCAGAGTCGCAAGTGCAAAGTGTCGAGGAGTATACAGGATTTCCTGAAATGGAGGGAGGTCTAGTTAAGACTCTGCATCCCAAGATTCATGCGGGCATACTTGGTGAGCGCAATAATCCTGCCCATCAGGAGTACTTGCGAAACATGGATGGGGAGTTCATTGATCTTGTTATTGTCAATCTCTACCCGTTCCGAGCTGTGGCGGGTAAGCCGGATGCGCAGTTTGAGGAGGCGCGTGGCAATATTGATATTGGCGGTCCGACGATGATTCGCGCTGCCGCGAAGAACTTTCCAAGCTGCGGTGTGGTCGCGGATCCTCTTGATTATGTGCCGCTTGTGAATAAGCTGCGCGACAACAAGGGGAGTACCACGCTCGAGGACAGGTTCCGTCTTGCAGTAACCGCATTTGGGCTCATCGCTCAGTATGATGAAGCGATCGCGCATTACCTTGCGGCAGAGATTAGCTCAAATGGACCAAAGATTATGAAAGGATATGTGGGGGAAGGACAATGACTGATATCTCGGCCATGAAAAGAAAGTATCGCACGCCCCAGCAGGCAGAATTTCCCGATGAATTGTTCGTTCGCCTCCGTAAGTTTGCCCCGCTTAGGTACGGCGAGAACCCAAACCAGGCAGGCGCCACATATGTGATTGACATAGAGGGTGAATCTCCTCTCGTCCCGCTCGAGCTTGTCAAGTCAGGCAAAGGCGGATGGTCAGCAATTAACTTCATGGACGTTGTTCGCGCGCTTGACATCCTCAAGTATTTTAACGCTCCATCATGGGCCGTGATGAAGCATTGTGTTCCCTCTGGTTTTGCGACGATGGTCAATGGACTTGAGCCTTTTGAGGTGTATGAGGCGGCGCGCGACGCGGACAAGAGGAGTGCGTTTGGAAGCGTCGTCGTGACGAACGTATCTATCGATAAGGTAACAGCTGAGGCGATTCTCTCAACCTATGTTGAAGCTGTTGCGGCGCCAGAGTTTGAACAGGGCGTGATGCCAATGTTTGATGCGAAGAAAGACATGAGAGTCATTAAGTTTTCCAATCTGCATAATCTCCCGAGATTTGACGGTGACGACGTGAAGTTTGGATTTAACCTTATTGGTCTTCCCGGTGGGTATGTTCTGGCAGAGCAGCCGTATCTGACGTCAATCAGGTCAGCGTCTGACCTCATCACGGATGGTATGGTTATGCAGGAGAACGTGAGATATCAAGTGAATAGGAATCCAACACCTCGCGAACTTCAGGATATGCTCACCGCATGGTACGTGAATTTTGGCGTGCGAAGCAACGGTATCGTGCTGCTTCGGAATGGGATCACGCTCGCTGTGGGATCTGGCCAGCAGGAGCGTGTCGGTGCAATCGAGCAGGCGATCGCGAAAGCTGTCGATAAGTGCTATGATTGGTCGCGACATGCGAAAACCTCAACTGAGTATCCGCTGTCAGGCGCGGTCTGCTCGTCCGACGGATTTTTTCCTTTCCGTGACTCAATCGATCTTTTGTCAGAGCAGAATGTGTCCGCTGTTGTGCAGCCTGGAGGATCATTGCGCGATTATGAAGTGATTCACGCGGCAAATGAGCGCGGAATGTCGATGGCATTCACGCTCGAGCGCTGTTTTGGGCACTTCTGAATGAAGAAACATGAACGAGTGGTCTAGGATCTGCCCTTACTGACATTCATAAGTATTGCACTACTCTTTTTATCCGTCTAACGACGGATTATCTGTGCATCGACGCAAGTCTTTTCAAGCGTGGCAACGGCCTTCAAAATTCGCGCCTGCCGATAGAACACACTCCAGTTTGCACGCCCAAGCCCTCGTATCGCATCGATGACCGGTTGATAGGGAGAACCTTCGTATCGACAGTAATCAAATCCTAGGCATATCGGCAGTCTGCGAATTCCTGGAACAACTGGATCGTCCGGCTTTCGTTCTCCCGACATGAACTCCTCCATCTCTCGCACCTGGGATCGTCGCAGCATGGGCACTCCATATGAATGGTATAGTGGGTCTTTGTGGACAAGAGTGAGAATGTCAACCCCTAGTCGCCTGGAGGGAACATAGAGGATGTTGTGCTCAACGTTCCTCGCCTGAAATCCTATTGAACCATACGGATCTGGAAATGCTTCATGATTCGTCATGAGGATATGCAAGAGCTCAACCATGTATTTGACCGAGAGTACGAATCACCTTTTATGCGTTTGGATTCGAGAAGGATGCAGAATTAGGAGAATGATTTAATAGAAAAAAAGAAAAAGTGGCAGGGTTTAATCCGCCGGTTTGTCAGTCGGTCGTGCGCCCGCATAGCGAGCTTGCACGGTCGATGTCGCTGCCTGAAATTTTTCCGCAACGTACGGGACGAGCCTGACAAGCGCAGGGATTGAAGCAATCATCTTCATGTAGCGGTTTCCAAAGAGCATCGCTCCAGCAACTCCGAAGCTCACGGCCTTTCCGACCATGACTCCTTCAGTATATGGCTGGCTCTGGTTCATGCGTTCCTTCTTTGTTCCTGTCCATGCTTCCACAGTTCCGTCGATGAATCCTACGACGTCAGGATCAGTGAGCGCCATCTTGTCGAGTTGTCCGTCTACGTCCTTGGCAGCTTCTCCAATCGCCGCCCCAACCTTCTTCACGTCTCCCTTGACATGCTGGTATGGCTCAACGACTGCTCGCTGGAAGTATGGACTTTCAACTCCTTTTTTCACGGTCTCAGATACTGCGTCGTATCCTTTTGCTGCGACAGCACTGACATCAGCTGCGATTTGTACAACGGTTTCATAGCCGATATCGGCTGCTCGCTCGAGCATACCGACGACTCCTCCGCCGCTTGCGGTCATCGTAGCGTTGCGTATTTGTGCTCCTAGGTCTTCAGAATCTGTCATAATGATCAACCTCCGAGGGCATGTAGCATGATGGCGTATTTAAAGATGGTGAGCGCTTTTTTTTCAAAAAGCAAGTGATGAGTTCGTGATCATGTAACTTCTTCCTTGAAGATTTTCTGCGAGATCTTGTAGATGCCGTACGCAATGAAGTATCCGGCGAGGATGTCAATCGAATAGTGCACGTGCATGATGAGGAGGATGATTGCTACTACGACTGATCCGATGGTAAGCGCCCATTTCAGCCATGGCTTGCGGATGATGAGTGATGCGAGGAATACTGAGCTCACATGCCCTGAGAAGAAGAGGTCCTGAGTGTAATAGTACGAGGAAAAAAGAGGGTCTACTGTCCCATCGGTTGATGCAGACGGAGGGACTCCAAGGTGCGTTAGGTTGATCGCAAGGGCCCTCAGTAAAAACAGGAGCGCAAGCGCCTTCATGAAGTATGGCAGCCGCTCGGGTTCATTGGAAGCAAGTCCAAAGAATATGCAGAGGAGAATAGCGTACATGAGCGCGACAAGGAGGGGATCAAGATTGATCGTGGGGATATGATCAAGAATGAGGTCATGAACTGGCGTCGTGTCCGCGCGTTCCGCGATGGACGCCGCGAAACGCTGGATTTCAAATGCCGCATACAGCACGGCAAGGCTGATGATGAGATTGATGGCCCATGTTTTGTTCGAAAGAAGGCCCCGTATCTTTTCAAACATCATGCCTCACGCTTCAGAAGAATGGGTTTTTATAGTTATTGGAATCTAGCTTTTCGTGGAAAACCAAGGTTATGTCTTGTTTTATAGCGAGAAGGATCTGGCGCGTGCTGTAAAGCCTGCACTGATGGAAGCCTATCTAGAGGGGTCGCGAATCGATACTGCCGGAAATCTCGACGCGCTCATCGCTCTTGCATCCCGCAGTAATCCAAGGGTTGTTGTATGTGATGATGCGTGCAATGCTTCTGTTGTGAGAAGTCTTCGGGCATCAGGGTACAAGGGACCGGTAGTTGCTGCTCTGCAGGGAGTAAATGAAGATGAGGCGTTAGCCCTTGGTGTTACAAGACTCGCGAAAAGTGCAATGTCATATGACCTTGCGGATGCAGTTAGGCAGTTTCTTTAGGCGCTAGTGACACCATGTACCTGCTCTTGTGCGATTTTACGACGGTAGAATAGGAGAATTGCCTGATCTTTCCCTTGAACCTGTTGAGCGTCTTTTGCATGATCGCAAGGAACTCGGTCTGGTCCTGCGCGATAAACCGAAACTCAAGGTCTGCTCCATTGAATGTTGAATAGAACTCCGATAATCCATCATGGTTCTTGATGTATTCGATGAGCCCTCGTCTGATGCTCATGTCGTCGAGCATGATCTCGACGAGGAATGAGACATATCCTATCCTTCGGTACCGGATGCTAGTCTTGTATCCGAGGATGATGCCCGTCTTCTCGAGCTTCTTGATACGTGCCGCAACCGCCGTCGATGTCATCTGGCCTTTAAGGCTGATTTGCACGAGATGTGTTCGTGAGTCTTCCGATAACGTATTGATGATTTCTCGGTCTGCTTTGTCAAGCGTGCATCGAATGTCGCGCTGGGTAATCACGAGCGGATATTTCTCGGCCTCGCTTGAATAGAGGAACCTCTGGGGGTAGAGCTCATATCCATGTACAATGAGCATCTTGTATGTGTCGATGCAGTTGCAGTATTGGGCTTTGAACTCATCCCATATCTTTGAGAATGCGCTCGCGTCTTTTAGGAGGAATGATACTGCAAGGTCGTAATTCCCGTCAAGCTCCATGATGGAATGGCATTCCTCTTTTCCGGCGAAGAAGAGCGCGATCTGGTCAAGGAGCTCAGGATAGATGTTTTCAAATTTTACGTATGCGAGGAATTTTCGAAGGCCAAGTTTGTCATAGTCCACGACAGCGTTATTTCCGATGATGACACCGTTCATGATGAGTTGATTGATCCGGTATCTCACGAATTGAGGGCTTTTCCTGATCTCTTTGCCGATTTTGGTATCGGACTGCCTGCTGTTCTCATCAAGGAGGCTGATGATTCGCCTGTCCTTCACGTCAAGCTTGACGGGCTCTTGCATGTTTTTGTAAAATGATAGTTCATTTATAAAGATATCTGGGATTTTTAAAAAATACGCTTGAATGATCAGGCTGGCTCGTATTTTGTTTCTGGTGAATTGTACTGCAGAATGCTTATATATGATCCGCACAAATGGTTACCTCATGGATCCCATCGTTGAAGCGGGAAGGAGAATTGCCGCAGGTCATGCCGCGCGCGTGGCGACAAGAGTGCTCGGCCGAGGAATCTCGGTTGCGTTTCTTGCGCTCGGTGCGTACCAAGCTGGCAAAACCGTGTATGAGTATGTCAGACAACCAGGGTATGGCGGTAAGATTTCCGCTCTTGATGATGACCTTACCGCGCTCGCTGACGCAGAGCGCTGGATTGGCACGGATGAGTATCGCGTGAACCAGGTATCTCGAATCTATAATGACGCAATTCATGTTCTTGGCCGTCGAAGGATCTTTCGCACACCATGTCCTTCGTATGAAAGAACGCAAGGCAGCAAGCCAAATGCGGAATACCATCTTGATCCGCTCGCCGAGATTGTTGAAGGCCCCGTTGTGGAGCCTCACACGGGAAGGGCAAAGCTGCTCATTGTCGACGCCGTGTCCGCGCTAAGCAGTCTTCATTCCGATCTTTCAAGGCAGTCAATAGATGAGCGTGCGCTGCTTGTAGAGCGCTTGCTCGGTGTAGAGCAAATGCTTCCGCAGTATCACATGCCCGGCGCTTCATATGAGGAACATCAGCACGCGTTGTTTGCGATCTCGCGTGATATCAGCTCGATGATTCCAGGGTATGAGAAAGCACTGCATGAGATTCGTGCGGAAAGTACGCGAAGGGCTGTTGCGTGCGGCCTAAGGGGCGCTGCTGCATTCATTGCGGGCCCGTTGACAAATCAGAAATCTGGGTAAGTGACCCTTCAAAGACTAACGTGCATAGAGATTGAGACGATCTGGTGTGCATTCGAGTGTCACAAGAGAGGGTAAGGTGATGGTTGTCATATTGAGGTCTTCTCGCTGTCCGCAGCCGTGAATTGCCGACTGGAGTGTGTCGCACCAGTTGAGCTCTTTTTGCTGTACAAATATGCCTTCTTTCGTGAGGTTTCCGGTTCCAGTGACGTAGAGGTTAACACTTGGACCCTGCTTGAAACCGCATTCTTTCCAGAGAATATTCATCCGTTCGATCAGTTCTGCTGGAGTGATGGTGTCAAATTCCGTGATGTTTTCTCGTCCTGTGATTTCCCTGCCAATCGTTTCTGCGTCCTTCGTAAAGTCCCATCCAGTGATGAAGCTGATGAGGAGAAACGCTATGATGATACCAACAGCAAGTGTTATGACGACAGATACTGCGAGTTTCATGGTTGAATCCAAAGCGTTGCGTTGCTGCACTTCATCTCAAAGAGTATCGGTGGAGATAGAAGGGGGAATGACATGAATGTTTCTCCGCTGCTGCAGTTCTGCTCTGCTGATTGTAGTGTACCGCAAAGGCTGAGGTTTTTCACCGTGAGGAAAAAATCTCTCTTGGTGTAGTTCTGCTCTCCAAGCAGATGAATGGCTATTGAGGTATTTCGGTCCGTTGCTTTGCATTCCGTGTAGAATTGGAGCGCCACGCGCACAAATTCATTCCTCTCGATATCGACGTACCTTGGTGATTCTTTCCCAAGAAGCGATTCACTGATATGTTCATAGATGCCTTTGTAGTTCCAGTCCGCAAAGAATCCAATCACAAGCGCCCCAAGGATCACAGCTGCGATGAAGTAGACGGCGATTTCCACCGCATTCATGGAAGCACCTGATTGACCTTATAGATCATGATTCCGACAGCGATGAGCGCAATCACAAGCCCGATAATCATCATAATAGTCCTGTTCATTGTGTACTCATTCGTGATGTGTGTATAAAAATATTGCGTAGCGTATGGTCCTTAGACAAATTTTTCGATTTCAGAAGGGTCATGACCATTACGTAAGAGCGAGATCTTTATCTGGACATCATCTAGTCCCTGATCCCGGAGCTGTGCTATTTCCTCGAGGATGTTCATCTTCTTCTGGAGTAGTCCCGAGAGTATGCCTTGCGCTGGCTTCTTGATTGGTGACGTAACTGTCGGAGGGAGAATACTTGGCGGCTGTGCATGGCTCCGGTCCACGTCAGCAAGAGTCTTGAGCCTGTCAATCTGCTGTTCGAGTCCGCTTCTTTTTTGGTCCTTGAGTAGCGCCATGATGCCGGAGTTTTTCTTGCCCTCGTTTCCGAAGAGATGGTAGACAATGTAGACAAGGACCCCTGCAATGAGGAGCATCACTACGCTAGAAAGCAGGATATCAATGGGGTCTAATCCTTCATCCGTCAGTGGTATTTCTGGCGGCAGTGATGGCGTTGGAATGTATGCTGGATTTTCTGTATCAGGGACAGGCAGCGGTCTTGCGGTGATGGCAAACACGCTAAATCCCGGTGATTGTGCGACGTAGTAAACGCTCGAGAGTCCTTCGCCAATAATCTCTGTAGGCAATTCAGTCCAAGTTCCAGAGAGCCTTCGCAGTGTGACGGTATTTTTATCCAAGTTATTGCCTCGTAGCCATTCTTTGTTGACCTTGAAATGCACAGAGAGTTTTGCGATCTTATCCGCTGCAATGCCTGTTGTGGAAACACTGACATATTGATAGATCTGGCCTTCGGGCGGTGATGTGCCGATCGGTAGCTGTCCGAGCTGTGTGGTGAGTGTGTTTGGGCCAAGTGATCCTTTCACGGTCACATTGTATCGCGTGAAGCACGCGCGGGCGTCTGACACCATGAATTCGTAGGTATTGTTGCGGAGAGGATCATCACCGCCTCCACCGCTGCCTCCGCCACCGCTGCCTCCGCCACCGCTTCCACCACCGCTGGGACATGATCCGCAATGTCCCCCGCAGTCAACTCCTGTTTCATCACCATTCTTCCTGCCATCTGTACATGAGGTGATGCTAAAGATATATGTTCGAAGCATAACGTGCTGTCCTGACGAGTTGTCAACTGCTCCGATCTGGAAGCTTGATGTTTGCGGGTATGTGAGATTGGTCCATTTCCAGGAACATTTCTTCGTCTCATTGTACTGGTAACAGTCTCCTGAGAGATTGCTTCCGTGCAGCACGGTAATAACCACATTGGCAACGCGTGAATAATCGTGGAGTGTGATGTTCACGTGCTGCCACGTCTCATCAGGAAGATGGACATCATGGTCATAGCTGATGTCCTCTACTGTCGGAGCTAAGGTGTCGTTGACATAGACGGTAGCGGTATCAGGTATGGTACGTTGTCCACCACTCAAGTTGAGCTCCACGGTATAGTGCCCGACACGCTCGTATCGTTTCACGGGGTCTTTGAGCCCGGATGTTGTTCCATCGCCGAATTCCCAGACATAATCAAATTGATCGTCGTCTTCAACATCAACGACTTGCCCGTCGAAATCATTGTCTTCTCCCGCTTCGAGAACCTCTCCGTTATTAGGTCTCTTGATATCCAGTGTGTAAATAGGGTTTTGATCGACGGTAAACTGCTGTGATGCGGATTGCGCATAGTTCCACGCTTCATCCCACGCATTGATGGAATACGCGATTGTTTTTGACTGCGTGACATATTGTGAAGAGATCTCACTTGTATAGCGTAATCCTGAGAGGCTCATACTTTGATTCTGCCATTGACCCGTGTGATTGCTTCGGAGTATAATTCTGCTGCTGTTGCGACTTGCATCCGTGACGTTCGCGCGTATCGTGACTGTGCTTCCAGGGAATACCACCATCGGTGTTCGCTCTATGTGCGTGATCGTTGGCGTGGTTTTGTCAACAGTGAATTCGACATTCGCCGTCTCGAAATTACCGGCAGTGTCATTTGCATAAAATATCAGGTTGTAATTCCCGTCGGAATATACGGCCGTAGAGACATTAATTGAGTCCCTCCATGTGTAGGTAGTTGTCGTAGGATTTATGCTGCCTGTCTGGATGAGCGTCGAACCTCTACGGACAGAATATGTGGTTGATTCAAGGAAGGGATCGCTCACCGTCGCGGACATCTGGTAGGAATTCTTGTACACCGATCCGCTCCTTGGAGTTGAGATCTGTATCGTTGGTGCGGTATGGTCTCCTGGCAAGTCTTGGCAATTCACATTACATGACCCTCCGCAGTCCACACCCTCCTCATCTCCATTCTGCTCACCATCGTTGCACGACGTGACAAGGAATGATCCTTGGAATACAAGTACATGATCCGGGTCGAGTGCCTCGTATGCCTGGATTCTGAATGCCTTCACGCCAATGCTTGGGAATCCTCCGTACGTCCAAGTGCAATTGTGTCTCTTGCCTTGTTCAAGCGCTGTGCAGACGCTTGGCAAATAGCTATCCTTTGTGATATTCATTGTGACATTGGCTATGCCGCTATAATCAAAGATAGATACGAAAACAGCCTGGTTGATGTCGCTTTCATTGTGGAGAATGCTCAAGAAATCGATGTCTTGGATAACGGGCGCTCCCGTATCTGCCGCGGTCACAACGACGCTCGCGTTTCTGCATGTGTATGGGTCACACACGTTGAAATGCACAAGATATGTCCCAGGAGTCATGAATGTGTGATTGACGCGCATTCCAGGTACTGGGTAGACAAGATCTGCAAAGAGCCACTGCGTGGTGAGAGGGTCTAGGTCAAGGTTGCTCACGGTTCCTTCAAAAGTGGCGATGGCTCCAACTTCTAAAGTTGCGCCGTATTGGGGCTGGAGAATGGTTGGATTCGGAGGGCTGTTCTCGACATCTATAGTATTGACAATGGTGCTGTTCGTATTACCCGCGATGTCGGATGCGTGATATCGGTAGTAGAGTTTTCTTCCTCTGCTGAGGTTTGAGATCGTCGCGTTGAATTCATCGTACATGGTGTCATACAGCATGGTGACGTTTGTCCATCGTCCGCTGTTATTACACTCAAACATTGCTCCTGTGATGTTCAAGTTCGTGTCCGTAGCCTTCATGCTAAATGATGCGTTTCCTCCCGCCTGTACTGCTGTGTGGTTTGTCTCAAGTATTTCTGGCGATGTGGTATCCACGAAGAATTCGGAAACGTTTGACGCATGATTATTGTCTGAGTCGTTCGCGAATGCGAAGAAGACGTGCTTTCCTTCGCGAAGGACGCCAACATCGACGGTAGCGTTCCATTTGAATTGGTTTGCATTGATGTTTTTTGTGATATTGCTCTGTAGGACGTGATGCGTCGCGTTGCTGATGTTGTAGAATGATACGCGTAGATTCTGTGCTGCGATGAGAACAAGCATGGTGAAATTGTTGCGGTAGTGCGCACCGTCCCGCGGCTGCATGATGATAACGCTGATTGGTGTGTTCTGGAATACCACTTGGCGCGTGATCGTCTGCACTTGTTGTCCCGCGGCGTCATATCCGTAGCATTTGTACTCATACCGTCCGCTGAGAAGTGCTACTGTTCCCTCAAACACGCTTGCAGATGTCTTCGTGAGTGTCACGTTGGTCGGGGTTCCTCCTCCAATAGGAGAGAAAGCGAGAGTTGCGCTCGCCAGCGGTAGATTTGACTGCACGGCGAAGTATGCGGATCCGCTCGCGCTTCCACCGTCAGGGATGCTGTTCTGTGTGAAGACGAGGCTGAGGTTGGTAATGTCAGCAAGGACATCAACTCTGCGTGCGGTGACTGTTCCCATCGGCCGATTGTCGTGGATTTGTGGCCCTCGTGTCTTGAGCTTGTCTTTTACTTCATTGACGGTGAGGTCTCGCCCATATGTTTTGGTCCAGTAGTTCTGGAGGAGCGCGACAGCTCCAGCGACAGTTGGGGTTGCCATGCTCGTTCCTGAGCAAGTCATGAGTGCCCCGCTGCAACCCTGGCATAGGCATCCTGACATCGCGCTGCTTCGAAGTGATACAATATCGCTTCCTGGCGCAAAGACTGTCATGATACTCGCTACGTTCGAGTAGCTTGCGACGATGTCTGATTTGGATGTTGCCCCGACTGATACTGCGTTTTGAACGCACGCCGGCGAGGCTATGGCGTCAACCCATCCATTATTTCCGGTGGCAATGACGACGGAGATATTTTTTGCTGTGGCGGCATTGATTGACGCGGCCATTGCAGGATACTGCGAATCGCAATATCCGTAATGATGATTTCCGCCAACGCTCATGCTGATGACTGAGATATTGAATTCCTCGGCGTGTGTCGCGCACCAGTCAAGTCCTTCTTCAACGTACGGGCAGTCTGAACTGCCGCAGATTCGTACAGCGACAATTTTTGCTCCGGGTGCAACTCCTCGGTACGTGGGGTGCGTTCCGGCGATAATTCCAGCGCAGTGCGTTCCGTGTCCATTCGTGTCTTGCGGATCATTATCATTACCAACAAAGTCATATCCCCCGATCACCTTGCTGCATCCTCCGCTCACCGTTTCCTGAACACTGTTCGTGATCTGGTCAATCCGGAATCCGTAATCGTTCACATAGGTATCAGTGATCATTTGTACATTGACAACGCTTCCAGGAACTGTTTGCGACCAAAAGTCGCCAAGGCTTCCATGGTATGTCGCGACGAGGTTGTTGCCCGCATCGTATAATTTTACGTAGTCGTACCCTGTTTCTGTGGCAAAGTCCGAGAAGTGCACAGAAATTTTCTGCCAGCCAGGTCGTGATATTTGGAATGAATAGGTGTGGCTGTTGAGGTAGGGATGTTCCGTTTCCCGAGCAGGCAAAACGTTCTCGATTGTTCCATTCGCTACCCGAATGACTTGCTGCCCAACGCTGCTGCACCCGCCAAGGTTTGGATGCGTGTAATCAACGCCGGTGTCAACGACGCACACGACTTGCCCCGTCCCATTGATCCGCTCATTGCCCACGCGGTAATCCCAGACGTCGTTGGCATTGATGAGGGGAACGCTCTGTGCAAGCAGTGTCTGGTACGTGTGCTTCTTGTACACTCCCTTAACGTGCGGATCCTGTGTAAGAATATTAAGACCTACTGCGGTTATTGTTCCGCTAAAACCAGCGCTGGATCCCCTCTTGTACTCGAGATTGAAGTCAGAGGACGATCCAAACGTAATGGTTTCACCCGTGGAAACGCGAAGGTTTCGAAGCACTCTGTCGCGTTGGCTGTTAAGCCATAAGAGTTCCTTGTCTTTTCGCATTAGCAATGAATCTGTGCTTGTTGTCTGCAATTGTTCTGGGGGAGATTCCTCATTCACGACAACTTCCACGCGTGCCACGCCGTCTCGCAGAAGATCATCATGCACTTCATCGTCAACGTGCGCAGCGCTCGCAATTGGCAGCAGAGCTATGAAAAAGGCTACGAATACTGTTCCCACAAGATAGTGTGGGCTTCCCCCCGATGTATTCCTCATTTGGTTTTCAGCGCGTCTTGGATCACATGCGAGTCCCATCCAAGGCCGAGGAGCGATACGGTGATTTCCTGGTCGCTCTTGCCATGGATTCGCATGTTGGATATCTCTGTCCGAAGGACGTCGATAACTTCGTATTGCCTGATGAGTTCTTCGGATTTCTGTTTTTTCTTGACGTCGTCCTTGCTCCAGAGTTTTATGTTGCCGCTATGTACCCACAAGAGCACGACCCCTCCGGCAACGATCATAAGGATTATCATTCCATAAAAGAGCATGTTTCCGCCCGCTGAGTCGGTGCCGCTCATCCAGTACAAGAATGCTAAGATAGGAATGAGCAACCCAATCAGGTAATATTTTTTATCCATCTTCCCGTCGTAAACCGCCCTTCTGCCTATATATACTTTGCGATTCCGGTACGATGACCTTCATGTTTTTATACCAGCAACCGATTTTGATACGGCATGCTAAGTAAGGAATTTCGTGCCGCTCTGAATGTTCTTCATGACGCGCTTAGGAAGACGGGAATCTCTTGGACGGTCATTGGGAGCACAAACATGTGCCTCCAGGGCATGGACGTGACTCCCCATGATTTGGATATCGTGGTTTCTCTGAGTGACTTACGAAAACTGCCAGGTATCTTTTCGAAGTGTCAACCAAGCCCAATTCGGAAGCTCGATCCACTGGGTGACGATGAGCGATGGGAAGTGAAGTTCCACATCGGGGATGTTGAAATTCAGGCGATCGGTGAGAAGGATTCTGGCGGGTACTTGCGAAGGATTGCTGCAGGCCGCATAGTGAAACTCCCACTCGACAGAATTGTTCTGCAATGCTTCATGCTTGACGCGGAAGCTATGGCGTACGAAGAGATGAAGCGTGAGAGCAAGTCTCGCATGATTCGAGATTTCTTGAATATGCAGAACAGGTAATCGAAAGATCTCTTTGTAAGAACCAATCAAGCATCAAGATAAGAGCGCATCGCATGATGCTATCTAGATAAACAGCTTCACGAAAACAAGTGTGAAGAGCAGGCTGAGTACGACGATCGCAGCGATGAACCAGACCATGTTCTTGAATATTCTTGATGCCGCCTCTTGACTTATGGTATCGATCCGGTGGCCCATGTCCTCAAGCAGGTGGTTGTAGAAATTTACCATATTCTTGTTGAGGAGTGTCGTGTTCTTGTTGAGCGTATCAAGGTTTGTGAGCATTGTTCCAAGCCACTCTTTGTCCATCTTGGAAAGTGATGTGATGACCTCGTTCAGCCGTTTGATCTCCTCTTGGAGCGCGTGCCGTTCCTGGGGCATGCCATCCATTGCTTGCTTGATCTGCAGGAACGCAGTTTTGAGGTCGCCCGCCCCCTGCATCATGCTTCGGCCGGTATTGGCTTGATTATTTCGTAGGTATTGCTCGAGCGCGTCAAGTTTTTGGATTGTATCAAGGAGCTGTTTCTTGATGAGCGCTTCTCCCGGTGTTATTGCGGCGTTCGGATCAGCAATAAGCTTCTGATTGAGAACTTCAATATTTGTCGCAAGGACGCGAATTTGCTCCTCAACGCCCGCTTCCACTGATACTTTTGATCCGAAAACCCCCATGGTTACATGGATATTCCCCGCGTCCTAATAAAAGCATTTCTTACCATTATGGAATGAAAAAACAATTTTATTATACCTAATGGGTTACGAAGTTTTTTAAAGCAATTTCGGGGAGTACACGATGCAGAGTATGGGTGATAAGACGTGATAGGGGAAGAAGACCAGCTCCTGATGGTGGACTGTGAGGCATGTCCCTATGATATTCCCCAGATGAGTGCGATTGGCGTCAACCCAAAGTGCATCGATTGCCCATTCATCAAGAAGAAAAGTTTTGACCGCCTCAGGCTGCGGAATAGATATTTTACCAAGGAATATTCTGAGGATCGCAGACTGCTGCATATCGAGCCGTTCTTTATCGACGTCCGTTTTGGTTTTGCGCATGGTAATTACAAGGTCGTTTCTGAATATACTGTGTCCACGGGCGCGCGCGTCCGCATCCTGCAAAAGCCTGCTGAGGTTGGGTACATCTATGAGATTAACATTCCCGAGATCAATGTCTCATTCAGTAAATTGTGGGATATGTTTAAGGAAGTTGAGGAATTTAAGGAGACTGGGGAGACGACAAACCAGATCATCAAGCGCTGGTACCTTGAGTACGGTATCCTTGAGCACCTTTTGTTTGATGATAAGGTCCTTGAGATCAACGTGAATCCTCCCGCGTACAAGACAGCCATTCGCATTGTGCATTCTGAGTTTGATGAATGCGTCTCAAATATTTATCCGACTCCTGAATTCACGAATTACATCAGTACGAGATTGAAGATTTCGACGGGCCGTCCGCTGAACAAGGCCCAGCCCCAGCTTGATGGTGAGATTGTGATCGGCACGCACAAAGGTCGCGTCGCGGCGACGATCGAGCCATTCAGCGTCTTTGGCACGGGCTTTTCCATTAGGAAGCATCGTGAACGCCCGTGGACTGTTCCCTTGTTCATGAAGAATGGCGCCGTGAATAATTGGTTTGCTGGAATCATGTCGCTCGCGATCACGCAAGGTAGATCGTTCCTCTGCGCCGGTCCTCGCGGATCAGGAAAGACGGCGCTCCTTGGTTCCATGCTCCTTGAGATTCTGCCAAAGTACAGAATTATCACGATTGAGGATACCCAGGAGCTTCCGATCGATTCATACAAGCAGATGGGTTATGATATCTTGCCGCTGAAGGTTCGCTCAGCGCTCCTTGAGCATGGTATGGAGATGCCTTTTGACATGGGCCTTCGTACGACGCTGCGCCTCGGTGATTCATGCCTCATCGTTGGTGAGGTACGCAGCAAGGAAGCTCGTGTCCTCTATGAGGCCATGCGCGTCGGCGCGATGAGTAACGTCGTCGCGGGTACGATCCACGGTGACTCTCCCTATGGTGTATTTGACCGTGTCGTCAACGATCTTGGCGTCCCCGCAGGATCCTTTAAGGTCACAGACCTCATCATCATCGTGAACCAGATCAAGAGCCCTACAGCGCTGAAGCGCCTGAGGCGTGTGCTTTCAGTTACGGAAGTCTTGAAACGCTGGCAGAATCCGAATGAGCCGGAATTCCAGGACTTGCTTGTGTACGATCCGAATCGTGATGTGCTCGTGCCAACGGATGCGTTCCTGAACGGCCGCTCGGTGTTCGTCAATAATATTCTTGAGCGCGCATCTGGCTATGGCAGTTACCAAGCGGTGATCCAGGACATTATTCTGAGAGGCCGCTGCAAGGAAATGTTTGTGCAGAAAGCGAAGAGTCCTGAGCAGCTCGAGGCTCCCTATAATGCGCGGGCGAATGTTCTGTATGCCGTGCTGTCCGAGAAATACCAGCCGCTGAAGTCGCCTGAGAACACGGAGCGCTTCATGATGGCGTACAGCAAGATGTTGGATTTGCTGTTCTCGTACAGGCCTGGCTAACATGGAAAAGAATCCTCTCTACGAGTTTTTCAAGATTGTTCCTGTCGGCTTTACGATACCTTCCGTCGACGAGAAGATGAAGTTTGTGGAGTACCCGTATAGGAGTAAGGAGATCACTGCCGCGGCTCTTGGAATCCTGATTGCTTCCCTCATCCTCACGCTTGTTTCCCTCTCAATTCACATGTTCTTCGTGTACTTGTTCCTGTTTGTCGGCTTGATCCTTGCAGTGTCGGTGTACATTTACCCTACAGGCATTGTCTATTCGCAGCGCCTCATCCAGTACTCAGAGGAAATGCTGAAAGCAACACTGCGGATTTCGACGTACATTCTCATGAACCAGAGCATGGAGTACGCGATTCTGAATACGAAGGATCAGCTTCGTGGAACCCTTCGCACGCAATTTGAGGATATCGCGAACCGCCTGCATCGGCGTAAGAATAATACCCTTGGCGAAGTCATGGAGATATATACGCCCATCTGGAATAAGCATAATCCTGACTTCGTGAAGTCGCTGCGCCTGCTTGAGACCGCAGCCATGTCGCCTGATGAGGATAAGAAGAAGATTATAGAGGAGACGCTGCAGACCCTGATCATTGGATATCATACGGCAGGAAAAAGATTTGCAGAGGAGCTCGCGAACAACGCAAAGACGCTCATCGCGTTTGGAGTGCTCTTCCCGATTATTTCCCTTATGCTTCTCCCTCTCGTGAGTGTCTTTTTGCCAAACGTCCTCAATCCGACGCTGCTCGCGTTCGTCTATAATGTCATTTTTCCCGCGATAATTCTGCTCATGGCGCTAAACTTTTCATCGAGGCGTGTGCAGGTCGACACGATCAGCTTGAAGGAGAGTCCTCAGCATAAAAGTGTCCCGATCTATATCTATGCGATCGCGATAGGGATTGTGGCTGTCCTCATTGGCCCAGCGCTCATCCACTTGCTCACGATCAACACGGCGACAGTTAAAACTGTCGAGCGTGAGTACCTCCTTTGGTCTGTTATTAAGATATGGTTCTTCCCTCTAGGCATTGCTCTCGCGATCTGGCTCGTGTCAACCTATTACTATTACGCGAATCGCAAGCTCTGGCTCGAGGTCGATGAGACCGAGCGCGATGTTCCGCATCTTCTGCAGTCAATTTCCACGTACCTCACGCTTAACATGTCTTTTGAGCGCATCGTTCCTGCGACGATCGATGATTATGTCACGCACGGATTCAGCGGTCACCCAACGGTAAAGTTTTTCAAGATATTGAACCACAAGTTGTACGTCACGAAAAAGTCCATCGAGGAACTGACGAACACAGTCCTTCCCAAGATCTGCCCCTCGAAGAAATTGACGGACATTCTGTCTCAGATTATCTCTTTTACGAATATTTCTTTAGAGAGCGCTGCTGAGGCGGCTAGCCTCATTCGCAAGCAGACGATTCTCGTCTACGAGCTTGATGACTATATCAAGACAATGCTCTCGGATACTGTTGCATTGATTGGTGTCACAGTCAACTTCCTCGCGCCAGTGCTATGCGCTGCGGCCGTTCTGATGTCGCTTGCGATTGTGAAGGCATTAACGTACATTTCCGAGACCCTGTCGAGGATTCAGTCAGCGCTCGGGACGGAAGGAACGCCCATGCAGCTTGTCAAGATTACTGAAATTATTCCGCCCACAGTCATCGAGCTTATTGTCTCTCTCTACCTGCTTGAGCTCATTATTGTTCTTTCGCTCTTCTTAAACAATGTCAAGGTAGGGAACGACACGTTTCAATTGACGAGCCAACTGCGCTCCAATATGCTTGGCTTTGCCCTATTCAGCATAATTCTGATCATCGGCCATTATGTGATTGTCGGCCTCCTGTTCGTTGGATTTGGCGGTGCTTGAGAAGGCGTCGCATGCAGTTCACGATTGCCATGCTTGGTGCACGCTTCATCCTTGGCATTCTCGTTACTCGCAGCAAAACTTGAGAAATGGTTCTGCAATCACAGTGCATTCCGCAGAGTCTGACGGAGCTTGGCTGGAAGGCTAGAGACGGATGGGTTATTGGAATCCCAACCATCCTTGTTGGCTTAGCATTCTAGAGTGCGATACCTAGATTGTGATATTTATGTGATGGCATCGTTTTAGATTCAATACATGTAGTGCCCGCGACCGCGACGGTAACATCGCCTCGCGATCACAAGGAACATCGTCGCGATGAAGTACTCAAGAATGGCTAGGTACAGGTTCTTCTGAGAAACATGTGTAATGATAGCCTGCACAAGCGAGATGAAGAAGAGAGGGACTGACAGAATCATTCCTGCATAGTATAGATGCGCATGCTTGAAATGCTCAAGCTCATCATGCGGGGCAGACTCCACCTTATCATGCTTGTTCATGACCTCACCTCTTTTCACTCGTATGTAACCAGGCATTACACTATTTAAATGTTTCCGATCAGAGTTCACAGATCGGAATCGACAGATTAGAATTCGATCAGGGAGTATTCTTTGTACCCTTCTCTTCGCAGCTTTTCCCGTCCGCCAAGGTCGGGTCTGCAGATGATGAAGCAGCATTCAATGACTTCTCCTCCAAGGCGCTCAACAAGACTGCACGCGGCAAGCGATGTTCCGCCAGTTGCGAGGAGATCATCGGCGATAAGGATGCGCATCCCTCGATTGATCGCATCAGTGTGAACTTCCATGTATCCGCGTCCGTACTCAAGGTGGTATGATGCTGATATGACTTCAGCGGGCAGTTTTCCGCGCTTTCGGAACGGAATGAATCCTGCCCCAAGCGCGTATGCAAGCGCCGACGCCGTGATGAATCCTCGTGATTCGATCCCGACAACGGCGTCAATCTTCATGGTTTTGTAGCGATCTGCGAGAGCTTTGGTCATGATGTGAAAGCCCTGCGGATCCTTGAGAAGCGTTGTGATGTCCTGGAATGCAACCCCTTTTTTGGGCCATCCCTTGATCGTACGGACAAGAGATTTCATGTACTTCACTTGCGCTTTGGTTGCGTCCATGGATCTCTTGTCCAGAGCACGTTTTATATAGTTTTCCATCAATGAGGGAATTATGGCATGCAAGTTTTGCGATTTTGCGAGCGGAAAAAGTTCTGTCCATGCGACCGGGTATCCGTTTATTGCACTTCACAAGACGAGGAATACGGTGTCATTTCTGTCGCAGGATATTCCCGAGCATGAGAACAGCCATATCCTGGTAATTCCAAAAAAGCATTATACCAAGCTCGAGGACCTTCCAAAGAGTCTGCTCCATGAGATTATGGATCATGTCGCTCTTGCCGCACGTGTCACGAAAAGGACGCACAAGGGATGCAATATCCTCGTGAATGAGGGTTCATGCGCACAGCAGTTTGTTCCCCATGTTCATGTGCATATCATTCCAAGGGACAAGCACGACCGTATCACCATCGAGAAATTCAAGAAGAAGCGCATGACGATCAAGCAGTTTCTCATGATGCATGAAAAGGTAAAAGCCGAGTTCAGCACATCGAAGCGCAAGTGATTCGATTTTTTATGAGTGCCATCGGGATGGTGGTTAAGTTTCAAGCTACCATGATACGAGCACAATAGTCATAGTCGGTTCCAACGCTGGAACCCTCCATGCGAGTACTACCCCGTGTTGTGGATCACTAAAGAACAAGATCTGCGTGTAGATAACAACTCCGGGAAATAATTCAAATACAAAGCACGTCCATCCACCACGCTGCACAAAGGCATCATTCTTGCGTAGCAATGAAGATGCCGACCGATCCCCACCGACCAACGGGAGGTGGACCGTCCGACAATGGTGTTATGACTCTATGCCGATGAGAGTTGATACCTATGTCATATATAGAGATATGTCACGCACAAAGGCATCATTCTTGCGTAGCAATGAAGATGCCGACCGATCCCACCGACCAACGGGAGGTGGACCGTCCTACGATCTTAAGAATAAACAGAGAGCACGAGAGCATAGGACAATATATTTGACGGGAGGTGGACCGTCCTACGAAGAGATAATGATTTCTTTGTCGGATCATGCGTCACAATAGGAGAGGTGAGAAGGTAATTAAACAACATCTTTATATCGTTCTTTTTCGTACCGTGCAGTATGGAAGGGTTTATTCTGAAACGACCAATGTTTGGGAAGGATGTAGAGATCGTTTTGCAGGATGTCGAGGAATCACTTGGAATGGATATCGGCATTCAAGCGTATGAGGAAGGCTTACGGCTCCAGTCCATCTTCAACCTCTATGATAAAAACAGCGAAATCTCGTTGCTCAATAGAAAGAGGGAGCTTACTGTCTCTCCTGAATTGGCATTCGTCTTGGTTAAAGCAAAGGAGCTTGCTGTCCTCTCAGGTCATGCATACGATGTGAGTCATGGCAGAAGATTTCTCGCAAGAAAACAGGGTGAGGCTGAACCCATTGTACATTGTACAAGCAATAATATCATCGTGAAGGGACGTAGGGTAGTCCTCGATCACGATGACGTAGTAGTTGACCTGGGGAGTATTGCCAAAGGCTACATCGTCGACCGTATAGCGGAGATTCTTATCGCCGAGGGAGTGGAAAATGGTCTCGTGAATGGTCGCGGCGATATTCGCGTGTTTGGTACGAGCCAGCAGATTGATATCCAGCACCCTCGAAAAGACGCATGTATCTCCACCATAAATCTAGTAAACGCGGGTGTTGCAACATCCGGTGATTATATGCAGTATCACGGTTCGCACAGCAACTCACATATTGTTGGACAAACCGACGCAGTATCAGTGACGGTTGTCGCCAAATCAGCCATGATAGCGGACGCGATGGCGACAGTATTGTCGGTGATCACGCCGGCGAATCGTGAGGTGATCCTCGGGAAGTTCCCTGGAATTAGGGCGTTCATCGTTGACACGAAATTGCGGTCCACATGTTTCAATTCGTTTGACAAGTTGGTGATGAGTCCATGAGAAAATTGCAGTACCTCGGATGGGGCGGTATCATCGTACTATGCCTGATTCCAGTCGCATTGTTGTTGAATGGACCTGCGTCAGGGTATGATCTGACCTATGGCAATCTCACACACATTTTTGGCCAGATCGCCGCCCTTGTCGGCTTGACGTTATTTGCTCTTGCGCTTCTCCTTGCGACCCGTTTCCGGGGGTTTGAAGACCTATTTGGCGGGCTTGACAAGGTGTACCGTGTCCATGCGATTATCGGAGCGTTGTCACTCTGCATGCTTCTTCTCCATCCGATACTGCTCGTGATAAAATTCATTCCAAGTGACATATCTCGTGCAGCGATCTATCTACTGCCTGGAACGTACTGGTCCGTAAATTTTGGTTTTATTGCTCTCTTTGGATTGCTCCTTCTCATATTCATAACATTATTTACAGGCGTCAGGTACAATTACTGGAAGATCAGCCACACATTTCTTGGTATTGTATTCATCATCGCAACATTCCACGTGCTCATGGTAAGTGACGCCGCCCGTGATCCTGGTATATTCCCAGGGTATTTCATCTTCGCGAGCGCCATGGCGATTCTTGGTATATCATCATTTTTGGTTGTTCTATGGAACAAGCTTGCGCCAGGGTATCAGTACCAGATTGAGTCTATTAAACACGTCGGCGATCACATCGTTGATATCAAGCTTCGACCCCTTGGTAAACCGATGAGGTACCATGCTGGGCAATTTGCCATGCTGGAATTTCGAAATGCTGGATTGCCGACGGAATATCATCCTTTCTCGATTGCATCAGCAACAGATGCGAAGGATATACGCTGCGTCATTAAGGATCTTGGTGATTACACAGCAGGCCTAACAGTATTGCAGCCGGGCGATCGAGTAGCAGTCAAGGGCCCGTTTGGCCGCTTTCCTTCCTCGAATGGATCTTCACACCAGATATGGATCGCTGGAGGGATTGGCATCACTCCGTTCCTCGGAATGGCCGAAGATTTGCTTGGTGGCAAGAATCAGAGGGGGAGGATTGATCTCTATTATTGCGTTGCTTCGGCCGATCAGCTCATATCGCTTGAGCGACTGCGCCAGATCGAACGGCAGACTCCTGGATTTCACATCATACCATGGGTGAGCTCAAAGCAAGGTCGCCTCACGTTAAACGCCATCAAATCGCTGGACATGCGTGATCTAGAAGTTTTTTTGTGCGGTCCAGAAAGTCTTAAGAATGCAATGCGTGATGCTTTCAGATCCGCGGGATTGTCAAGGTCTCACATTCACGCGGAGGAGTTTAGTTTCCGATGATAAAAGCGATTACTGCTGCGGCGATGATTATTTCAGCATTCCTCGTCGGTAGTATTATCCTCATGGCCTTTGTGAAGTCACCATTCTTCGAGATTGGTTTCTTTCTCCTAACGCTTGCCTTGTTTCTGCTAACGATAGAGCGTATGCATTCTCGGTTATCGTCTCGTTCGGATGTCTTGCTGCTGATCATCGGTGGATTGGCATTCTGCGCTGCGCTCACGCTGTTTGCTCATTCCACGAATACGTACTGGAGAACAGAGACAATAACCATGGATGTCGCAAACGGAGATCTCGAGGGTAGATTGGATACGCTTCGAAGGGAGCTGGCAAGTGAACAGATGAAGACTTCCGAGCTGCTCCGCACAAGATCATTGTTGCCAAATCCCTCGCTGACTCCATCACCGACTCCTCCACCAATAATAATCCCAGATCCGGCAATCACGCCTTCGCCTACTCCGATTGAATGGGAAGAGGAGGATGAATCGGACGAGGATGAGAAGGAAGAGGAGAATGAATCGGAGGAAAATGAGGAGGAAGACGATGAGTAAATTGAGAGTGTATATCGCGATTGCCTTGGTGCTCCTTATCGGGGGATTTGTCGCAGCAGCGTTCTCGCTCGAGAGAATGACGGCAAAAAAACAGGCTCTTGTCATATCAACAATCATGCAACAAGAGGCGGTGCGTCAGAAGGATGAACAGTTGGCAAACGCCATCAGCGAGCTTAGCCTTCTGATCGAAGAGGAGAAGCAACGCCAGCAACAGATTATGGAGGAAGCTGTACCTTCGTCACAGCCGACTCCTTCACCAGTGGTTGTTCCCTCACCAACCATGACGCCTTCTCAAGCTCCCACAAGGACGCCAACACCGATACCGAGAACCCCCCGACCGACGACGACTCGTGCGTCTTAACAACATTTTTATGCTCACAGAATATCCGATTCTTTATGGAATTGCCTCCGATCGGTAACTTAAAGCCTGAACATCCGTTTTTCCTCGCTCCGATGGAGGCAGTGAACTGCGCGTCATTTCGTCTGCTCTGCAGAATGCGTGGCGCGGCAGTTGTGTATACGCCGATGATTGACGCGGATCATTTCTGCCACATCCAGGATACCGAGAATACGAAAGCTGCGGTGCAGCGCCTCGTAAATCCGCAAACTGATGAGCAGCCGCTTGCAATCCAACTTGGCGGTTCAAAATCTGATTTTCTATGCAGGGCAGCAGAAGCTCTGCAAAAGCACGCGGCCATCATCGACCTGAATGCCGGGTGTCCGACGTCCGAGATCTTGGGACGCAAGGGCGGCGCGTACCTTGTGAAGCATCCTAATATGCTTGAGAAGCTCGCAACTGACCTGCGCGCGGCCGTGAAGATTCCTTTTACTGTGAAGATTCGCTCCGGATGGGACGAGGCATCGGTGAATGCGCTCGAGACAGCAAAGATGCTTGAGAGAATTGGCGTGGATGCGATCGCGTTCCATCCGAGAACGAGGGCACAGAAGTACCGTGACCGAGCGGACTGGGTGCTTGCAAGGAAAGTGAAGTCTTCGCTGCATATTCCTGTTAT
>CAYVYK010000002.1:145911-198475 GCA_964455675.1 uncultured Methanosarcinales archaeon
TATTCTTTCAGGTGACGTAACAAATGTGTATATGGCGCACATGGCATTCGCCCACACAAAGTGTGATTATATCATGTGCGCTCGCGGCGCGAAGGCAAACCCTTCCCTTTTTTCTCATCTTGCGAGCTACTGGAAGAATCCTCTCCAGCCAAGGAAACCAGAAAAGCTCTATGGCAAGACAACGGAAGAATCCCGCAAGGACTTTTTCGACTTTCTGGATTTGTACAGGAAGCGTGAAGAACGGTTTGAGTTCTCAGAGCTTCGCGACCATGCGTTGTGGACAGCGACAGAATGCGTTGGGAATAAGCGCATCACCCAGGAGATTCTTGCGTCAACGAGTGTTGAACAGCTATCCTCCATATTCAGTGCGATGAGATTCGCTCCGTGAACCTCCTGTAGGTTTATATAGGATAACGTTCCAGGATTCTTGCATGGAGACTGTGGAGATTGTAGTATACATTATTGTTGCGCTCATCGCAGGTTCAATGATCCTGTATGTGTTGACCACAGTAAGAACTGATCGCAATCTAGCGGGCGATACTCAGTTCTCGTTTACTGAAGAGGAGTTTTACCCGAAGTTGATCACGCTCTGGAAGGAGTGCGGTCTTGGGACGCGGAACGCGACATACAGAGTGCATGTCAAGTCTGGATCAAACATCACAAAAGAGGAGGTCTTGCAGTACTTGCGCAAGTACAACCAGGAAGACCTGCTGAAAGAGGAAAATTTAAATATGTCGGATATGGATATACCTACCATTATACAGATTCGTTGCAAGGCACACACGTTGACGCTATCAGGAGGATAGGAACTTGGAATTACCGATACAGGTAGCAGTTGTTCTGCTGGTTACGGTTGCGGTAGCGGGAGCAGTTGTGTATTTCTCTACAAGTGTCATCAGCGATGCGCAAAAGGAGATTCAGGAACCCTGGAAAGAGGAAAATCCCGAGCTCGTCATTGAGGTTGCGGACATCACGGATAACGGCCTCAAGATTCTCGTGGAAGAGTGTTATCAGAGGAATGAACAGGAAGCGCTTTCCAAGGAATTGTGTTTTGTGGTGCATGGCCAGGCAAACCATGTAACTTTGGTATCAGGAATGATTAGCGGCATCAATGTCGAAGTTATTAATCCAGTCGGCAACACGCTTTACGTGTACTATGATCCTGCCGGCAGCAAGATTCAGATTACGAGTTAAGAAAAGAGGTGATTGGATGTACAAGTTGATCAGGCATCGGAGGGGTACTGACAAGCCCATCGAGATTTTCATCGCGCTGTTTATCATTCTGGCTGTAGCGATGGTCATTTTGAAGATGTTTTCTGGACAGATCCAAGATAAGACTAAGGAGCTCCAGAAACTTGAGCAGAGGGAAAAATTCCAGCAGGCTCGAGGTGACGCCCAGCGTGAGTGTGAGGAAATCTGTACGATCTCGCTGCAGAACGACTGTGGCCTCCAGCAAAAGGCGCAGTATTGTCAGCATAAACTCCAAACAGGGCTTGATATTGATCAGGACGGTGATTATTCCAGTTTCTCGCTTGACATGCTCGGTGGTATAGGTATTTGTGAAAGTGATATCTACTGCCCGTACGTTTCTGAGTGCAACTGCAAGGGTGACATGAGCATGAGCAATTGCGTTGATGTTCTCTGGCAGTTCTACAGGAGTGAAGATTATATGGGTTTGAAGTTCGACCAAGCCTGTGATCTGTTATACAAGCGTATCTATGGTAGTGAATGCAAGACACAGCTTGACGTCGGAGAGACCGCGTGGTGGACTGCGATTTATAGAAAGATCGGCACCAAGAACAATGGAACCATGTCGTGCTTCCATCACTGCACGAACTCCTCGACCCTTCCTGACGATCAGTGTGTTAACTAAGCATGGAGCAGGCAGTCTGGGTGTACTTTGGTGTAGTCACGGTCATCCTTGCGTTCGGCATTGTCGGCAAGCTGATCATTGACTACCAGCATCAGCAGAAAGAGAGACTTCTTGAGCCTGCGCTCCAGCGCCTTCAAGGTCAGTGCAATTTCGTCTGTGACTCGGCGATAGACACAAGGCTATCAGCTGACGTCGAACTTCCCTCAGGGGTAGTAATCACGACAGTCAATTCAGGGGTTGGAGGTAAGATTTGTGGTGATTATGGGGTTACTCGGCGTTGTCTTGTGTGCAACTGCCTTCTTGAGGATTCCTTGGGAGGTGATTTTTCGCTGAACCTGAACACGACGACAGCGTTCCAGACATTCAGCACTCATGTGTATTCATGCTGGTTTACGAGGCTAGGGGATGGCGCAAGGATTGAATGCCAAGGGTGAAACGCCAACCGCCATCGTCATGTGGATTGGTAGTATTATGGCTGTTCTCATCATGGTGCTCTGGATCGGTAGGAATACCTATCCTTCGCACCAAGAGATCATGATGATCAACCAGGATCTGGAGGACCTTCAGTATCACATGAGTGATGCATGCTCAAGCTATACCATAGACCTGGCATTTAATCCGAGGACTGAGCAGGGATACCTTATTCTGAACGGTAGTGTTGCTTGCATGAACACCTCGCACTTCCACCGCTGCAAATCCTTGATTTGTTCAGGAGGGTATCAGGCGTTTGATCTTGGAAATATGACCGAGCTTCGCATTACGCGTCCCCCAAATGGAACCGTGAGTTTTCGGGCGATCCCATGAGCAAGGGAATTTATGGAATCATGACGACATTTTTCTTCATTATCATGGCACTCATTGTCGCACTTGGTGTCGTCTATTACAATGTGATGATCGGAAGGATGAGCACGGATTTTGACAATGGGCTCGAGAAATATGTCCATGCGCAGAATGTACGTGACTCGCTCTTCTATTGCTATGGCGACGTTCTTGATGAACAGTTAGTGCAGATCGGGCAGTGCAGGAATGGGCAGATGGTGAACATCTCGCAGGATATTGCCAAAGGATACAGGATTCGAAGGCTGCCATTGCAGGGTTGCCCAGCGGCAAACTGGACGAATCCCTCATCGATTCCGCAGAAATACCGCGAGCAGTTCGTGTTTGCGGTGCCCGTGACGCATAATGCAACGCACTCTTGTCTGGGATTACTAGAGGTCTATATCTGAAATTGATTATATCCTCGTATTGAGGTTATCCGTATATGACATGTGCCACATTGCACGATTCCTAGTGCTTCTTTCTGCGCCGATGCATAAAATGCCGGTAACTCAAGAAGACGCATGCCGCAACGAGAAGCAGTGCAACTGCAATGGACAAAGGCTCAGTATAATGCCGCACGAGGTCCCAGTTCTTGCCGAGAAGGTATCCGAGGTATGCAAGGAATGTGTTCCACGCTGTTGCGCCAATGACGGTGTACGCGCTGAACTTGAGGAGGTCCATTTTTCCAATCCCTGCGGGGATCGATATAAGGTGGCGGACAACGGGGATGAGTCTCCCGATCAGAATGGTGATTTCTCCCCTCTTCATAAACCACTGTTCAGTCTTCCGCAGGTCCTCTTCATCAAGGAGCAGGTATTTTCCGAATCGTGTGACGAGCCTGTTGCCGCCAAAGTAACCGATATAGTATGACAAGAGTGACCCAACGAGACTGCCGAGCGTGCTTGCTATGATCACGAAGAGCATGCTTAATTCACCCCGTGATGCAGCAAATCCAGCAAATGGCATGACAAGTTCAGAGGGCATTGGGAAAATCATGCTCTCGAGGACCATGAGGATGAAGACGCCTGCGTACCCCATTTGAGTGATCAGATCTATGGAGAACGATCCTATCATCCCGAGTATTCCAGCGATAGCTGACATAGGCTGGACCTGTTGCTTCTGGATATATATTACTTTCCCATTGAGAGATCAGTACGGAAAATTACGCGTTCCCTCCCCCCGACGCTATGCGCGCTCTAGAAAAATCTTTATAGTCTCATGGTGTGGATGAAGGTAAAGAGGTGTATGATGGATATCTTTGGGTATGCGTTAACGACAGTGATCATTTTCGTAGTCCTTGCCATGCTCCTCATGTTCATCATCAAGAGTATCCTCAAGGTTGTCGCGATCCTTATCATACTCGTGAGCGTTTTCCTTTTTGTTGGAGGATACCTCACGTATACGGATGCGCAGCGACTGTCAGAGGACATCAAAACCATGCCAAAACTTTTCCTGCTGGACATTGATGGTTACCTTGTGGCAGGCGCAGAGATTAGCTCCCTTTCCATGGTCAAGATTGGTACTGAATCATCACTGTCTCAGGTTGAACTCCAAAATCTGAGTGTAGCGTACATGAAAGAAGATTGGGATGGGATGACAAATGAGAAACGCCAAGTCTTCATCTATTCAAAGGACGCGTTTACTGATCTTCCGAACGATATTGTGATTGATAATCTTATGGGTAGGTATGTGCTGTCACGTGATTTTGCATTTGGAATGATCGAGTCTCGTGATCCTGTGGGATTGTACGCTATTGACTATAATCTGCGAAGGAATCTGACAGGTGAGGAGGCAGCAATATCGACGGAGCGGATTCGCACACTCTATGCAGATTCGGCAGAGTTTAAGGGTATGATTTTTATGGCGCTGCTGAATGAGCTGTTCAAAGGTCAGCATCATGTATTCCTTGAATACAAACGAGGCACGGTGCAAATCTATCCCGAGACGATTGCGTTGAAGTTACTGAAGCTGTTTCCGAGTAGCATTGTGGAAAAATTAGGCGTGGTGGTATGATGGCAATCAAGGACAAGCTAATGTTTTGGAAAAAAACTGATGAGGGCGCTGATACCCCTCCTCCGCCAAGCGATTGGAATCAGGGGTATGGTCTTGAGAATGATCCATATGCCGATCCTTTCGGGCAGCAGGAAATGCCTAGTGGCATGGGTTTCAAGCGTGAGGCAGCATACCCGCAGCAGAATCAACAGTATCCATCAAATCCGCCGTTTCAGGGAGGATACGCTCAACCTTCACCGCCGTTTGGGGGACGTGTCCAGCAGTTCGAACCGGCGAGTAACGATCGGAATATGGACTTGCTGATTAGCAAACTTGACCAGATCAAGCTCGTTTTGGAGTCCATAAATTCCCGTCTGCAGAACATTGAGCGCGGTCTTCACGAGTCTGATAAGCGATGGTAGTCTTCTGGGACAAGAGAAGGTATCAGTATCTGCTGCTTGTTGTATGTGCAGTTGTGCTTGTTGACCAGAGTGTTAAGTATCTGGTTCGAGGTATGTCAGGGCCTGTTGACATTATTCCGGGCATTCTTGAGTTCACGTTCGTGCAAAATACTGGCACGTTGTGGGGCTTGTTTCCGAATACAAATATGCTGTTTGTCATTGTGTCCATCATGATCCTTAGTGTCGTCGTTGCCCTTCATAAGAGCCTCGCAAATGACACATGGAGCTTCGTAGGATTCTCCCTTGTCACCGGAGGGGCTCTTGGCAATATCATTGACAGGATCGCGCACGGTTTCGTGACTGATTTTATTAATGTCCACGTCTGGCCTGTGTTTAACCTCGCGGATAGTTGCATCACAGTCGGGGTAGTGTTTCTTGCGTATTCGATGTTGCGGGAAGAGTTTCAGAAGCGCTAGCAGTACGAAGATTTTTAGCTTGCCTCGCGCTCGCGAACGGCATGCATCGTGTAAACTGGATCTATGATATGAGTTATCATGTGGTAAAGGCGGCATTTCCCTGTTTTCTCGATCGTCGCTATGAGGATGCCGAGAACATTCCGAGGAATGGTCCGGTTATTATCCTTCCAAAACATCAATCGAATGTTGATATCCTTGTGGAGGGACTCATGCTGTATGAAACCGCAGGGAGAAGAGGTTACTGGGTCATGAAGGACAAGCTCCCTGCCGCTTTGGGATTGATTGGTGGTATCAAGATCAAACGCCCCTCAGACCTCTATCACATCCGCAACCGGAGCAAGAGGAAGCGCGCCGCCGAGGAGATGGATACGTACAACGCACGCGCGTTCCAGTTCATCCGGAACATGCTTCGGAACGGTGAACCTATCGTCATTCATCCCGAGGGAACTCGAAGCATGGGAAGGATGCGTCAACTAAAGTCTGAGTTGATCGGATATGCGACACAATGGGAGCGAGATGATGGACTTATCATTCCCGTCGTTCCGATGGGGATAGAGTACCAGGAAAAAACAGTGATAGCTCGCGTAGGTCCTTCCCTTTTTCTTCGTCAGCAGGATTTGATGGGCGTAGTTGCTGAGGAGATAGCGAAATTGTCAGGCATTTCCCGGGAAACTGAACCGGGTCTACCCGACAAATGCGTGGAATGCGATCCAGCTTGCAGCGCCTACCACGATGATGAATAGGGCCATGAGGATGTGTTCATGATATTTGGCGACGATTACTTCTGCCATAGGTGAACCTCGTTAAACCAACGACAGTATACACATTAGTATACTAGTATTTAAATCTTTGCTTTCTGTAATCTTCCCATCGAGGAGAAATAACCATATCAGACAGGGAAAGTGCGGAGAATCCAGGGAAATTACACATGGGATAAAGCAGTGTTGTTAAGTTCAACCTGTATGGAAGTCAACAGAAGGTTTTTATAAATCGATACCAGGAAAGGAACTCGGGTGATGATGTATGGTGAATAAACACACAATGAATACTATGGTTATCGGAATAATTCTGGCAGGACTGCTCGTGTTTGGCGGCGTCACTGCATACAATGAGCTCGTGGAAAACAAGATGTCCATGGGCGATAACATGATGTCAGGTACAAAGATTACCGTCTACAACCAAGGACTTGGTCTTGTCAAGCAGGATTTCTCCAAGACGCTTCCTTCAGGTACGAGCCATCTGCTCATTGAGGATGTCGCTAGCCTCATTGACACTTCCTCCGTGAAGCTGTCAAGCAAGAACAATGAAGTTGAGCTTCTCGAGCAGAATTATCAGTATGATCTCGTCGATCAGTACCAGCTCATGCAGAAGTTTGTTGGTAAACAAGTGACGGTTCTCCTGAAAGATCCGCGCGAGGAAATGAGTGGTAGGCTCCTCAGCTATTCTGGCAGCCAGGCCATCATCGAGTCTGATGATGGTTCAATCAGGATTCTCGAGTCGGGTGAGTACGTTTTGCCTTCCATGAATACGTCTGAACTGTTGCTCAAGCCAACACTCGATTGGCTTGTTGATACCCCGGTAGCAAAGCAGTATGATATGTCGCTCATGTATCTGACCCAAGGCATGAGTTGGAATGCAGATTATATCATGGTGCTGAATGAGGCAGACACTGAGGGTGACTTCAAGGGATGGGTAACGGTCAACAATAATGCGGGCACGACGTTTAAGAACGCCGAGCTCAAGCTCATGGCTGGTGACATCAATATTGTACAGGAACCTTCGCCCATGCTCTACGAGCGGATGTATGACGTGATGGCCACAGGTGCTGAGGAGGGAAAAGGCTTTGTCGAAGAGGGAATGTTTGAGTACCACATGTACACGCTCCAGCGCCCAACTACTCTTCGCAACAATGAGCAAAAACAGATTAGCCTTCTTGAGGCAAAGCCAGTTGGGGTAAGCAAGCGCTTTGTATACAGTGGAGGCGACAAGGTTCTCGTCAAGGTTGCGTTTAACAACAGTGAGGCAAACAAGATGGGTATGCCGCTCCCGAAGGGAAAGGTAAAAGTCTTCAAGGAAGACTCGTCAAAGAGCCTTCAATTCCTCGGAGAGGACAGGATTGACCATACACCAAAAGACGAGGAACTTGATCTCTCTATAGGGAATGCGTTTGACATCACAGGAGAGAAGAGTCAGACCAATTACCAGACCACAAGTTCATACAACATGTATTCGTACGAGGTTACCCTGCGCAACCATAAGGATGAGGATGTGATAGTCCATGTCGAGGAGAGCCCCTCAGGCTATCGTGAATGGGACATGATCTCTGAGAACTTCCCTCACGAGAAGGAAGCGCAGAACAAGATTGTGTGGAAAATCCCAGTTCCAAAGGACGGGGAGGTCAAGCTGACCTACACGATCAGGTACAAGGTCTATAGGTAATGAAGTGGTAGTGAAGTCGAAACGAAGTCGTAACGTATGGGTAACCATAAAGATTTTATATCCATGGCAGGATGGAGTGTGCATGAGGTTATTGCCCTTCATCCTGCTTATTGTTCTTTTATCAGCTTGCGCGCAGGAGAAAGAGGTTGAGGTGGCCCCAGCGCCATCGTTCGATCTTTCAGTCTATAATCAATCGATCAATGCGATCCGTGACCTTCACGAACGCGGAGCCCTACTGCAGAGCGAGCTGAACGCAAATCCGAATGATCCTCGGAAGATTGATGCGTATCGCGCCTGGCAAATGGAGTACAATAATGTTATGCGCGATTTCTCAAGCTTCATCGAGCATAACATGCAGGACTTGACGAATAACGGAGTTGATCCGGGTAAAGACCTTTCGCAGATTGTCAAAGAGGAGTATGGTACAGTATGAGGGCGTTCATTCTCGGAATCATTATTGTCTCGTTCATCATCGCATTCATCGTGTTTCCTCATATGCCTGATACAATGGCTTCGCACTGGAACGCGCAAGGCATTGCTGATGGCAAGATGAGCAGGGGATGGGGCGTATTCTTCATGCCCTGTTTGATGCTCGCACTTGCGCTCCTCCTACTCGTGATTCCAAGGATTGATCCTCTTCAGAAGAATGTGAAGACATTTCAGAAGGAGTATGATCGTATCGTCGCTGGAATACTCTTGTTTCTGCTCTATTTGTACACGCTCACGCTTGTGTGGAATAGTGGAGTGCAATTCAATATGATGAGGTTATTATCACCCGCATTCGCCGCACTGTTCATATTGATTGGCGTCATGCTCCCTAAGACAAGGCGGAACTGGTTTATCGGTATTCGGACGCCTTGGACGCTCTCGAGCGATAAAGTATGGGAGAAAACCCATCATCAGGGGGGGTTGTGCTTCATTGCCGCAGGATTGCTCGCACTCGGCGGTGTGATTTTGCCTTCATATGCGATATGGTTCATTCTCGCTCCGCCAGTTCTTGCTGCAGTGTACACGGTCGTGTATTCATACATTCTTTTCAGGAAAAGCTAGCTTTTTATACCCTGGAAGATATCCGAGAGATATGCATCTCATCATTCAAAATGAGTCTATCAAGGAATGCCTCATTGAGTCCGAAGAATCGATATTACTCGGTGAACACGCAAGACTGCTTAAAGCAGCGACAACCTTCTCGGAGTTTTGGAAGATCGTGTTCAAGCATGCGCTCTTTTTGCAGATCCCAACCCTCACGGTCACTCTCAACACGATGAACTGTTACTTCTGGCTCTGCCCGAAGCCCTATGGTGAAGATATGTTTATGAAAGCCGCCGAAAAGCTGTCTCAGATCTCGAAGGAAAATGACGTTGCTGGTCAGATCATTATCCGGGAAGGAGGGAAAAAATACCTTCTACAGGAGGAACAGACGATCGCGGTCTTCAAGGAATTGGGCCGCAAGGCAGCGCAAGTCGAGATTGAGTTTGTGTCAGGGAGCGCTGAGTACACATGTCTTGCCTTCAATTCTGCTCGCAACCTTACGGCAGCGGTCACTGAATTTGATAATCCTTCATTTCCTGATACCATTGTGATGACAGGTCTTCTGACGAATGGAACGATTGTCAATATCCGTAAGGACCAACTGCATCTATTGACGCAAGACATGCTTAAGGGATTCATAACGATGCATTTTCCGGGAAGCACGAATGAGGATCTTAGAAAGATTCAGCATGAATGGAGAAAGAAAATTCTGGAATGGAAATCTATTGAGGAGAAATCCACACAGAAGCAGAAAGCGCCGTCGAATTAACCTTCTGGCCGTAAACTCGCGCGCTGGAATAATCCACAATGCTACCTTCAGCAAGGATCTCTGTTGTCCCATCAACTTCGAGGGCGACGGTATTGCTCACAGCGCTCCCCTCAATGACTTTTAGCTGGATGGATTCGCCAAGGATCGTTGTAAGTATTCCCCACGAATCAACCATGAGAGATTTCGTTTGCAGTGATGCGAGCATGACGCTTGCGCTTTCTAGACCAATACTCATTGGATAGATGAGAAGATTGCCTGCGTGAATCATTTCCCCCTCGATCACCTTTCGTTCATCTCCATCAACAATGATTGTCCCAGACCGTTCGCTAATATTGACGCTCGTGAGAGTCACATCATGAACTTCAGTGTAGAATTCCAACCGCTGCAGTGCATGGATGGGAAGCGTCTGCTGGGCACTGACAGGTAATACGGTAAGTGCGGCGGTCGCCGTTGATTCATCCTTGACGTCGAGCATATGAAGGTAGAAGAGATTTTCCCCAAAAAGAACGCTTCCATTCACTGATATGGTATGGATCTCTCCATCGACCGATAGGGTTGCAGATTCAAGTTCCGGATTGATACCAAAGAAGCTTACCGTGTGCCCACCATCCAAAGTGAGTAGTCTGCTCTCCCGCAGCCTAAGAAGTATCTCTTTCCATGCGTCGATCCTTCCTTGGAGGCATTGCCCATTGTGGCATCCGGCGAGGCAAGTGACATTCACGATTCCGGGTCTGTTGTCCGTTTGGCATACCGCCTCCTGAAGGGTATCTCCAACGCAAGCATCTGGAAGTTCTCCCGCGTAGGATCCCACTCCCTTCTGGCCACCGCAGTTCGTTCCATAGGTATAGTTTCGCAAGTATTTCACGATACTTGCGCGATAATTATCGATACCATCGCTGTCTGTGCATCCAAAAAGTACATTGCTGCAATTTGAATAATCGATAGATGCACAATCAGAGCAGCAGCGGACAGTTCCATCAGCAAATCCAAACGCCTGGCAAGTGAGGTTAACCGTCCCATCGCACGCTTCTTTTTCCTCCCGAAGATTGTTTCCACAGACGAGTCTCGGTATGCAGTTGCTCGCGTTAATTGCACATTCTGGAGTGCACGTGACGTTTCCCTTAAGGTATCCAAGGCTTGTACAGCTCGCTCCGGCGAGATCTTCTATATCACATTCTTCGGATAATTCCGCGATTCCATTCCCGCATGTTTGCGAGTAGCGAATGATGCAGCTGCCATTCGTGCAGCCGTGCGTACAGTTGATTCTGCTTTCCTTGCATGCATACTCCACGCAGCCAAGAGACGAGATAGAGTAGTTTCCTTCGCACCGTGACGGGAAAGAACAGCGGGTTTGGTTTCCCCAAAGAGCGCACTCTCCAGCCATGCAGTATTCCATGATGGTTCCATTCAAGCAGTGAGTTCCACCCCACGTACACTCATCGTCGCATGAGATGTTTGTAGTCACATTGATGGGGGCCGTGACATTTGGAGTGACGTTTGTTGCATTCATTGGCGCATCATGCGAACATGCACTTAGGATCAGAATAAGTGCCAGGGCCGCAATAAGTAGACGCATTGCAACGGTATCCAGAATTCTCCTATAAAAAAGTTGTTAAAAAAAAATAAAAATAGGATTCTTACTGAGAATCCTCTTCACCGAACTCTTCGTCATCTGAGGAGTCTTCGGTTGGTTGATCCTCTTCAGCTTGCGGTTCCTTTGGCTCTTCACCGAAGTCTTCACTTGCTGTCTCTTCAGTTTCGCTTGATTCTGTTTCGGACTTTGCTCCGAGAACCTCGGCAAATCCTACTTTTCTGAAGACTTTCGTGACACGGATGCGTACTTCGTCTCCTTCCTTTGTGTTAGGAACGAAGAGAACGAATCCATTCTTCTTGGCGATGCCGTCTCCCTTTTCGCCGACCGCTTCAATCTTGACTTCCAATTCTTCTCCGACTCTTACTGGGGACATTGGTCGTCCGCGAAAGCGGCCACCTTGACTTGACTCATTTCCATACATATGTATTCACCTACTAATCGTGTACGCATGAACGCGTACCTAGACAGCGAGATTGAGTTCTGTTTATAAAGGTACCCTTTTTATCGCTCGTAAAGGGAGCAAATCCTATATAGGGGATGGCTCTAAAACGTATGAATGGCAGTCATAGATTCGGAGGTTCGTTTCATATGGAGAATACTACTCGATATTCTCCTCCTTCCCATTACCTTGATCCAGGTCCTGATGGGTAGAAAGGAAGCGTCAGCACTTGTAAAACCACTGAGTGACGCTGGAGCATTCTTCCTCCAACCGAAGTGTACGGTAGCTCTGATTGTTGTGAATGTGGGTGTTTTTCTCATTACCCTTCTGCTGGGTCCTGAGAAGGTTGCTCCCTTTGTGCACTTTCCCACAAATATCCTTGATGCTGGGAAGCTGTACACGATCATCACGGCAGGATTTCTTCATCAGAACTTGACACATCTTGGACTCAACATGCTTGCCTTGTTCATTTTTGGGAGAATTGTGGAGCGCAAGCTTGGCATCCTGAAGATGGCGATGGTATACTTTGGCGCTCTTGTCATTTCGATGGTTTTTCATTCAGGTATCTATCTCCTCATGGGAGAGAATGTGGGGGGCGTAGGCGCGAGTGGCGCCATCATGGGTCTTGTGTCGACTGCGATGCTGATCGATCCGCTGTATGTGACGTTTGAGCTCATTATTCCCTTGCCTGTTATGGTTGTTGGATGGCTGACAATCATTCTCGACCTTGTTGGTGTCTTGAATCCAGTGCCAGGAGTGGGCCATCTCGCACACCTAGGGGGATTTTTCTCGATTGCGCTCATCATGTATCTCCTTCCGTCGAGCAATAGGGCTCAGCTGAAAATGGGGCTCGTGGTGAACATGATCTCCCTTGCGATTGGTCTAACACTGTATTTTGGGTTACGATTCATATAGCAACGCGCACGAGAGACGGTTTCATGGAGAAGATGTGCCTAGGACAGGAAGGCATCAGTTAAAAATCTTAGCTGCGATACATGAAGCATCTGCACCGCATGTTATCATTCACTCTATATGGCTCGCACGCTCTCCTTCCTCGCGTGGGCTGATCGCAGCTGAAGTCAAGGTCTGTCATCCAATCCTGCTCTATTTCGCAATCCTCGCCGTCGCCCGGGACGATTGT
Source organism: uncultured Methanosarcinales archaeon (assembly GCA_964455675.1). Lineage (GTDB taxonomy): Archaea > Nanobdellota > Nanobdellia > Woesearchaeales > CAYVYK01 > CAYVYK01. Next base: position 158,887 of record CAYVYK010000002.1, read on the forward strand.
TGTGCACTTATCATACCCATCACCTGATGTGATTCTATCAACAGCAGTGTAAAGAGCGAATCCCGTCCCTTCGGATGGACCCCCACCAGTCGTGAATGCAGCCACAGTCCCAAGAAGAACAATTACAAATATCATGAGCCCGATTTGCCGGTGCATGTCCTAATTCTGGACGGTGAGGTATTTAAACGTTTCTAGTGGTGCCGCACAAGATGCAGTGTGGATTGCGTGATTCCGACAAACGAAAGCACCATGATAAGCCCGTTCGTAAGGGATGTGTCAAGGCCAATGGCAAGTACGCTGCTGCCTCGCGTCCATGCGTAGAATGCAATGAAGAATATGCAGCTGAAGAGCACAAGCAGCGTGAGTTGCACGATGGTTTTCTGGTGCATCATGGATAGGAGGAAGTTCTTCTATAAATATCTACGGAGCACAGATGATGTACAGATACATACGGAACCCTGAATGGTGGATCAGGGAAAATGTATTTATAAGAGGTGCAAATCTTCATCACTCAAATATGGTAACAGATAAGTATTTTGAGCGGATGCGTGAGACATCAGCTAGAGCTGATACGATTATTGCTCACTATGTGGAGGGTGCACATAAGCCTGCCGCCGCGCTGCCTTTGCGCCGTATTGGCCGTCCAAGGCTGAGAGACAATGCGGTCCGGCTTGGATATGAGATATCGGGCGGCGATGATTGGCACGATGTCGCTCCGGTGTGTGCAAGCTATGAACTCCTCAATTGCTCAACATATGTGATCAATTGGATTTTTGACAAGAAGAATGGTGATCGCTCGGATGCTGAAGTAAATGATCTTATCATGGCAGGATTTCATCTGCGGGAGCTTGCTGAGCGGGTGTTGTATGATTATGGTCATGTGAGGCTCGTGGCGTCAATCAGCCGGATAAATGAGGCAGTCTACGAAGGCCAGCACCTCGACATGAACGTGCTCAGAGTTGGAAACGCAAGGCAATTCCCGACCATTGATGAGTTTCTCAAGGTGTATGAAAGGAGATGCATGATGCTTTCAGGTGTGTTCTATGGATCGGCGCTGTGGGCTGGTTCTGTTGTGGCCAAAGTGCCAAATGAGAATCTCTATAGTATTGCATCACGCATGGGACAGGATGGACAGGCCGCCAATGATCTAGGTGATTTCGCAGTTCCTGATCCAGGAATAACGGTTATCGAAAAGCCGTACAAGGACCAGCTATCCGACTTACGGCAGGGCAAGCTCACGCTTCCATTGTTTCTCATGTTGACCAGGGCATCTTCGCAAGATCGTATGATCCTCGAGGATATGGCGTGCGAGAGTGCTCCTGTTGCATACGAAGAGGTTACCAGAATCATGAGGAGTACAGGAGCCCTTGATACTTGCCTTACATACCTTCGAACTCAGCATGACGCCATGAAACAATCGCTGTATGGATTATTTCCTCCATCTCCAGCGCGGGATGCGATCGCGGAGATGTTTGTGCATACTGCGCATAATAAATTTATAGCAAGACTTCGAAAAGTGGTTGAGGGATCGTAAGCATTTTATATCTCGGGCAAACCGTCAAGTGTATGAAGAAGATCGGCGGGCAGGCAGTCATTGAAGGTGTCATGATCCGCTGCGAGAACAAGCTTTCTATCGCGACGATAAATGGCAACCGTATCAAGGTAAAGAAGGAGCGACTGAAGCTATGGAGCGATACGCGTCCATGGTTGAAGTGGCCTCTCATCCGTGGTGTGGTTGGCATGGTGGAGATGCTTATCGTCGGCATGCGCGCTCTCATGTATTCTGCATCTGTTGCAGGCGAGGAGGATGAGAAGCTTTCGACGCGCGATTTGGTCCTTACGATGGCATTCGCTGTTGTCGTCACGATAGGCGTGTTCATTCTGCTTCCGTTGTACTTGACGAAGATTCTCACTTCTGATCGTGGCATAGTCTTCAATGCGATCGATGGTCTGCTGCGAGTCATATTCTTTGTAGTATATATTATGATTATTTCGCTCTCGAAGGATGTGCGAAGAATATTTGAATTTCATGGAGCAGAACACATGACGATTCACTGCTATGAGCATGGCAAGCCCCTGACGGTGCAGAATGTGGAGAAATTCCGGACCCAGCACCTACGCTGTGGTACGTCGTTTCTCATCATTGTCGTCCTTATCAGTATTGTGGTATTCTCATTGATCATCAGCCCAAATTTCTGGGTCAAGTTCGTTGGCCGCATTATCTTAATTCCAGTCATTGCGGGAATATCGTACGAGTTGCTGCAGCTCTCCCATAAGTATGAACGTGTGCGTTTTTTCCGCATCATCAGCGCTCCGGGGGTATGGCTCCAGTATATCACAACGAAGAAGCCAAATAAGGCTCAGATTCGCACGGCGATCGCAGCCGTGAAAGCAGTTCTGTGAAAAACCTTCAGGAATGCAGCCTGAAACCCTGATCTTGAAGAAAATGCACGTATAACCCTTATAAATGGCAAAATGGGGGGTATAGTCCTCAGCTGACAAAGATTTATATAGAGAAATAAAGAACCTAGGAGGTATTCTTATTATGGCAGTATGGAGGTCAATCGTATGGTACAAGGAAGATGCATGAAGTGCAAGATGGGCGTCGAAATCAAGAACGGCAAAGAGACAACGATGAAGAACGGAATGAAGGCAATGAAGGGCGAATGCCCAAAATGCGGTACGAAGGTCTTCAGAATTCTCGGTAAAGCGTAAACATCATTTTCACGAGTATTTTTATTATCTTTTTCATTCTCATTCATGATGAATGAATTCTATGTTTCAGAAGGTTCGCGCATCCTTATTCACAGTATCAGAAGGAAGATTCAAGGCCATAAGAGATATCATGGTTCCGATAGTGAGATCTGCCAGCAGATCATCAGGGACTGCTGGAATGGGAGATATTTCCAAACGAGCGCAGGTCACTTCAATGAGTTTTATTCCCGTGATTTTGGTTGGTGTGCAGAAAGTCTTGTGAAGCTTGGGTATGGAAAGCAGGTGCAGGCAAGCCTTGAATATGCGCTCAGAGCCTTCGAAAAGACGAGGAGGGTGACAACAACGATTACGCCAAAGGGCATGCCCTTTGACTTTCCAACATTTGCCGTTGACTCCTTGCCCTGGATCATCCATGGCCTTGCCACTGTGAAGAATCAGTCTCTCGTGGAGAGACACCGCGCGTTTCTCGAGCTGCAGATTAGGATTTGGGCGAGGACAGTGCTTGGATCTAGAGGTCTTGTGCGAAAGGACAGGTTCTTCTCCTCGATTAAGGATCACGCGGAAAGGAGAAGCAGCTGCTATGACAATTGCTGCGCTGGAATGCTCGCCCGTGATGCATCAGCTTTGGGGCTCGATAATCCTCTTGAGAAGAATAACTACGATCAGCTCATCCGCAATACGTATTGGAACGGACAGTATTTTTTTGACGATTGCCAAAAAAAGCCTTATGTTGCGGGAGATGCAAATATTGCCCCGTTCTGGATGGGCATCATTAGCGATAAGAAGATACAAACGCAGGCATTCCAGGCGATGAGTGATGCAGGTCTTGATGATCCTTTTCCTTTACGATATACTGCAAAGGGCGCTCCCGTGAACTTTATTGGTTTATCGTTCCTAGCGCGGGATTATGAACGCAGCGCCATCTGGCCGCATATGGGGATACCCTATATTGAGCTGCTGTCAAAGATAGATAAGAGACAGGCGATAAGGCATGTACAGTCATATAGGGAATTAATCATAAAATATCAAAATTTCCTTGAAGTGTTTCGTGAGCGAAGACCTTTCTCCACACTCCTCTATGAGGCTGACGAGGGAATGCTCTGGTCCGCCAACTATCTCGTGCTCAAGAAGGATCTGAACAATCAGTAGATTCCGCGGTAGATATTCTCCAGTAGTGACGACGAGAAGGAGACAGATAGGAATATGGAAAATGGCTCAGAGAATTGTAAGGAAGAGAACAATAACGGTATATGGATTATTTGAATACGGAGATGATATTCTCGAAATGCTCCGCAAGCGTTCGTTCTGGCGGCCCCCCGAAGATCATGATAAAAAATCCCATGAGGAGTCCAATGAACACAAGTCCCATGACAACGAGCATAGGGGTGATGTAGTCCGGCCGGGTTTCCGTGAAGTATAGGGAATCATTTTGCATGATTTTCCCTCGCGTTTGTAGCCATGATTGACGTACGCTGGAAGAGTACAACATAGATGAAGAGGCAGATAATGATCATCTCAAAGATGCCGTTCACAACTCTGGGCATGTTGAAAACCTGCAAGTTCCGGAGCATAGTGAAGATTGTTTCAACAACGAAGATGAGGACTCCGATAAGGATCAGTCGCCAGGAGAAGAGTATTGGCTTGCCTTTTCCTGTTCTGAAGAGTTGATAAAAGTAGTAAAGGCTCACCGCGACAAGGAGGAGGTTCAAGATAAGCACGATAGTTACGCCGTTCATGGTGTTCCTCCCTTCCACCCGCGGAGTTGTATGTGCTGGGCGTAAATGAGTAGTAGCATGATGACCGTGGCGAGCAGGTGTGTGAGGTAGGGATTTTCATACAACCCAAAACTTCGGAAGGCACCAACGATGAGGAGGATATCAAAAACAAGAAGGCCAAGCAGAACATATTTCCAAGGTCTAAGATCCGGATGGCCGTAGTGCTTAAGCATTGGTATGATGATGAAGATGGCAACAATAGAAAGGAATACGTTTGCAATCTGGAACATTCCCTCGAGGAATTGTATGGCCATGTTCAAGTTTCTGCAGTACAACTATAAAAAGTTTTAGGTGCGCTTCAGTTGATCACGGATCGCATCATCTGTCCACCCTGTACGGTGGAGCTCATCGCGAATGCTTTTTTCAGAAAATCCTCGGCTTCTCATCTTTCGCATATAGAGGTCAAGTTCTGACATGATCAGTTGATGTTCGATCTTTTCCGCCTTATGGCTATGGAATGCGATGACAAGAAGGATGATTGCTGCAAAGAGGCATAGACCAATTGCGGCAGGGATGAGGTATACTGAAGTAGTTGACACTTCAATGACTGGAAGATTCCATGAGAGTGGCATCTGCTCGCATGGTGCAGGACAGCTCCCGCCGCAGTCAATACCTTCTTCATCTCCATCCTGAACTCCATTAATGCAGGTATCGGTTACGTTTCCTCCTGAACAGGACTGCCATTCAATTCGCACTTCGCCCCCGATTTGGCAGTGATTGGAGTCCGTGCATGTTCGAGTTTGGTTTCCATCAATGCACGTCGTCCACGAGGTGCATGTCCAATTGAATACACAGGTTGGTGTTGTGGTTGGTGTTGGGGGAATCCATCCTCCGATACCACCGCCTCCTCCGCCACCACTGCCGCCGCCGCCACTGTCATCGTCGCCATCTCCGCCAGGCGCTGGGCAGTCTGCAGGACATAGTGCATTGGTTTCTAAAGGATCACAAACCCCATTACCGCACAGGCAGTCTGCTGGACAGCTTGCGTGCGTTTCCGCGCCATTGCAGACATTGTCCCCGCACACGCTGCAGTCTTGCTCCGTTGCAGGCATTGCACCGCCGCATCCGCTCAGGTCTTGATATGACCTGTTCATCCATCCGTTCGAGCATGAACTCCAAGGGAATAGGATGATGTCTGGATCGCATTCTGGAGGGATTATGGATGCTTCGTAGATATAGACCTCGTATGGTTCCTCGGTTCCTGGATGATCTGGAATAGTGATTGGTATCATGGATCCATGGAATCTTATCGTGACTTCTGTATGTTTGAGCGGATTGTCAATCGTAAAGAGATGAACGCCGTTCTTGTCGACAAACCGACGGATGTCCATGGTTTCGTCGCTGACAAAGGATATTCCTCGTGTATCGTAGTACCGAGGTTCCCGCTCCCACCATTCGAGCGCGTCCCATTGCTCGATGGTTCTGTTCATGATTTTATCAAGTACTGTTGGAGTATCATATCGGTCTTCAATGTGCCATGCGTCGAATTTTCCACCGAAGAGGAAAGCCTGGCGCTCGAGCCAGTACCAGCAGAGGTCTGGTTCCGGCGTGCAGTATGGTAAGAAGTAGTCCCATACAAGCGCGCGATTTGTACCAACCATTGTTTTCACGGTTCCCCAGAGGTAGTGATCCCAGTTGCTTTCACCAATGAACATGATTCTGTCATCGAAGAGGTATCTTCCAACATTGGGGAATGTGGTATTCTCATAATCACCAGGAGAAATACCTGGACCCCCAAGGATCTGGTGGCTGTTTCCTTCAAATGATCCTCCGGTAAGATACGCAGTCGGATAGATATCCACGGGCCACTCGATCACGTTTCCTTCGGGAAAGATGTGTGAAGGTGTTTGTGCAAGGAATTGCTGTGCCATCCAAAGCGGATCACCGAGGTAGACTGCTCCGACGACGTCGAGATAGTAAGCGTTTGCGCCCCATTGTGTTGTGCGCTGCATCCACGTTTCTAGCCACTGCCGTGATGTTTCTGACGTTCCATCGTCAGGTGCAGTGATTGTTTGAGGATCATCAAGGGGTACATACTGGCTCGTGTATATCGGTCGTTGGTAGAAGCTGGCATGTCCTCCTTGATTTCGGACTGTCTGCATGAAGTCCAGTAGATCGTCCGTCGTTTCTGATAAGTACCGCTCGTGGATGTGCCGGTTCATGAGGCAGCAGCCCGTACCAGGCGTATTGTCTTGGTAATAGTAATTTCTCCAGCCGCTCATCTGCCCCCACATTTGCACCATTGGAAGATAATCGTTCCAGAGGTCCCATCGCTGCAAAAGTTCCGCAGCGTCGAAGGGAACATCATTCAAACTTGGATCTGCGGCTGGTTGGGGCATCATTTCAAGCGGTACATGGATCCACCCGTTTGCAGATTGCATCCAGCTAGGGTATTCAATCGGCCACAATCCCGCAGAGTTCATATTGGGAACGAGCCAACGTTTGTAATCGTCTGCTGCCGCTTGCCATGCAGCTATCCCGGCATTCATGTTATAATTCCGGATAAGAGCGGAGTATTGATAGGATGTCCCTACGTGGTGTGTGAAGTTGTACTGGAGTGCCATACGATTCTTTCGGTAGAGTGGAGTGACTGGTTTTGGAGGCCAGTTTTGAGCTGCAACCATTCGAGCTTTGTTCTCATTGTAATGGATGAGGATGGGCGCACTAACCTGTCCAGGGTACGTCGCGTTGAATCCCCTGACGCTTCCAAGCCATTCATCGTCTAGATCTGCGACGCGATGTGCAATGCCGAGGCGTACCATCTGTATGATATTGCCCTCGCTTCCGTACGGATCAAGGATACGTTCATCCTCCTCGTATGGGAACCACACGGACCGGATGGGTACCTTTGGTGTGAGGGAAAGCGTATAAATTCCGTCACTTCCGCTGATTATCGCGGTTACATAGTCGTCGTCAAACTGTGCAGGAATGGTATCGGGAGAATATATGAGTGTATCCCGATTTTGTAGCATGATCTGGAATGATATGTCTCCCTCTGCGCAATCCTGCGGACAATTGGCGAGCTTTTCGCCCTCGCCACAGAGGAGATCTCCGCAGTATGCGGGGCAATCATTCGGACAATTGCAGTTGGTTTCGTGCGGTTCGCAGTTTCCGTTTCCACACGCTGTACAGTAAAAGCTGCCGTCATAGTAATTGATGCATCCTGGTCGTGCAGGGAAGATAAGTTCCGTTTTCGTCAAGCCCGGAGCGCAGTTATCATTAAACCGTCGCTGTCCGAGCCCTCCATAAGGGATGTCAGGACAGTCAACTTCGCAATTGTTGTTGTTCTCACCGTCCACATACTCACAAGTTCCGTCTTCATCGCAGACATCGCAGCGAGTGGCTGGTCCAGTACATGGTCGCTCAAATTCGCACAGGATTTGGCCTGGAGGTGTAAACTCAAGATCTGTAATTTCGTATGGAGTGAACGTCACGATTTTATTCCCAACGTACACATCGTCACATGCTTGGTCTTTGATTCTCTCAGGGCCGCTGTTGATGAAATAGTTCTCGATGAAATAATTCTTTTCGGATAAGTACATAGACCTCACTTCATACATTTGGGGATAGTAGCTTATCCGCATGTCATATGGTGTGCTCGTATAGATGGATTCGTATCTGCCGATGATGTTATGGTAAAAGGTGTGATTGACTTGGTTGTTTCGCAGTTCTACTTCCATGCCGTTGCTCTGGCACCAATAGTTCGTGAAGATGGGATATCCGTTTTCCGTGCGCAGGTATGGGTAATGCACAAAGCCCGGACGGTTATCCATGTAATCATCCTCGATGCTTTGCTGCGGGCTCCAGCAGTCATAGTAATACGGCCGATCAAGTTTGTTGTTGTCTATGGCGATGTTATCGATGAGCGTGGCATTATAGGTGTAGCCATAGAGGTTTATTCCCACGAGGTGGTTTTCAAAGAACAGATTGTGGATAATGCGCACTCCTTGCGACGTTTCTACCCTCACGCCCGAGATATTCACATTCCGCGCAATGTTGTTGTAGATTGTCGCGTTAAACACGCATAACAGATTGATGCCCTGGTAGGTTCCCGAGAGATAATTGCCGCTGATCGTGATGTTCTCAAGCTTTCGCTCGCATGAGGGGAGTGCTGGGAAACGCGCCCCCCCGACGCGCAGCGTGTAGTAATTATTGTCAAAGAAGTAGTTGCCAGTGACATTGATGTGCTTGCTGGTATATGATGCGGTCGCGCTCACATAGAATGACCAGTCAAAGTTTATGAAGACAGAGTTTGATACTTCGAGGTTTCTGCCCCTCATGTAGAGACCGACATGGTCTTTGTCCTTGTCGCCATAGAAGATGATGTTCTGGAATTTCACACCATTCCTCTCAAGTACTTCAATCATGTCATCTCCTATTCCATGAGCTTCAAGAATCACTTGGCCTAGCTCACCGGATTTTATAATCACATTATCCTTATTGATGCTGGTGTATGTGCTAAGGTAGTATCTTCCTGGCGGTATCGTGATCACGCCTCCGCTCGGCGGCAGCGCTGCGATCATCGCCCGGAGTGTCGGCCCATAGTCCTCCCCGTCATTCCATGGTTGTTGTGATTCCCGCAGCGCGATGACGGTGTCCCTCATGTCCTCTTTCTGCTCAGCTTCTGCGAGTCGTTGCTCGATATAAACATCGACGGGACAGTCCGCCTCGCAGTTCCATGTTGTTTCTCCTACTTCGCATATGCCATCGCCGCATTGCAGTGTGCAGTCGTGTGGGCATGAGGCATAATCTTCAGGATTGATACAGTACTCATCACCGCATACCGTGGGGCAATCAGCCTGGCACGTTTCGGGTGTTTCTGCGATGCTGCATATGGAATCTCCACATATCGGCTCGCAGTCTGTTGGGCACGTTGAGTGGGATTCAAATGCATCGCACACTCCATTCCCGCAGCCGCTGCTCCGTTCGATAATTACAATTCCAGGATTGGATTGGATATGGACATAGCTTGCCCCGTTCATCGTGACAATTTCCGTCGGAATGGGTGATGGAACTCCATTCCATGCATAGGTATGAATAGTCATTCCGGACGTATCACCCCACCCAAAGTAACCCCGTTTGCTAGTAATTATCCTTGTGTCACCGATGATGGTACCGTCATATATGGCGATTGGTGTGATGGGATATATCCTCTGATAAATGTCGCTTTGCTGATAGAGTTCGGATATATGCTGCGTACTAAAGTAGTGCAGACCGCCAAAGTGCAGTGCGGCATGGATGTATCGTGAATCATCATTGACTTCATCAGTGTTGTAGATGATCGGGCTGGTCAGGTGCATTCGGGAAAGCGTGTTTGCGTAGTTGAGGCATCCCACTTCTCCAAATCGCTCGATTGGTAGAGCGCTGAATGATCGTGTTATAGGCGGATAGTTTGCAGCTGCGTTCAGATTTTCACCAAGCAGTTCTGTGACATAGTTAACTCGATAATCATTGCTGAGAAGGATGATATTGCCGATTCTTTTGACTATTGCGCCCTCGACCGGATTGTTTTGGAAGCTATGGCCATCCCAATATTCTGGTGCATATGTGAATCGTGATATGGAGTGCGTTGACTCGTCAAAGTAGATTCCGTCGAGATTAAAGCGGTCGATGTACTCTGTCTTGAATTCCTGCATCTTCTGCCCGAAGCTGTTCGTTGTTGTGGGAAAATATCCATATACTCCTGTTGTGTATGCGGCATGTTCTCCTTGTTCATTGATGATTTTAGAGTCGGGATACTGTTCGGTATCCGTCTCTGACGAGAGGAAGAGGTCAATATACAGTAATTGCTTGATATCAAGTCCGGTTTCATCTACCTTTCCGATAAAAATATTCTGTATGAAGCTTGCAATGTCAGCGGGAACTTCAGGTTCCCAGAGCGCTGGTCCATGCCTGCTGCTTGATGGTTGTGATAGCGCTTGCTCGGTGGAAAGACTGTCAAAGAGAAGAGTCCGTTCGGGTATCTCCTTGTTCGCCCAGGAGTTTGGAGACGGGTATCCAAGTGCAACCATGTTTTGGATAGGATAGTTGAAGTTGATGTGGTATCGCAGGACGTTGATGAAGTCGTAGTAGTCTGGGCTTGATAGCGGATAGATTTCCCAAACGACTGTGTATGTGTCCTGTGCGCCAAGCCCAAAGTATTCGTTGTTAATGCGCATGAAACGGTCCCATAAGTTAGGGTTCCTTCCCCCTCCAACCTGGGTCCGAAAGACATCATCTTTCACGTATATTCCTAGTCCTGCGTTTGAGAATGAAACAAATGTTGTTGGATTCCCCGGATCAATGGTTGATGCATTGGGATATCCTGAGTAGTAATAGTTGAGCCATGGTGCTTGCGCGTTGACGTCGATGTAGAAAGGGATTCCCACATCTTCTGACATCTTGTTTGTGATCCTGTCCTCTACGCTGATTCGGTCTGTGAGGATGTCGATCGTTCGTTCAATCCTGTAGTAGGTTCCTTCGCCAATGACAGTTCGATGATTCTCATCACCAGTGATGGTCACAGCCCATGTTGGTTCAGCACTGCCAGGTATTGGATTTCCGAGATGGTTTCTTGGATGGGCGGCCTCGATCCGCGGGTGATAGTAGTACGAGTCAAGATGCACGGTGTTTCCGTTGACAGTGATTGTTATTCTCCCGTTATCGCTAACGGATAGAGAGTACGGAACTGGGAACTCATACTCTGGCCGGATGATTCCGGCATCATCATCTTGCAGTCCGTCCTCATCGGAATCAGAATCGAGTGGATCGTTATGGCTGAGGTACTCGTCATAGTTGTGCATCTCGTCACCGTCGGGATCATCAGTAAATCCGTAGATGAGAGATCCGAAGCTGCTGAGCTCCCAGTTGTCAGGAAGACCATCTATATCGACATCAATGTCGGAAGGACAGCAGTCCTGGATGCAGGTAAACTCATCTTCTCCTGATTCGCATATGCCATTGCCGCATATTGATGACATCCCTGAGCCCACTTGTCGTGTCAAGGAAGTGATATCCCCAACATAATCGTTCCTAATGGTGAGAGTTACTGTATATGTTCCGGGATTTGCATACAGATGGCTAATGATCATTCCGCTCCCTTGCGTTCCATCTCCAAAATCCCATTCGTATTCGAGGATGGGTCCGCGTCCGGGGGTGCTTTCTGACGCATCAAACAATACCTCATGGGTCTCACTCACCGTTGCACTAAATGATGCTCTTAGATCGCCAAGACGCTGCTCAACAATGAGACTTTTCCAGTCCTCCATCGTCAATCCGTTCTGATAGTCGAGGGTGTTCTCACGCACGTCAGAGTAGGTGTAGAACATGAGGTTTTTTGCCCCAAGCCATTTGTGAAGGTTAATCTCTTGGCGCATTTCCTCTGCCGTTGGCAGGCGAAAATCTCCCCATTCAAACGCCTGCACCACAGGTTCGATGTCGATTCCGTCTGGTGCAGAGTACTGAGCGACTGTTGCGTAATTGTTTTCGATGCGTTCAGGATAGCTTCCGCCGACTCTCCATGGGTACACGTACATGGCAAGCTGATCCTGATGTGTGTAATCCACGGTACCCGGAAGCAACCATAGAGACTCGGCAAGCATTGACGATCCAATAGCGTAAATAATTGGGCGGGTAGTGTCAGCGTCATACGCGCGTACGACACTTTCCACGATCTGTGCAAGGCCTCGATAGTCTGTCTCAAAATAAAACGCTGGTGGATCGTCGATAGAGTAATATGCTAAGATCGCATCCTTGATTGTATCTTGGGATAAATATTCCATCTCTTCTATGAGACGTTCCTTGTTCACGGGAACGCTGCCGATCGCGTGCGTTTCGGGTGCTGTACCCTCGCATCCGCGGATGACGTTCGAAAACGTGAACCGATAGTATGTGGAACCATGCGCTGAGAATGGTTCCGCTTCCGGCAAGATGGAAAACTGCATGCACTCATCATCAAGCCACAGGGTTTTGTACGAGGGATCGTCATACTGCGAGTTGATGAACCATCCAAATGTTGTGCTTGCCTTACCAATAAATGATAGGGTGGTTGCTGTGTCGCTAATGTCCTCCTCGAGGACTCCGCCATGGTATGGTAAGGTTACCCATAGTTTCTGTTTGTTTGCGCGCAGTGTCTGTCCTGACACGTGTGTTGGGTCGAGCATTTCCCTGCTGTTTCCTGGGTCATAGAATTGCAGCCCAGTAAACCCATACTCCGCTGCGTTGTTGGAGCACTCGGCCATTCGTTCATATGGCTCGCCTCCCTCCGCGCATTCGTCCATCGTGAATATCCCTTTGTATCCCCAAATGTACGGAGGACAGTCTTCCGGACAGTTCAAGTGGTCTTCATCCTTGTCGCACGCTCCGTTGCCGCACATCTCCCCATCCATGATGGTTAGGTCTTCATTTTCCGGGGGTTCCTCGTCATTGCGAGGATTGTCCTCAATACGCTCGCACTCCTGTGTCTCGGTTCGTTGCTCGGATCGTAGTCCACAGTATGTTGTGCTCACGCAGAATCGTTCTTGAATTCCGTTAACACATTCTCCCCATTCATCACATGTGTCACTCCGCGCGCAGTCGAGGCACTCCCTGCGTTCCACAGGCTTAAACACGCTGCTTTCGCAGCTATTCACATCCTTGCATTCGCGGAACTGCATCGTTTTCTCGCACGCTGTCCAGTCGGTGCATACCCATCGTTCCTGGCATGATGTCGCATAGTCCCGGGTATCCTTTACTGACATTGCGGCAGGCGCAAAGGTTGTGCATGATCCGATAATGAGAAGGGCAAGGAAGCCTATCAGTGCAACTACAAACGCTCTGCCATTCCCCCTATGCTTCATAGGCGTTTCTTCCGCCTTAGAGTATATAAATCTTGTAGTCAGGCGCCGTCAATGATCCGTAGAATCCGTCTATTCGACAGTTGCCCATTCACTTCGGGTTTCTTCAGAGACTGCATCCTCGCTGAACGCTCGGAGTGCTACACGGAATGTCTGCTTACGTGGTACTTTGAGGTCATAGAATCGCTGCAGTACTGACGATTCTCGCGGAACGTTAAGGTTCTGCACAAGTCGTTCATCAAAGAGGGCGGTTTCATTCCGTGCCTGTATTGCAACATACAAGCTGACATTTCGTGCTTCCTTGCTGCCGAGGTTCCTAATGGCAGCATCAATGTTGACATGGGCCTTTGTATCGAGCATGCGATAACTGTAGCTGGAATTGAACGTTACCTGAAGATATTCTCTTTCCTTGACATCGAGGATGCGTGCCTCTTCTGTCACATACTCATCAGGTATTTTGCCAATAGGCCAGTTTGCTCCGGTCGTCTCAAGATAGCAGTACTGTTTGCCATTGTGTGTGTAATATGCCCCTTCAATCGTGTTTCCGCACTCGACTCCAGCCGCCATGTGATCAGGCAAGAGTATGAGGACCGCGTCATAGCCAAGTTCCTGGAGCATGGATACGACAAGAATTGAGGTGTCTTCGCAATCCCCGCCATTATCATAGAGTGTTTCGTAGGGGTAGCGTGCGTACTCGTCAAACCCTGCTGTGACCTTGTCGCTCGTGTACGGAAGGGATTGCACAAAAGATGCTATGATTCTTGGGAAGTCTTCCGCAGGGTATCCTCGATCGATCGCTTGTTCTCGTATCCATCCTGTGATTTCAGATATTGCCGCATCATCTCCAGGGTCGGATGCAAAGAGGTCGTAGTCGCGGTGCCGGTTTCGTTCCTTATAATTCTGGTAGATTCCGTTGTAGAGCCTTAAGGCAAACTCCCATTGGTATTCGTCGTATTCCCATTCATACTTTCTCCAGAAATTTTCTCCTTCGATGAGCGAACCCCATTCTTGCGGCGTATCATTCAAGTGGATGGTCTGATCCGTCGGTGTGCTTTGTGGCAGGGTTGCCTGCGGGGTTGTGCTCAAGGGTACTCGTGTTGCCTGCGGCGACGGCGTAGGTGTTTGAATGTTCTCTCGCGGCGATTCATTTGTGCACGCAACGAATAGAATGATTGCCATGAAGAGGAAAAGCAGAGCATGACGCATATGCTATCCTGAATATCCTCTGGTTATATACTTTTCTGGCAATACCTCGGAATGATAACAAATGTTCTTATACTTAGAAACAAGGTACGGTTGCATGGCGGTGCTGCGTGACATCAAGATCGTACTGCTTGTTGGGATTCTCCTCGGGCTTTTGTTTCCTCAAGGTGGCAGGTTTTTGTATCCGCTCTTCATTCCAGGATTGATCGTTTTGCTCACGCTCTCCCTCAAGCATGTTGCAGTATATCATGTGAAGAAATCACATTTCTCGACGATAGCTAAGCTTGTCATTATCAATCTTGGGTTCGTGACAGTCTGTTACATAATTGCCGCGAGGTACTTCACGGATGTTGTGGTGCATAGGCAGGGCTTGCTCATTTTGGCGTTTATGCCTCCCGCATTAACGATTGTGTCACTCACGTATCTTCTCCATGGTAATGTGCTTGAGAGCCTGCTTGCGGAATGGTTTGGATATGTGGTTTCTCTGTTCCTCATGCCGATGATGATTTCGACGTTGGATAAGGAGGTATCACCGGTCGTTCTGCTCTGGATCATCGTGCTCATGCTCGTTGCTCCTCTTGTTCTGTCACGAGTAATTCATCACCTTGAGCGTTCATTCGAACAGATTAGGCATAAGTATTCTCCGGAGATCGTCAATGTGTGCTGGGGTTTTTCGACGTGGGTCCTTGTGAGCCTCAACCATGATATGCTCATTCCGGGTTTTATCCTGCCGCTTGTTGTCATCTTTCTCGTGCTGAAATTTGGTATTGGGACGCTTGTGTTTTTGGTCCTGAAGAGGACGATCAGCAGGTCTGAGGATGTCGAGTATCTGCTCTTCGCGACGATGAAAAACGAAGCTGCGGGTGTCGGCATTGCGGTCCTCGCGTTTGGAATTCCAGGGACGATGCCTTTCGCGATCAGTGCGATCCTTGCGCCGTTCTATATCGGGTATGTGGAGTGGCTGACACATTCAAGGATTATTGACAGTAAAGATATCCGATAGGTCAAATTATCGGGATGCTGAGGCGTAGCTAAAGCGGATAGCATAGAAAAAATAGAATCAACCTTTTTTGATTCAATAGTTCAGCAGGACTTCAACGTTCTTTCCGAACAGCTTTTTCAGGTTTTCGAGGATGCGTTCATGGATGAAGACTTTCGGAGGAATTTCCACTTTCGCGATGAATTCTTCCATTTCCTCAAAGCTTGATTTCTCGATTGCTTCAAGACTGCCATCCTTCACCGTTGCCTTCTGCACTTCCTTTTCTTGCGCATCAAGGTCGGGGATGATGAACGCTGTCGTTTCGAAGAGCAGTACTTCCGCATACTTCTCGCCGTACTTGCACCGGATGCGCGCGCGATCCACTTCGCGGCCGCGTTTTCTCTGCATGTACTCGATCATGAACTTGATGAACTCGTGGCTGTTCTTTTTTGCCTTCTCGACTTCAGGTTTTGTGAGTTTCTTCTTGTCAAAGCTTTCTTTTGCTTCGATGATTTCACCGAGCACCCGCAGGTACTTTGCGGGTATCCTTCCTTTCGTGATGAGCTCATCTTCGAATAGCTTGATTAGTTTTGATTCTTCAGCTTGTTCGATTCCTTCTAGTCGCAGAACGTCCCTGATGACTGTAACGACGGTATCGTACATGTTAAGGACATCCTCTTCCTGCTTGCGCGTCTCGATCTGCTCAAACAGCTTCTTTACCCGCTTGAGGTAGTCTTCCGCGTCTTTCAGGAGTTCATCGATTTCTTTTCCTGTGATTTCCTTTTTCGTACCGTGCTCGATGTCTTTCCTGATCTTGATGACGCGTTCGAGTATCTTGATATAGGATTCCTCGATAAGTGCGTGCTTCTGGACGAAGACCTCTCGCATGATTTCAGGCGTTTCTCGTGGTGCTGGCGGCGCAAGGCCAAAGAGCATGAGCGCTGCCTGTGACGGTGTCAGGAGTGCGTAGTAGATATCTTCCATTCCGATATCTTTAAGCTTGAAGTGAACTCGCTCGAGCATCTGGTCTCCTGAGTTCATGAACATGTCGATCGCTTCAGCGCTCGGTTTGATCCTTCCCATTTTAAGGAGCTGTTTCCAGGGCATGAAGATTCCCCGGTCGAAGAATGGTACGCCATCGCGCAGGAGCGTGAAGATAACTGGGTTTGCTTCTTTCAGGCTGTCCCAGAAGTCCGTGAGGATATAGACTTGGATATTGATCTTGTTCCTTATGCCGGTGATTTGGCCGGCTTCCATGCCCATCCCGATGATGATCGCACGGAGCTTGTCTTTGAGTTCAGCGCGCGTCATCTTCTTGACGTCGGTGTCATCGATAACGATCCATACGTCGATATCTGACGTTGGCGTCGCGCGTCCTTGCGTAAGAGATCCGGCAAGAACGTAGCTGACGATATATTTTTCAAATTTCTTGAGTACCATCTGCTTATGGACTTCCGCGATCTTGATTGCGGATACCATGCCGGTCTCATAGATAGGCGCTGAGAGCGCGATCGTCTGGAGAAGGTCGTACTTTTGGTCAAAGCAGCTCTGCCACAATTCCGAAAGGAGAAGGACTTGCGGTGTGAGATTTTTGTCAACATTAGTTGCCATCGATATGATGATGTCCGTAAGCTTGACTTTGAGCTCGTCCTTCGTCATCTTCTTGCTGTCAAGATCATCGATGAGGACGAGTATATGGACTGCGTCCTTGTTGTCTCCTTCCTTCAAATCTTCGGGCTTTGGCGGGGGAAGGAGTGTAATTCCAAAAATGTATTTATCGAATTTATCAACGACTTGTTTCTTGAAGTCATCGAGTTTTGCCTTGAGCGCAGTAAGTTTTTCCTCGAGTTCTCGTGGGATTGCAGGCATCGGTCCTGGAGGAGCAGCTTGTGGGCTGCCCGGGACGTAGTTGTCCTTCAGAACATCATCTGCTTGTTCTTTCTTCTTGCGCTTGGGCATGGGTTCACTTCTTTGCCTTTTTGGCTTCTGCTTCAAGGTCAACGCCGAGGTCCTTGAGCGCTTTGACGTGCAGCTGCATGAGCTGTTCGACAATCTTGAGAATGCGCATGAGTTCGTCGCGTTCTTTTGCTAACGTGGAGAGTGCTCCCTTGTGAAATCCGATTTGCTCTTCATTGCTAACATCTTTCTTTTCTGCCATGTAACTCGCCTCCAATTGGTCACAACTCAGGAGTAAAATACCACCCATTTATAAAGAAATTGGGCATCCAAGCGATAAATGTGTGACATTTTGATCATATTCTTGGATCCGTAATATGCACAGGATACAAGCGTTCAAGTTACCCTGATCATTGCGCTGTCTCTCCCGCGCTTTCGTCGAGAACCTGCTGGAATGAGGAGTGTTTGTCAAAGGGGAATACCGAGGAGAGTGTGGACCATTGTGCCGCACTGCAGACGTGAGCGCAGACGTGAACGCAGACGTGAACGTATACATAGAGGTATACGTTTTTAAGCTACCAAGGAGTTACAACACCCTATGGCCATTGATCTCCATATCGAGCCAGGAAAGGAGTACGCATGGTCGGATTTCAAGAGGGAGAAACCCCTGTATTCTATAGCACTTGACGGATTTGTGAGCGCCGCAACAAGGAGAGATCCGTCCGGTCCCTATGCCAATTTTGACCATCATGCGAGATCAGATCGGATTGCGACAAGGTCAACAGCTGAGCAGGTCCATATGGAGGTGAACCTGGGACTTTTTGAGACGTTCCGTGAGCGTGGGATCCCGACGGCGCATGTGTATGTGAATGATCCTGACGAGGACACTTGCCTTGCGTGGTGGCTCCTCAAGAATCACGAGCTCGTCACAAATCATGCAGAACCGAGGATCAACCGTTTGGTGTATTGTGAGGATCGCCTTGATTGTACCGCCGGAGCGTATCCTTTTGGGGATATATCCATGCGCAGGAAAATGGCGTGGATATTCCAGCCCTACAATGATGCGCGATTCCATGGAAGAATTGCAGAAATGGCAGAGCCTGAGATGCGCTCCGTCATGGAGTCTGTGGAATCCCGCATCAGTGAGCATGTGTTCGGGCGTGGTGAGGAGATTCCATTGGAGGGGCACTACGAGAGGATTGGTGGTGGCAAAGGCTGGCTCCTCACGAGGGAGACAGGTCCAGCCTCGCGCATGGCGATGTATAATGATGGAGTAAGCGCATTTGTAGCTCTCGTGACGCAAAAGACTGACGGTTCGTATGTATACTCGATCGGGAGGCGTTCAGTCTGGATTCCGTTCAATCTCCCTGCGATATATAACGCGCTTAACAGAGAGGATCGGGCGATTGTGACAAAGTCGAACAAATGGGGCGGCAGTGATACGATTGGGGGTTCGCCGAGGGGTACGGGAAGCAGGATTCCTCCAGGCCGGCTGCAGGAGATTGTGACAGCCGTCGCAGGCATGAGTGTCCAGAAAAAACAAGGGGCCTGAAGCGCTAGGCAAGAAAAACCTTATATATACGTCATCATTAGTCTTCTTAATAAATCGTCATTGATAAATGGTAGTTGGGGGCTAGTACATGAAAGTGGCAAATGAACCCGAAGTGATCCGCAGTTTTTCGCAAGTGGCAAGGGACCTCGAGGACGTCCGTAAATCTATCAAGGATATCCGCGGCAGCATGAACAAGCTTGAGTCCAAAACACTCGAATTTCCTGAGCGAGCCGAGCTTTTTGAATACATCAACAGACTCGATAAAAGCCTTAACGAGATTTCTGAAAAAGTGGTGAGCAAGGTCCTTCTCGACAAATTCCAGATTGAGACAAAGCAGAGGTTTGCGTTTGTCATTCGGCGGATCAACGACCAGGAGGACATGTCAATCCAAGCTGCGCGCGTTCGAAAGTTCCAGGAACAGATTGAGGAATTCTCTGGACGCCTTGAATCGTTTGAGAAAAAATATTCTGAGAAGTCTCTCTATAGTGATGAGCAGCATAAGAAACTCTTGTCTGAGATCACTCTGCTCAATAAGAAAGTCGAATCATTTACGCTGGCTATTGAGAAGGCACAAGGCAAGTTCGAGGCAAGTGTTGATAGATTGCTCGATAAACAGTTGGCGAAATATGACTCGCAGATAGCGAGTTCCCTGCAGGCAAGCGAAAAGAAGCTTGAGAAGAGCATTTCCATGATTGCCCTAAAGCAGGAAGAGTCACAGGATGCGATGAGTGACCAGATGACCTCTGCGTCCGAGAAGCTTCGGAAGGACTACGAGACGGATATCGCTTCGCTCCGCTCAGAGCTTGCGAAGGCGAAGAAAGCGCTTTCGGAAGACAAGAGCCTATTTGCCGAGAGAAACAAGGTTGAGATTCTCGAGCGGGAAATTGAGGAAGTCCGTTTGAACTATATTCGCGATATCGATTTTAACAAGGATTTGACGAAGATCAATATCGAGCTCCAGGACATGCATGATAAGCTCGACCAGATTAATTCTCTCGTCAAAAAAGAGGATTTGGAGACGCTAAAGAATCAGCTCAGCGAACAGTTTCTCGAGCAGAAACGCCATAGCGTTGAGCTTGAAGCGCTCAAGGCTCGCATTCGTGAGGACATTGCGACTAATCAGGTAGCATACAAGGAGATGGTCCAGCTTAATGAGAGGCTCACGAAAGGGAAGATGATGCCAAAAGCGCTGCTCGAGCAAAAGATGATGGGGTATGAGCATGGCCAGGGGAGAAAGGTCCGGACTGTGCTCTATTCAGTATTTGCATCAATCATGGTCATCGCGATACTCGCGATAATTTATAATTGGTTCACTGGAGGTATTCCTGCCCTCAACACAGCACTGTGGATTGCTGCGATCGGCGCGATTGTTATGCTCATCCTCTTGTCGCTGCCATACGAGCGCATGATGTCAAGTATGCGCGCAGATCGTGTGGAAAAAGAGCAGGTTAGTGTGGTGAAGGAGCAAAAGAAACAGAAAGTTGTGAAGGAGGCTGTAGCAAAGCGATCGAAACAAAAAACGAGCGGCTTAGGAATTTTTTCCACCGTGCTCAACTGGATATTTGTAATTCTTCTCCTGGCGTTTGTCCTGCTGATTATTGCGAATGAGTTTGTTCCTGTTCCGTATGTGAACTTTACTTATCTCTTGATCGCGCTTGCGGTCGTTGGCCTGATCGCATATCTGTTTCAGGATCCTGCCAAGAAGTACAAGAAGTCGCGCGAGTATGTGAGTCTCCTGCTCGGTATCGGGTGCGCATTCTATATTTACACAAGGATTCGGGACCTTGGCTGGATAGCGTACCTCTTAACCGTGGTAAGCTTTGTCATTATCGTCCTCTTGGCGATGTTTTTCTTGAGCTCAGAAGACGATAAGGAATAGGGAGGGTCGCCGAGATTTGTAGATGTTGCACAGCCAGTCTACTTTTGATCCATATTCTCGTGGGAATCCGCTTTCGTGAATTCAGCGGCCTCTTTTCTTGCCAGTGTAATGATTAGATTAAGATCGTGCACAAGCATGTCGGGATTGATACCGTGGATAATCCCTGCATCCTGAACAGTATCATATACGTTTAGCCTGCATCCAATGCAGTGAAGTCCATACGCTGCAAAGACCTCCCATGTTTCAGGGTAGCGGTTGATGACCTCTGAGAATAGCATCGTTTTGTGAACATATGTTTCTACATGTTCAGCTTGGGGTTTACGATCGTCGTTTTCTGGTACTTTTTCCCGTACTGTTTCTTCAGGAGGGTCTTTGATATTCATGACTTAGTGGTTGTTTGCCTAAATAATAAAGCTATCCCTTAAGCCCCCACGTACAGGCACAAGTAACTACGGCGCCAAGTGTAACCATAATTAATTTATACAAATGATCGCTACCTTTGCCGCATGGGGAAGATATTGCATAGGAGGCAAAAAACAGCCCGTCGATCATACGTGAATCTAGTTTCCTTTGAGGCCAAGGTCGTAGCCGTTCTGGTTGCATGCGCAATCGTTCTGAGCTTGGTACTCTCTCTCGTGCTCCGAAGGGGCATGCTCTCCGTCCTTGCCTCAATCCTTGGATTTGCGTATATCTTATTCATTCCGGGTTACGTGTTCGTTCGCTCATTCCTTCACCATCATGATCCTGTCGAGAAGATCGCCTTAAGTTTCGGGATGAGTATTCTCTTTGTCATCGCTGCATTGATGTTTTCGAACCTTGTGTTGAGGATTTCGATTTCTCCGACGGCGAATTTTTTGATTATTTTTGTCGTGATCGCGCTCATCCTTGCGGTTAAGATGTTCGAGCGGCATATTTGCCGCGCGCTCAACTTGAAGCGTAAGGATCTTGTCATTGACTGAAAAGGTTTTTATAGCACTCTTCCTTGGGTGTTCGTATGAAGACAGTCGCTTCGCAGAGGCCGCTCGCCAGTGTTACACTAAGAAAGTACGAGCAGCCAATGAACCTTGAGGGCTGGGAGCTCACTAAAAAGTTTTGTCTGTCGCTTGGCTTGCTCAATCCAGGTGACTCAAGGGATGTTATTGTGGATATTCTTCACGTGATTTTGTATAGCCCTACTGCTCTCACCGCTGCGGAGATCAAAGATCGTGTGGAATCACTTCGTGAAAAGATGGGCCGTCCGCTGAATGGTTGCGCGATGTCAAATGTTCTTCGTCAGATTAGAAGGCTCAAAGACGCGATGCTTGTCGAGAAGCATTTGAATTCGTATCGCGTGTCTGAAGGAGAGTCTCTGCAACAGGTTCTGACGGACAAAGTGTTGAAATACCGTCTTGAAGGGATCATTTCGCGTGTTAGGGAGTATGCGGCAACGATTGATGAGCGTCGGTCACGATGATCTATGAGCCAAGGGAAGATTCGTTTCTTCTTGTTCGCGCTGCCCGGAAAGCTCTCTTGGATAGCGGCTGCGTCTCCGCTCTTGACATGGGATGCGGTTCTGGTATCGTGACGCAGGAATTGGTGCTTCACGTTAAGGACGTGGTCGGTGCGGATATCTCTCCCCATGCTGTCGAGTATTGCAGAACGCATGTCCTCGGGAGTGGAGGCCACACTGTCCGCTTTGTTCAGTCGGACTTGTTCCAGAAGATCAGGGGGAAGTTTGATCTGATAACATTCAATCCTCCCTACCTTCCGGACGATCCGGAATTCAATGATCCTGCGCTTCATGGTGGGCCGCTTGGTTGTGAGGTTATCAGAAGGTTTTTGCGCGCCGCGCCTTCGCATCTGTCAAAGCATGGAAGAATTCTTCTCTTGCTCTCAAGCGTGAATGATCCTCCCAATTTACAGAAGGAATTCGCCTCATACTCCTGGAAGTGCGTGGCAAAGGAGTCCTTGTTCTTTGAGGCACTGAGTGTGTTTGAGCTCTCCTGATGCGACAATGGTATGTGGTAACCGTATCTGATGCTGTAATTAAATTCAAGATGTGCTGATCGCAGTTAGATAGGTGTGCAGAACCTGCGATGGCACGTGGGATCGCAGAATGAAGCAGGGTCATTGTTGATGACATAACCTGCATCGCACTCTTCTCCTTCCTCAAGGATTGCGTTACCACACTCGGGTCCCGATGGCGGCGACGTCGGCCTGCAGCATCGTGCGATGGGGTAGTCTGTGTCCGTGTTGATGCAGGCTCGCATGTGCGCATTCGTCCAGTTGGAGAGCTGAACGACACAACTGAATTCGTCTGGGCAGAAGTAGTTGCTTGGTCCAATGATGCTCGCGTTGCATTCAGTGTTTCTCGCGTCACATGATATGCACTCGATGTCGCCATAGCAGACTTGGAAGTTTTCGTCGTACGTTCCACCGCTGTAGTTGTCCGGATCCTGACCATGCGCGTCCGTGATGCTGGAGAGGTTAATAACGCAGTTCGCGCCATTGTCCATGGGGTATCGCTGCTGGATGTCAAGGTCAACAGGTCGATACCAGCAGATTTCGTGGTCATAGTTCTTCGTGACATTTGTTCCGTCCGGATAGTAGGCCATTTCTCCGTGCGCGTTTGCCGCGTCAGAAAGCCGAAAGATGATGCGATCGTTGATCGGGCAGTAATGCGCTGCTGCGCCGCCAATGGCAAGCGTACTAAAGATCATGATCACTGCAAGACTGAAGAATGTATCCCTGGCCTCCATGAAAGTCCTACCCTGGTTTGAGAATTATTAAATCTTTCTATTTATTGTATAACAGTATCCCAAATTGGTATATTAGACGCCACCAATTCTGACGCATTTTCTGGAAATTCGCCTTTGGCATTCTCCCTTCACTGACGAATATGGTGGACTTGAGAAAAGATTTATAAATCACGAGGCCTGGAATTGGCATATTATAGCAATTAGGGGGATGCAGCCTGCAGGGCTGGAATAAAGAGGGGCGATAGTGACACATCCGGGGAAGATTAAACCAGTCATGAAGCTAGATCGGAATGTTATTCTCATGGTTATAGTGTGCGCGCTCCTTATCGCGGTGCTCTACCGATCAGGTATAGTCTCACAGATTGGCTTTGCCGTCCGTAGCGTACAGTTGCAAAACCAGCCCGATATCATCAAGGGAGGCTTGCAGGTTCCCGAGGAACAGCTTGGTTCTCCGGATGGAATTGGAATAATTATCCCGGAAGAAATTCCCGAGGAAATAATAAAGTGCCATGATCTGGACGAGGATGGGTACAGTGATACTGGCGCGATGGTCACTGAGCGCGGCAAGTCGTGCTGTTATTCTGGGAGCCGGCCATGCGATAGCACTGAACCAGATTGCGACGACACGAATCCTTTCATCAATCCAGACATCCGGGAAGTCTGCACGAATACATGGGATGATAATTGCAACGGATTGACGGACTGTCAGGAACTCGCCTGCTGTGAGGATGAGGTTTGCAGGGGCTTTGAGGGTTGCACTGGACTCATTGGGTGTCTTGATAATGATGCTGACGGCTACGGTGTCGGTGATACGTCCGCCTGCCCGTTTTCTGAGCATGATTGTGATGATGAGAACCAGTATATTCATCCGACGGCGGAAGAGCAGTGCGGAAACGCGCTTGATGATGATTGTGACGGCTTGCTGGATTGTGATGATGATGAGTGTGCGCTTCACGAGAATTGCCAGGAGGAGCTGGAGTTCTTCCTCGGTAGTACGTGTGGTGATGGAATTCTAGACGGTGATGAGATCTGTGATCCAGGTAGCGTTGAGAAGTTCGATGGCTGCCTTCCTCAAGAGACAAAGATCGGCGGCGTATGCTATGACAACAGTCACTGGTGCGGAGCTGCTGCATGCGCTGCAGACTGCACATGTGACGGGTGTTACTATTGGGATTGCGGCGACGCCATCCTCCAGATGCCTCCCGAGGAGTGCGATCTTGGAAAATTATGTAGTGATCTCGTGACGGACTGCACTGCTGATCCTCTCATTTGCTCAGGGTTCCCAGACCCGAGTTGCGTTGTCCGTGATGGAATTGGGTGCACAGCAGAGTGCTTGTGTGAAGACCTCGATGGTGACGGGTTCTTCCCGCTTTCTATTTGCGTTCCTTCAGGAGGAGCGGCAGACTGTAATGATCTTGACCCGAATATCAAGCCCGGAGCCATCGAGAATTGTGGGGATAGTATTGACAATGACTGCGACGGTTTCACTGATGATGCGGATCCGGATTGCGGATCGAGCGGCGGTGATGATGACGATGATGATACTTGCGAGGACGAGTGCGATGCGGGTGATCGTCGCTGCAGCGGTAGTGGTGTTGAGTCCTGCGGAGACTTTGATGAGGATTCGTGCCGCGAGTGGGGTATTACGGATTCGTGCCTCTATGGCTGCTATGACGGAGAATGCATAGATGAACCATGCACTGACGAGTGCATTCCAGGCGCTCTCAGGTGCATTTCAGATTCACAGTTCCAGATTTGTGAGAATGATATTATCGACGGCCGCTGTGACGGATGGAGCGACGCTGAATCGTGCGGCGCTCTGGAATTCTGCGATGACGGTTACTGTTACCCTGATGATTGCACGTACCAGTGTAGTTTAGGTGAGTCGGTGTGTGTATCGCAGTATGATTATCACCTCTGCATGCCTCCCTCAGCGCCTGGTGAGTGTAACGAGTGGGGATCAAGCATCACGTGCCCTTCGGGCGATATTTGCGAGGATGGCATATGCATTGATAGCCCGACATGTACTGACCAGTGCGATGATGGCGAACGAAGGTGCCAGGGATCGAAAGCGTACCAGCTTTGCGGGCAGTCAACAACGCCGCCGTTCTGCAATGTCTGGGATTCCCCACAGTCCTGCGAAGATGATGAGGTATGCGATCGCGGCTCCTGCATTACGGAGCAGTGTTCCCCTGAGTGCAGTGAGCCAAGGAAGTGGTGTATCTCAACATGGATGGCTGCGGAATGCCGTGTCGGCAGCGCTGGCTGCTTTGTGCAGGCCCGCACCCAGTGTACATTTGGTGAGGAATGCGTAGATGGCACTTGTGCTCCAATTGAGTTTACTCTCGCTCCTGGAGAGGCGAGGGATCAGATTCGGTGCAATGCGAGTGAGACCACGGTAAGATATCTCAATCCAAATGAGCTTCCAGTCCGACTGCTTGTGCCAGAGGGATACATCCAGGTAGTACCACCATTCTCTGTTGATTGTGCCTTCTCTAACCAAGTCACGTTTAACGTTCCGGGGAATTTAAGGGACATCCGATTGCTCTACTGTACTGGCGATAGCTGTACTCAAGCTTCGATGCGGACGACGAAATATGTCGACTGCCCGGAGTATGATGAGGAGACCATTATTGTCGCTGGAGACCTCGCAGCATCCTCAAAGTCGCTTGCAATTTCAGAGATTGTTGCACGGGAGAATCTTGCGCGTGTCATTCGCATGGTGGAAAACCGTGAATTTGACATTAGCGAGTCCATAATGCTTTCCGGTACGATGATTGAAGTGGACGTTGGGGAGTCTCGAGGTACGACTCTGCTCACTGTTCCATATCTTGGGGAGAATGTCACTAAGATCGCCGTGTATGCAAAGTCCGTCGATCCCTCCCTTCCAAAATGGTCCTACCAGGGCGGTAGCCTGAACAGGGAAAAGCACACGATCACGATGACGATCAGCGATATTGAGAAGTATGTTTCTGACGGCAGCATCCAGCTGGCTGTTATTCCAGTTGGGTGTGTGGACTGCGAAGGGAACGTCCTGCATAAAGTATACGAGCCAACTAAGCCGGTGAGGAGGGCGCTCATTCTCGTCCATGGATGGGGTGTCTCATCGCGAAGGTTCACGCAACTGATCGATGAGATGAGAGTTACGGATCAGCCTTGGCAGATCTGGACGTTTGATTATCCAAAGGACCAGAATATTGACGTGACAGTTACTGAGTTCATGAACGCTGTCGAATCCGCGAGCGGCGAGTTTGATGATGTGGTTATCGTCGCCCATAGTCTTGGAGGTATTGTTGCTCAGCAGTCGGTCACGAGCGCATATAATGCCGCAAAATCTCAGGAGAGGGTGTATGGATTCCTTCCGAAAGTGAGGAAGATGATCCTCGTTGCGGTGCCAAATGATGGGCTCATCCGAAGCGACATGTACCAACTGTTAAAGGCAAAATCTTCACAATTGCCTCTTGTGGAGGACTTCTTCGACATTCCGTACATGATTCTTGAGGAGCTGAAGGATGGAAGGGTTACGCCGCGAGTTCCCGGCATCGACTATTATGTTGTTGCGGGCACGAGGGATTACTTCTTCACGAAAAGCCTTGGAGTGAACGTGAAGAACGATGGGCTTGTTTCCGTCAGGAGTGCGCAGCATATCGGTGATGATTACGTAGAGGATCGCTGTGTGAACTATTATGAACTCGACGTGAGCCACACCGATCTTCTTGATAATGTGGAGTCCGTGCGCATCATTGCCCGTCTTGCGGCAAAAGACTTGCTCGAGACACAGAACAGCGCTCTCCTCGGGTATAACCAAATCGTGAACATTGACATTCCCGAATGCGATCCATCAGGGTATTACTGGGTTGTGGGCAAGATTGTGGATGCTGACGAAACGGACGATCCATGTAATTGCGGAAACAAGATCTGTGGTGCTGGAGAAGATGAGATGACATGCCCCGAGGATTGTGCAGCGTTCCATTCAAATGAGGAAGCATGTTTCCTCCTGAAGGGAATGAAGGTATCCACATGGGCGATGCTTGCAGTTCTCATTCTCATCGTGCTCGCAAGTATTGCGGTCTTCCGTATTGATTCTAAGAATGCGCTTGTCCTCCTGACGTTCATGGTGTTTGCGGCAGCGACTGCGATGACGGTCATTGAGTTTTTCAACTGCGTATACCCGATAAATATGACGAATCCATTCCTGAAGATCCTGCAGGGCCTTGGCCTCATCCTCGAATTTGTCGTCGCTGCGGGAATATTCTTCCTGTATCGTTTCCAAATAATGTTAAAGGAGCGCCACGTTTTCGTCAAAGCTCTTGGCATTCTGTCATCATCCATCGTGATCGTACTCCTGACATTCCTATTCGCTCCCTGGAATGAATGGCTCGCGGGCTTTGTTATATTCTATGGCCTTGTTCTGCTTCACGTGTGTATTTTCCATCATGTGAAGGATCTTGCTCCCGATGAGGTGAGCCGAAGGCGTATCCGTGACTTGCATCACATTGGTGAGCGCGTCCATGAGATTTGGAAGTCCGCCGTAAGGTCCTTTTGTTCGTCGGATATCAAGGCGGTCAAAGACTCGTTTGCCGCAATACTCACGGTGCACAATTCTCTCAAAGCCATGGATGATGAGGCGGTGAAGATACTGAGTGCTGTCCATAAACCTCTGGAGAGTATTATCGCTTTTGCCGCGAGGGCCATTGAGATCCGGATGATGCTGGCTGGCGTGTCAGGTGATAAGAAGAAAGCTATTAAAGAGATCCTTGATGCTTATGAGCGCCTGCTTGATGATCCTCCAAGTGATGCGCTGACGATTGCGCGGTATGGAAGGATTGACCGCCTTCGCGCGAAAGAAGCCTCCGCAAAAGTGCTCCTTGCTCGTGCCAGGTCCCTCTATGCGTCAGGTGACATGGATGAGTGTGAGAAGCTTTGCGGCAAATTATCCTCCGCCGTCGATGAAATCGTCGAGGAATCATTCCTTGCGATCGAACTGTTCCATGATGCCCTTATTGCCCAGTCGATCCGTGCCTGGAGCTATCATGGTATTGGTGCTCTTCCAGAAAGGAAGCGTCGCATGCTTCATGAGCGCGCCATGCACGCTCGTGATCTTCTTATGCGAGCGAGGAGGGCGTATTTCAAGCACGATTTACTCTCTGCCTTCGACTTGTACAAGCAGCTAGAAGTGATGTATGATTCGCTTCTGTATGATGATAAGAAGGATGTGTATGGAGAGATGGTGTTCCTGTATAACGATCTTGATGTGGCAAGACACCAGCTCACGGAGAACTTCGCCCGCAAGAATGAAGCGAGTTCCCATCACAAGCAGTATTTGATGCACCGATGGCTGCGCCTTGCTTCATGGCGTCAGAAACAGGGCATCGTGAATTCGGAATCAGTGCAGCAGCTCATGCGTGTCGGGGATAAGATTGCGGATATCAGGTCTCGCCCGCGTCAGGAGGCCCACGATCTGTACAAGGAAGCCATCGGACTGTATTCCAAACTGCCCGATGAATTGAAAGCAATATGTTATCGGGATCTTATGAGATCCTACCATATGTTGTCAAGGTGATGATGATGGCACGGAAAAAAGCGAAAAAAAGTGATGATGATCTCCTGAATTTGCCAAAGGACGAGGGCGTGGCGATGCGCGCATCGATATGGAGAAGGATCGCGGCAGTGATCATTGATCTGTTTCTTGTCTATGGGCTAGGTTCTGCAGTGTTATCGCTCCTCCCGATTACAAAGCAGATTCAAAGTGATATTCCAAAGAATGCGACTTTTCTGCAGCTTCAGGACCATTTTCTGAGCAATCCTGATCTCGTCCAGTGGTCGACGGCAATGACAATCCTCTTCTCCGCGCTCTTCCTGCTCTATTTTTCCATCGCAGAGTTCAAGTTTGGTCAGACTGTGGGAAAGAACATTCTGAATATCAGGATCGAAGCGATTGCAGGAAAGCTCTCGCTTGGAAAGTGTATGGTGCGAAGCTTGTGGAGCGTTGTCTTCGTTCCGGTCTATCTCTTATGGATCATCGACATCATGTATATGTTCTTTAACAAGGACCAGCAGAGGCTCCTTGAGAAATTGAGCAAAACAAGGACCATCCAGAAGGTGCGTATCACATGAAAAAGCTCTCCATCGCAGTGCTGCTCGCAGTGCTTGTAGCCAGCGTTGCGATCTATTCAGAGAGCAATGGTACAAACGAGTCGGGGAACTGGAGTAACAGCTCTTTTGGATTACCAAACATCGAACCTACCGAACTGCCCGATGTTATCATCACTCCGAGGGCTATCCTCACACCAGAACCTGATATTCCTCCGACAAGTGTGGAAGTTGAGGAGATTGCCGCGTTATCTGAAGAGGACGAATATGTGCAAGTGACGATCTGGCTTGATGAGTCCGATCGCGCGCTGAATTCACCAACAGAGATTCAACAGGCGACGGAAAATGTGCTGTCCGCGATGGATGCTCGCGCGCTTGTTGATCTGAAGAACGCGATTCTGACAGAGAATGAAGAGGGAATGATGCTTTCCGCTACCTCCCTGCCTGATTTTGTTGTGACAAATTCGTATTCTCACTTGCCAGCGGTCTCCGGCCTCATCCGGGCGTCGATGCTTGACGAGATTGGAAACCTTCCTGGCGTTGATAGCGTGATGCCCTCGGAGAGAGTGTATGCGAGCCTCGTTCAAAGTAATCCTATGATAAACGCGACGCTCGCGAATATGATAGAGGTCGGAACGACGAACATTACGGGCGCTCAAGTTGCCGTGTGCGTTCTTGACACGGGTGTCCGCTCGGATCACGCGTACCTTGGCGGGAGGGTGATCGCTGAGAAGTGTTATCTCACGAGCAGCGAATGCCCGAATGATCTGACGGAGGATGATGACGCAACCGATGATCACGGGCACGGTACGCATGTGGCTGGGATCATCGCATCGGAATCTACGACCTATAAGGGTGTTGCTCCTGCTGTGAATATTGTTGCAGTGAAGGTCTTGAACTCTGCTGGTAGTGGAATTGGCTCTGATGTCATATCAGGTATTGATTACTGCATTGCCCAGAAGAATGTGTATAACATCACCGCAATCGTGATGAGTCTTGGTAGTGCTCACATGTTTGCGACGGAAGCCGAATGCGATCCAAATTCTGCCACTGCTCGTGCGGCAAATGATGCGCACGTTGCGGGCATCTTTGTTGTGGCTGCTGCAGGTAATTATGGTAACGCAAGCGGAGTTTCCCCTCCTGCGTGCGGTACGAATGTGACAGCAGTTGGGGCAGTGTATGATTTTACGGCCACATCGATCATAACATATACCCTGGCATCCTGCACGGATGATGCAGAGACAAAGGGTAATGTGACATGTTTTTCAAATAGCGCTCCAGCCCTTGACCTCCTCGCGCCTGGCGCGAACATCACTAGTTCTTGGTACACGAGTACATCTGCCATCGGGCGTGTTGCGGGAACGTCGCAGGCAGCGCCGCATGTTGCTGCCGCGGGTGCTCTTCTAGCCCAGTATGGTAGGCTCTACAGTGGTCGCAACCTCACGCCTAGTGAGATCAAGCAGGCGCTGATTGATGGCGGTGTTGACTATACCGATCCGAGAAACAGCATTGAGACCCCGATCCTGAATGTCTATCAAGCAATGCAGATGATTAATGATGGCGTCGCTGTCAATGTGACATACCCAATTACGACGGGTAATAGGCTAGTCACAAACCATTCCTGGACAATTGTGAATGTAAGCACGTCAGATCGCGCATCAGAGGTTGTCCTGCAGGTATGGTCTAATCCAAATAATGTAAGAAACATGACCATGCGGAAACTGAATGACACGAGGTTTACGATTAACATTTCTCGCAATGCGACGAATTATTCAAGGCTCGGCCTTGAGCGTCTCTCCCTGAACATATCAAAGGGCTGGGACACGAACGATTACGTTGTGGATTATATCAACGCGACAGCGATCAGCACGAACGCTCTTGGCATCGTGAATCACTCCTCAAGCTTCCGGATATACCTTGAGAACAGGAACTTCACGAACCTCTCATACCTTCCAGCGGGCAACACATCCACGGATGAAGGGTTGAATGTCACATTCAATGTCACGTTTTATGATTATCACGCCATGAATACTACGCTGCTCCTGATTGTCGACGGTGACATTGTATCTCGCTTTGGGCATGATTCATATCAAGGAGGCGTTCATGTACAGAATGTAACACTAGGCAACTGGAGCGAGATGTGCTCTCTGAATTTCAGCGTCCCAAGGATTAACCGCACGTATGACATGTTCAACGCTACGTGGAATAACGCGACGGTGAATGTTGCGGGATATGGTAATTACACGTTCTACCGCAATAGTGAGATCCAGTTTATGGGCTGCCAGGTACGCGTGCAGAACTTCTCGAACGTGTCAGGTGTGCACAAAGTTGAGTTTTGGTATCGCGAGGGCGCGTTCAGCACCGAGGCTAATTTCAGCGATAATAGCGCAAATTATCATAATGTTTCTGTAAATTATACCGATGGAGAATATTCATTCCTCATCAATTGGACGGTCCTTGTGAATGAGAGCAATGATATCCCTGATGTGAGTAATGTGAATATCACGAGCGGCACAAGGGGAAATTATTCAAATGGGTCCATCCGCTGCAATTTTTCATTCATTGACAATGATTATGATAGCACAACGCCAATGAATGAGACACGGTGGTATAAGAATAACGTGAGCCAGGCGTGGACGAACGTGAGCACGATTCTTGCGGGAAATCTTTCAAAGTATGATGTCTGGATCTGCTCGGTGCGGGTGCATGATGATTATGACTGGAGTAATTTCACGAACGGTTCGATCACGATAAGGAATGCGCCTCCAACAAGGGAACTGATCGACGACTATTTCATGCCGAGGGGTACGAACCGGACGAATGTGATTAACCTTTCCGAGTACTTCACGGATATTGACAACGCGACGCTGAACTTCAGCGCAAGGACAAACACGTCAATCAACAATTTCACGGTGATCTTGCGGGGCGCGAATGTCTCATTCAATACGAGTCACAGGTTTGCGGGCAGCGTCCGAGTGACGTTTAATGCATCTGATGAGTCGTCGTGGGTTACCGATGTCATTATTGTTAAAGCGTATTACTGCGGTGATGACGAGTGCGACCCAGCCGAGAGCTCCTCGAATTGCGAGGAGGACTGCGGCTCGAGTGATGATGACAGTTCTGGCGGTGATGATGACGATGGGGGAGGCGGCCTTCCTGGTGGAACGACGACGCCTTCGCTTGCTTCAGAGGTTGTCCAGATTGCGTCCATTGCCGCTGGTGCAACAGGGAATTTCCGGTTTGTCTCAACGAGCCTCCCAATCACGAATATCCAGGTACGCGTAAAGACTGCTGTGGAGGAACCAAAGATAACAGTAAAACAGGTTGATCCAGCATCGCTTGGAACAATGATGCTCTCAACACTTGCGGGAGGAACGTATCAGTATCTCGACATGTCCGCGGTGAAGCTGACGTCAACAAACATTGACACGGTCACGATCGATTTCAAGATCCCGCGCTCCTGGTTCCAGGGTTACATCGAGAATTCTCTTGTGATGAAGCGATACGTGAACAGTCAGTGGGTTGACCTTCCGACGACGAAGGTTGCGACAGAGTCAACGTGGGCCCACTACCGTGCGACATCCCCGGGATTCTCGATTTTCGCGCTCTATGCGCAAAAGCCTGAAATTATGCTGACGGCATCCCCATCGCAAAATCTGACATTGAACGCCACGCAGAATCTCACAAATCAGTCCACCCCAACGCCTACTCCGACAGAAACGCCGCCAGCGGATGCGACGCAAAGCAGGGGGAGCGGAATTGTGGGAAAGGTCATTGCTCTTATTCTCGTGCTATGTGCAGTAGGTCTTGGTGTATTTATCTATCTCCATAAGAGGAAAAAGCCTATTGGACAGAAAAAGGAAGAAACCCCTGAGCGTTCTGAGATCATGAGCACAGTCTCGGAATTCGTGAAGGAAAGAAAGCAGAAGAGGGAGATAGTTAAGGAGGAGAAAAAGCACCAAGAAATAGTCTCCTCAGTTGCGGAGCCTGCTGACACGTCGTTCGAGAATCTTCCAGAGGTGCTGAGATTCGTCGCCAAAATGCGCAGCAATGGAGAGTCCGATACAGTAATTCGAAAGAAACTGATTGATGCAGGTTGGCCTGAGAAACTGGTGACGAGGGCATTATCAAAGCAGAAGTAATCGATTTTCCCCGTCAGTTTTATATATTTTTACTACTCACCAGGTATATATGGAGAGGATGCAGGTCAGGGTTCAGGATATTGGCACGCTGTGGGTAGAAAATCAAGTGATGATTGTTCTGTATGCAAAGACGAGCGCTAATCGCAGGATTTGCCTCATCGATCGTTTTGAACCATACTTCTTTGTTTTTCCTCGTGTTGGGGCTGACGTTATCCCGCGTCTTGAGTCTGTTCGTGTCGCGCTCCCGCAGGGCAAGTTTGGGAGAGTGACGCATATCGAGAGCGAAGTGCTTGTCCGCGACGGAGAGGAAATCCCATGCCTCAAAGTCTCAGTGAATATTCCCGAGGCGAGTGTTGAGATCGCAAAGCTTGCTCGGGAATGGGAAGAAATTGAAGGATTGAGTTATCATGATGTTGGTTTTCTCGCATTGTATGCGTTTGAGCGGCAGATCGTCCCGTTCACGATTTACGACGCTGAGATGGAAGCATCCGGAACGCACAAGGGATTGCCGATGTATAACCTTGTGTCCATCAAGCCAACTATTGATGTCGTAACCGAGAATAAAGTGTCCTCCATGTATTTCAGCGCAGAATTTCTTGAGCCATTCATGGGGAGGCTGAGCGAGGATCGCCCGCTTGTGGCATACACGATCATCGATCCTGAGCGCACGAAGACAAGGACATGGAAGCTGTTTCGCCAGGATACGCAGAAGATGCCGTTCCGTGTGGACTTTGTCCGTAGCGAGATTGAATTAATCGAGGCGCTCAAGCGCGATCTTGAATCGGTAAACATGGATGTCATGTGGGGATTCTATTCTGATTTCTTCGAGATTCCCTGGATACTGAGGCGTTGTAGGCATTACCGTATGACGCTCAATGTAGAATGGGATGGATCTCCGCTTCGGGAACCACGGAGCAGAAAAAGAATGCCGAAGTGGAACGGCCTCGTGCACATTGATATTTTCAGGACTCTTCGAAAGCTTCTTGGATCCACCTCACCTGAGGACATGACGGTTGGTTCTGCTTCGCTCCTCGATGTGAGCCGGGATGCGGAAGGGCTGAAGTATTGCATGAAGAGCTTTGAGGGCTGTTCATCGATTGAAAAGTACGCAAAGACTCTCTGGCCATTGTATGAGGAGTTGCTGCATCTGACATCACTCCCGCTCTTCTACGTCAGCCGCATGACGAGAAATCAGGTCATGGAAGCGTTCATGACCAAGCGGGCGGTTGAAAAGCGGCAGTCCCTTCCAGCAAGGCCCATGAAGGGCGAGCTTGGGTATCGCGTGTCCCACTCCTATCCGCAGGCCCCAGTTCGTGAGGCAATTCCCGCGTTACATTCTGATGTGATCGTTCTTGATTATCGCCAGTTGTATGCGTATTTGATTCGTACGCATAATCTGTCGCATGAGACATTCTGCTGCTCCTGCTGCCGCGAGAAGAGCATCTCGCTTGGTGATGAGGAAGTGTGGATGTGTGCCCGCCGTCAGGGTTTCCTTGCAGATGTCGTTGCGGATTTGGAAGCAAGAGGCGAGAAATCTAGACTTCGTCATATTCTGCTTGCAGGTATGCTTGAGTATCTGAAGTATCCGAAATCACGCTGGTTCTCTCCAGCTCTCAGCAATGTTCTCGAAAAGCTCGCACGCCGCGACCTTGAGCCTGTGCTAGGAAAGATTGAAGAGCTTGGCGCAAAGATCCTTTTTGTGAATCACCAGTATGTATTTCTCTCGTCCAAGGATGCAGACCAGTTGGTGCGAGGTATCACTGAGTTGTCAATCCCGTTTCCGATCGTTGTACGTGGAACCTACACCCGAGCGCTCTTTGCTCCAAGCCGCACGGGTAAAGGCAGCAGGAAATACGCGCTTCTGAGTGCATCTGGAGATCTTGAATTGATGGGTTTTGAGATCACCCATCAGAATTATTGTGAGTTTGCACGGAGGATTCAGAAGGAAGTTATTACAAGAATCCTCAAGACCGGCGATCCTGCTCTTGCATTTTCGTATGTGGAAGCGCAGATCGTCAAGCTGAGATCCCGGCAAGTCCTGTTCGAGTCACTTATCATCCGCAACCGGCTCGCGAAGGATCCGCAAAAATATGAGGTCAAGCTTCCGCACGTTCGTGTTGCTGAGTCGCTGCAAAGCCAGGGGTATGATCTGCCCCCAGGATCGACTGTTCCCTACGTTATTCGCGAGGGTCCTGGAAAGTTGAGCGATCGTGCCGTGTACTCGAGGGACGCGACGCTGGCAGATATTGATACTGAGTATTACATTGCTGGTCAAGTGCTCCCGCTCATCAATCCGCTCTTTCAGTTGTTCGGAAAAGAAGTACGTGAGGGTTAGGATATATCCCCTTATCGTGTTCTAGCGCTTCTTGCGTGCTTTCCCTTTGGTCTCCTGCTTTGGTAATGGCGGCAGATCAGGAGGTACTTCTGTCTCTTTCCAGAGGACTGAAAAGAGGAATAGCATCGCGGCAGGTATGAAGCCAAGGAAAAAGAGCAGAAGATCCTGGAGGGCCAGAAGGAAGATGACTGATTGGAGTGCCATCGCAAGCGTGAGATAAGAGCCTGATGCGATGACGTCGGGTTCTTCGCTCACAACGCCACTGATGAACCAGAACGTGAGAATGATGAAGAGGACCGTGATGAGGAGCAGCACAAGGACGCTCGATGGAGCGGTTAAGAGTTGGATAATGTGCGTAATGTAATACATGCAAAGCAGGAGGAGAATTCCGTAGATCGTGCTCGTCCGCATGGCACAGTACGAGGAGGGTATTTATTTAAATTTTTTTATTCTAAAGTAGTAGCAAAAGTGAAAAACCTCGGCCTAAAGGGGAGAAATTGTCTGTCAAGAAATCCGGTCTGATCATGTTCCAAAGAAGGAAGTATTGATCAAAATTCTTTGCATCAGAATTCTTCAAATTCGTCGAGCTTGTTAAGGTACCCTTTTTTTCGTAGGAATTCGACTTGGAGCGGTCGGTACTTGAATACGATGTCGCCTTTTTCGTCGCCGCCAAACTCCCATGGCTCAACGATGACAATATCTCCCTCGCGCACCCAGAGTTTTCTCTTGAGTCTTCCGGGGATGCGGCAGACTCTTGTTTTTGCGTCAAGGCATTTTACTTTCGTGCGTGATGCTCCATAGCGCTGCTCAAGGACACCAAATACTTCCCGCCCCCGCGGCAGGCGGACTCGTGTAAGCTCAGACAGTTCATCTTCGGTATCCCTTGGATTCATGATTCAAGCGAGAGGAGTATCGTATTTAAATGTTCCTGCTTCTCGGTTACGCGGCACACGTGTAAAAATTTAAGGCGGAGAGAATTACTTTTAAATACCCGAACTGTCAGGACTGCTTGTATGGCAGTCCTCGCGCTTGACATCGGCGGCACTAATATCAAGTCTGCACTGATTGTCAATGGAAGGGTAACAAAATACACGTCCCGTCCGACGTATGCCGGAAAGGGAAGAGCGGAAGTGATTTCTCAGATTGACGCGGCCGTTCGCGAGCTGTGCTCGCCCTCTGTCACAAGGATCGGCATCTCGATGGCTGGCCCTGCTGATTATGTGAGGGGAGTGTTCACAAAACCCACGAGTCTTCCGCTCGACAAATTCAATATCAAGGAGTATCTCAAGAGGAAGTATAAGGTTCCTGTTTTCTGCCAGAACGACGCGCGTTGTTTCGCGCTTGGCGAAGCATACTATGGAACTGGTAAGAAAGCGAAGAATCTTGTGGGCATCACTCTTGGTACCAGTGTCGGTTTTGGCATTGTGATTGGTCGCAAGGCGTATGATGGTCGTGGCAACGCAGGAGAGCTTGCGCACTCGATTGTGAATTTTGATGATGGTCGGCCTTCGGTCCACGATGTTCTCGGCACAGCATTCATTATTGACGGATTTCCCAAGAGGACGCCAAAAGATGTCTTTTTGCTTGCGCGTCATGGCAATAGCAAGGCTAAACGTCGCTGGGAGGAGTTTGGCAGGAATCTTGGTGTTGCCATCGCAAATACGGTGCACGGTCTTGATCCTGACATCGTTGTGATTGGTGGTAA
This sequence comes from uncultured Methanosarcinales archaeon, assembly GCA_964455675.1. Classification (GTDB taxonomy): domain Archaea; phylum Nanobdellota; class Nanobdellia; order Woesearchaeales; family CAYVYK01; genus CAYVYK01. Next base: position 196,712 of record CAYVYK010000002.1, read on the forward strand.
TGTCGCGAACGCGTTCCCCTTCTTCCGCCAAAGCATGCAGCGCGAACTTTCTGCCCGCATGGTATTCCCTCCCTGTCCTATCACACAGAGCAAGCTCGATCACGCGATTCTTCTTGGCGCATCCGTCTTGGAATAGATGCCCGCAGTACGTCCCCAGACGTTTAATTACGCACCGCAAGGAGAGAACGGCTTACTACAACACGCAAAGGATTTTTCTCCCCGAAGAGAAAAAAGCCGTCCGAAACCAGCCGACCAAAGGGAGGCTGACCGTCCCACTCTACTTCCATTGAGAAGGAAGAGATAGTCTCAAATCGCGGATTGATCCTTCTCCGCAACTCCACGAAAACGAGCTTTGTGAGCCCACCAAACGATAGCTTTTTAAATGGCCTCCTTTTCCTCTGCCGCATGCCAACAATGTTTGACGTTCATCCAAATAAGCTCATTCCTCGTATCGCAGAGGAGCTCAAGAAGGACAGCAATATCCACCCACCTCGGTGGGCGGAGTTTGTGAAGACGGGAGCGCACGCTGAACGCCCGCCTGTAGATCCAGACTGGTGGTTTGTGCGCTGTGCGTCCGTCCTGCGAACATTGAAGACGAGAGGCCCCATCGGTGTCTCAAAGCTTCGGGTGAAGTATGGAGGCAAGCGCAACAGGGGCATGAAGCCCGAAGAATTCCGCAAGGCTTCCGGTAACATCATCAGAAAAGTGCTGCAGCAGCTTGAGAAGGGCGGCTATGCAAAGTCGGTTGAGAAGAGCCAGAAGAAGGGACGGATTATTACACCAAAGGGTGTCGCCCTGCTCGACAAAACAGCCGCGAAGATCCTGAAAAATGGATGAAGACGATTATCGCAGAGAGCTTGACGAGCAAGCGCGACTGGAGCAGCAGATCCAGCAACTTGAGATGCTTGTTCGTTCACGGTTCACGAAAGGCGCCCTTGAAAGGTTTGGCGCGCTGAAAAGCGCTCATCCCGAGAAGGCGGTGCAGGTCCTGCTCATCCTGGGCCAGCTGATCGACGCTGGTAAGGCTAAGACCGTGGATGAGAACCAGCTTCGGGAACTGCTTTCGCATATCAGCCCAAGGCGGGATTTTAAGATTCAAAGAAAGTGATTCGTATGGCACGATACAAGCATACAAGCAGAAAGAAACGATTGGTTAAGCTCGCAAAGCTCACGCGTTGGGCCCCGTTTTGGACGGTCCCAAAGAAGTATGGCAGGGGACGGCAAGTGCACCCTGGTAGGCATACCGCGTACAAGCGCAACTGGCGACGTCGAAAAAGCAAGGCGTAAACATGGCAGAGAAGAAGTCCAAGGAAAAGAAACAAGTGAGCAAGGTTGTCGTTGAACGAACGTACAACGTTCCTCTCCGGAAAGGATTCATCAAGGTTCCACTGCACAAGCGAAGCAACCGGGCGATGACTGAACTGCGCAATTTCCTTACCCGTCACATGAAGTCCGAAACTATCCGAATCGGTCCGATGCTCAATCAGAAGGTGTGGCAATCCGGGATGAAGAACCCTCCGCACCATGTGAAGGTCGTCACGGTCAAAATGGATTCTGGCGAAGTTAACGCTGAACTCTTTGGAGCTCCCAAATTTTGGGAGGTTGTAGAGGAGAAGAAGGCAAAGAAGGATGAGACAAAGAAAGATGAGAAGAAGCCGATCGAACAGGCTGTAGAGCAGCCAAAGGATGTCCCGTCAGAGCCAAGTGCACCGGCTACAGCAGAGTCTGACCCGTCGGATAAGCCTGCAAAGAAGGCAAAACCAG
>CAYVYK010000002.1:198575-205439 GCA_964455675.1 uncultured Methanosarcinales archaeon
CAAAACCAGCAAAGAAGCCTGCGAAGAAATGATTTTATACTCCTGTTGTACTGATGAGTTCTATGAGTGCAGAGCCGACTAAGTTATCATCAAAGCTTCGAACACAAGCTCAGATCAAGGAGCTCGAGGCAGAGCTTTCTAAGACAAAATACAACAAGCGTACGCAGGGCCACTTTGCCGTCGTCAAAGCAAAAATTCGGATGTTGAAGGAGAAAGAGTCATCCAGGCAAAAGGGCAAGGGAAAAACAGACGGTTTTGTCGTGCGAAAGACTGGCGATGGCACGGTCATTCTTGTCGGATTTCCTTCCGTTGGAAAAAGCACGCTCCTCAATGCGATCACGAATGCGGAGTCGACCGTTGCGGCATACGCGTTTACAACACTGACATGCATCCCTGGGCTTCTTGAGTATAAGGGCGCGAAGATCCAGGTTCTTGACGTTCCAGGAATATTGCAGGGAGCGTCGGATGGTACTGGCCGCGGCAAGGAAGTGCTTGCCTGCGCGTGGAACTGCGACCTCATCTTATTTCTCGTGGACGCTATTTACCCAGAGCATCTTCCCGTGATCAGGAAGGAGATTTACGATGTCAACATCCGCGTTGATCAGCATAGGCCCGATGTGCGGATCACAAAGACAGCGAGGGGCGGCATAAGGGTAGGTTCAACTGTCAAGCTGACAAAGATTGACAAGGAGATGATCGAGGATGTCTGCAAGGAGTTCCGTATCATGAACGCGGACGTTGTCCTGCATGAGGATATTAACGAGGACCAGTTGATTGATGTCATCGAGGGCAACAAGAAGTACGTGCCTTCAATCACCGTCCTAAATAAGGCGGATATGCTCACGCGCGAGCAGCTTGAGAAGGTCAAGCGCGACGTGAAGCCTGATGTGATCATTTCAGCTGAGAAGCGCATCAATATCGATAAGCTTCGCGAGGCGATCTTCCAGCGCATGCAGTGCATGCCTGTGTACTGCAAGGAAGTTGGGAAGAAAGCAGACCTGGAGGCTCCTCTCATCATGACGCGCGGCTCGACGCTTCAAGACATGTGTGATAAGCTCCACAAGGATTTCTCGTCGAAATTCCGCTTCGCTCGCATCTGGGGAAAGAGCGTTCGTTTTTCCGGTCAGAAGGTCATGAATCTCAAGCACGTTCTGCATGAAGGCGACATCATTGAGATTCATGTGCGATGAAGAGTTGTGCGGCACATTTATAAACTAACCCAGTTGTACCATCCCGGTGGTTAATTCTCCACGTGATTCAATATGGCATTCAAAAAACTGATAGAACCTCTCCAGAGGGCATTGAAAGAACAGAAGTATGAGATTCCAACTCCGATTCAAGAGCAGGCGATCCCTCCACTCCTCGAGGGAAAAGACATGCTTGGCTGCGCTCAGACAGGCACGGGGAAGACCGCGGCATTCACGCTTCCTCTCTTGCAGTATCTTGCGGCAAACAAGAAGCACCGTTTCCCTGGCAAGACAAGAGCACTCATTCTTGCTCCGACGAGGGAGCTTGCGGCGCAGATTTTCGCGTCGGTAAAAACCTATGGCAAATTCCTTCCATTCAGGTATGCGGTTGTGTTTGGCGGTGTCGGCCAGCAGCCTCAGGTTGACGCTATGAGGCATGGTGTTGATATTCTTGTGGCAACTCCAGGCAGGCTTATTGACCTCATGGAACAAGGCTACATTAGTCTAGATGAGGTTGAATTTTTCGTGCTTGACGAGGCAGATAGGATGCTTGACATGGGTTTTATTCCTGACATTCGGAGAATTATCGCTCATCTTCCCTCGCAGCGGCAGTCATTATTCTTTTCAGCGACGTTAACGAGTGAAGCGCTCAAGCTGGCGCACACGATGCTGAAAGCTCCGGTAAAGATTTCCGTGACGCCCGATAAGCCAACTGTCGACAAGGTCGAGCAGCATATCATCCATGTGGAAAAGGCGTCAAAGCAGCAGCTCCTTATTGATCTCCTGACGCACGCGAAAAAGGCGCTGATATTCACAAAGACCAAGCACCAGGCTAATCGTCTTGCGATGAATCTTGAGAAGGAAGGAATACCATCGCAAGCCATTCATGGGAACAAGTCGCAGACGGCTCGGACTCAGGCGCTGCATGAGTTCAAGACAGGTAAAGCCCACGTGCTTGTCGCGACCGACATCGCGGCAAGGGGTATTGACGTCGATGGCATCACGCACGTATTCAATTTTGATATGCCTATGGAGCCTGAGAGTTATGTTCACAGGATTGGGAGGACCGCGCGCGCTGGCGCATCCGGCATCGCGATCTCGTTCTGCACAAGCGGTGAGAACGCACAGCTTCGTGATATCGAGCGGCTCATCCACGCAAGGATTCCTGTCATGGAACACGCTCTCGCGAGAAAAGCGCCAATATCAACTGGTGGGGAAGCAAGACAGTCCCACGATAGGCCATTCCATAGGTTTTCCCACAAAAGGAACCAATCACCGCAGAGGTCATTTCATAGATCGGGAGGATCATTTTCTCACGCGAGGGACGCAAATAGGCCTTCGCACAATCGTTCAGAAAGTTCGTTCTCGTATGGAAAGCGACCGCAGAGGTCTGAGTTTAGATCTGATGAGTCGTCAGAAAAGCGGCATGGCTGGCACAAATCGCCTGAGAGTAAACCTCACGGCAAGGACAAGCGCAATTTCTGGCACAAGAAACGTAGGCAAATAGGATCAAGAAATTAAAAAAAAGAGAGAGTATTACATCTGGCCAGTATCTGCGTACTTCTTCATGAGTCGCTCAACGACGATCTGCGGCGCGTATCCTGATCTGCTGCATGCTTTCACAAAAAGGTCGTACGTTGGCCTGTCAACTGCGTAATCAAGTCGTATCTTTGGAGGATCTTTTGGTCGTGCTGCCATAATGTATCACCTAGCAGCATGCCTGACGCAGGACTATATAAAATGTTGGCAGCGTAACATTTAAAAAAGCCCCCCTGCTCATTATCCTCTGTCGCGCCAATAGTTGAACGGCACAATGGGACCTTGCCAAGGTCTTGGTCCGGGTTCGATTCCCGGTTGGCGCAGTTTTCAGTAACAATCCCAAACGGGACCTGCGACAAGTGGGCGTTAGCGATCTTTGATCGCTCTACGCCCGGTTGGCGCATTACAACGAGTTCTAACGAAACCCAACCGGGCTACGAACGATCGAGAGTCTGCCAGGTTGTGGCAATTTCACTTTCAAGCTGTATGGGGAGTACCGGAAAGGGAATTAGAATGGATATACCGGGAAACGAATTCCTACGTTCTAATCTGCTGTTGGATGTCATATATTAACCGCGACATAGCTTGTTTGTCGGGTATTTTTCCCTCATTGATGTACAAGAGCTGTACATCGTCGAAGAGAGCATACGTCTGCAAGTCACTTAGTCCGCGCTCATGCCAAGAACTAGTAGATATGACATGTGCGATTCTTTGCCGATGATTATATGGGAAGTGCTGATTGTTCAGGATCTCCTCGGCAAAAAGTTCGGCTCTCAGAAGCGCGTTTGAGGAGGCATGCTTCACACGTGATCCGTTAGTAAGATCTTTTTTGGAGAAGATATGCTCATGTGGAGTGTCACCATTACCATTGGTGAGACTCCTTGCTGTTGGTGTTATCACATCTGCTGCCTGCAGTTGACTGTTGTCTTGCCTCTCCATGGGATCTGATTTTCTTGCTCTGTATCCATCACAGATACTCTTGTACAGTTCATCATCCCTCCTTACGTATCCGACGATTGCTTCGATGTTTTTTGGTATTTCATCCAGAACTCGCGTAATATTTTCGGGTGTCCCGTCATCACCTCTTCTTGCACACCTAATACGGTCAATCATGATCTGAGCGTCGGGTGCATGGGCTAGGTAAGCATACGCCATATCCCTATCAATAGCTGCCAGTGCTCTAGTTCGCCGTATTTTGTTCCTGAATAGCTGCACTGCAACCTGGAGGGAGTACAACCGTGCAACAACAATGTCATTTCGAAACGGCCCGCGATGCGACGGATTATGTCGAATAATCTGTTCACAGATTTTTACATAATCAATTGTTTTTTGTTTGGCTAGGTCTAAGATTGATTCTAGCGATCTTCTACACTGTTCAATGCAATCCATTTGCCAATCCATATTGTGGTCAGCTACATACTCACTTGTTGCGATTAATCGGTATCCCAGGTGGTAGTCATCTGCTGCCATACCCCTTATGCGACCTATGGCATCTCCCGCCCTCCGAAGCCTTTTCAGGATATCTACAGGACCACGAAGGGTAATCTTATCCTCCGATAGAATCTCATCCTCATCTGCGAGTTTCTGGAGTTTATCCCTATCAAAATTATTTAGAATGTGTGACAGTCGGGGATTGTCAATGAGGGCATCAATCTCCTTCTTATGCTCAGGATCAATCTCTTGGAGTGTCAGATACTTCTGGCGGTCTCTTACATGGGGACGGTAAAGCGCAAGCATCTGTACACGTAGTGGTTTATCATCAGCGACTTCAACAACACAAGGGCTTGTCTTCACCCACTTTTGTAGCTCATGTATTTGTGCGCGGAGAATATTCTTCCTCAGAACAGGATCATCATACCGAGTGTGAGACTCAGTGTTATAAACCATCGAATGCGCATGCTTGAATTCACGGATGCTTAACCACCTCACCGGGAGGGTATCTTGCAGTGCGGAGTCCTGTGTAACTGCCGCTTCCATAATCTTGTCGAGCATACGGTGGTCACGAGCCTCCCGCACCCACAAAGAAACAGAGAATAAATTCGCGGTCAATTGCCGAGTATCATGAGTCTTTGCGTATTCTCTAAACGCCCCTTTATTGACAAAGATGTTATTCCAAGTTTTTCCCTTGAAGGTGGAATAAGCCGGTAGGTCATCGGGAGTTTGGATGGTGACTCCTGCACCTGCCAAACGGTTAATAGAACGAACCGCCGGACAGTCTCTGCTCCAGAGGATGTAAACCAATGGTCTTCCCGATCTTACATAGTCAGCTAATTGGGTTCTGTCTCTATCCCCAAAAATGTTTCCCGATTTCACTTCGATGATCTGCTCTAAGTTTCTCTGTCCATAATCTACGATCCTCACCGACTCGTTTCCTTTTAGAATAATCTGGTGTTCTATACTTGGATTCTGGAGCGCAAGCAGAATTCCCACATACTGCTCAAAGGCTAGACCAAAATTAAAGAAAGTGGGTGTATCATTTCTAACAATCTTACCCGGATTAACTTGCTTCCGTAGCTCCTTATACTGCTTTGTCAGAGCAATCAGCTCTTCGTCACGATCTGCCCACTTGTGGGCACCGCCGAGCAATGACTTGAAGAATATCCCTCGTTCCGGACTGGTCGTTCCTTTTCCTCTGAGTAAGTTTTCCAGTCCACGAAGTTTGGTGTACCCAAGTACTCCATTGCAGTCTTCTGATCTAAGGCTTTCTGCAGTCGTTGCCCCAGACCATTTTCTTAATAATTCACGCTGCAAATCCCGGTTCCCCTGAATTTTTCTGGAAAGAATTCGCAAGAAGGGTGAATATTGATACGAACCAGGGTAAACAGAATGCCCTGTGACGTCTAAATCATGAATTAATACTTCACGCGGTGTTTGTTGTACGTATCTGACCGAGAAATTTTGTATATACTCCCTTCGGGCTCTTGAGATAATAGGAACTCGGTTTTGTCGTGCAAGATTCCTGAAATAGGTAATATCTCCGTTCAGTTTGTGTTTACCCCCGGTGATAATTGTCGCGATGCTACGATGGTGAGAATGCAACAGCGCACTAGCCTTTCCGATCTCGTCCCGAGATGTAATACCAGTTATTTTTGAAAACACCTCCCATTGAAGTCGTGGATCTGATGATATTCGGGCTGATACAGCGCTAAGGTAACTATACTCGTAACAGATGTTTACATCTACCCTTGGTAGGAGCGCCCGTAGCTGATCTGCACTCATTCTCCGTACATTGTCAGCAGTCAGTTGTTCTAGACTCTCCTGGTGTAGTTTCGTGAGCGCAGGAAGACCCAGTGATTTCGCGACGTCCCGTAGTGTATCTGCATACGCTCTATAACCCGACGGTTTGTTAGTGAAGAGTACCTCAAGTCTCTTCCAACCTCCTCGACTTGATGTACTCTCCTTGGTGATCTCTTCCAACGCGGTAAATCCAGTTGCAACTAAAAATAGGGTTCGTTCAATACCCAAGCGCTTAATCATATGTCGTTGACGTCCATACCTCAGGGTAATTGATTTAGGGAGTTCTTCACGTATCTCCTTGGGGGTTCTATGTTTAGCATACTCCTGAATCGCCAGTTCAATTTCCTCCCGAGGAGTCCCTGATGGAAAAGATGACAGAATATGAAATAGTCCGCCTTCCATGGTAGTGATGAAGAAAAAACCCTATTTAAATCTATAGTTTGTCACTACTCTCAGATGAACACCCAATTGGTCGACTGCAGATTAGAGAGATATTGTTAAAGATAATGCATCTAAAACAGATATTACCGTCCGGGGAATACCGCCCATATTCTGATACGTCAAAATCAGATGAAAAGTGGACGCACTGAACTGCTGATGTTATGTGCGGTCGTCGCATTTAAATTATTCTGTCCGAGAGCGCCTCATGATCTAGCTTACTCTTGCGTTTATGGCAGTCTTTGCAGAGCGTCCGCAGATTTGCTTTTTCAAGGAGAGTTCCGCCCATCTGCACGGGAATGATATGGTCAACGTCAAGCTGTGATTTTCGCAGTCTTTGCTTGCATATGCTGCATCGGTAGTGGTCCCGTCGCAGTACGTCCTTTCTGACGAAATACCAGGAGTTTTCCCGGTTAAAGTGGTCCATGCATGCTTTTGAGCAGTAATGCCGTCGTCCGCTAGC
>CAYVYK010000003.1:0-62376 GCA_964455675.1 uncultured Methanosarcinales archaeon
TGTTCGCCGCTAAGCCTCCCGCGGCGTTGGTGCTGTTAGAGTATTTGTGCACCTTGTGTGTTTGAAAGAAAAGAACGCCGCGGGAGAGATTTGAACTCTCGTGTCCCGAAGGACAGTGGATCATTGAAGGCCATTGTAGGTTTCTAACAGACAATCTGCCTGTAGCAATCCACCGCAATGGCCGGGCTATGCGACCGCGGCACACGACGAAGGATTTTAAAGAGGTTTATAAAATATGCGGAAGGATTGGAATGATATTTCTGTCGCACATCATTACATCGTGGCAGGGTACATCTTTTTCAATACGATTCCCTTTAGGTTCTGCCACTGACAAAACGGTGACACTATGGCTTATGCACTCATTCCGGAAGCTAGGTCCCAAGGGATTGCGGGATACCCTAAGAATTCGAGATCAAGATACTCTGCAGCATCTCCAACATATGCGGACAGAATGCAGACCGGACTCTCCTCATATGGATCCGCGATGCCATATCAGCGACACACATCATACCTGCATGATAAACCACATTGGGATTATGCATCTTCTGGCGCGACGTCTCACTATATGCACAACACCAGCGGCTGCTGTTCGTCATACCACCGCTAATCATCAGTACGAGAGTACTCAGACACTATTCATTGTTTACCTAAACGTTTATAAAGCACTCACTACTGACTTTACCCAATAGCGGGGTAGGGCAGCCAGGAGTGCCCGGAGGGCTCATAACCCTCAGGTCAGTGGTTCAAATCCACTCCCCGCTACTTTTCTTCATAGGCGATACATTTTCTGTTGAATAGTATCCCTTCACTCATTACGTGCCAACTACACTCACCCTGTCGCAATGGATCAGGTGTTGCTGAACATGTCACACTCCTTCTGGACATCTCCAATACGTTGTGCTTACCTTAATATATCTCTAGAAAAATATCATGATTCATGGACTTCCAATCTCTCGTACAAGAACGATACGCAACGAAGAAGTTTGATGGCCGGACTATTCCTGATAGTATCCTTGAGCAACTTTTTGAGATGATTCGGCTTGCACCAACAGCATATAATTTACAGGCTTACAACGTGATCGTTGTTAGCACACAGGACATGAAGCAAGCGCTTGCGCCGACCGCAGGGAATCAAGCACAGATCACGACATGCTCGCACCTTCTTGTTCTCTGCGCGGATACTGACGTCGCATCTTGTGCTGATCGTATGCCAGCACTACTTGCTCTGCAAGGCCGAACTCCTGAACAAACCGAGTACTCACTTTCAGCACTGCACAACTTTCTCTCAAAACTGACATCGGAACAGAAATTATGCTGGACTCAACGGCAAGTCTATATCGTACTTGCATATGCTACTCTTGGAGCAAAAGCGCTCGGTCTTGACTCTTGCCCCATCGAAGCGTTTGAACCTGAACGTTTGGCACGCGTCCTTGGGCTACCCGCACACCTCGTTCCAACAGTGCTTTGTGCTGTAGGGTACGCTGCTGATGTTCCCCGAAAGAAAGCTCGCTTTCCAAAAGAACAACTCTTTCAGACTCTCTAAGGATACTGTCTGTTCTTACGTTTCTATCCCAAACCTTTATATAGTAGCGTTATTTGTATACTGGGGTATGGAATTGGATCCTTATAAACTTAAAAATGTTCAAGAAGAACTTGAAATAAAACGGACACGAGTCAACAAAGGGTGGGTCCACAAAGGCGAAAAGTATTGCTGCCCAATCACTGGAAAAAATTTCGATCTCACACATGATAACCTTAAGAAATCACTTGATCTCTGCAGCACGGAGCTCAAGAAACATCATGAAGCACACAAAGTCAAACGACGTTTGATCATTACCGCAAACATTCTCACCATCTTTCTCGTGGTTGGAATCCTTGGATGGATGGGCTGGCATTATACTGCAGTTAGCGCAATCACAGGATTTGCTATCTCCGAAGCACTCAGTGATACAGGGCCGTTACCCATTGAAAGCAGTACTGACAATGTCCGCGAACGAATTGCAGTCTCCGCCCAGGAGAAAGATATAAGAACGGACAACCATCCCCCTGCATTTGGAAAGCTTGACAGCCTCAGCGTCGAAGGGAAGATGGTACTTGACCTTCGAGATTATGTCAAAGATGAAGACAATGATGAACTCACATTCATTTCCACACAACCCGAAGGTGTTTCTGTGGAATGGAAGGATAGCATTGTTACCATCTCCCCAGTAAAGGAGGGCAAGGGAACTATTATCTTCTTTGCCTCCGACAGTCAAGATATGACCAGACGCGAGGTACCCATCAGCTTCAAGCCCAGGGGATAGGCATTGAAATTTTTCAACACATACTCCCGAAAAAAAGAGGAGTTCACACCACACCGCAAGGGACACGTATCACTTTACACCTGTGGCCCTACGGTCTACAATTATGCGCACATCGGCAATTTCCGCGCATATCTCTTTGAAGATCTGCTCCGCAGGTATCTGTCGTTTCGCGGATACCATGTCAAGCATGTCATGAACCTCACCGACGTCGATGATAAGACGATCAAAGGATCACGCGCGGACAACGTATCACTCTCCCAATTCACGGAAAAGTACAAACAAGCATTCTTTCATGACCTCTCAACGCTCAACATCGAACGTGCAGAGATATATCCAGCCGCGACTGACAACATCCCGGAAATGATTTCCCTTGTGCAATCGCTCCTTGATAGGGGATACGCGTACAAAGCTGAGGACGGATCTATCTATTTTCGGATCGAGAAATATGTGGAGTACGGAAAGCTGGCGCACATCAATGTGGATGACCTCAAATCCGGAGCACGCGTGAAGCATGATGAATATGAAAAACAGCACCTTGCCGACTTTGCGCTTTGGAAAGCATGGGATGAGAATGACGGAGACGTATATTGGGAGAGCCCTTTTGGGCGGGGGAGGCCCGGATGGCACATCGAATGCAGCGCAATGAGCGTGAAATACCTTGGACTCCCCATCGATATCCATACTGGCGGCGTTGACAACATCTTCCCGCACCATGAGAACGAAATCGCGCAGACTACCTGCGGACTTGGCAAATCTTTCGTGAACTACTGGATGCACTGCGAACACTTACTCGTGAATGGACGAAAGATGTCAAAGTCCCTCGGCAATTTCTACACGCTCCGGGACGTGCTTGAAAAGGGCTACGAGGGCAAAGCGATACGATACCTCCTCATCAGCGCGCACTACCGCCAGCAGCTCAACTTCACATTCGAAGCACTCGATGCCGCACGAAGCAGCGTCGAGAGGCTCAGTGACTTCATGAGCCGCATGAAAGAGTCAAGCGGGAAGGGAAAACCAAGCCGAAAAATTGAACAATTCACTGAGAAAACTCAGAAACTTTTTATCGAATACATGGATGATGATCTGAATATCTCTCCAGCCCTTGGAGTAATCTTTGATTTTATGCGTGACGCGAATAAAATGGAACTCACACCCGCAGATGCGGCACATATCGCTTCATTCATGGAATCACTTGACACTGTTATCGGTGTTCTCTCTCACCATGAAGAAGAAGTACCTATCGAGATCATGGACCTTGTGAAGAAGCGCGAGGACGCACGAAAGAACAAAGATTTCGCACAATCAGATCAGTTGCGAGACCATATCCTGCAGAAAGGATACATCGTGGAAGATGTTGCCCGCGGATCTCGAGTACGAAAGGCGTGATTATTCTCAACAACAAATTAACTTCCATAAATGCTTAGCCCACCGACTAGTTCTTCTCGAAACAGCGAAATCAGGTCCTGTACCTAGGTTCAAGACCATACATCAAGTAATTTGGAGTCGTATTTAACAATCTGACAACTTTGTCGAGATTCACTAATCTGATGTGTTTATCGCCAACACCATTCACCATCTGGGAGATTCGAGCCTGTGTCATCCCAACTGCTTCAGCAACACTATGTTGGGTTAATCCTTGCTCGGCCATTAATTCTTCCAACCTTCTTCCTATACTCTTTGGATCATAATCTGGAAGGTCCATACGCTTATGATGAATCTCACTTCTTATAAAAAATGTGTTCTCCCTTTTCCAATCATGTATACTGTCGGATCGTACCCTCTATGTTCTGATACACTATCATTATCCTAGAAAGCACAACTTTCGTACTTTCCTGCGGCACGATGTGAAAAACTATATAAACTACCAACAGCGCCCATATAGCAGGTGTTTATCGGGCCGATGTTGATTGCATATATTGTGTGCGGGAGCAGGCGAGAAGCTGACCGGATAGGGATATACCTTCTGCGACAAAAGCTTGTTGCGTGTACAAACAGATTCCCTGTAGAGAGCAGATACCTCTGGAAGGGGAACATGAAGACGACGCGGGAATATGTGCTCCTTGCAAAGACCGCAGTCAAGCATCAGAAGACCATCATCAGAGAAGTGACGCGAATGCATAGCTATGAAATCCCATGCATTGCGTTTGTCCGCGCAAAGGCAAACACCTCATACGAAACTTGGGTTGGCAGTAACCTGCAGTAATGACCGTGAAACTCATGATGGACCATTGGATTGACATTGAACGATTCAGGCATACGTGCTACTGCGGACGAGAACTCAGAGGAGAACGCTGGGACTCATTCTGGATGGGGGAGCGGCACTACAAACGGCACAGTTGTACGTGCGGGAAGGAAATCATCATGCTTGTCAACTTTTTCGGCTCAGGACATGACAGCTGGGACGGTACCCACAGTTGGCTAGAGAAAACACTCAAACCGGTCGAACGGAAAGAAAAAATCAAGCACCTTGATGATCATAGCCAATAAGTGTGCCCTTGAACAACTTTCCGTTAACAAAATTCTGCACTTCGCCCAGATTACTTCCTGATATGTGCGCAACCTGCAGCCCCTTCGCAGCTCTCGCCGCTACAGGATCAAAGGGAACATTCATTCCAGGAGTGCGAGAAGATCCAGTAATCGCAAGGAGCTCATCCCATGTAAGACACCCCTTTGGCTTTGCATTAGCATGCTTTCGAGGATCCTTGTCAAATATGAATTCTGTATTTGATAAATTAATCATTCGGATGGCTTTCACGCTCCTAGCGGCACGAACTGCAACATAATCCGTGCTCCATCCTGGCTTCCAGCCGCCACCAATAACAATCTTCCTCGTCCTTGGAATATCTGTCGGATCGAGAATAACCTTGGGATACGCATGAGAACCTATACTACGCAAGAGCAATTCGGCATTCAAGCGAGTCGCGGCAATGCCAAGCCAATCAAGATCATCTGGATCAGTGATCTTCGCTTCCTTTGCGGCGGCGATGTACCTTCGGGCAGTCGCGCCGCCGCCTGTGATCACCACGATTCCAAACTTCTGCGACAGAGTCGTGAGAGTATCTGCGCACTTTCTCATGAATCCTGTGTCAATTCCATCTGGAACGAGCAGCGAACCTCCGACGGAAAAAACCAAGTATTCCATTTACTATCCTCCGAGACTTATGAGTGTTGTACCTGCGACAATCGCTACGACACCAAGCCATTTCCACGCATTAATATTCTCCTTCAGAATAACGAGCGAGAAAATAACCACCCATATCTGTGTTGTCGACGTCAGCGGGTAGAGGATGCTCAGGTCACCCATTTTCAGCGCTGGAATAAACATAATCGTTGCGAGGCCATAGAGGAAAAGACCACCAACCAGACGGTAATTCTTGATGACCTGCAAAGGATGCAATGAACCGGTTGAACCAAGCTTTAACAGAACAGCACCAATTCCACCAATTACACACGCGACCAGCACGATAAAGATAGCCAGGAAGGGAATCATGCGGCTGCCTCTTTCTTTTCGGCTGCATGACTTCCAATCCCAATAAAACACATACCGAGGATGATAATTCCAATACCAACCCATTTCAGCGTGGTGAGCGGCTCATGAAAGAAGTATGCGGACGCGAAGTTGACCCAAACATATCCAAGCGCGACGAGTGGATACAGCACTGACAACTCGCCATGTCGCAATGAGATGATGAGGACTCCAGCACCAATAGCATACATTCCTATGCCAATGAAAATCCAGTAATTCGTCAGGATACCCGAAAGAGTATACGTGAGTTTTGCCGCGCCAAATTTATAGAATATCTGCGCTGTAGCAAGCAGCAACGTGCAACAGAGCACTGCAATAATCGCGCCAATCTTTGTTTTCAAACTCCACCTCTTTTTACTCGCGCGTTAGTATCTGAATCATCGCAGCAAACGCGGGGCGCGAGATCAGAATACCAACCGTAAATCCAGCAATTGTTGTCACCGCAAGACCCTTGAGGAGCCCAGCACCAGCAACAAGGAGAGGGAACATCGCCGAGACAGTCGTGAAATATGCGATCATGATTATAAGGAACGCTCCTTTCAGACGCCTAACCCAGTCACCTGTCGAACCAGAAGACTGCCCTGTAAGCGTCTCATCAGTGATGACGATCTGATGGTCAACACCAGTTCCAATCGCAATAATAATTCCTGCGATCGCTGCAAGATCTAGGTTTTGCCTTGTCAAGGAAGCGAAACCAAGAATTAGGACTATCTCGGAAAAACACGTGATTAGAATTGGAATCGCGATCTTCAACGATCTATACCTCACGAGGATCCACGCAACAACGATACTGAGCGAAATTACGGCAAGCAGTAGCGCGTTTTTCACAAATTCTTCGCCAAGCACTGGGGAAATTGTATCGGTCTTCACTATATTCAGTTTCACGGGAAGGGAACCTGTGAGCATAATCGTCTGCAAACGCTTCATATTCTTGAGTGATTGTTCCCTTGCCTCAAGCTCGTTAGACCCAACACCAGAACCAGAAATTTGGATGTCAGTCACCGCTTTTCCCTTCAGATCGGCAGCAATACTTAACGTATCTACCACCTGGTCATCCAAGATGAGCTCAAGAGGCTGGTCAAGATACTGATCGCCCTTTGGAACAGGCTGACCTGTTGAAGGATCGAGCATGATCACACCAAGTTTTTGCGTAGCCGCAGCCTGACGGTCTGCCGCATCCTTACTCAGCGTAATTGTGAAGAAAAATCTGCAGGCAACTCCCTCGGTAACAGCACCACAACCGCCGCCACGCACGTCAATACCTGAGCAATCCGCGCTCCTGCATACATACGTCACGTCACGCTGGCCGCCGATGAATACTGTGTCATTTGCAACCTTCGCCTCAAACTTACCTTGTTTTGCCAGCAAGTCTTTGACCTCTTCTTCAGTCGCGCCGGCAATCTCGACGATGATATACTGCTGGCCAGTCAAGTCACCAGCCTTCACGACACGAACGTCACTTAGACCATACACATTCAGGCGCTCGGACATACTCTCCAGAATATATTCCATATCATCAGGAGATACTTCCTGTTCAGGCTGCAGGAGTACGCGCGTTCCACCCTGCAGGTCAAGGCCCTTGTGCAAGTTCGTCCTTGCCGCACGCTCAACTCGGAGTCCGATGTCCTGCACGCCAAGAATCCTACGCTCAATCTTTGGTACAACCCTTTCTCGCGTTACATTTTTCATCCCAGGAACTTCAGTGCCATTCAGGATCTCCGTGACTTCAACCGTCTCATTCACAAGAATAATCTCAGTCTCATTCAACTCAACGATCTCGATGATGGGCTTAGGGACAATCGCATATGAACCCTTGTTTGTGAGCAAGGTGTAAGACTGGCCCGCCTGCAAAGATGTCAACGCGCGGTTATAATCCTCAAAACTCTTGATCTCTATGTTGTTGAAGGAAAGGATTCGTTCACGGGCAGTTGGCTGCGCTGCTTGCTTTGGAGACTCTACACCTGCGATCGCAGCAGAACTGTTTCTTACAACTGTCTTGATCGCAAGACCCTCCGAGAACAACGAAGGATGTATAGAGACGACTGCCAGTACAAGGCAGAATAGAAGCAGGAGGACGCGCCAGTTTGTGAACAACTGCTTGAACTTCATTGCGCACCCTCCTTCCTTTTCAGATACCATCTCAGAATTGCCACATTCTGGAACCAGGTGAAGAGCAGATCTACAAACAATCCGATCCAAACGACAAGCATGATCTGCTTTATCGTATCAGAATTTGTCAAGAAAAATCCCGCGGCCGCAACAGTCACGGTAATAATTGTCATGTACACTCCAGTCTTACCTGCACGGAGGATCCTTTCAGATACACTACCCACCTTTTGCTTGAGGACTTTTGTCGTGAGTAAAATGTCCGTGTCAACCGAGTAACCAATCATCATGAGAAGTGCTGCAATACCTGCAGTAGAGAATTTCACATTAAAAATGTTCAGGATAGCGATCGTCACGACCATATCAGAAAATGCGCAGAGGATCACGGCAACGCTAGGCACAAACGAGCGGAATGCAATGAAGACAACAATCGCCATTAAAATGAATGAAACCACAAGAATAAGCATGGTCTCGCGAAAGAACGACGCTCCAAGCGACTGACCCATCCCCTCAACAGAGTACTCGCCACTAGTAAGGGCAAGACCTGTCTCTTTGCGGATAAGATCGAGCGCTTTTTCAGTGTCAGCAACGGACGAGATATCAATCTCTAACTCCACAATAAAACCAGACGTATCCCCTGTTGTAGTCTTCAAAGAACGAACCGCAGCTTCCTCAAAATTCTGAGCCAGGACTTTTTCAAGCGCGATTATATCCACGACCTCATGAGTTGGAACGGTAATAGACATCCCGCCCCTGAGACTTATCCCCTTATGGATAAACTCTCCCTGCGTCGCCGTCTGCCACCCAATCTGCACGAGAGAAAGGACAAGGATAACTGTCGTAATACCAATCAGCAATCGATACTTCTTCTCGTACAAGTCAAGGAGTTTGTCAGACCATGGAATACGCATTAGTTAACCCCATCATCACTGGTTTCTGAAGTCTTAATAAAGGTTATGGTTTTCACTCCGACATGTAGAATTCTTCTAATTGCCCTCTTTTGCCTTGAATGCACGGAAAAGCTCCTCAAGATCAATCTCAAGCGCAATCGAAGGCATGTCAAGCTGCCAATTCTCAAGAACTCCAGGGTGTATCTCGCCCCAGTACGCAATCTCCTTCTTTCCAATCTGCGCTGATGCGGCTCTTCCTTGGATAAAAGAGCCATGCTCGAGTTCCTCAATATCATACTCCAGATTCAGGTTTCTCATTATACTATCCACGATTTGCTTCATCTGGGTGAATGTCGCGCGGTCGGCGCTTACTGCAAGAGCCAAATGCTGTTTCTCGCCAACACCTGTCTCGGTACTGCTATCAGAAAAAAAGACAGAACCCATACCAAACACTTTCTGAGGGTACTCATGCTGGCGATTATTCCTTAGAACCTCAAGCATTGTCGGGATCATCCACGCGCGGAGCGCGTGATGCTCCGCACTCACAGGATTCTTTACCTCAACGAGATTTTTTGACATATTCATTTTCGTTGTCTGATAGTCTTCCTGCGTTAGGTGGTAGGTGTTTACTTCAATGAACTCAAAACCCACAAGCATGTTCGCGATCTGGTTCTGGAAGCGACTGAACTCATCTTCTGAAGCGATCGTAAACAGATTGGGCAATTGAGGCTCAAATTTGTCATATCCATGCGCGATCGCGATATCCTCCACAATATCTATCGGATGCATGATGTCGACTCTGTATGGAGGAACCAAGACTTTAAGCGTACCTCCCTGCACTACCACATCCATTCCCATCATCTCAAGGAGTCTTTTACATTCTGGGCCTTTGAATTCCATCCCCAACTTCTGGTTTATGTATGAGATATCCACCTTGATAGTCTCTGGATCAAGCTTTGGCGAAATCTCTTTCTTGTTTGGATATACAATCTGCACGGCGTGAATCTCGCCGCCCATATCCGCGAGAGCGCACACCAGAATATTCAAACATTTCTTCAGCGTCCACTCATCAAATCCTGAGCACTCAATGAAGAGATCTGTCGTCGAAGAAGTCACCTTTCCTGTATCATGACTGTTAATTATTGGAGGCATGGAGAGAATACGATTGTTACTATCAACAAATATTGGGAATCGGTCCTTGCCATCCAATAGGTGAGCATACTCGCGACCTGCCGGATGCGACTGCACTATCTGCAAACCATTCACTTCTTTAGTCATCTCAAGCGGCCGGAACAGAATATCCTTCGGAGGTCTTGCGGTGAACGTAATGGGCATCTTGATCTTATCAAGAGGATACACACCAATCGCAACCTTCTTCCGGTTACGACCAAGCGTCACGTGCAACTTTTCCTGAATCTGGATTATATCGCGAATCTTCTCATCATCAAGCTGCATGCCCTTCATGATTGCGCAGAACGTGAACGGGCGCACCTTACTTACCGCGCGATCCACCGTCACCTTTTCCGTAGCAGGGAAAACCTTGTATTTCTTCATCCCCTTTTCTACGCCCATGAAACTAGCGAATGCCCGCGCAAGACCATGTTCAGAGAGCATGTCGGGCCTGTTTGGAAATACTTCAACAACTATCTCACGCTCTGAGACGGATTCAACATCTGTTCCGAGAAACGAGACCCTGTCAAGTAGCACATCGTCGCGCAAGCGGCGCTTAATCTTGCGTTCCAAAACCTTTCTGCTTACTGTAATTGTTGGCATAGTTATCGCATCCAGTACCTCAATTCCTTAATCTGGCGAAGATCGTTCTTGTACAAGTCTCGAATGTCACGGATACCATAATAGTCAGTAATGATCCTGTCAAAGCCAGGGCCCCACGCGAGGACTGGAACCTCCTCACCAAGCAAAAATTCCGTCACTTCTGGGCGGAAAATCCCTGCGCCACCCAGTTCGATCCACTGCTTATGCACCGGATGGAAGACATCAATCTCAAGCGAAGGCTCCGTGTATGGGAAATATCCCGGCCTAAATCTCGCCTCTGGGAAACCCATCGCGGCGAAAAATTGGCGTAAGTAGCCAACCAAATCGCGGAAGTTTGCATTAGGATCAACAACGATACCCTCTGTCTGATTGAACTCAAATAAGTGCTTCCAATCAAGCGATTCATTCCGAAAGCAACGGCCAACCGAGAAAAACTTCGCCGGCCACTCTTCCTTCTTCAACGCAGCTAGTGTACGAGCTGACAAGACCGTTGTATGCGTGCGCAAAACATTCTTCTTTGCTTCCTCAACATCCCACTCATAGCCCCATCCTCTGCTCTTCGTGTGCGCACCATCCTCGTGAATCTTCGCGAGCAATGCGATCATCTTGCGATCCTTTGGGATTTCTCCACGCTCCGGATTTTTCAGGAAGAAGGTGTCCTGCATTTCCCGAGCGGGATGATCCTGCGCGGTAAACAGACTATCGAAATTCCAAAACGAGGTATTGATGATCGGGCCTTTCATCTCCTTAAAGCCCATATTCATCCAGACTCTCTTCGCGTAGAGAAGCGATTGACTGACAAAATGACGCTTGCCCCCATGAAGCGTGGATACGGGACTACGAATATCATACCGCCTGAACTCTTTTCCTTTCCATGACTGTTGGCGTATCATTTCCTGAGTCACATACTCTGTTGCGTCCGACCAGGATCCTGTCATCTTGAGCACGTGCCTACCAAGTTCAGTCAACTGAATAGTCTTATGCTTTTTTGGAATTGATTTTATTATCGATTTGCGAGATCGCAATTCCTTCATGGCAAACAATTCTTCAGGAGTCAAGTCTGCGACCGCAACAGGAAATGAACGCTGCATGAACTGCTCCTCGAGCGAGTCCTTGCTTAGCATGGTCTTTCCAGCATCAAGAATTTTTACGACAAGATTCTTCTCCTTCGTGATAAAAATTGCGGCCTTTCGTCTGAGTACACCAAGAGCTATATTCAATTCCTCCTTGGAGAGGTCAGCAGACTCACGAATACGGTCTGGTGTTGATGGGCCAGGTGCCACTGCCTTGAGGAGGCGGCGCTCAGGTAATCCAACCTTCAAATACCTCTTTCCATTTGCATCGAGGTCTATTAACTCCTTTGTCTCCATGCTGACAGTTATCAATCCTTTATTCGTCAGCCATTGGATTCCCCGAGAAATTTGGACATCCATAAGTCCTGTAACCTCAACAAGCTTGTCAAAATCGCTTATTTTGTCTAAATAAGGTAGAATCTTCCTTTCTATGCTACTCAAGGTTGCTACGAGCTTCTTTATATCGGACATTGCGCTGCAAACCCCCCAATCGACGATGACGTTGATGGGGGCAAGTATTAATACTTTTTGATAACGCTACTACTCTACCATCCACATTTTCGCCTATTTCCTCAAATTTCTCGCGAAAAACCTGTTCTTTGTCCTCTTTGACCAAAAGGTATATAAATTGTTGATATTTACAAATTCTTATCCAATTTGATGGTGAATAGTCAATGATCCGGATACTGCATGATTTTTTTAGCAAGTTCTTCAGCAAAATGTTCAAGGGCCGAAAAACAGTGAAGCTAGGATTGTATGGACCACCAAACGGAGGGAAGACAACCCTTGCCAACCGCATCTGCCAAGACTGGCTAGGCGAGGATATGGGAAGCGTCAGCAGCGTACCCCATGAGACACGCGAAATCCAAATCAAAGAGGAAATCAAGATCAAGTCCAAGGGGCGAGAACTCATCTTCAACCTTGTCGATACACCAGGAATCGCCACAAAGATCGACTATGAGGACTTCATCAAGACAGGCATGAAAGAAGATGATGCGAAGCAGCGCGCAAAGGAAGCGACAAAGGGAGTTGTAGAAAGCATCAAATGGCTTGATGATATGAATACGGTCGTCGTCGTCCTTGACGCAAGCAAGGACCCTTACACTCAAGTCAATATCACCATCATCGGCAACCTTGCGGCGAGAAACACTCCTGTACTTCTTGTAGGTAATAAAGTCGATCTCAAAAAGGCGAACTTGAAACGCATCGAATCAGCATTTCCCCAGTACAAAGTCATTGGCATCTCTGCCAAACACGGAACAAATATGGAAGAGTTTTATGAGCAACTCTTCCAACTCTGTGGTCGATAACCATGGTAACACTCCAAGTCGTTCCCTACACGGAAATCTCGGAACTCTCGAGCGTAGGCCGAATCCGAAAACTTCTCAACCTTGCCAAAGAAGACAAGATCGTCCTCCTCCAGGGCCGACTCAAAAAAGAAGAAGAGATGGAACTCATCAAAGTCACTATGGAGGAAATCAACCGAGAATTCCGAGGAATTGAGCTTGCGGTGATTGATGCTGCAGACAGCAAGCATAGTTATGGCCTACGAGAAAAATTCTTACGAGTGCTTTTCGCGGACAGGCTTGGCATCACGGTCATCGGCCCCTCATCCGTCGTCAAAGAAATCAAAAAAGATCCTTCTAAGATCGAACTTATCACGAAGAGCGGAAAGAAACGCTAATTCACGAAAACTATATATACGCCGCGTAACTGGCCTATCCCATGCCACACCAGTGCGTACGATGCGGAAAATTCTATGTGGATACTGCCACAACAATCCTTAAAGGATGCAGCTGCGGTGGTCGACTCTTCTTCTTCATCAAGAAAGAGAAGCTTCAGGAAATACGGAACCGTGAACCGCTCCAAAATCTCACACAGAACGACAAACTGCAAATCGAGAAGGACGTCCGCGACATTATCGGTATGGACGAAGAACAGGACGAGCCTGTCATCCTTGACCTTGAAAGCATACGCATCACGAAACCAGGGCAGTATGAACTTGACCTTGTCAGCCTTATGAACAGAAATCCCCTTGTCATCAAGGTATCAGAAGGAAAGTACATGATTGATCTTATCAGAACATTTGAAAGTCTGCGGGACAAAGATTAATTCACAACGACCTTATGCTGCTTGCTCGGCAGTTTCTTGATCGTATACACATACACTCCGGTCGTCGTAAAGGTATGTGCGGCCTCTCCTTGCGATGGAATCCTGAGCGTTCCAAACTCGGATGACTTCAGTTCATGGGTGTAGGGATCAGCATTCCTCCACACAATTGTACCTCCACGAAGCGTACTAATGGGGTCGGTGGACACCAGGTCATTCTCCACTGTCACAAAGATGCTGGTGTTGCCGTACTGTTCATTATTCCTGATTACCGTATCTCTCTCTCCATCACCATCATCACTTGAAGTACATCCCACCATGAGAACAATTATGAGGACAAAGAGCGGTAATCTCATCATACATGCTTCATCAAAATTTTTTCTATATAAGTTTTGTGGATAAACTTCATCTCGCAAGCTGGTAATCCTCAAGAATGATGGCATCAAGATCCTCAGAATCCCGCGTGACATACACCCTTCCCGAACCAATACCTGCAAGCCTTGTGGCAAAAGCTGCGCCTTTCTCATTAAGGCCAATGCCCACCATTGAAAATGTAATACCCCGGGATCTGGCAAGAGACACAATCTGTTCGGTTTCGCGCTCGGGATCAATCCCGATATTTGGGAGTGCATCACTTAAGACCACAATATGTTTTGTCATCTTTTTATCGGGAAACAGGTCCAGGCAGCGCCGGAGACCTTTTACCATGTCCGTCTCCTTTGAAGGCCTGACGCGTGCTATCGTGTACAGAATCTTCTTGAAATCCTGTGTGGGCGGCACTTCCTCGATAATCTCTTTTCCAAACACCACAAGTCCCACAAGATCCTTATTCCCAATTGCAGCAAACGCGAGCCCAATACCCGCCTTCTTTGCCATCTCAATCTTCCTGCCACGCATACTTCCTGATGCGTCAAGAACATACATTACGACGACGGATCCCTTCTTTCTCCGCTCCCACATCCGCAAATCTTCCTTGGAAAACGTCGAATGGCCCCTTCTCAACGCGACTTTCGTTGACGCACTGACCGCAAGATCCTTGAAACGATCACCCGAGCGAAAACCCTTAGTATCATACCTCTCTCCATAATGAGCAAGCTTTTTCTGAGATCTCTCGCCAATCATCCCAGAGGGCATGAGTTTCTCAAGTTCCTCAACATACAACAGCAACCCCCCAAGCTTAAAACCAAGATTCGTAACGCTTCCATCACGATCAAGAAAGCCACGATCACGCAGTTCGGCAACACGATCCTGCATACGCGATCGAAGCTCCCTACGAAATTCAGGGATCTTAATATTACGTTCAATATACGATGGCTCATATCCGGAAAGCAGGCGGAGAAACTTCTCACCGTACAGATTTGCCGACGTCGCGTAATCCTTTGTCAACTGATCAAAGAGCATATCGGGAACGAACGATGAGAATCCCTGATGCGTCGCCTGTGCAAGAAGGCGACCATCACGTACCACATTTTCATCATTCTCCACAAGAGACTTCATCAAACCCTGATCGTCTGATTCACGCGAACCTGGCATTTCCTCCGCTTTTGAGAACTCTGCCTCAAGGATTTCAGGGACCTTCCTCAGAAGAAGGTTTTCCTGAAGGAGCGGAACCCCGACGGAACCTGGAAAACTCTTCCACTATCAGTTTACTCGGTGACTCAAGATATCTGAAGCTCGGCTTTAGTTCAATCCTATGCGTCAATACCGAATGCAGCACCGCAGCAACATCCTCCATTTCAACGATTCCCCTCTTATGGAGCAGAGCATGGGCCTGTGCACGCTCATATATCCCTAGTGAAGCGCGAACACTTGGCTTTCGACTAAGCTTATCAGAACTCCTCAAATGCCTGACAAACCGTAGACTGAACTCAAGAACGTCCTTAGGAAACTCCACATCAAGCTGTTTTCCCTTCTGCACGACAATACTCCTCTCATAATCCAACGTTTCTGGATACTCCATATACACCATGTCAAAACGATCCAAGAATACCTCAGAGAGGGGCTCGGTAGATGTATCCTCAGGATTCATAGTACCAATAAAGATGAAGTTTGCAGGAACATTCACATTATAGCTTGCGAGCGTCGCCGTATGCTCTTCCAGCACCTGCAACAGTGCATTCTGAAGTTTTTCCGGACACCTATTGAGCTCATCAAAGAACAGCACCCCATTGTTCGCGCGAAACACTTTACCAGGACTGAATGCCTCAAGACTCATCGGCCCAAACTGCAATGCCTTAATCGGATCAATATCACCGAGCAAATCCTCAGCCGTCAGGTCGGGAGATCCTTGAATCCTGATGAAGCGGTCAGCGCCTTTCAATATTTTCTTCTTCTTAGTTTTCTTTGCACAGCATGCCGGACAGATAGGACTATCGGGGGAACAATGATACTCACAATCCATCACTTCAACATCAGGCAAAAGTTTTGCCACATTCTTTGCAAGAGTCGTCTTACCAATCCCAGGAGGACCAATCACGATAACGTTTCGCGACGTTAGCAAAGCAGACTTCAAGTCTATCTTTGTCTTGTCCTGCCCGATAATATCCTTAAATGGGTCACTACCCACAAATTGTTCTTTCCAGTCGATTTGCATGGGGCGCCGGTAGCGTACCTGGTTATTTAAAGGTTTGGAATACCGAACACTCATCGTTTCCGAAGCTCTTCGACGGCATGCGCGATGTGCCGTGCGCTAATACCATACTTCTCCAACAGCAGTTCTGCAGGACCGGACCTAGGCACCGCACGGACGCACAGGTGCTTATGCGATGAAATACCCTCCACAGAAGAAAGAACTGCCTCACCAAGTCCTCCGGCCTCATAATGGTCCTCAACAACGACCAACCGACCGTGGGACCTCTTCACCATGCGTGTAATCGCCTTTGAATCGAGCGGCCGAATGGAATATGCATCGATGATGCATACATTGATCTTATGCTTCTTCAGCAGCGCATACGCTTTCAGCGACTCGTGCACGGAAATACCTGAGGCAACAATCGTCACACTATCTGAAGCACTCTTACGAATGACCTTGCATCCACCGATGGTAAAATTCTCTCTCCTGCGATAAAGCACAGGAGTCTTTGGTCGTAAGGTCCGCATATATCCGATGCCTTTTGAGTTTAGCAATAGCTGTACACAATGCTCTGCTGTAACCGCATCAGACGGCGCAAGCACGATCGAATCTGCAAGGGAACGGAACAGTGCAACGTCCTCCAGACCCATTTGCGATGGACCATCCTCCCCAACAGAAACACCTGAATGAGAACCGCAGAACTTCACATTCGCTCGAGAGTACGCAGCCATCCTGATTTGGTCATGCGCTCTTGATAAAAACGCAGAAAAGGTCGCGACGAACGGAACAAATCCTTTCGCTGACAATCCCGCGGCAATACTTACCATATTCTGCTCTGCGATGAATGCATCAACACCACGCGACGGAAACTCATGAAAAAACTTCGCTGCAAATGTGGAATTCTTGACATCACCATCGATTGCAACAACGCGAGCATCTGCATGCCCTGCATTCACGAGCGCATTGCCATAAGCCTCCCGCGTAGAGAAATCCGTGCCATACTCAGTAAATTTTATGCTTCCACGGCGCTCAGTTTTTGATGACCTACCTGATTTTTTTGGGCTCACCAATTTTGATGTATCTATCTCTGGAGCGTCACCGAGTTCTGCAAGCGCTTTTACCAGTTCATCCTCTGAAAGAGCTTTCCCATGCCAATGAAGTTGATCCTCCATGAATGATACGCCCTTTCCCTTTACTGTCTTTGCGATAATCGCCACGGGCTTCTTCTGCCCTCTTGCAGTCTGCAGTGCGCGCAAAATCTGTGGGATACTATGGCCGTCAATTTCCAACGCAAACCACCCAAACGCGCGAAACTTGTTGGTGTACGCACGAACATCATGACCATGCATTGTCTCCCTGCTCTGTCCGAGCCGATTCACATCAACAAAAGCTACGAGATTATCCAAATTGAGATAGGATGCGGTATTTGCTGCTTCCCAGACCTGGCCTTCAGCGCACTCACCATCACCAAGGATAACAAACGTTCTTGCTGGCGATGAGCGCATACGGGCGGCGAGAGCCATTCCAACGCCAGCTGACAATCCCTGACCAAGAGAACCTGTGGCAATCTTCACCCACGAAAGAAGAGGGGTTGGATGACCCTCAAGCCTACCCTCCCACTGCCTGAGTGACAGGAGTTCGTCGTGACGTATGATACCTGCTTCCGCATACGCAGCATACAATATGGGAGCTGCATGGCCCTTAGAGAGAATGCATTCATCATTATCAAGGCTGTCTGGTTCACCTCTGTTGTACCTCATCTCTTGAAAGAAGAGACACGCCATGATATCGGCAATAGAACAACAGGATGACGGGTGGCCGGAACCCGCACGCGTTGTCATCTTCAGCGAAAGCGCCCTCAAGCGCTTAGCAACAATCTGGAGGTCACGCACCGAGAGCATATACTACTCTTTACGCTTTCTTTTAATAAATATTGTGGCAGCTAGTATGCTGGCTTGCCATCTGTATGCTTAAGATCATCAGTTTTTTTCATGGGAGAGGCCGGATTACCGACGACAACAGTATCCGGGCCCACGTCTTTTGTCACAACAGAACCAGCACCAACAAGCGCATTCCTTCCGATCCTTACACCCGGGAGTAGGACACTATTTGCCCCTATTTTGGCATGCGCATCAACATACACCCCAGCCAAGAACTTCTTACTATCCCTGCTCAACGGGAACTTTGCGTTTGTGATCGTCACACAGGGCCCGATCCAGCACTTCTCCTTCAGCACACTATACTCTGGAACAAATGCGTTGCTGTGCACACGCACACCATCTTCCATATCAACATGATGCTCAACAATGGAATGCGTGCCTATACTCACATCATTCCCAATTCGATTCTCCTCGCGAATCATGGCACCGTGCCCTGTCTGAAAATGATTGCCGATGATGTTCCCTGCATAGATGACCGTATGGCTTCTGATCACGGCATCATCACCAATCACTGTCTTTAACTCGCCATCTCTTTTACCCTTTGGAGGTATGCCGATAATGACATATTCTCCAATCTCAGCATTCTTACCGATGATAACGTTTTTGTAGACTTTCGCGTCCATATGATCCCATCACTGTCGCTAGCTATTTATTCCTTTTCATTCATATCAATCGATGCCGTCAGTGCATACGAGCCAAGAATCGCGTCCATCGGCGCGTAGCGATTGTCAAATTCGAGGACAAGAGGAACGCTTTTTGGGATTGCTCTCAAGCAGCTCGCTACGGGCACGGTGCCAATCGGCAACACCCCATCAGGATCAAACATGACTGAAGCGACAAGCCTGTCACGGAACGCAAGATTCTCGCTACCGATATCCACGTCGCCATACATTCTGGATATGGAAACCGCACCATGCAGCGGGAAGTGCGGATCAACATCCTGCAGATTCGTTCGAGGAGCCGATTCACCAAAGCGCCGATCCACACAATACATACCACCATGGTTCTGGCTCAGCGAGACAACGCCAATATGATGATACACCTGATGAATCATCTCAACCAGATCAAACCCAAATACCCTCGACGCAAGATGAGCGTGCGGGAGGTCAAGATCCAGTTTGACCCTTGGGCCGAGCGCAGAAGAGAACTCGACGATCTCCGAGGGCACTTGGAGGCCATACGTGATTCGCGGATTTAAGTTTTCCAAACAGAGCGCCATATCATGCGGGAAGTTGTCATCCAGCCGCTGCAGAATAACTCTCAAGGTCTCAATAGCCACCTCTTTTGCCTTTTGATACTTATTAGACCGCAAAAACTTCTGCACGGAATCATACTGCTCATCAAACGACCGCAGAAGCGCAAACTTCTTTTCATCATCCTTTGGCAAGGCAAACCTGCCACCAAGAACATAAAACGGATGAATCGTAACACACTTCGCGTTAACACGGACAGCAGTCTCGAAACTGCCAGCAATCAAATCATAATTCCTTTCCAAATGCTCTTCTGCTGCAGCGAGATTCGGATGCAAACCCGTCGCGTTTGGAGAGGGGCCATGAACACCGATAACCTGTATTCCTTCCTCCTGTATTCGCTGAATCACAGACTCAAGTGCCTTGGGTCCATGACTAGAAACCTCGACAATTGGAACCATTGCCCTTGTCAGCAATGGAAGTCTTTCACCCTCAAAGACCGACGTGGAAAGAGCAGTTACCACGCCATCACCGGTTCTTCAAGAAATTCTCCATCACGACAGTCTTGCCTGTCAAAGCGCTCTCATAAATCGCTTGGATGACCTCGATAGATTTCCTACCCTCAAATGCATCAATATCATGCTCCTTGTTATGCACAAGCGAGCCAACAAAATTCTTGTACACTTCCGCATGGCCAAAACCGTAGACGTTTGGAGGCTCCGTGTTATAACGGTACACATACTCATCATCATTCTCAAAATTGCGGAATTCCCAATGTTCCACCTTATTCACGGCGGTTCCACCGATCTTCACACTTCCAAACTCCCCAATGACAGTGACTGATCCTTCCATATTCTTTGGGTAAGCACAGGTCGTTGCCTCGATGACTCCGAGCGCGCCATTCTTGAAATGCAGAACCGCAACAGCAGTATCCTCAACTTCAATCTTCCGGATGCGGGTCTTTGTGTACGCCTTTACCGACTCAACTTCACCACCGATCCATCGTACGAGATCGACGTGGTGACTTGCCTGGTTGAGCAGGACGCCGCCATCCCATCGCTTTGTTCCACGCCACTTATCCTGATCATAATACTCCTGAGGACGCGCCCAGCGCACGGTTGTATTAATAATCACCAGACGGCCGAAACGATTGCGATCAAGAGCATCTTTTAGTTTTCGAACAGCAGGATTATAACGATTCTGCTTAACGATATAGAGCCGTACACCATTCTCCTTACACGCGCGAGTCATCTGATCAGCACCCTCGAGCGTGAGCGCCATAGGCTTTTCACACACCACATGCTTCTTGTGCTTTGCAGCTGCGATCGTCATCTCCGCATGGTATCCGGAAGGCGTGCAGATGCTCACTGCATCAATCTCTTGATCCTGCAGCATCTTTTTATAATCTGTATACGCTTTCACATGATGCTTCTTTGCCGTCTCGGCCAATCTCTGCTTATTTGTATCACAAACTGCGACAAGCTTGGCAGTTGCCTGTATTGCCTGAATATGCCTATCAGAAATTCTTCCGCAACCAATAAGGCCAAATCGCACAACCCTCTGATCATCCATGCTCCTTGAGAGTCAAAGATCGCTTTTAAAACTTGTGCTTGAAAAATCCAGAGATAAAACCAACGCCGTACATAAAATGCTCAATGAAGTAAAAGAAAGGAGACACGATCATCAGCAAGGGATCTCTCGTCACGAACAGGGAGCAGATCCATCCGATCAGCACGTACGCAAGGAGAGACAATCCATACAGCAGGCGCAAGAAGGGAATGAAGACAGCAGCACACGCTCCTCCTATTATATAGGCAGAAAACACCGAAGGGATGATGTATGACCACCGGAACGAAGCAGGATGCTTCTTCATGATGAACTTGCGGGCCATGCCATACCTATACATCTGACGGACAAATTTTCTGACCGAGTCCCTATTCCTCCGAAAAACATGAGTCTCTGGTGTGAAGATAATCTTGTATCCCTTCTCTATCACGCGATAATTCAGCTCAAAATCCTGTCCGCACCAAAATTTGTCATCAAAACCACCAACCTCATCAAGAACCTCTTTTCTGTAGAGAGCAAATGCAATACTTGGCACGGACACGTCCTTGTCAAACCTGGCGTTCTGGTCCACATTTTTAACACCACCAAAGATACTCGCGTACACCACAGCAACTGCGCGAGCAACAAAAGACTTGTCATTTGGGGCGATATTTGCACATCCCACAACCGCCACATCCTTCCTTGCCTTGCGCAGTTTACCCACGAGCACCGAGAGCATATTTTTCTCAGCCATTGCATGGGCAGAATAGTTCATGACGAACTTGCCGCGCGCGTTATCGACGCCGATATTGCGGCCAATTGCGGTATTACCTGTAGGATTAGCGAAGATTCTCACATTCCCATATTTTTTCTTGTACTCCTCAGCAACCTTTCTTGTGTCATCCGAAGAATTACCGTCCATGATGAGAATCTCAAACGGCTCAAGAAAGTCCTGAGCGTAGAGGCAATCAAGTGTTTCCCGAAGATTCTTTCCCTCATTTCTAGCAGGAATAACAATAGACACGATCATGTGAACCTCCCCATCCACGACTGCAGAGCGAAGCGAATATCCCCTCCTAACCGAGCACCCTGGTTACCAACAAACTCCGTTGGATATGAGAGAGCACCAATGAGCGAGACCACCGCATACGCCGCGATGCCAATAATCAGCCATCCATTTGTGTGATTCCAGAACGATTTCTGCCCGAGGTACTCCGAGCAGTCCAGAATACCTCTTGAAGCGAGCAAAAGAACGACCGGAAATAGCATGAATGAATACCTTGGGCTGTAAATATGCGTCGTGATGAATGTGAACACCAGGACTGGAATCATCACCATAAGGAAATTTTTGACAAACGCCCTTTCATCCGTGCTTGAAGTTCGCCAACCGAATATCAGAAAGAACCACGCCACGTGAAAAGCGACGAATGAGCGGAATACAAAGACCCAGAGCCCATTCCAGGAGAAGATATCCCAATTAAACCAATTCAGCCACGCGCTGGAAACGTTTTCACCTGTGAAAGACTTCCACATGAAGAATGGGATGAACATAAGAATAATCACGAGGAGAATACTCAATGCTCTCGAGCGGAGGATCCTTACGATCATCCACTTCTCTTTTGATACGAGCCACACAAACCAGTAGAGGAGCAGAAATCCCAGGGTCTCCCGAATAAGCATACAGCCTGCAAAAAAAAGTCCTAGAATCACCACATGATGTGCACGCTCGATCTTTCCTATCCGTTCAATCAGAAGAATTCCCGCCATGATACCAAAAAAACCCGCAGCATCCGTTAAAACTCTTGGCCCCCAAATCATTACTGGGGAAGAGAGCGCGAACAATGAACCTGCAATGATACCTATCTTCGCAGATGCTAAGTTGCGACAAAATATATAGACTAAAAACGATGTGAGCGCGATAAAAACGATGTTAATAACTCCAAAACTCGCATTCAATCCAATAGAGGGTTCAAGAAGTGCAGCAAGCGCTGGAACAACAGGACGCATGGCAAAGGGCGAGGCAACGTGAACATCATCTCCCTGAATTAACAACGTCAGGTTGCGGTAGTCACGAGAATCTCGAAGTTCTGCACCAAAAAACATAAGGGAGCTAACCATGGAAAGAGCTAACAACAGTATCAGGACTGCCCACTCATTATATCTTTCCATGCGTGTTTTCATGCACACAAGCAGAAAGATCAACCTATAAGAATGTTATGCTCCTCACATCAACGATACCGACCTAGGGCATCCATCTTTCTTATGTGGATAATCTCAAAGAACATCTCAAAAGCCGTCTTTAAAGGGGTTACTTTCGTGCCCCGATCGTCAGCCCACTCGACGGGGATCTCCTTGATGCAATACCCTAGTTTTTTTGCCACATACAAGATTTCGACATCAAATCCCCAGCCATCAATCGTCTGACGAGAGAATATTGGAACAACAACTGATTTTTTGAATAGCTTAAATCCACACTGGGTATCATGAATCCCACGGATTGTAAGCGAACGGACAATCATATTGTATGTCTTGCCCATAAAGACCCTATAGAAAGGCTGGCTCTTTGTGATCTTTGAGCCGCGCACAGCACGTGAACCTATTACCACATCACACCCTTTCTCCATTTCCATAGAAAGACGATCAAGCTCCCCTATCGGTGTTGATAGATCAGCGTCGGAAAACAGTACCATTCTTCCCCGTGCCGCAAGCATTCCTCTCTTCACAACAGAACCCTTGCCTTTGTTCTGCCCAACACTAATTACCATCCATGTCGAATTCTTCGTTCTTGCGTTCAACGATGGAAGCACTCGACGGACCACTTCGACTGTCGGGTCGGTACTCCCGTCATCCACAACAATAACCTCATATCTTCCGTCCTTGGATGA
This sequence comes from uncultured Methanosarcinales archaeon, assembly GCA_964455675.1. Classification (GTDB taxonomy): domain Archaea; phylum Nanobdellota; class Nanobdellia; order Woesearchaeales; family CAYVYK01; genus CAYVYK01. The sequence continues at coordinate 23,913 of CAYVYK010000003.1, forward strand.
AATATACTCCGCAATCTTATGCAAGGATGAGACTATTCTCTGACTCTCATTAAATGCAGGTATGACAATCGAAACGTCGACGTTAGGACTATTAATGCGTTTCTTCTTCTTTGAGTGCGATTCTGCGGACAAGCTTCTCCACCTTCTTCTGCATCTTCTTTAGCTGGCTATACGTATGGAAATGAAATGCAACCAGTACCATGAATCCTATAATAATGTACAAGTCAAGAGCTCTCACAATGTGCAGCGGTTGTAAAATTGGATCAACAATCCTTGGGATAAATGTCAACAGCAGAAAGACTGCCCATAACAGGACCCATCCAACAAATTCGATCCCGGTGATCTCTTTTCTCTTGAAATTCAGAAAAACAACATACAGAATACCCAACGCAAAAATCAATCCCACAACCTGAATTCCTGATATTATCATTTTGCCAACCTCAATCCAATCATTTTTGCAACAATTTTCACGCCATCAAGGGGCGTCGTACCCTTATAATCATCCAAGTACACCGTCGGAACCGCTACTTGCGTGAATCGCAGATGATGACGCGCCGCACGCGCAATGATCTCAGTCTCAACCTCATAATCCATCGACTCCCACCGAATCTTCTCATACGCGCTCCTTTTCCACGAACGGAATCCGCAGAGGATATCCTTCACATCAACATGGTGGATGATCCTCATGCATCCGTTGATGAACCGATTGCCCATACCAAGCACAAGAGGCATACTCCTGTCAAACTTCCGATATCCATACACTAGATCATGATCAGCAAGCCCTTTCACAAACTGGGGAATAAGATTAGGATCATGCTGGCCGTCAGCGTCCATGACCACCATCATCTTTGCACCGTGATTGAACGCATACTCACAGCCGGTCTTCAGCGCCGAACCCTTGCCCAGGTTCACCACATGACGAAGAGCAATGATCCCTTCAGTTCGCGCGATATCATATGTACGATCATCACTACCATCATCAACAACAATAATATTACTGCAGAACTTCTTACTGCGCTTCACGACGCCCCCGATGTGCCTGGATTCATTGTATGCGGGAATAATTAAAAACACATCATCCCTCATACAGTGACCTCCACCGTCGAGTTAACTACAGGTGAAACGGGCGTTGCGTCCTCTGCATCACTTGGGGATGAACTCTCCACTGGTCCCAAACCCTGCAGAATATTATTCTCTGTACCCTCCCAGTTGACTTTCCAGACGTAGATCTCATTACCATTAAATGACGTCTGATGCGTCAAGAGCTTGAAGTGCTTGAGCCCGTGGCCTTCCAGCCAGTAGAGCTTCGTAAACATGCTGCCCGCAAGAGCTGGATCGCTCTGGATAGTGATCCAATTACTTCCATCCCTTACAACGGTTATCCCAACCTTCATGCCATTCCTGCTCTCTATGAGGTTACCTGTGAAGTCTTTCTTCAGGTACGACCCATCTGATTTTGGAATGACTACCCTATTTGGGCGATACAGCGTGCCATCAGGACCGCGAACACCGGCTTCACCTGTCACAAGATTCACTTCGATTCCGCTATCGCATGAAAGGACGTCAGTCTCTGTCATTTCACAAGAAGAGGCACCGGCAAAACTTGGCCAAGGCGCGATCCAACGATCAGCATCCGTTGTTTGGATCTCACCGTAGACTCTAGCTGCCTCTTCAGCTGCAAGGCCATACTTCTCCTGGAGCAAGGCGACACCCTCTGACTGGGACAGTTTATTTACGTTCAAGTACATATCCGCTTTCGTGAAATTCCAACTGCCAAAGTGTGCCCAAACACCACTCTTTCCTATCATATCATCGCTCGCGATATAATAATCCTCAGGAGGATTGCAATGTGTCTTTGTGAGCACAGCATCTGCCTCTTCCGCCCTGATGCCTGATGAAATGAGATACTCCCGAGCCTGATCCTTGTCAAGCACAATAATATGGTTAATCACATCGATTGTCTTTGGCCCATCGTCAATGATCGGAAGCAGCATCTCGTACGCGTCATTAGCACTGCAGTCAAGCATCCGCAAGATCCCAACCGTGACATCCTCATCATCCGTCAGGAAACTTCTCCCAATCCAATACGCATGGGAGCCCTTCTGTACACTACCATCAAATGTTGCACTTCTATTCGCGACCGTTATAAACCAGTGGCCATAATCCCACCACGAATTAATTATCGCGTCAGGCTTGCTATCCGCTTTGATCATCTGCAATGAGGTCACCCATGACTTGTTGATCAGGGGAACCTGATACATTCCGCTCTTATGGGCAGTCACCACCGGGCTTATGAGCAGCGTCAGAGCACATAGAATCAACACTGCAGAGATCGCCTTTCTCATTACATTTGACGAGACCTCCTTATCCAAATATGACTGGACATACTCGTAGAGAATCCCAATACATGTACCAAAAGCCACGACAAACGCGGGTATTAAGAGCAGCAGGAATCTGATCCCATTCAACGTAGCATAGATCGTAGCCACGTACCAAATGAGCAGAAGCAAAGACCTCTTGTACGGCGAAAGCTTCTCTGTCCGCACGAGGAACATGATCAGAACGGGAGGTATACTAATCAATATCACATACAACAGATAGTGGCGACCAATGAGACTAAAGACGCTGTCCGTGTGCAAAATGGCGTACCACACGAGCGAACCCACGAGCAAACCAATCGACCGCCACAGACGCTTTTCCTCACGAATCAAGATGAGCGTTATACCAACGAGCGCGAGTATGTAATAGAATCTCCCACCCATCTCAGAAATTATATCGCCAATATCAGCCTCATTCAATTCAGCTACGGTTGTATGAATCTTTGGGAATATATCCGTTTCGGCAACGTGTTTTCCTATAGCCTGCTTTGGAGCAAGCGCATTCAATGGAGCATCAAAGAACGTTACGGGACCACTAAATATGGAAACAAAAACTCCTGACGCAATAATGAATATCACGAGCATACCAAGTGACTCGCGCGCAGGGCCGCTTTTCCAGGCTTCCATAAATCCCTTTTTCCGGTGGGCCAATACTTTAATTGCCACGTGATAGGCAAGATACGCAAGTGTTGTTGCGACGATGATCACAAAAATGTACCACCATCCTTCCCACGCGAATGAGAAGATGCCGATGAACAACCCTGCAAGAGAACTTAAGATAATCTTATTTCTCCATGAGGATGCCTCAAAACTCTCAATAAAGAGCCAAGTAATCATCAAGGGCAGCAGCACGTTGAACCCGTCAGTTTCAGGAACCCCTGCGCTTGTACGGGAGATGAACTGCGCTGCTGTGGCAAGCATCATCGCCGACATAAATCCTCCAAGGTTTCCAGCGATCCTCCTTCCGATAAAGAACGCTGGGATTATTGCGAGGGATGCAATGACCACAGAAGAATAATAGGCCGCGATAAACACCGTCTGTTCATGCGCCCAAATCTGAACAATCGAGAGAATCCAATAAATTACTAAGATTGAATACATCAACATGTCTCGGGGAATTTCTACTCCCTTTGGAGCATATTTTTGTGTGTCATAAAATTTTCCATCAATCTCAACATTACCCGGATGGCCCTTTTCTATTAGATAAGTGGCTTGACGTACATGATGATACGGATCAATGTCAAGTACATAGGTATGACCCCACTCATTCTGAAACTGGCTCTTAAAATATTGTGATGCTTGCTCAATTTCGATATTGATCTGATCATGATTCTCCTGAAGGACTTCGTTAAATCTCTCATTCAGCAGCAAGGTCTTCCGGTCATCGGGAAGGTTTGGGAACTCCTGTGATATCTGAGCTGCCATCTGATTCTTGATATTATTGTAGACTGTCTCTGTTGCCCATTCGTCGGTAATCGGGAGTGAAATGGGATATGTGCGAAACACAACAGCGAGAATGAGCGGGATGAGTACCAGGAACAAGACCTGATATGTTTTGATATTCTTCCAAAATTTTTTCAGCTCACCAGGTGATTGGTCCTTGCTACCTTTAAAGAAATTCTTGATCCTTTTCCAATCAATGATCACTTCATCCTGCGCATCATTCTGTTCTGGCATTGAAAACCCCCGTCGTTTGAAACCCAACCCTGTTTATAAAGTTTGTGCAGTGCATTCGGGAACGAGCGGAGGGTGCTGTCAGTTGCTTGTGCAAATAGAAACAACCTATGTATCCATGTTTTCTCATCGGCGCCACATCCCTCTTTTCAGGACGGTGAAGCATGATCTAGTTTTCGCGCATCCTTGAGTTGTCATCACGTCGAGGCAAAACACAGACTCTTGAGTATTCTACAGTAGTGAAAAAGGAAAATTTTATATACCTTGCCATTATCCAACATAACTTCGTATTGTTAATAACAACAATTGTGGGGTGCTATCGTATGTCAAACCTTGAACATAGAGTACATTCTCGAAGACCAGGAATACTTGCCGCGTGGGGTGCAGCTGCTATTCTCAGTGCAGGCGCTGCAATCGGCATTGAGGGATGTGGTGCTGATCCATTCAAGCCAAACAGTCCACCAACCATCAAAGCGCGATACTTCCCAGGAAACGCGCTCAACGCCGCCACAGCTTTTCCAGACCAAATCCCAAGCGCACCAGACGTCCCCAACCCTAATACAAATTCCGAAATGGGCGTCGACTTTGAAGACAAGGACGGTGACAGCCTTGCAGTCAAGGCTCGTGTTATGTACCGGCCACTTGGCAGCGATAGGTTAGTGCCTGCAGATGAAAATCTTCTTGCAACACTCACCCACACAACTGAAGGAAATGAAACTCAAGCATGGATCCGACTTTGGTCCCGACGCGAAGGCGGACCACAACCAGGAGACTATGAAGTCCTTGTGATGGGAAGTGATCGACAAGGAGAACGATACGCTCTTTTCGTTGCAGGAGGACCATTACCTTTCCCATTCGCATTCGGCGCGATCGCGAATGTCGAGGAAGGAACAGTTGGCGTCAGCTTGCCTTACAAGATACTTAATCCAGATGAAGATGAACCAATACCTGGACCAAATGATGCAGACGGAGACGGAATCACCAATGCACTTGACAACTGCCCGAACGCATACAACCCTGCACAGCAGGACATGGATGGAGACGGCGTTGGCGATGCATGCGACAGTACTCCAAGTGGAAATGACACGGACGAAGATGGCATTCCCGATGGAATCGACAACTGCCCGAGCGCGTACAATCCAGGACAGAACGACGCAGACGGCGACGGTGTCGGCGATGCATGCGATGGTACACCAGCCAGCCAAGATACCGACGGTGACGGCATTGCAGATCTTGTCGACAACTGCCCCGCAGTCCCGAATCCAGGTCAAGCAGACTCCGACCAGGATGGCATTGGTGATGCGTGTGACACGACTCCTTATGGCATGAACGACTTTATTGTCATGTACAACGGAAATGTTGTGCAGCCAACATGGACTGAAAGCTACCTTGATGGCGAGAGAATCCAAAGTAATGCAACAGTAATCCCACAGGACGGCCAGTCACATGAAGTGCTTGTGATACCACAGTACCCCATGAATCCAGATGATCTTCAGGTGAACGAAGCATTCCCGAGGCAAGACCCGAGCATTCCGCGCATGTACGGACTCGAACGAGAAGTGCTGTCACCAGGACCAGGAATGCCTTACGGTGGAGTTCGACTCCATATTGTCAGGCACCAGCCAGGAGACGTGCGGGTCGAAGTGAGCGATGCAGCTGCTGCACCATACCACACCGAAGAAGTCGACCTCGATTAGAGGTAGCCACATGAGCACCATCACTAAGTTGCTCATTTTTTTTATTTTTGGAATACTCTCAGCTACTGCAGTACTCGCAGTTCCAGCATGCAGCGACAACTTTGATAATGACAACGATGGATATTGCGACTATGATGGCTGCAGCGAAATGATGCCAGACCCGCAGTGCAGTGGTCCGAGCGACAACGACGAGTATCCCCAGGACAATGGGCCTATAGAACAGTGCCGTGATGGCATTGATAACGATGGTGATGGTGCTACTGACTTCCCTGCCGATTTTTCTTGTTCAAGCGCCGTAGACAATGATGAGGCGCATCCGTATGCGGCATGTCAGGATAATTTTGATAATGATAATGACGGTTTCTGTGACTATGACGGATGCCTTGGGCTTCCTCCTGATCCACGCTGCTCAAACTTCCAGGACAATGATGAATATCCGCAAGACAATCCTCCGCTTGAGCAGTGCCGTGATGGTATTGATAATGACGGTGATGGCGCTGTTGATTTTCCTGCTGACTTCTCTTGTTCAAGCGCTGTAGACAATGATGAGGCTTATCCGTATGCAGCGTGCGAGGACAATTTTGATAATGATAATGACGGATTCTGCGACTATGACGGATGCAGTGGAATGCCACCTGATCCCCGGTGCACGAGTTACCAAGATAATGATGAATATCCGCAGGACAATCCTCCGCTTGAGCAGTGCCGCGATGGCATTGATAATGACGGTGATGGTGCTGTAGACTATCCTGCTGACTATTCTTGCTCGAGCTCTGTGGATAATGATGAATCGTATCCCAAGGCGCAGTGCGAGGATAATTTTGATAATGATAATGACGGTTTCTGTGATTTTGACGGCTGTGCTGGAATGCCTGCTGATCCTCGATGCTCAAGCTATCAGGATAACGATGAGTATCCGCAAGACAATCCTCCGCTTGAGCAGTGCCGTGATGGTATTGATAATGACGGTGATGGTGCTGTAGACTATCCTGCTGACTATTCTTGCTCGAGCTCTGTGGATAATGATGAATCGTATCCCAAGGCGCAGTGCCAGGATGATATTGACAATGATAATGACGGATTCTGTGACTATGACGGATGCAGCGGAATGCCACCTGATCCCCGGTGCACGAGTTACCAAGATAATGATGAGTGGCCTCAGGATAATGGACCTATAGAGCAGTGCCGTGACGGAATCGATAATGATGGTGATGGCGCAATCGATTATCCTGCCGACTATTCTTGTTCTAGCCTTGTTGACAATGACGAGAGTACTCCACGAGCGCAGTGCCAGGATGATATTGATAATGATAATGACGGTTTCTGTGATTTTGACGGCTGTGCTGGAATGCCTGCTGATCCTCGATGCTCAAGCTATCAGGATAACGATGAGTATCCGCAAGACAATCCTCCGCTTGAGCAGTGCCGTGATGGTATTGATAATGACGGTGATGGTGCTGTAGACTATCCTGCTGACTATTCTTGTTCAAGCTCTGTGGATAATGATGAATCGAATCCCAAGGCGCAGTGCCAGGATGATATTGATAATGATAATGATGGATTCTGTGATTATGATGGATGCCTTGGGCTTCCTCCTGATCCTCGATGCTCAAGCTATCAGGACAATGACGAATTCCCACGTGACGATCTGCCAGTGGAACAATGCCGTGACGGAATTGACAATGACGCTGATGGCGCCATAGACTATCCTGCTGACTTCTCGTGCTCAAGCGCTACCGATACTGATGAAACATATCCCAAGGCGCAGTGCCAGGATGATATTGACAACGATCAAGACGGATTCTGCGACTATGACGGTTGTGGCGGAATGCCTGCTGATCCAGGATGCGTGAGCTTCCAGGACAACAGCGAACTTCCTTATGATGGATGCATAGACACAGATGGAGATGGTGTTTGTGATTCAAATGACAACTGCCCCTATGCCTACAATCCTGGACAGGAAGACAGTGACTATGATACACTCGGAGATGCATGTGACATCTGCCCGATGGATGATGAGAACGACTACGACGGAGATGGGATATGTGGAAACGATGACAATTGCAGATACACATACAACCCATCTCAAGAGGATACCGACTATGACGGCGTCGGAGATTACTGCGACATGTGCCCGAACGATCCACAAAACGATGCGGATGGCGACGGGTACTGCTCAGACAATGACAACTGTCCGCTCGTATTCAACCCAGGGCAAGAGGATAGCGACCACGACGGCATTGGAGACGCATGCGATTATGGTAACACACTCACAATCGACGTGAAGAATGTCAATACCCACCAGCCAATCTCAGGTGCAGACGTTACATTCAGAGGCATGGTTTACACCACGAGTCCTTCTGGAAGCGTCGTCATCACTAATGTTGCGCCCGGTACATACGCATATATTGTCACTCACGATGATTACTATCCACTCTTTGGAGATATCACCATGCCCGGACACGACTTTGGCGTCGTAGTCTACATGACCCCATTACCTCCAATCAATCATGCACCAATCATCATCAGCACACCTGTCACGGAAGGACAAGTATCCTTGCTCTACACCTACGATGTTGATGCGATTGATTATGATAATGATACACTGAACTATTACTTACTCCTCGCTCCGGGAGGAATGAGCATCAACAGCATTACCGGACTTGTTCAATGGACTCCCTCACAATCTGGAACGTACCAGGTCGGCGTTGGAGTATCCGACGGTAATGGAGGCAGTGACACGCAGTACTTTAGCATCATTGTTGGAGGAACCGCAAATCACGATCCGATCATCACATCAACACCCATCCTCAACGGACAGGTGGGAACACTCTATAGCTATGATGTTGAAGCGTATGACCCAGATGGGGACTTCATTAACTACAGTCTTCCTGTCAAACCAGTGGGTATGAGCATCAATACGATGACCGGCATCATCCAGTGGATTCCATCGGCATCACAAGAAGGACTCAATGCAGTCACTGTCTTAGTGATGGACACACACGGCGGATATGACACGCAGTCATATACTATTGATGTCAGTGAGACAGTGAACCACCCGCCAGTTGCGGACTTCACTTATACTCCACTCCACCCTATTGCTGGTGAAGTTGTGCAATTCACATCCACCTCATATGATCCTGATGGCGATACCCTCTATTACCTCTGGGACCTTGATGGGGATGGAACTATTGACAGTACACAGCAAAATCCACAGGGGATCTACCCCACGCCAGGAACATATTATGTAACACTCAACGTTTCCGATACCATCCACCAAAGCTCAATCACGAAACAGTTGAACATCCAGAACAATGGAACAATCATCGTCGATAGTCTTGACTGCTTCGAAACTGTCATTGTCGATCATGAACAAAGCTGCAGTGTTTTTGTCAGCGATGATCAAGGACAGGTTACGGGCAATGCGCACGTGACTATCCGATATCTTGACGGAACACTCTTTGGAACTTGCATAACAAACCCACTCAGCGGTGGATGCCAAGTGATCCATGTCGAGCACAATCTGGGAATCTATACTGTGTACGCAACGGCAGAGAAAACCGGATATGAGTCTGATGGCGACGAGCAGCCACAGTTCACGTACGAAGTCATTGCACAAAGGTATGATATCATGAACCTGCATGTATACAATGACAGCCTATTCTCACATCAGGATTATGACTTCTATCGCGGTGAAGACATGTACGTGAGTTTCCAAGTCTACGATCAATTCCTTGGTGGCTTTGTGCATGACATCGTTACAGCGGCAGAACTCGTGAGTCCTCCTGGAGGGGTTGCGGTCCTTTCAGAAGTTGGAGGTATCGGCGAACCTGCGACGTACTACTACTCACTCACACCGATTCCGCCAACGCATGACTTCCTTGGAGAAAGTCAAGCATTTGCATTCGCATTCGATTATACGGATCACACTGGAGGACAGGAATACGTGAATCTCACAATCCGTAATAATCCTCCGTACATACAACCACAGATACCTTCGCTCACTACGCCTCATGATGTTATACTCACGTTTAATCTTGAGCCATACGGGCACGACCTTGAAGACCCATCGAGCATACTTACTTGGGCGGTCAGTGGTGGCAGTCAAGGAAAATTCGTTGCTTCGATCAATGGCGGACGTACCCTACGGATCGTACCACTCGCACCGGGCAATGATAGCATAACCCTCCATGTCTACGATCTTGACGGAGACCATGTATCCCAGACGGTTACTGTGAGTATCACTCCACAGGATCATGAACCCCCTTTTATCGTGGTTGTACATCCGATCAACAATTCAGTATTCCATTATGGAGACGTTCCACTCAATGTGAGCCTCAATGAAGTTGGTACATGTATCTATACACTCAATGGAAAACCAGCATTAACACTCTTTACGCTTGGCACCTATGGATCTGCAATCATGCAATCACAAGAAGGGGAGAATGTTGTAGACATACGATGCAGTGATCTTCGCGATAACGAAGCGGGCATAACAGTGCATTACTTTGTCCATACCAACATTCCGCGTCCAGAAGAACCGTTCGTTCCTACACCAGATGAGTCACTGCGCGTGGACAACATCCATTTCCTCAAGGGAGAAGTCTACTCACCTGGAGAAACACTTGACTTTGTCCTGAAGTTTGACAACGATGGTGATATGGATCTTGACAACATCAAGGTTGTTGCGATGGTTCCAGAGCTTGGCATGCGGCGCGCAGTCGGTCCACTCAAACTCACCGAAAATGAGAAAGAGAGCAGGATGATATCGCTCGAAATACCTGATGATGCAGCTCCTGGCATGTACTGGGCCAGGTTCACCATTGGGGACGGAACACTCAACAGAATCAAACACCGGCCATTCTGGATCCGGTAAGTTATCACTTTGAAATGCTCTGTTATTATAACTACTGGAGCATAACAACAAATAGAAACATTTAAATATGAGAACGGAATTAGAGAGCATGATTATTATCTACGAAAAAACCAATAAGGGGGCGCTAGAATGAAGATAAAGAATTTCGTAATGTTTGGATTTATCTCCATCTGCCTGCTGGTGCTCCTCGGGGCTGCGTATGCAACCATCGAGGTGCAGAAAGTCGAGGTTGACGATGAAGTCGTCAGCGAAACCGACGCAAACAGGCTCGATGTGGAACGCGGCAACGACATTGAAGTTTCAATACGACTCAGATCAGATGTCGACATGGAAGATGTCGAGATCGAAGCATTCATCTCGGGATACGAACACAGTGATCGTGACCGAATTTCTGACAACGTCGGACCATTCGACATGGACGCAAATACCAGCTACGTGAAATATGTCACGCTCGGACTGCCAGACCTTGTCGATGAGGACTCATACCTCCTCCGCATCATCGTCAGCGACCGCTACGGAGATGCAGAAGTCCTACAGTACAAACTCAAAGTAGATGTCCCAAGGCACAGCGTGCAAGTAAAGGACATAATCCTCAACCCTGATGGAGAAGTCAAGGCAGGACGAGCACTGCTCGTCACAGTCCGCGCTGAAAATTTCGGCGAGAAGGACGAAGACTCCGTCAAGGTACGCGTCAGCATACCGGAACTCGGTATCACAGCTTCAGAATATATCGATGAAGTGGAATCAGAGCCTGACGACAACACCGAAGATTCTGAGGAACTCTTCCTCCGCATCCCAGAAGATGCAAAGGCAGGTGTCTACACCGTGCGTGCAGAACTTTCCTTTAACGATGGATATGACAAAGTAACCAAGGAAACAACCATCAGAGTACTCGAGGCGGAAGATGTACAGGAAGAAACACCTGAAACCCCAGCATCAAAGACCATCATCGCCATCTCAACAAGCGCCCAAGACATTGCGAAGGGAGCAGCCGGAGCAGTCTACCCTGTGACTATCACAAACAGCGGAGCAGATAGCAAGGCATACACCCTCGTTGTTGACGGTGCCGACGAATGGGCAGATGTTCGGATCACACCAAGCAACAGCATGGTCATCAACGGCGGCGAGTCACGAGTAATGTATATCTACGTAACTGCCCGCGAGGGAGCGAGCGTCGGCCAGAAGGTATTCACCGTTTCAGTCAACTCAAACGGAGAAACCCTCAAGCAGATCCCGCTCAGCGCGAACGTTGTTGCTGGACAGCAAACACAGGAACCAACTAACTTACGAAGGGCACTTGAGATCGGCCTCATTGTACTTGTGCTGATTCTCATCATCCTTGCGTTCGTGGTAGGATTCCGCAAGTCCCGCAAGGACGAAGGGGAGTCTGACGAGGAACCAACCTCGCAGACTTACTATTAATTTTTTTTCGCCCCCCTTTTTTTTCTCTTTTATCCTTTTTGGAGGACCTGCTCATGATGCTATCGCGACCGCGCAGACGCGCATACATCGAAAGTGTGGTACTCCTGATATCCTTATTCTTGATCAGCTCTGCAGCGTATGCCCTTGACTTCAACGTCCAAGGCCCGTACCAGGAGATCAGTGTCTGCAAATGCGGAACGACTGTGAATACATTCACGATCACGAACCTAGCTCAGCAGGATGTAGCACTCATTGAGATCATCAACGATACTGCCACGGTGACAAATACCGTGCAGTCAGTACCACTTGCATTCGGAGTAAGCTCGACTGGACTTATGCCTTCATGGTACCGATTTTCTGAAAACGTATTCCAAGTTGGATCAGGAGAGCAGTACATCGTAGAACAATACATCACCATTCCGTGCAGTGCACGAGCACAGCGATACACACAGACTGTTACTTTTACTGCATCGAACGGAGAGACAACGACCTACGTACAGACGATAGGAGCGCAACAATGCAGTGCGCTTGAAATGACTCCGACGCAAGGAACAATCATTGCTAACCCGTGCGAAACTGGCACATTTGAAATTACGCTTGCAAATACACAAGCATTTGAGGAAACATATCAACTCAGTGCATCTCCAGCCGCGCTTGGACTGCAGCTTAGCGAATCAACTGTGAGTCTTCTCCCTGGCAGCACACGAACGGTCTATCTTTATACTAACCCACCTTGCGAAGTTTATGGGTCACATGAAATCACGATCAAAGCACGATCACGCCAGACAGGAGCGACATACATATTATCTCCACTCACGCTTCAGATCCAGCGAACATACCTATTCCATGTGATAGCCCTCAAGGAAGGAGCAACGCTTGAGAATCCTCTACCACAAACAGCACCGCTTACCGTATGCCAAGGCATTACGCAGCAGGTTAACCTTGCAGTTCAGAATCTGAACGATTTTACCAATACATTCTCACTCACCGCATCAAAACCAACATGGGTCGGATTTAGCAATGGTAAAGTTACACTCGGACCACAAGAAGGAACAACTATCCCAATTACCGTCGCACCTTTGCCATACAATCCAGATAATCCGGAGGACACGTCCATAGAAACACAAGCACATATCGTAACTATCAAGGGAGTGAGCGAAAAGGGAAGAGCGGTCAGTACCGCAACTTTCGCTATCAACGTCGAACCATGCTTTCGCACGGTACCACAATTCCCATCTCGCATAACCATCAACCGAAGCTCGCAGGAATTACCACTATCATTCCAAAACCTTGGAACACGTGATGCTCTGTACAATGTTACTGTTGTGCAAGCACCTATGTGGGTCACACTTGAGTCAACATCCCTCCCCGCTCAATCAGGAGAACTTTCAACACTTATCCTTACTCTTGCGCCATCAGCAGATACTCCCTCAGGATCATATCCTGTGACTGTTGAGCTTGTGGAATATGGTATACCTTACAGACACACCATTAACCTAAAGATACCAATGACACAGACCTATATTATCACGATCCTCGCAATCGTCGGTGGACTGTTCATCGTTCTACTCCTTATCATCATCCTGCTATTCGTTTCAAGGAAACGATCAGAACAGAAGAAGAAAGAAGCTGAAGAACTCTGGACAAAAACCGCACGCACCGAACAAGAACCAAAGGCAGCAACTACCAAGTCAGGAGAACCACCTGCTGATCGACGGAAACGGATGCTCCCAATCATTCTCATCATCCTTGGGGTCCTCATCGTACTCCTTGTGGCACTGATCGCACTCTTCAATTATGTCAGACTCCCAATACTCTCACCGAATGGAACTCTCGTCACAAACGTTACACCAATACCATCGCCAACACTTGAACCCTTGATTACACCAACCCCAGTCGTGACACCACTACTTGAACCTGGCATCTTGAACATCACAAACGCAACACTTACGAATGCTACTGGTACAAACGGGTATCCCCTTGGTGGATCATCGCTCCTCATAATCGGCGCTGTCATCCTCATATTGCTCTTCCTTGCATGCTGCTTCATTATACCATTCATTATTGTTCGGCGAGGAAAAACCGCCGCACAAAAGGAGATTGCGCGGCCTACCAAACCGGTCAAGAAAGTAGCTTTGCAGCGTAAAGTCCAGAAGAAATCAGGACGACGTACATCTTATGTTTGGGTTATTCTTACCGGAATCATCCTCGTCGTTCTCGCAGCAGTCCTCGCAGCCATATTCCTTGTACCTTGGAAGAGCTTGCCACTCAACCAAGTGGGAAACATCACTAATGTATCGCAAAACATCACCGAGAATATCACACTCACTCCTACAGCAACTCCTACACCGACTATACCACCAACTCCTACACCGACAGTTACACCAAATGTCACAGAGACACCAGTTGCTACAGAGATTCCCGTGAATACCACACCACCGTTTGATTTCACGCCATACAGCTGCGCATTTGGGCTGGAAGTGGGGAGTCCAACACAGTTCGACCTCAATGATTATTTCAACGATCCTGATAATGACACGCTTAATTTCAGTATCAGTAGCTCCCCATTCCTTGTTGAGGCGGAAATCACAGACTCAATCCTTGAGCTACGGCCGCCTGCTGGATTCATTGGGGTTGACAATATCACAATCACCGCGAACGATCAGAAGGGTGGAAATTCCACAAGCGGCAGTGTAACTATCTGCGTTGGACCCGAACTACAGAGGGGATACACATCCTGGCTTGGAACTCAGATTAAGGGATACATGGATTACATTATCGTCGGAGTGCTTATCCTTATCATTATTATTATTCTCTATTCCTTCGCCACGAGTTCTCGCAAGAATTAAATCAAGATACACCATACTCAGAGATATGATTTGTCCAGTAATCACTGAGCTCACTGGGGCTGCTGGGTATATAGAAATTCTTCGAATTTCTGTCACCCATTATTCCCATTGCTTTGCACTGGGGCTGCTGGGATTCGAACCCAGATTGTAGCGTCCCGAACGCTAAGTGATACCAAGTTACACTACAGCCCCTTGATCTGTACGTGTTCTCGAGAGGGTTTTTTAATGTTGTGCTTGCCATTAGTTTAATATACCGCTCATGGAACTTCCACGATATGATAGATCTGTCAGACTATGTGTATGATTTACCTCCCGGGCTTATTGCGCAAAAACCTCTCGCACGAAAGGAAGCAGCGCGATTGATGGTCCTTGGAAGGGAAACGATGCACCGTAAGTTCTCCGATATCCTGGAGTATCTCCATTCTGGAGATGTACTTGTTATCAATACCACAAAAGTCATGCCCAGCAGACTGGTTGGCAGCAAATACACCGGCTCTCGGGTAGAGATCACGCTCACTTCATCAACACCAGATCCGCATGTATGGCAAGGCCATATCAAGGCTAACCATCCACGCATTGGGATGCAACTGCAGTTCCCTCATCATCTGTCTGCTGTAATCATCAACATCTCCGGCGATGTCTACACGTATCGCTTCAATACTGCAGTAACACCTGCGTACCTCAGAAAGTACGGAACATTGCCATTTCCTACGTATGTAAGGAGACCAAAGGTTACGCCGCGAGAATACCAAACGATCTACGCGCAGCAGGAGGGAAGCGTTGCAGCGCCAACTGCGGGACTTCATTTCTCCCGAGAATTAATTGCTAAGATCAAGAAGAGAGGTATCAAGATCGCAAAAGTATGCCTTCATGTATCGTACGGCACGTTTCTTCCAGTACGAAAGGAGATGTTCGTCAGTAGGAAAATGCGACCGGAATACGTAATCATCGACAAGAAAACGTGTGATATCATCAACAACCGCAAGGGGAGGCTCTTTGTCGTCGGAACAACAAGCCTCAAAGCTCTTGAAAGCGCGGCAAATGCGCAAGGAGTGATACATCCCTTCAACCAGAACTCCGAACTTTTCATCTTTCCAGGATACAAATTCAAAACGCGCGTTGATGGATTCATCACAAATTTTCACCTGCCAAGGTCAAGCCTCCTCTTGCTTGTCAGCGCATTCTATGGACGAAAAAGAATACTCGCTGCGTATCTGGAAGCGATCAGACTTCGCTATCGGTTCTATAGCTTTGGGGATGCGATGTTGATTTTAAGAAAATCTATGCCACGCAAAACATAAACCCACCACAACAAAGAATGATAATGCAGCGAGAGCCTTTTCCCATACAAAGTGACGGTAGACCAGCTCAATCTTACCACTACCCTCTGAACGAATCAACACAGTCTTCATGTCTGACTGGTATACTGGGATCTCGATTCCTTCTTGATAGGCATGCCACCGAGGAAAGTATGCTTCATTCACCGATACCCAGTCCCCAGCGAAGATCTCACCTTTTATTATTAGCGACTCATCACTAAACCTTTCTATATTCAGACGCCGCAGAGGTGGGATTCTCTCAATCTCCTCCTGACTATTCACTACTACCGCCGCTGTATTGAGCGGTATACCATTTGCGGCACCACTTAAGTCAAAATAGTCCATACCAAGTGACGTCCGCACCGGAGTAACCACTTCCGCATCCGACGCGGCCATGTTACGAATGAGGAAAAAACACTCGTCACGAAAAACTGGTTTCCATATCACTCCAAGACTTGAATCCTTGTAACGCTCGAACCGTCCCTCAATCTTCAAGACTTCTTTTGCACTTTTTTCATGACAATAAAAAAATAATACATGATCAATCCCAAACACTTCATAGAGGTTGTGAACATATATCATCGAACGATTTTGAGGCAATAATCCGAGACTCTCATCATACCGTACCTTATCTATAATGTCGAGCGATTGTCCCTGATGGAGAACCTGATCAACCGTGGAAATACCATATGCCGTCTCAAAAAGATGGGAGGGCCTCGGAATGCCGTATTGCACAAATCGTCCCCCCTTATTTTTGTATTCTACGCGATCTGGAAACTGTTTATGGACAGACTCCACAATCCACGTATGCCGAAATTCTTGAAGCGCTACGACGGTACTTCCTACAAGCAAGAGAAAAGCCGATCCCACCAAAACCCACCTTAGCCATTTCTTTCGAATGCGGAGAAGAAAACCAGAGAGCGGAAACACCGCAAGCATAACAGGTCGCTGCCAGACAACATCAAGAATGGATCGAAGACCTAAGAGGTATGTGAGTGCACAGGCACCATATACCAACACAATGGAAAGAGAGAGTCCTGCCAAGAAGGGGTTAAATTTGCCTTGAGTGAGGCGAAAAACCACAACCAGACACCCCCCAATCACCGCGATCGAAAACAGCGAAACATACCCGAATGGCGACGTACTAATCAAGAACAATTTGAGAAGATACAACGGTAGATTACTGTTCACCATACCAAAGTTTGACGGCGTTGTGTACTGCAGGAATACCGAAAAGGGGATCCATCGAACAGCTGTCACTACCACTTCTAGGATTACGAAAAGCACAATGTACCCTAAGAACTTGTTATCGATTTGATCCCTGAATCGCATGATACTCGTGCAACCAAGCATGATGAGTAACGCGGTCAAGGCGTAGAGAGGGTGGTGAAACGATCTCAATGTGATGAGAATCGCGATGGGAAAAAGATACCAGCGCTCTTTTATCGATCGATAAAAAAAGATCAGCATCAGCGGTATCGACGCAGTAGCCATTACCGGCCGAAAGTTACCATAGGCAACAAGCTTGAAGAACGGAGCTCCCGTCCATAAAAGTGCTGTGGAAAAAGCTGACTCTATCGCAGAAAAACCCAGTGTCCGACAGAACAGATAAGCAGTACTCACGAGAATCAATAGATTGAGAATTGTTAATGAGTTACCAATCAGGACAAGAGGCACTTTAGGGAGTAATAATCTCATTATACCAATGTCAAAGTAAGTTAAAAATCCTTCAAACGTAAACCGAGCATACCCTCCAGCGACTCCAGATGTCCAAGAAAAGATATCCCCATACCCAAGGATGTTACTCGCGACGTCCTGACCCATCCACAACTCACGGTAAGTATCAAGAGTCGAGACAACATCGCCAGAAAAAAGCGGGTGCAAGAATGCCAAGGAGATTATCAGTACGGCCGAAAGTGAGAGAGAATCCTGCAATGAAATTCTTAGTTTAGTGAATTCGCGACATTGAATTCCAAGGTTCTTGTAAAAGAAAACTCCGATTAGTACCGGGAGGCCGCACTCCAATGCAAGAACAACTCCCAATGGAACTGGTGAACCCAAATAATCAATGAAGAACAGAATCACATGAGGCATACTACTTAAAAGAAATGCCAGAGGAACCCTGTATACCATAGGCAAACGTTCAATCGGAGAAAGAAGCAATAGACCAATGCAGAGCTTTATGAGGAGTACTATTGCCAGAACTGGCTGAACTATGAAACATGCCACCACGATCAATATAACCACAATGGGCCCTATCCACCCATCCCCTCTCGTCGTGCTCATGGAAGTACCACTGGCAGAATGTTAGTACCCAATCGTATTTAAATATCCCCCCTGCTCCATCACCATGATGCCAACAGTTACCATTATCCATGAAGGGAAAACGCGTTCCCTACGGTGCAAGGCCACCATACTTCAGGGTCTCCTAAGGGAAATCTCTCTTAACCCTGAAGAAATCATCATTGAAAAAAACGGGGAATACACTGTCCTTGAAGACACGCTACAGAGCGGCGACATCATCAGGATCATCACGTTTTCCTCGCAGGGATAAACGACATGATACCATGCAAAAAATGCGGAGGGCGAGCGGTGGCGAATGTGCAGCACGGAGTTCTCTGCGAAAAGTGCTTTCTTTCCTATTTCGAGGACAAGGTCTTTCGCACCATCCGCGAGTACAATCTCATCGTGCCAGGTGACATGGTATGCGTTGCCGCATCAGGAGGAAAGGACTCGACAACAGCACTCTATCTCATCAACAAGTTTGCCCATGCGAGATCCTCCAAGATCAAAGTGTATGCAGTTGCAGTCGACGAAGGCATCAAGGGTTACCGTGCCAAGACCATCAAACCACTAACATCATTCTGCAAGGAGCATGGAATTCCACTTACCGTACTCTCATTTCAGGAATCACTCGGGAAGACACTCGATGAGATCAAACCATACGTGATGAAAAAAGGGGAACATGTCAAAGCGTGCACGACGTGCGGAGTGTATCGTAGGTATCTTCTGAACAAATACGCGCGCGACAGTGGAGCAACAAAAATCGCAACAGGACACAACCTCGATGATGAGTGTCAAGCGTTCCTCATGAACATTTTCAAGACAACAACAAACATCCTTGCGAACGGAGGACCAATCACTGGAGCTCAACAGTCCGCCGGATTCATTCCGCGAATCAAACCGATGTACTTTTGTGCTGAAAAGGAATCCCGGCTCTACTCACTCATCAAAAAATTCCCCATTGCGGAAGGCAGATGCCCATACGCACAGGCAGGATACCGCACACAGATTCGGCGGATGCTCAACGAATTTGAAATGCACCACCCCGGAACGAAGAGCTCGATCGCGCGCTCATACCTCTCCATGCTGCCCATACTCAAAGAGCGCGCACGATCTCTTGGTGCTCGACGCATCAACAGGTGCGCAACATGCGGTGAACCTTGCGCCCGAGAAACCTGCCAAGTGTGCGCCTTACTGTCGAGTGTGCGGGGATCTAATCAAGTACCTTTAGCAAATCCCAAAAGTCGTACCCGGCAACAGCGAGATACAGCAGTACGAGCACAACGTCCAAAAGATAAAACCTCCCCATCAAGAGCACGGTCAAGACCTCGGTAAACGCGAGCGAGACGCCTATCACAAGCATTGAGATACCTGTTGTGATGTGAGCAAGGTAGCGCTCAAGCGGCCGCTTCAGCTCAATCTTCTCATATGTAAATGCGAAGTTCCCAAAGCACGCTGTGACGGCGATGATAGATGTCACGACGATGATGCTGCCTGCAGCATCCATATCATGTACGAGATTGCTCGACAAAACATATTTCTCAATAGGCAGATACGACGCCACCAGCAGAATTGCGACCGTCAGGTTCTTCAAGATATTCTCTTTGATGATGAGATGCATTGGAATTGATTCTTCTACCCTTATTCATCAGCTATATAAAGCTTTTATTATCTTATTATTATAAAAAATGCGGTACGCGCACTCTCTACCTTCGATAATAAAAAAATGGGGTCGCCGCGATTCGAACGCGGATCCGCTGGTCTCTTCCTTGAAGCGAAAGCCTCAACAGACCATAGCATCAGTCATCGCCACAGCATTCTGTGGCTCAGCGCTCCATTACTGGAGCCAGCTATTCTAGCCAGGTTATACTACGACCCCGCGCGAATATGATACTTCCCGGACGATTTATAAAGGTTTTTGTCCATGTCGTCGTATTCACGGCGATCTTCATGAAACTGTCCAGGATAGTTTCTGACCCAAACGGACCCGGTATTTCTTTACTGATCCATCCGCCATTTCCAGGATATACATCGCACGATTCTTTGGAGTGTATACAGACCAAGGTCTGAAATGTTCCTTGATCTCAACAACCCTTTTTTGCTCATCCAGAAAAATCACATCAATGGGGAAAAACACGAAACACATGTGCAACTGATACATACCTGACTTATTGAAGACAAACAGAAGATTCAATGGATTGGAACGGAACATCAACCCGCGTGCCTTTGAGAGCACACCTTTGCACACCAAAAACAGCTCTCTCTTCGAGCCTATACTGACGTGTGTGGAATCCATTATTTGGCAATACATTTATTAATATATAAATCTAGAGTAGCGCTATGAAAGAGATTCTCTTCATGGTATTGGTATTCGTTCTGCTCTGTGCGAGCTGTGAGAAATCCCCTGAAAGTATTGTACCTGGAGCGACGCAATACCCAGGAACCGAATGCACAACGGCAGATGATTGCACACGAGCGGGTTGCAACGGAGAGATTTGTGTTGCCAAAACGCAGGCAAGCGAAGTCTTCACTACATGCATGGTACCACCGAACGCGGAATGCCTCGGCCTTACGACCTGCGGCTGCGTGAACGGAGGCTGCAGATGGATCGAAACAAGCGAGTTTGTGTCGTGCATGCAAAACCGGAAACCTTTCGAATAGGGTGCACAAAGTATAAATAGGCTCCAGAATTACTTTCTACCATGGGATTATTCGACGACATGCTCGGCTCGGGGGAAAGCCTCTTTCGAAACCCCGTCGCACTCGATTATGACTATCTTCCCAAACTGATACCTTACCGTGAACTGCAACAGAAGCACGTTGCTAGGTGCATCCAGCCACTCTTTCAGGAAAGGAACGGTAAAAACGTCTTTGTTTATGGAATGCCGGGAGTTGGAAAGACAGTTGCGATAAGGCACGTCCTCAAGGAGCTCTCGGAGGAGACGGATAGCGTCGTTCCACTCTATGTCAACTGCTGGCAGAAGAACACGAGCTACAAGATCTACATGGAACTTTGCGAAGCGCTCGACTACCGATTCACACAAAATAAGAAGACGGACGAGCTCTTCAAAGTCATCAAAACAATGCTCAATAAAAAGAGCGTCGTGTTCGTTTTTGATGAAATTGACAAGGCCGAAGAGTATGACTTCCTCTACACGATCCTTGAAGAAGTGTACCGCAAGACCGTCATCCTCATCACGAACTACCGAAACTGGCTCGATGAGCTTGATGAGCGCATCAGGTCGCGTCTCCTGCCCGAGATTGTGGAGTTTCCCGTATACAACGCAAAAGAAGTTGAGGGCATCATGCGCCAACGGATGGAGTTCGCATTTGTGCCAAACGTGTGGGATCCGAAGGCATTTACGGCGGTCGTCCAAAAAACAAGCGACGTGCACGACATGAGGACTGGGATGTACCTCATGAGGGAAGCTGGAGAGCATGCGGAAGGACGAAGCTCTAAAAGGATCGAGATGGATGATAGCGCATATGCGATCCACAAGCTCGACCAGTACTCCATTAAGAACTCAGCAGAGCTCGATCCCGAAATCCATGAGATCCTTGACATGATCAAAGACAATCCCGCATCAAAAATCGGCGACCTCTTCTCGCTCTACCAGAAAAAAGGAGGGAAGAGCTCATACAAGACATTCCAGCGCCGGATCGATAAGCTCGAGACTGGCAAGTTCATAACTGTCGAGAAAACGGAAGGCGGATCCGAGGGGAACACATCTATCATCTCCTTGCGGGAACTGCCAAAGAAGCTCACGGATTTCTAATCAGGCGGCTCATCCAGTTTTCCAAAACCATTCTGTCAAAAGTTTACCCAGGCAGTCCAGGCGGCGTAGCAGGATTCACCCTTGGGGAGGCAAGCGCACAGCTGCCACCCACTTTTACAACCATACCATTACCAAGTACGTCGTCAAAATCGTAACCTTTAAACTGCGTTGTGATCTCAACAGGCATCCAGTTCTGCGCTTCATAATTCCACATGTAGATCCTCTGTATAGTGCATGTTCCTTGCACAAGATTCCACGCAAAGTATTCTCCTGCGTTTCCGGATTCTGGATTGTACGAGCCCATAAACATGTCTGGTGTAATCGTGACAAAATTATATCCCCTCGACAGATGACGGTTCTCGAGCGCGGGATAATCCTCGAGCGTAGAATATCGCATCATACCGGATTTTCCGGAATACATCCACATAGAACTTGTCAATACTATGTCATCATCTTCCTGCTGCAAAGGCGTGGTCTCAGGATCAGGATGAACACGGATGTACCTATTCTGCAACGGTGAGTAATACCACATCGCATCGATATCAGATGGCCTGATTTCGCTATCTGCCAGAATCCCTTCAAGTGGGACTGTGCCTGCAATAATATTCCATCCCTCCGTCACATAGATCTCGACGGAGTATGGGCCATTACCCTGTCTTTGCATACTATTCCTATTCTTTATTGCGGTGACCGAACTTGCTAACATTAGCACGATGGTCAAGAACACAAGCGGCATCAGTTTTTGAACGGTTTTCATCTATTCTCCAATACCACCTGATTATATAATACTTTTGTACCCTTTCTATCGTCGTGAGGCACTGGACAACTGCCCGCCCAGCGTATTTAAAGGGATCTTACTCGTATAGGTCCTGCATTGTCGGAGGTGATCACAATGCCTACAGACTTACAACCCGCGACGATCAAAGAACTGCTGTTCCAACAGGTACGAAAACTCACAATTCATGGAACATGCAGGACGGCAGCATAAGACATTTAAAGCTGCCTTCTTTTCCTTCTTTTCATGAACGTCGTCACTAAGGATGAATTTCTGCTGAAGAAATCATATTACTGCAATAAGATCAAGAAAGGAGCAGTGTTCATTTACCCAACGGATACCATCTACGGCATTGGAGGGAATGCGCTTGATGACGACGTAGTGAAGCGCATCCGAACAATTAAGAACCGAACTGAAAGACCCTTCTCAGTCATTGCTCCATCACGCGCGTGGCTCAATGGTGAGTGCTCCATCACTCCAGGGTATGATGAATGGGTAAAAAAACTTCCTGGACCATACACCCTCATCCTGCCGTCGGGATGCCGAGGATTATCCAAGGAAGTCACACGCGGCCTACCAACACTTGGTGTGCGCATCCCAAAGCACTGGTTTAGCAAAGTAGTGGAAGAGCTCGGATTTCCCATCATCACCACTTCCGCCAATATCACCGGAGAATACTTCATGACGACACTTGATGACATGAATCCCAAGTTATCCGGCCTTGTGGACTTCATCGTGTATGAAGGCCCGCTCCCCGGAAAGCCAAGCAAGATCATTGATCTCACCGGGATGAAGCCAAAGGTACTCGAGCGTTGACTTCTCCGCAACGTATATAAACCAACCTGCCTTCTTCATATTCATGAAAATCCTTGCAGCAGGAGACATTCACGGCGACTGGAGGCTGGCGGAAAAGCTTGCTGAGCGCGCGCAAAAAGAAAAAGTTGACTTTGTGGTTCTATGCGGCGACCTCACATTCCAAGAGCAGAGCACAGACAACATCGTCGGACCGTTCGTCAAGAGACACGAGAAAGTGCTCTTGATTCCTGGCAATCACGAGACTGTCGCGACAGCCGATTTCCTTGCCCAATTATACGGCGTAAAAAATCTCCATGGCTACTCCGTCAAATACAAGGGGGTTGGAGTGTTTGGATGCGGCGGCGCAAACATCGGGCTCTTCCAGCTTGGCGAGGAAGAAATATTCGGCCTCCTTAAGAAAGGATTTGAGGATATAAAAAATATCGAGAAGAAAATCATGGTTACGCATGTTCACCCCTCCGAAAGCAAGATGGGAAAACTCACCAAATATTTCCCCGGAAGTGAAGGTGTGCGTAAAGCAATCAGCACATTCAAGCCAGATATCCTGCTGTGCAGCCACGTCCACGAAGCAGAAGGCATTGAAGAAATGATTGGCGGAACACGCGTCATCAATGTTGGAAAGAACGGAAAAATCATCGAGCTCTAAACATTCTCATCGGACTTGGTATTCTCCTCATCCACAAGGGTCATATTCGGTAGCTCTTCTTGCTTGAACGGCTCAGGCATCCTGCGCTTGATACGAATGGGGATTACACCTGCTTCAAACTCCATCTTCGCTATCTCAACAGGGTTGTACTTGATCTTCTGGAGAGTATCAGCATCAACCGTTACCATGAATGGAGCCCCAAGAGAGATCTGCAGTGCCCTAGCTCCAATGAGCCGAGCCTTCTCATACTTCGTGTACTTCTCAACTTCCTTCGTAGACATACTCACACCGGGCCTGAGGCTACCAATTGAGCACCCTCACGGTTGTATGAGTGAACTACCCCCCCTTTATAAAGGTGTTGGTTAGGTTTATATAAATCAGCTTCTCGGAAGGGAGTATGAAGCCTACCTATCTACTCTGTCTATTCCTTCTTGGGATACTCATCACCGGATGCGGTAGCGGCAACGAAAAGCAGGATAAGGAAAGTGCAGACGCGGCGAAAAATGGTGCCGGAGCTGATGCGTCAAAAGGCCAGGCGGGAAGCGTTGCCACGTGCTCAGGCGTCACCTGCCCCGAAGGGAATATCTGCGTCAACAGAAAGCCAGATGGATCCTATACCGTTGTCGGATTTAACACGGAATCTGGAGTTGAGCGATGTTGCATCGGCGGAGTGTGTGCGGCAGACGCGACGCGTGTCCAGCCCTAGGAAATTATCCCTTTAGATACTCAGCTCAAACTCATCCGACCACAATTCTCCCTGACGGCAGCTAAAGTACCCTTGCATTCCACTTTGCACCTGCGCGTCACACGTAAAGTATCCTACATAACACGAGGCAAATTCAAACACCATATCACGCTCGGTTCTTGGATTGCATCCCAGAGGAATCCTAAGCTCAATTGGTCCATTCCTCTGTTGGCTAACATAGCACTCTTCAAACGGCCGATCAACAATAATCTTGAGCTCTCCGATAACACCAATATCCGTTTCGGTCCGGCCGTTCACGAGCACGTCAAGTACTGTTGGCTGTACCGAAGGAAGATCGCTGCTAATCGGGAACTCAAGCAGGAGCTCCTTTCCAATCTGGAAGCTCTGATTATCAACACAGCGCACCTTTGCGACGACGCGTCCGTTAACGACCTCAAAAGGAATACTTGCGTCACTTTTTGGGAGACGAACCTCAAACTCATACGAAGAACGATAGTCATGCGGATTCAGCCAACTGTATTCCACTGGTACGTCCTCTCCAAGCACACGGTAGTTTGTCAATCCAATGGAACAGCGACTTGGAACGGAAGTCTCAATATGAACAATCACCGGTGCATACGGTGCGATCTGGCGCTCGAGAATCCAGTGATCCACGTCAGTACCCCACACCGAGTTTGGAATACCCATCCACCCAAATGACGCGTTAGACAATAGGAGAACTGAGCCTTGAGCAGGCTCGAGCGATCCTGACACACCACAAAGCCCCGCACCCCCAGATTCCGAAAAGAAGCACGCGGGACCAAGGCTTTTACACCTATACTCACTGCACGGACGAAACTCTGTCTCATCACATAACAGGCACTGACTTGCAACATTTTGCTGCCACACGCCGCAATACGCATGCTTTTGACCGCTCAGCATTCCGGGATATACTACGAGGCTCGTGTACTCGCGGTTTGCGCCCTTGCTCACAATATAATCCCTCCCGTCCATAACAAACATCGCGCTATAAAACAATCGAAAATCCTTCGGATCGGGGGACCCCCACTTGTTGTGGTAACCACCAACGCCAAGCTGTCCCGCAACATTCCGATAATCACCACAGTCCCCCATACGCTGGCAGACAAAAAATGTCGAGTACGACCAGCTCCTCGGCCAATCCCGTGCCATCTCCGATGGAGGATCCATACTCGCAAGATTGCATACCTTTTCGCCATTCTGCTCCCAGAACCTAAATCCTGGCGGAACGAATGGAACGCACGTACTTACTTTCTTCTCTTTTAGGTACAGAGCGTCCCTTCCGAACCAATAGCAGTCACGCTTGGTCACATCCTCACATGTCATTTGCGACGATTGCGCATAGCAGTCATACCAACGATTGACACGGCAATCACCATTTGAAACGAGAGTATCCCCTGCGGCGAACTCTTCCTCGGTGCACAACTCTTCACGGTAATCCCTACACTCCTCAACAAATTCTCGGCCAAACATGCAACTATGTTTGTAATGCCGAGTACCAACATAATCCCGTCCATACCCTGGCCTACTCTCATATTCGCACCAGCTCTCACCGTGACGACGTACCGGTGGGCCGAATGACTCTGTTCGGTAGTCATATGTCTTCCTGCACTCAAAGTTACTGCAGGTCGACTGCAAACAGTATACATCTTGAGGATAAAACATTGAGGAGCTTGCGCAGTCACTATCTGTGACGACGCTGCACTCATTCAGTGCATTCACACAGCAACCAACTTCGTCAAGCAAAGGCGCGGCGCATGTGCAGTCCGCATCCGCTGAATACGTTCCTTCCTTTGAGCTGCACAACTCTCGTGATACCCCCACACCACAAGATCCATCTCGGAGCGAGCAACATCCAAGGCCGTTCAAGACACCTGAGAACACCTCCATACCCACCGTAGCATGCCCCTCAATACCAAAGCTAAATGTGAAGTTCCTCTTGAGATCCTTGTCATACTTCTGCACGGAAAAAACCACATCAGGGTAGGGCTTATGCTTCTCGATGCTGAATTCACTTCCGAGCTTTAGCATGACCTCCTCCTTATCCATAGGATCTGCACGGATCTCATTATTCAGCAGCCATTGCGCAATCTCAAACAACCGGTTTAGTGGAGTAACCACACGGACGGCAAAAGAATCCATGCGTATCTCTGCATTTTCTTTGGTAATCTCTAGAGGCATTGTCAGCGTGAGTTCGATGTCCTCTTTTGTCATCACGACATCAAGTCTTTTTTGACCGACAACGAAACGATCTACCTCCTCTTCAAACTCGGTAAAGTTCAAGCAGGCTTCAAGACGAGGAAGGATGCCTTGCTCAAGTTCTCGTTCAATCTCACCCTTTGTTAACAACATGTTCTCACAACCATCAGCGGTTGCGCGGCATAAGGTATTTACTTTAACCTCCCTGAAATACAAATGACCATCAGGCGCGAGGGAGCCCCCATGTTCTGTCACACCATGGATGACTGGAATACTCTCACGGACAAGGCAAGACTTCACAAAATCCGTAATCCTTGCCTCAAGCAAGGGAGGAGTTGAGGCACCAAAGATCTGCTGTCCAACGTCAGTTGCATCACGCTTTGCATAGAATATATAGACAAAGAGCGCGATAATCAATACGGCCACCAGGATCAGCACCAATGCCAGCTGAGCTTTCCGTCCTCTCATGCACGATCAATTGGTCTTCCATGTTTAAGAACCTTTGGATGGTGATCGTCCCGCCCAGAAAAATATAAAAGCAGAAGGCAGTATGAGCGCTCAAGATGAAGAAATACGATTTTTTCGGCCTCGGGAGTCCTATGGTTGATGCGATCGCGAAGGTCGACTATGCCTTTGTTCGGCGGTTACCCTACAGGCACGGGCACCATTCCGTTACCGATGTGGAACTTTCAGATCTCCTTTCCAAGATCGGCGCGAATAATGTCACCTATGTCCCTGGGGATTCAACCTCAAACACGATGGTTGCGCTCTCCCAATTGAAATGCAAGACTCTTTTATGCGGACGCGCAGGCCAGGACGAATTTGGAGGACTTTTTCACGATAGTCTCAAAGAGGCCGGAGTTGGATCTCGTCTTGTCCTCTCGAACGAAAAAACTGGATGCGTGATTGCACTTGTTACGCCCGATGCTGAGCGCAGATTTGTCATCCACCTTGGAGCGAGCAACAATCTCCTCACAGAAGAAGTGCCACTTGACGACATTGCGGCGAGTAAATACTTTCATGTGACAGCGTACCAACTCGATCAGTCGCCGCTCCGTGACACCGCGCTTGACTCTATTGAGTACGCACGAGAACACGGCTGCATCATCAGCCTGGATCTTGCCGATCCAACATTCGTGAAAAGAAATCTTGATCACCTCCGAAGAATCGTGCGCCAGCATGTTGATGTTCTCTTCGTCAATGAAGAAGAGGCAGCAGCGTTCACAAAAAAAGCAGGATATGAAGAACAACTCCATGCACTGTCAACATACGCTCCAACTGCCGTCCTAAAACTCGGCGCGAAGGGATCCATGATCCATCACGACGGAAGGATTTATCAGGTATCAGCAGTCAAAACGAAAGTCGTTGACACAACGGGAGCGGGCGATAGTTATGCAGCAGGCATTCTTTACGGTCTGCTCCGAGGCATGCCCATGGACAAAGCTGGAGCGCTGGCATCATCAATTGCAGGCCAAGTCGTGTCACAAGTTGGGCCTAGACTTCGAAGGATCAAGATACCCGCGCCTCTTGCGCGCTATATGAAGTGACGCTGCCGGTACTCATAGAGATAATTTCTTTACGCCATCGTCAATACTGGTCATACGTGGTTGCTATTAGTCCCTACTTACAATCAGCCCAAAAGTACAGTCAGTCTTAAAGAAAAAACTGGAACATCCTCAGCATATCGTGTATTGTTGGGGGTGTGAAGATGTTCCAGTTCAGAAATGAGCATCAGAGTACCTCCTTGATCTTGATGGTTGCCACTTCACTAAGCGTCTTTACAATCATCTTGTTCTTGCGCAAGTCAAGCAGGAATGCATTGAATTCGTTCACGTCCTTGCACTTCACTTTCAGCATGATATCGTACTCGCCGGTAATACCAAACACCTCATGGATGAACGGATGATTAAATGTGGACGGTGGAAGATTTTCTCTCGTTGTCAGGAATATGAATCCCACAAAATCCTTCCCTACCTTTGAATCGTCAAGCTCGAGTGTGAAACGACGGATCGTTCCTTGCGTGATGAGCTTCTGAATACGAGCATGAACCGTGGATGGCCGCACTCCAGTGAATTGCGAGATCTCTTTGCTTGTCGCTCGTGCGTTGCCACGCAGCACTCCAATGATCTTTCGGTCGATGTCATCCATGTTTTGCGTTCCATGGTGCGATATTCGGATAATGAATTACCCGCTCAAAAATAGTCATACTCATTTATAAATATATATGGAAATTATCCATCATATTGAAGTAATTACTGTCATTTCTTCTGTATATTTGTCAAAAATTATATAAATTGTCCAGTACTACCCCCAGAGCCGTGATACTCTATGGACAATGGAACAAACTATGAAGTCAAAGACTTACGATTAGCACAGCAGGGAAAGCTCAACATCGAACTTGCCGAGACACATATGGGGGCGCTCCTAGAAATCAAGAAGCGCTTTACCAAAGAAAAACCTCTCAAGGGCGTCCGCATCGGTATGGCACTTCATGTTACCAAAGAGACTGCCGTGCTCGTACGGACACTTATCGCGGGAGGCGCAAGCATAGCCATCACTGGCTGCAATCCGCTCAGCACGCAGGATGATGTTGCTGCAGCGCTCGCAGAAGAAGGAATACAAGTATATGCGTACAAGGGCGAAACCCACGAGGACTACTACCGGTATCTCACCAATATCATCAACTTCAAACCTCATATCACAATTGATGACGGCTGCGACCTCGTCTCAGAAATCCATGCAAAACACACATCGCTCATTCCAGCCCTTCTTGGCGGATGCGAGGAAACAACAACCGGCATCATCAGGCTAAAAGCAATGGAAAAAGACAAGGCACTCAAGTACCCAATCATAGCGGTGAATGACAACAACACAAAACATCTCCTCGACAATTACTATGGAACCGGACAGAGCACGATCGATGGAATACTCCGCGCGACAAACATCCTCTTCGCCGGAAAGACTGTGGTGGTTGCAGGGTATGGCAGCTGCGGCAAAGGAGTATCACTCAGATCAAAAGGACTTGGGGCAAATGTTATCGTCACCGAAGTTGAGCCATTCCGCGCTCTACAGGCGCATCTAGATGGATTTCGTGTGATGCCCATGAAAACGGCTGCACCCATCGGCGATATCTTCATCACAGTCACCGGAAACAAACATGTCATCACGGTCCAACACATGCAAGCTATGAAGGAAGGCGCAATCGTCGCAAACTCGGGACACTTTGACATCGAGATCGACGTTCAAGGGCTATCAAAAGCAGCACGAGGAAGAAGAATACGCCCATTTCTCGATGAGTACACCCTTGGCGGCAAACGCATTTATCTCTGCGGCGAAGGACGACTTGTGAATCTTGCAGCGGCGGAGGGTCACCCAAGCGAAGTCATGGCTACATCATTCTGCGGGCAGTCACTCGCGTGCGAGTACCTTGTGAAGAACAAGGGCAGGCTTAAGCCGCAGGTCATACAACTACCTCCCGAAATTGACACCCATATTGCCGAACTTCAGCTTAGAACTCTCGGCGTAACAATCGATACACTTACACCTGAACAGAAAAAATACCTCGCAAGCTGGCAGGAAGGAACCTAATTCCCAAGTCGGAAGACGTTAATTCCATCTGAGTTCTTATCTTCTGGCTTATTTATCTTCTCACTCTTCTCTTCGGTTCTTTTTACGAGCTCATGCCTCTCAAGAATCTTCACAAACTCCTCATACCTGTGGGAATTCTTGAACTCCCTAAACGTTCCGGGAGGTAACTTCTGCATTATCTCTGTAGCAATCTTGGCAATAGTTCTCATGTCTTCCCTTAAGTCTCCGACCTCGCTGTCAAGATGCTTGGTTTCCTCGGGAATCCTGCGGGAGAAGAGCGAAGCCATTTTCGCCCAAACACGATTTTCCTTCGACTTAATCTCAGATTCCTGCTGCTCAAGTTCCTCTTCCTCTCGCTCCAAATCCTCGAGCTCTTCCTCGAACTTTTCCTCTTTAGGTTTTTGTTGTTCATCCATAGTATCCCCACTGTGAAACCACTCGGAGAATCGCTTCATGATTGTTGGTTTCTCTTCGATCTCCTGCTCCATCTCCTCAAAATCCCTATCCTCATCAAAATCTTCCTCCTCAAGTGGCGCATCTTTACCAATATCGACTGTAATCTCCTCAGGCTCAGGGTTTTTATCCTTGCTCACTCTATCCATAACGCGGTTGTACTTCATGGCAATGTTCTGACGAACATTCGCCATCAGCGGTTTTCGTCGCTTTGCAGAAATATAGTCGTCCAGTTCCTTATTGATCTCGACGTTAACCATGCGGTGAGGTTGGGCTTTGCTGTTTTTATACTTTTCTGTCCGTCGTGACTATCAGAGAACATCTCTATGCAATCACGTGCGTATCCCATTCATTGCTCTTTTCGCTGCTCAATATAGACTGTCACAGTGAGCACCAGAATGCCAAAAATCACCCATGAGAGAATCACGAATAACGAGTTGTCCTCACCGTCCTTCTGAGGCATGGGAGTCGCAATGATATCGATCGTCACTGCTTTCTGTTCCACATCGTCCATCTCCGAGCTTTCTTGGAACGCAATCACATGGATACTCTCAAAATCCACCGAGTCCATTTGTCCAGGAACCGCGAACTCAACTACGAGATCTTTCGAACCAACGAACTCAACTATTGGATCTGGGCTTGTCTGAATAACCCTCCTTGGCCTCAAAGGAAAAAATAACTGATCAAAAGGCCCAACGGCGCTTTCAGGCAACAATAGGACAAGATGAAGATTATCTCCGGAAGCAGTGAGCGTGATCCGACTAACAGTCGAAGATTCGACGCTCATCAAATTCTTCGCATTAAGTACTTCAAGAGTTCCCTCCACAGGTACCGCAGTCAATGCACCAGAAGCAAGCGACTCCTTCCACGATCTCAATTGTGACA
The DNA here is from genome assembly GCA_964455675.1 of uncultured Methanosarcinales archaeon. Taxonomy (GTDB): domain Archaea; phylum Nanobdellota; class Nanobdellia; order Woesearchaeales; family CAYVYK01; genus CAYVYK01. The sequence goes on from CAYVYK010000003.1 coordinate 56,273, forward strand.
CTGCAGATGGCTCGTGCGTGAATATCAATACATTCTCCAGATCCAATTGTGTCTGCATGGATGTGCCCTCATAGATGATTGGACGACCCAATTGCTGGATAACACTTAGCCTTTGAGGTAGACCAAGCTCTTCAGGAGTGATCGCGAGCACCGACAATGCGAGAAGCACGAATGCAGCAATGAGGGAGATGGGCGCAACAATTTTCATGAGCGTTGTCACTTGCAGTATACATCTTATTTAAAGATTGTTCTTACTTTCTTGAAAGGACCGCAAACACCGTCTCAGTCTCACCGGGCGTTAGCGTCACAATCTGGCCGCGGAATTTATACCCTGCGGCAAGGAACAGAACTGCGTAGTCGCCCGGAGGCAGCGTGGTAATATTCATCGGGGCCTGCCCATAGGATGTCTGGTTAATGAAGACACTCGCTCCATTCGGAAAACTCAAGATGATGAGTTTTGTGCTTGTTGATACCTCCTCGAGGACCGGTTGAAGTGTCACGGTCTTACCCTGCGATAGAGTCACCGTTTCCTCAAAAGACTGGTAACCTTGCGACTGCAATGTTATCACGTAATCCCCCGGTTCCAGAGTCAGTGTCAGAGGAGTCGTCCCTGATGCGATTCCATCCACAAATATCTGGGCTGATGGTTGGGATGAAACGATCAATGTACCCCTATCCTCACGGGTGCACCCTTCGGTGCTGATCTGGCAATTCACGCACGCAAGCATTCCACCAACAAATCCTTCTGAAACACACGTCCGACTTCGAAAGTCAAGGCCATCACAGAGCTCTGTTCCTTCCGCCATGCCATTCCCACAAACCGGGGGAGGGGGTGTAATCGTTACCTCTGGCGTCGAGACGGTTGGTATTGGGGTAGGTTCTGGTGTTGTGGGTTCCTTTGTTTGCATCGCCCACACCAAGAATATCACGACGGCTAGAATGACAACAATGAGAGGGATGTTCAGATAGGAATGCGGTTTTTCCTGAGACTTCCCTGGAATAGAACGTGGGATTTGCTGCACGGGACGCGCTTGCACTCCACGACGCGCCGGTTGCTGTGGAACCCCTTTTCGGACGGCCTGTGGCATTGTCCCACTTGAGGAGTGCCTGTTTAATAATTTATTGTTTTTCTCTGCGAACGGCACTGAATTTTTAAATTCCATACCATTCCCATTCTCTGTGAAATACTCAGAAGATTCACTACTTCATCACCAGAGCAAGCGACTTGAAGAATCATACAAAAGGCTCCAGACACTTCGCCGCATCAACGGCGGATACCTTGCTTCTCCTAATCCTGGCCTGCCAAATGGTGTTGGACGCTACAATGTCTTCTGGCTCCGTGATATCATGTACGCAACGTACGCAAACGAGTACCTTGGTAATATGGAGGAAATGATTGAGAGCTATGAACTCGTGATGACGATCATGATGAAATACAAACATAAGATCTGCGCGGCAATCAAAAAACGTCCCCACCAGTGGGCACTACACGCGCGATTCCATCCAAACACGCTCGAGGAGCTTACACCAGAGTGGGGGCACCACCAGCTTGATGTCTTTGGATTATTCCTGTATAAGACTGGCGATCTCATCAAGAAAGGCCATAATGTTGTGCGGACGAGCGAGCAACGTGACCTGATCAAAGACATCATTCAATACTTATTCACGTACCGGTGGGAAACACATCCTGATTACGGAATGTGGGAAGAGGGGCCCGAAGTACACTCCTCCTCAATCGGAGCAGTATTTGCGGGACTCACCATGTGGTATGACGATGGATACTACAACTACAAATATCCGAACAAGATAGAATTATCATCCATCGTTTCTGTATCCGAGCGCCACTTTGATACAGGACGAAAGGCACTGCAGGATCTCCTCCCGAGAGAGTCATGGACGAGGGCTTGTGACATGGCACAACTCTCACTTATCTGGCCATACAACATTGTTAACGAGACCATGCGAGACGTAATCCTCGCAAATGTTGAAGGAAAACTGCTACGGGAACGTGGCGTCATCCGGTACGAGGGAGATCTGTACTTCAACGCAAATCCTCGTAGTGCAAAAGGCAATGAAGCGCAGTGGCCACTTGGCATCGCGTGGCTTGCCATCGTCCACAACAAAATGGCACGATGGAGCGAAGACCTTCCATACTCACTCAAGCACCTCAGGATCTCAAAGAAATATCTTCTCACCCTGGATAGACTCATGGTCAATGGAGCACTTCCAGAACTCTATTCTGGAGGAAAGCCAAATGATAATTGCCCCCTTGCGTGGGCTCACAGCTTCCACATCATTGCGCTTCAGTCATTCATCCATGCGGTTGAAATCGTACGAATGAAGCACGGACTTGAGATCACCGAGGACCTTGACGCTATTCCTTCAGCCTGATCTCCGGGCGGGTGTACGACTGTTCGCAGTAATGACAACGCAGCAGCAACGGGTCCCTACGCTCGAGCGTGAAATAACTGGGTGCATTCTCGCCGGTCTTGTTCGAGATGCAATTGTCATTGACGCACGTCAAAATCCCATGAAGCTCGCCTGGCACATTCACGCGACCCTTCCGCACCACGCGACCATCCTGAATGATATTAATCGTCGCGCGTGTCGTCACTAGGCCAATCCTCTGCAAATCGTCCTCCGACAGTTCCTTACCGTGAATAGCAATGACATCCTTACGACCGTACCTGGTGCTTCTAATGTTAAACGGCGGAACAACCTCCACGTCACGCTCCTTATGCAAGCCAAGCAGTGTCAGAACGCGCATCCCAGCACCCTGCTCGAGATGATCAATGAGGGTGCCATTATCGAGGCGATACAAGAGGTTTTCTCCGCGCTTGTCACCACCCGGAATCGGAAGATCCTGCCATAAGCTGTTCTCAGGAGCTGGTCGGGGAATACCTTCATAACCTTCACCAATAGATCGGGCCATCAGTGCCATTCTTGTTGGAACACCATTTGCTGACTCCTGATCGAACCATGCGTTTGGGAGTTTCTGCACATCAGGCGTAATCTCTGGCTGATGCATGTAAATCGGCTGGGGGTGCAGAATCACAATCGGAAGGCCACGCACACGATCCGCGGTGAGCTGCAAGGATTTCGTGACACGTTCATACTCCTCGCGGCCTTCCCTTGTGTCAGCAAACCACTCCTTTTGCACTCGCGTCATGTAGACAACATGGCATGCCCTCAGCGCCTCATTTAGGTCATCAGTGCGAACAACCTTCTTCCCGGTTGCCTCCTCATAGTCGCGAATGCGCCAGGCAGGCATCTGCACAATTTCCGGAGCGACGAGCCAGGGTTCAATATCATAACGCTCACACGCGTGGAGGAATGAGTGTACCGTACGACCGTACTTCAAATCACCTACTAACGCCACCTTAATCCCATCAAGCCTTCCGACCGCCTCCGTTATTGTGACGAGATCAAGAGCCGTTTGTGACGGATGACTGTTATACCCATCACCACCATTGATAACTGGTATTTTGAATACATCAGCCATCAGCCTCGCAGAGCCAGCTACCGGATGACGCAGCACGAGAAGATCAGCACCATATCCAATGTACTGCTGGGCGGTACGTTCTAAGCATTCTCCTTTTGCAACAGAGGAAGCCTCGGGACCTGCCATACCACGAACAAACGCGCCAAGCCTTATTGCAGCAATCTCAGAACTCTCGCGCGTCCTCGTCGAATGCTGGTAGAACAATGATGCCACCATTTTATCCTCGAGCGGACGACTAGCTCTCCGATTACCTTTGTATTGCAGCGCCTCTGCTATAATCATGTCCAAGTCATGCCTGGAGAAGTCTCGGATTGTTATGACGTTTTTCATTAAAAAAATAGGAGAGTGACATTCCGTATAAAAAGATTTATTGTATCCAACCCGGAACACTATCTCGCGAGTTTTTGTAGGATCTGTATTTTATCCTGACGTTCCCAAGGAAACTGAGAACGACCAAAATGTCCGTACGTGGCAGTGTCCCGGTATGACCAACCAGAAGGATGACAAAGGCTAAGATGCTCGATTAACGCAGCGGGTTTTAGCGGGAATACACTACGCACTATCTCTGCAAGTTTGTCATCCGAACACCCCGTTGCTGTTCCAAAGCTATTCACCATCACTGATACAGGATCCGCGACTCCTATGGCATAGGCAAGCTGAACCTCGCACACTTTAGCCAGACCTGCACCAACGACATTGCACGCAATGTACCTTGCCATGTAGGCTGCGGACCGGTCAACTTTTGAAGGGTCCTTCCCCGAAAATGCGCCTCCCCCGTGGCCTGCACGGTACCTACATGAACCTCCACCATATGTATCAACAATGATCTTCCTACCTGTCAATCCTGTATCGCCCACTGGTCCACCCACGACAAAACTCCCTGAAGGATTAATAAAATATTTTGTTTCCGGGCGAAGCCATGTACCCGCAACTGGGCGTATAACGTTCGCCATAATATATCCATGAAGCGATTCCTGAGACAAGTGGGGGCTATGCTGAGCAGAAACAACAACCGTATCAATACCCAGTGGAGAACCATCGGCATCGTACTCCACAGTAACCTGGGTTTTTCCGTCAGGCCGCAGATGTGGGATATCACCCATCATTCGAACCAGATGCAGCTTTTGCGCGAGCTGATGAGCAAGCATAATCGGCAAGGGCATTACCTCGCGCGTCTCGTCAATCGCAAAACCAAACATCATACCCTGGTCACCAGCGCCCTGCTCCTCGCCTGACTTGACCGCAGCGGCAATCTCTTGCGACTGTGTTTTTAAATGATTCTGAATGTGCACGGTATCATACGCGAAACCAAGGTCACGATTAATGTATCCAATTCTTCGAATAGTGTCGCGCGCAATCTGCTCGACAGGTAGGCGATCAAGGCCACCCTTCCATGTGATCTCTCCACCGATCACCACATCATTTGCTCCTGTGCAGAATACATTGCATGCGACGTGTCCACTTGGGTCGTTCTCCAAGACGTAATCAAGAATCGCGTCAGAAATCTGGTCAGCAATCTTGTCGGGATGGCCGGCTGTCACACTTTCACTTGTGAATAGATGCTTCTGTGCTGCCATCACCCTCGATAGTACAAATCTGCTTAAAAAACTTGCGAAATGTACCCCCTTAACAGTGGTTAATTACTCTCTTTGGGATTATGATTACTACCACTTACGATGGAGCCTCAGAATACGTACGAGATCACCATGAATGGACGGGGTTGCAGCAATGAACCCTTTCGTCGTCCGATCATACCTCTGGTCATTCCCGTTGAGGTCAGTGCAGATCCCTCCTGCCTCCTCGATAATGACCTTAATTGCCGCCACATCGTGCGCATGCGGCCAAAGAAAAATCAATCCTTGGAGTTTGCCGCACGCCGCAAGCACTCCCATATACACCACGGAACCCATATCCCACGGCCAATAATCTTTGACAATGTCTCCCATCACTGGGCCAATCTTCACCAGCGGGGATTCACCAATTGATATCCCGATGGGACTACGTATCCTCTGCAGATTGTCATCGACGCGAATCTTCGCGTTATTCTTGAACGCCCCATGCCCCTTCACTGCTGTATACATCTCATCCCTGAATGGATCATATGCCACACCAAGCACTGGAACACCATCCTTTACGAGAGCAAGACTAAATGTACTCACTGGAATACCGAGCGCAAAGGGGAGAGTTCCGTCAATAGGATCGCACACCCAGGCAAAAGAAGAACCTTTCACTAGAAAAGATTCCTCCTCGCCAATAATCGAATGCGACGGAAATCCTTCTCGAATACTCTGGATTACCATACCGTTAATAGCCTTGTCAGTTTTTGTGACGATCGTTCTATCAGCCTTGGTTTCAGAATCAACACGTTCACTAAACCCAGAAATCATCATCTTACCTGCAAGCTTCGCGATATCCTTCGCGGTATGCAGTTCCTTATGGTACTCCGCTAACATTCCTTTACCCTTATCACTTGGCTTTGTGCCATTTTACTACATCATCAAAATTCATTCAATACTTCAGCCCAAAGCCTCCGGCGGGAGTTGCACCCGCGACCTCAGCCTTACCAAGGCTGCGCAATAGCTACTATGCTACGGAGGCGAAT
>CAYVYK010000003.1:62476-146317 GCA_964455675.1 uncultured Methanosarcinales archaeon
TATGCTACGGAGGCGAATGCCGTTTGAGGGTTCCGAGCATTATTTAAAGGTTACTTAGGGCAGAACTTGGATGAAGAGCTTATCTGTCATCACTACACCCTCGGCCGAAGCCATAACCTCACAGGGATATATTTCGTTCTTTGCGATTGGACCGGGTATCACTGGAATTGCAGCATGAGACACACCGTTTGCCGCTAGCTTGATATTTGAAACAGGAACATGGAAATCCTCCTCGATACCCTGCGCATCCAGACATCGCACTGTGACAGTATAGAGAGCCTCGTGGTCAAATACATTTCTGACTGCAACAAGAAACTCAGTGCTCTCTCCTTTTTTTGCCTTAACAACATACGGAAATAATTTGATCGTCAGAGTCTGTGCCTTAAGTTGGGCTATCAATCCGTCCTGATCACCAATCGGTTTTTGCGAAACCGCAACCGTGCTGCCATCATCTTTTCTTCGAATCTTGTAATCGTCAGCAGGTTCACAGGAGCAAAGCAGAATCAATAAGGTGATCAGCATTATAACTTTCAAACGCATATCCTGCCACTGGCTTTTTAACCATATAAAGATACCGGTCAGTACGAAGATTTATTAACTCTCAAAAGGACCCCTCCGCATGCGCTTGCTGCTTGCCTTGCTCATTTTTCTCGTCGTCATGACTGGATGTTTCTCGCGAGAGTATACCCTGCCAAACCTACGAACACCAACCCCCGAACCATCGGTACAAGAGCACACGCCTTACGCACTACTTGTAGGCTCGCACTTTGGATGGGTGCAACTCGAACAGCTCAACAACAGCAATTTTACGATAAACAACGGAGGATATCTTCGGCAGTATCCGGGAAATTTTCTATGGCAGAAAATCGAACTTGTTAAGGGATCGTACGAATTCTCGCAAAGCGATGATGCGGTAAGGCGAGCCCAGGATATGAACAAAATAATTATCCCACAGATCTGGCCACTCAACCGCATCGATCAAACAGTATGCAGACCAAAAGCAGTACCAGCTTGCGAAGCGTCTGAATACGATATCTTCATCAAGCGCCAGAAAGACTATTACCTGCCGACGGACCGATGCGCTCCATGCAACCTCACTCAATACACAGAATTCGTCATGACGACAGTTGAGAGGTATGATGGGGATGGCAGAGAGGACATGCCAGGACTCATATATCCCCTCAAGCAATGGGAGTTCTACGATAGACCAGAGATCCACAGCGAGGTTGTCACTTTCTTTGCCGGAAGCAGGGAAGAATACCGAGAAATGATCAAAGCCACCCATGACGGCATGAAACGTGCGTGCGCAGATTGCGAGCTTTTGCACTCAGCAATACCTGGCATCACCGACGATATCATCACCTACTGGAAGGATGTCTACAACGACAGAACATTCGATATATCCAATCTTCAGTCATATGATTCAGCAGGAGACCTTGGCGTATCATCATTCCGCGCAGCCTTTCCCGGTCATGATATCATATGGATAACCCGTACACTTCCCAGCAGCGGAGACACAGAATCTCTTATCATACCCTATGCTGAGGCGTTCTCAGCCGGCGCGGACGTAATCTTTCTTGGCGAGGAGCAGAATGCGCATGCTAGGCAGGATATCATCAGCACAATGATCACAACACTTGATCACTTCACTCACGCGAGAAAAGTCGAGGCTGGTTTGTACGAATTTACCTTCGATGATCGAAAAGTCTACGTGACCACACAAGCGTCGAAAGCACCATCTGGAACCATGATGGATGTCCATGGAAGGGAAATCACGCAAGCAGGAAACCAAGTTGTCTATATCACAGTGAAATAATCTTGCCCTCTGGTCCTGGATTAATCACGAACGCACTACCCAGCTTGTCTTCCGTACCAAAATTGTCATGAAGATGACCGCACACCACAACGTCAGGATTCAGCTTGGAAATCAGCCACCGTAGGGACTTACTTCCAGCAGGTTCCCCACATACCGGATCAAGTTTTGTCTTATACGGGGGAGCATGAGAGAGAAACACGAGCTTTGCACCCTGTGGTCGATCGCGGAGGAATTTTGGGAGAAGATCCTCAAGTTCCTGATCCTTGAATGAGAAACCACCGCCGCCGTACCCCTGGAAATATAGCCCGTTGATAAAAAGTGTCTTCCGATGGACATTATATATATTTGCGTGCTTTGCACACGCATGATCAAAATCCTTGAACTCCTCATGGTTACCTGGAATGATCACGACGGGCTTCTTTAGGGCGGACAGGTTTTTCAGCATCGGCTTCATCCCATGACCAAACATTGAGATGTCACCGCCGCACACGACCACATCCACGTGGGAGGCTTTCTCGCGAACCTTGTCAAACGCCTTAGCGCTATTGTGGATATCCGTAAAGAGGAGGAGTTTCATACATCACCATGAGTCTCAACATGTTTTAATTCTTTCGCTTGAACTGAGGAAAGCTTTTTATACGAACAAACCATGGAAGGCCTCATGCGGAGCTACTGGTACAATGTTAAAAAGTACTTCCCCTTCACACGACCGGAGCAAAAGGCTCTGCTTATCACAATCGCTGTGCTTACATTCATAACAGCGTTCAATGACCGATCAGAGAGTTTTCAATTTGCCCACTGGTTCTCCAATATGCTGCTTGTTCTTATCATGGTTGTCTCAACTGTGCTCGTCCACCAACTCGGATACCGGCTCCTTGCGATCAAGGTGGGTTTTCAAGTTGAGTACCAAATCTGGTGGTTTGGGCTTGGAGCTGCCGTCATCGCATGCCTTATCACGAACGGAAATGTTCTGCTCCTCATCCCAGGAGGATTCATCGTCCATCACTTGGAGGTCGGAAGGCTTTTCTACTTCCGCTATGGCATCAACACATTTCCTGTTGCCATGATAGCACTCATGGGATGCCTTGCGAACATCTTCTTTGGTACGTTCCTCAAGCAGATAAACATCTGGTTCTTTGCAAACTCCAACCTTTGGCTTGACAGATATTTTGTCTACAACCTCCTCTTTGCGGCACTCAACCTCCTTCCCATACCTCCACTCGACGGAAGCAGGGTACTCTTCAACTCTAGACTCATCTACGCATTCCTCTTCGGAGCATTTGCAGGCTACGCCGTGCTTGCATGGCTTGGGCTTTACTCATACGTGCTTGCCATCCTTATCGGCGGACTTGCGTGGCTTCTCTTCTATGTCCGCGTGGAGGTCAAGTAAATGGTCAATCTGCCAGAACTAGATCTTGCCAAAAATTGGGTGGAATATTTCGCAATCCTTCTTGCCCTCCTTGGTTTTTTGATCGCAGTACTCAGCTACCCATCGCCATTCCTCACGTACAGTATATTCTTCATCTGCGGAATGCTCGGTGGAAAACTCTGGTGGCGCACAAGGCACAACCTTCGGTTCTCATGGGCAATCGTGCTCATTGGGTTCATCATTGGATACCTCCTTGGGTCACCACGGGGGAAGTGGTGGATCATGCTCATCATCTTCTTCGCCGGAATGGCATCGGTGTACTATCTCCATGACAAAAAAATTATCAAAAGTTTTTCGTATTAGTCCCCATGTTCGCAAAGTGATCGCAGGGAGCAACATCTACGCAATCCTCGAAGATCCAGTAATCATTATCGACACTGGAGAACGCGCGGAACGCAGGACTGTTAGCACCTTTCTTGGGGGAATCGTAGACCTTTCCACCGTCGGAAAAGTCATATTTACACATCTCCATTACGACCACATTGGCAATTTTGACCTCTTCCCAAACGCAACATTTTTCGCATCAAGAGAAGAAATTGAGTCCTTTGCTAGGACACCTGAGGATACCGTTCTTCGGCCTGACATTGCGGGTATGTTCAATGTACCACTCAATCCCATAGCGAGCGATGATCTCTTTGATGTGATCCTTACACCAGGGCATACTAAAGGATCAATTTGCCTCTTCTATAAGAAGGAAGGCGTTCTCTTCTCAGGGGATACTATCTTCAATGCCAAACTTATCGGAAGAACTGATCTTCCAACATCAGTCCCGGGCAGCATGAATACTAGCCTCATGCATCTTGCCGAGCTAAAATACAGAATACTCTGCCCAGGGCATGACTACTATGATGAATAGAAATATAAATGCCCTCCCCATCACCTAGGAGCATGGGGCCAAGCGCGAGCATCTTCACCATCATTCTCTTCTTCCTCTACCTCTGGGGACTTGGATACAGTATCACACGCTGGTCAAAGAAGGAGGAATCTGGACTTGACCGCTTTTTCATCAATCTCATGATTGGATTTGCGACGATGCCCATACTCTTCGTCATTCTTGAGATTATCCAATACCCTTTTCACAACGGATTTCTGATCGACTGGCGCGTCCTCGCTCTCCTTTGTATCGTGATCCCGGTCTACGATCTCATCAGAGATCTACGGAAAAAAACATTCAAAGTAACGCTACCTAAGTTTGCCATGACGAAGAGAAACATCATACATCTTACGCTCATCTCCCTCGTGCTCCTCACCTTTTTCATGTATCATCACGGCGCATTCAAGTATGACTGGCTTGAAGACAGCGATCCCTGGAAGCACGCAACGAGCGCGAGTTACATACGGTACGAACGCACGATTCTGCACAATCCGGACGCACGATTCCCCTCATACTTTGATCCATACCCCGCAACCTATGATGCAATCCTTGGCATTCTTCACCAGACAAGTCCAAGCCTTAATTGGACCCTCAAGTTCTTCAATGCTTTGATTGTGACCCTCCCCGTTCTTTTTATTTTCTACTTGGCACAACTCATCTTTCATAACTCAACAAAGGCACTCTTTGCCGCATTTGCGTACGCAATGATACCTGCAACATTAAGCCACTTCATCTGGAGTCACGCGCTCGTGCCAGGCATGCTCATAGCGGGACTCTACGCGTATGAAAAATACTTCGACGAATCCAGCTGGCTTATACCAGCAGTTGTGGCAATCTCATCGTTCATGTTGACAACTCCTACCGGGGGAGTCAAGATTGTCTTGCTGCTTTTCGTCTACTGGCTTGGAAAAACACTCGCAGCGAAAAAAATACTTTGGAAAACACTTGGCGTTGCCATCATCGGTGTTCTCCTCTCGATGAGCTGGTGGGGATTTGAGTTCGCAAGGTATGGAGGTGTCGAGGGTGCATGGGACGTGGGATTCTCCACATCCATCGATGTAGTTGCTGAACCACCACAGGACGCCGCAGAAGTATCATTCATACAAAAGGCATACCACGCATTCCGATCGTTCTTTGATCCACAGACGGGATCGGGATCCCGTCCCTACACCTTCGCAGATTTCTTCATCGCAACACCAGATAACCTCATCAATAATCCGATAGGCATAGGAATTGTCCTAAGCATTCTTGGTATTCTTGGCATCTCTTTATGTCTCTGGTACTGCATCTCATGGAAGTACACATACGCATGGCCGCTTCTCCTCGTCTTTGTTGTCAGTTTTCTTGGAGTCAACGTCCAGACATTTCATCTACCAATCGGCTTATTCGCATTCCGGTGGTGGATGATCCTCGCCGTACCTGCAGCGCTCCTTGCAGCAGAAGGATACTCCTACCTTCATGAGCGGATTTCTAAGACGAGCATCAGCCCGCTCTTCCTTCTCATCGCGGTTGTCATCGGAGCATTTTTCACATCTGGCCTGGTCAAATATGAAGTCAACACCTCATACTGGATGGCATCACAGGGATTCCACGACGTAACGGAGCTTGAAGATTATTCCTGGCTCTACAATCTTCCGCGCGATTCCAAGATACTCACCCCCACGCGATTCAACTTCCGTGTCATCGGATACGATAAGTACAGCTGCGAATGGTGCCCAGAAATCCAGCAGTACCGCGCAACCATACGCGATAGAACACCTATGGAGATTGCAACATTCATGAAAACGCAAGGCATCCCCTACTTCATGGTTGATGCGACACTGCTTCCACCGACGGGCAACATGACTGGAGAAGAAATCACCTCATATCTCCAATCTATCGGTACGAGCGGCCACTTCATGATGACACGCGCAGCACAAACCTACTACGTCTTTGAAGTCATCTAGACTCCTTGGCCATGCTCCATCGATTCTTCCTCAGAACCTTACAATCCAAGAATACCACGCAGCTTCTGCAGTCCAAGCAGAAACGGGTCAAGAACACGGGCATACATCCCAAAGTCGTCAGACCACTTCAGCCATCTCTTATGGGCAGATAACAGGAATTCCCTGCCGGTGATCTCGTATAAAATTTTTGCCTGGGGAACATGCACTTCACCATGATAATGCCATCCGGCATACCCTAACTTTCTTGAGTCGTATCTTGTCCATCTCATCGGCCCAAGCGACGTCTCAAATCGCTGAATCTGCTTTTCCAGCGTACGGATTCCCTCATTAAAAAATCGCTTCGCGTCCATACTCTTTGAATACGACGCGTACTCATATAACCCCATCAGGGCGTACATAAATCCGTTCAGCACGTGCGCGCGCTCCACAGCGCCAAACTCCTCAAACCAGACGCCATCAGATTCGTCACGAACCCCGCCGTGCTCAACCGTACGGCCAAACGTGTTTACAATCCCTTTCATCATGCTGGCAATGCGCGCTTTCTTCTTCTTATCCGTCTGTAGGGAGTGGTATCTCAGGAGGACAGACAGTGCAAAACCCTGATCCATACATCCAATCCAGGATCCGGAGAATCTGTATCCTGCGAGCTTCATGGGACGCTTATGCGGCCAGCACGCCCTCCAATCCGACACGACAGCATGATGGATTAGCCACTCTGCATACTTTTCAAACTGGACACGCTTCTTTGCATCATGGGTGCTCATCCACTCATTATAGAAACGAAGCGCATGCTGCATGATCCGAATGGGTACATACTCTTTTCCCCCGCCCTCGAGAAACCTATATCTCACGAATATGATTCCATCACTGTCAAATTCGGTATCGTGAAGCAGCAGCCTTCGTAAACTTTGCTTTTTTGGCAATGTCCAGACTCTCTCATGCGCCGACCAGAACTCTGGAAAGAATGCTTTGTACGGTTTAGGCATAGAACTCCTCGACAGCGGCAGCGACACGATTCATCTGCTCAACCGTGAGTTCAGGAAACATAGGAATTGAAAGGATCTCCTCAGCAGAACGCTCCGCGACGGGAAACATGCCCTTCCTTAGGTTGAGATGGGCGAATGCTGGCTGCATATGCAGTGGAATAGGATAATGGATCTGAGCTTCAACACCCCTTTCCCTCAAATGAGCAAGGAGTTTATCACGGTTCTTTGCTCTCAGGACCTCGACGTAATACACATGCTTATTCCCCAGAGACTCCACCGGAAGAGTGATCCCTGATATTTCACCAAGCAATTTTCTGTACTCTTCAGCATGACGCCTGCGTTTCTCTGTCCACTCATTCAGATGACGAAGCTTCACACGAAGGATCGCTGCCTGCAGCGCGTCCATGCGATGATTGAATCCCTCCCTGTGGTGCAAATATTTCTCCCCTTCTCCGCGGCCATGATTTGCAAGCTGGCGAATAGTAAGAGCAATCTTTTCGTCGTCACACACCACGCAACCAGCATCGCCGTATGCACCAAGATTCTTTCCAGGATAAAAACTGAATGCAGCAATCCCTGCGTAGGGAATCCTTTTCCCATGATGCTCAGCAAGGTGCGCCTGCGCTGCGTCCTCAAGAATCACCAGACCATGCTTGCGCGCAATCTCAGAGAGTTCCTTGACATTTGCAGCTTGGCCATAGAGGTGAACAGGAAGAATCGCTTTCGTCCTCTTTGTGATCGCAGACTCCAATTTCCCTGGATCCATGTTCATGGAATCATACTCAACATCCACAAAGACAGGCTTTGCTCCAATCTCTGTTATGGCCTCAACAGTCGCGATGAATGTGTTTGGAACCGTGATCACTTCATCACCTGTCTTGACACCAAGAGCCTGCAGGGCAAGTTTCAACGCCGAGGTTCCTGAGCTAACACCAATGCAATATTTCCTATTGCATGATGCAGCAAAATCCTTCTCAAAGTCCTTCAGGAACGGTCCGTTGATAAACGCAGAACTATCAATGACATCATGGATCGCCTTGTCTACCTCATCCTTAATCGAGAGGTATTGCGCGCGCAAATCCACGAGAGGAATCTTCTGCTCCATCGCGCTCATGATGCCAGAACATTTTATAAATCTATTGAAGGAGAAGTCACTCCCCTATACTAGGACATTATCTTCTCCAGAAAGCTTTTCTTCGGATGCTTATCAAGCTCCTTATAGATCTCTTTCTCGCGTTTACTCAGTTTTGTTGGAATATCAACAGTCACGCGGACATTCAAGTTACCCGAGCTATCACTATGCAGGCTTGGAAGACCTTTCCCACGCAGCTTGAACACTGTTCCGGGCTGAGTTCCCGCAGGAATACTAATCTTTGTCTTACCCTTGAGGAGGGGGATTTCCATGTCACACCCAAGCACAGCTTCTGAAACTGAGAGAGGAACCGTGATCCACAGGTCGTTTCCATTCCGCTCAAATACTTTATGCGCCTTCAAGTGCACGACGATATACAAGTCCCCGGTTGGGCCGCCATGCTCGCCCGCGTCGCCTTGACCTGCGATCCGCAGTCTCGTGCCCTGCTCGACACCAGCAGGAATCCTTATCTCGATCTTTGAATTGTCCTGCACGGCGCCGGCACCCGCGCATGTTCCGCACCTATGCGCGATCACCCGACCAGTACCCTTGCACTGCGAGCATGTGGCAGTTGTCGCAAAAACACCAAAAGGAGTCCTTCTCGTCCGTCGTTCAATTCCTTGGCCTCCACACTGCGAGCATGTCACAACATCAGAAGACTTCTCAGCACCGGTGCCATCACACGTCTTGCACGGGACTTCCCGCGGGAGTACGATCGTTTTTGTCACACCTTCCGATGCCTCCTCAAGAGAAATCTCAATATCGAAGCGGAGGTCAGAGCCTGCCGTTTGAAAAGACGAGCGCGGCTGGCGACCAAACCCCTGAGAGAAGAACGTATCAAAGATGTCATCAAAATCAAAATTGCCAAAGTTTGCAAAGTCGCGGAAGTCAAAACCTCCGCCGAGATTCACCCCCTCAGAACCATACTGGTCATACTGCTTGCGTTTTTCGTCGTCAGCAAGGATCGCAGCCGCCTCATTAACCTCTTTAAACTTCTTTTCGGCATTCGGATCCTCCTTATTTAGGTCGGGGTGGTACTTCTTCGCGAGCCTCTTGTACGCTTTTTTTATCTCATCACGCGACGCATTTCTGTCCACACCAAGAGTCTGGTAATAATCCTTGTCAGCCATTGTTCATCCCAAGCTCCATTTCAATTTTTTTCACGAACTCGTACTCAGCCTTGCGCTCACTCGCTCTGGTCTTTGGGTATCTCTTCGCAAGCTCCTCAAATCGCTTCTCCACACTCACGATCTGGTCCCAATCAACGCGCTTATCGGAATACAAAATAATCTTCTGCTCCCACGTTACAGGTGGGTGCTTTTTAAAACCATGCAATCCGTGAGTCTTCACGGCTTCCGCTATGAGGGGGAAACCGCACCTTCTGAGCACCAATGCCCCGGCGATCTCGTGATCGTGCGCGTGCATCTTCATGATGTCATGAAGCAGGGCGCTTGCCTCAAGCAACCGACGGTTGACCCTCATCTTTTTTTTACGCTGCAAAGCACCAGCGACCTTGAGGGCAACACGGCACACCTGCTTACTATGAGCGATCACCTCAGCGGATATGTGGTTTTGCTGAAGGATGTCGAGACACTGCTCCCTCGACGGATGCAAACCTTTCATGCGCTCATATTTTATTAATGCCCTCGCAAATCCCTTGTTCACGTTAACGCTTGGATTCTTCCTTATTTGACTTAACTCCCGCTGTGAGATCCACAATTGGCCACTTCTCGGCTCACCATGCCCGGCATACACCGCTTCCCTTCCATTATGGAAAAGAAAAAAAAGTTCCTTTGGATCGCAATCTTCACGAGCGAGGAGGTTTTCAGCCACAGTTGCAGGCTCTACGCCGAAAGGTATCGTCGCTGAAAGCGAACAGCCAAAATCTTTCGGATCTTGACTCATCACTCGCATCCTGCCATCATCAGACAGGATGAATATCCGCACGCTTTCAGTCTTTCTCATCCTGGCCTTCTTCGTTATCCACAACCTCAGCATCAACGACTTTCTCGCCTTTCTCTCCTTTCTTCTTTGAGCCCTTCGCTTGCGAGGATTGATGCTCTTCTGCAGCTTTGCGATAGAGTTCAGTGGACAAATCCTGGATCTTTTTGCTTACCTTATCTTTAAGGTCCCTGATCCTTGAAACGTCCTTCTTCTCTTCAGCCAAAAGCTTCTTGAGCTCGTCAAGATCAGACTGCACATCCTTCATCTTTCCGTCGTCCACTTTATCCTTCATGTCCTTGAAGAGCTGCTCAGTTGTATACACGAGCGTGTCTGCCTGGTTCACAACCTCAACTTCCTCAAGGCGCCTCTTATCTTCATCGGCGTGGGACTCAGCGTCCTTTCGCATGCGTTCAATATCATCCTTCGTGAGATTGCTTGAACCAGTCACCGTTATCCGCTGCTCCCTGCTTGTCGCGAGGTCCTTTGCCGAAACACTCACGATACCATTCGCATCAATGTCAAACGTCACTTCGATCTGCGGTATACCCCTCGGCGCTGGAGGAATACCCACAAGGTCAAAGCGGCCAAGACTTTTGTTGTCCGCGGCCATGGGTCGTTCGCCCTGCAACACATTGATCGTTACCGCAGGCTGATTGTCAGTTGCCGTGCTGAATATCTGGCTCTTCTTCGTCGGAATCGTGGTATTCCTCTGGATCAGGGTTGTTGAGACTCCGCCAAGTGTCTCGATACCGAGCGACAATGGAGTTACGTCAAGCAGGAGCACGTCTTTCACTTCACCAGCAAGTATTCCTCCTTGGATCGCTGCGCCCATTGCGACACATTCCATCGGATCAACGCCGCCCTCAGGATCCTTGCCGATAACGTCCTTGACAAATTTCTGGACCATCGGCATTCTCGTCGGACCTCCGACCATGATTACCTTATCAATTCCTTTCATACTGATCTTTGCATCCTTCACCGCCTGCTCAACAGGGGCACGGCAGCGCTCAATGATCGGCGTTACGATTTGCTCGAGCTTCGCGCGCGAAAGCTTCATCTGCAGGTGCTTGGGACCTTTACTTGTCGCGCTAATAAACGGAAGGTTGATCTCGGACTCAAGCACTGTCGATAGCTCAATCTTCGCGCGCTCAACAGCTTCACGCACACGCTGCATAGCCGTATCATCCTCGGAAAGATCAATCCCTTCCTTGTCCTTGAAGTCCTTGATCACGAACTTGATGAGCGCATTGTCCATGTCAGTACCACCTAGCTGTGTATCTCCCGACGTTGACTTCACCTCAAAGACACCTTCACCAAACTCCATGATGGTAACATCAAGCGTACCGCCACCAAAGTCAAACACCAGAATCTTATGCTCCTGATGGGACTTATCCAGCCCATATGCGAGCGACGCCGCTGTCGGCTCATTGATAATACGCACGACCTCAAGACCTGCGATAGTTCCCGCATCCTTCGTTGCCTGGCGCTGACTGTCATCAAAGTATGCTGGGACAGTAATCACCGCTTTCGTAATATTCTCCCCGATGAACTTCTCAGCGTCACGCTTGATCTTTTGTAGGATGAATGCCGAGATCTGCTGAGGAGTGTATTCCTTACCGTGGGCTTTGTACTTAAAGTTCTGGCCCATCTTGCGCTTTGCCGCAAGAATGGTTCCCTCCGTATTTGACACTGCCTGACGACGGGCTGGTTCACCGACGAGCATCTGCCCATCTTTTGAGAATGCCACAACACTTGGGAAAGCCTTCCCATAGAGTGACGTTCCTTCTGCGCTGGGAATAATCACCGGTTTACCTGCCTGCAATACTGCCGCAGCACTGTTACTTGTTCCAAGATCGATACCAATTATTTTTTCTTTTGCCATAGTTATACCTCCATTTAGCCGAAATATTCAGGCCGGCTCTGAGCCTCAAGCTCGGGTTTCTTCTTCGAGCGCTTCTCAGCAACGGCGATCGCCTTCGGCTTCTGAATTTTTCCAAACTCCTGCTCATAATTCTTGAGCACTTTCTCCAAAAGCTCCAGCGCTTGCTTAGCGTGGAACGGATCAACCATCACCACATTATGTTTCACATGGATGACTGGCGCCTTATGGCTCCTTGGATCCACACGAGGCGTAATACACTTGAAATCGAGAATGATCTGCGTGGGATTGAAGTTAATACTCATTTCGTGGGCGAAAAAAGGCTCGCCTTCATTAATGCTCATCTGGATCTTTTCAGCTTGTTCTGCCATTCTTGTTCACCTGGTTTGCTATCCTAAATGTTTTCCAAGGACAATTGCCCCCACGCCTTTTGCATAATGGTCCGTGAGGAATCCTTCTCTCTTGTACCCCAAGGTCTTGAAAAACTCTTCATCATTCTTATCCTTCGTCCCACAGAACACCTTTTGGTTGTCTGCAATAACGATCTCAACCTTACCTTCGCCGATCCAATTCTCCGCCGAAAGCAACATCTCCGCCTCGGTTCCTTTCCATTGCGCGTCCTTTTGGACGAAAAAGCATTTTATCCGCGCATGGCAGTTCTTTCCGACACATGTCTTGTATGCAAGCAAGCCCCCAACAATCTTCGCATCCTGCGCGACAACGACGAGAGCGTTCTCCCTCTTGATATCCGCAACTATCTCCTCTTTACTCTTCAGGAGAAGAGGCTCGAAAGGAAAGAGATTCTTTGCGGTGTCGACTACTAACAACCATTCGTCGGGCTTGGCTTTTCGGATTGGCATATTTTCTTCCTCAGTATCTTGACTTTCGCATGTCTTACCACTTTTTCCTTGAACATGTACCCCTTCTGGAGGCATTCTACAATCCTTCCTTCATCAGTTCCCTCAACGATGAGCAGAACCTCGTGAAAATACGGATCGAACTTACGGTTTTCCGTGGGAATCGGGCGCAAACCCTCCTTTTCAAGGATACCCCAAAGCTGGGCATAAATCATCTCGAGACCTCGAGCGAGATCTACGCTCGCTTCTTGCCGTTCGATTGCCATCTCGAAACTGTCAAGGACCGGGAGGAGCTTTTCCAGCAACCGCGCATTCGCATATTCGGCATGGGCGCTTACTTCTTGCTGTGATCGCTTAACATAATTTTCAAAATCTGCCTGAAGCCGCTGCAGAGTATCTGTGAGCTCGCGCACCCGTTCATCACTTGTTGTGCTGTTTTCCCTATTTTTTTCTTGGTCTTCTGTCATGTTCTGGAACACATTTGAGAATTCTCGCCCGTATATTAAGCTTGCGAATTTCGTTGATTTGAGATTAATGTAGACGATCTAAGATAAACTATTCCGCCTCGTACCCTACATCTCAAGCCATCCGTCAATTTCTCGAGCGACTACTTTAACATCCTGAAGTGTCCGACCAAGATCCTTCTCGACCTCATCAACGACGGAACGCAAGCTGCTCTCCCTCAAGTGATAGCTGTTTCCCGAGCGCAGGACAAGCCCGCATTCCATCAGCTTATTTAAGTGGTGAATAACCGTGCCTCTTGTCAGCTTGAGCTGGGAAGCGAGTTCATCGGATGACAATCCCTTATCGCGCCGAGCGACCTTCAGAAGCTCAATGAATATCCTGAACATGGAACGATCCTTGTCGCGGGAGTTAAATAATCCAAGCGATGATCCTAGAAACTGAAGCTGGTCATTTAGGTCTTTACGCTTTGGATGACGGACCTTTACGATCGTAATCTTGTTCTGAATTTCTAGCATTCCCTACCCCGCCAGTATCCCACTCGGTGAAGTATAAAAATTTTCACATGAAAGAATCTACAATCACTCGCCGTCATCATACGAATCGGGGGATTCCTCGTTGACCTCATCCACTTCATCGTCTTCCAGGAAAAAGTCTTCTGTATAATCCGACTCCTGATCTGGAGCAATACTCTCATAGAACTCATCCATATCTTCTTCTACGCCCGGATCCTCCATTCCTCAATCACCCCACGAGAGGCCGGACTAACTTCTATTTATAATTTTGTGAAGTGCAATCCGTATGTCCTGGATGACTCTACCGCACAAATCGTCGGGATTCCCTCTCAAGATACGAGGTATTGCGGCGCTTCCAGTTCGCAGTCTTGCTCGGCCGAAGCTTATCAGCACCCTTGCCCTTACTTAAGAGTCCCCTGCTGCGACGGTCTGCCATGGTAAGGCCACGTAGTGCACGACCACGCTGTGCAGATTTCGCGAACGCACCAAGAGTCTGGTCTGCCATAACTGACGGGTTCCTTGGATCCACGAGGATCACTTCAAACCATATGAGCTGACCATCCTCTCCTACCTTGTAAGAATTCAGCACTACGAGATTGGCAAATTTTTCCGCAGCTCTACGCTGGGCAATGCTTTGATAGTTCAAGTTTAGGTTCATCCGCTCGCTTGCATGCTTGCTTCGACGACCACCAAGATCATGAGCTCGCACGTGCATTCCCTTAGTCACACGCTGCCTTAAGAGAACAATACCTGCTTTTGCCTTATACCCAAGAGATCTTGCTCGATCCAGCCTTGTCGGCCGCTCGATGCGGACTGTCGCTGCTTCACGGCGCCATGAAATCAAGCGTTGACGCTGCAGTTTTTGAGCATCCTCAGAATCATAATTCTTTCGAACATATTTGTATAATACCATTGTGAGCCTCCATTACACTATTAATCATCAAATATCAATTCACCAAATATTTGGATTCAGGTGAGCTACTACCTACATCTCCACATGTGAGGGATCGGGGGTGCTTTAAAAAGATTTGGATTCGTGAGAAGACTCTAAGCCATATAGAAACCAAGAAATATTTTCATTTCTACGAAAAATATCCTATTTTCCGTCGAAAACACATAATAAGGACGATGACTCCGCATACCTTATGCAAAAATTCCTCGCGTATGCAACGATCTTTGTCCTCATCTGCTTCCCTGCTTTTGCCAGCGACCTCCTCATTTACGAAGTTCTGTACGATCCTGTCGGATCGGATACGGGGAAGGAATGGGTTGTGCTCTACAACTCTAGATCCTTCCCCGTCATGCTCACAAACTACACACTCGAATCAGGAAACGGCGCGGAAGAAGGCGATTGGACCGTTGAGTGGTCTGGCAATGCAACGATCATGCAACCCCACTCTTTTTTCCTGATCGGGGAAGAAAGCGTTATACCTGCACCTGATTTTATCACATCGCTCGATCTTCAACAAGGGCCTGACAGCGTCAGAATAAGGAGGAATGACGAAGTCATCGATACACTCGGATGGGGAGAACACACTTTTCCCGAGTATTATGAAGGAACGAGTGCAAATCTCACACTGCAAGGACAAAGTCTGCAACGTCTGCGGCTTACTGACACGAACAACAACGCCCTTGACTTTCATGCCGTCGATGATCCAATCCCCCTTAGCCAAGAGAGCGGCACCGATCCTTCACTTATCACTGTCTCAGTGAACGTGCTCGACACAACCCCATCCATCCTTGCCTGGACAATGGAGGACGATTTGCCCGCAGCGGGCCACCAAATATTTCCAGAACCGGGTGATGAGAAACTTCTCCACTACTCTGCACGCCTGGGCCATCCCTACCCCATAACAGGAATCGCACTGTACCTTGAACATGAAGGATCAGAAGCACTTTCGTTTGATGAAACCGAGATCAGCGAGTACGAGACAAACATCAGCTCGGTTTTCCCACTAGAATTCTATGACGACCCGGGAAACTATTCCATCATTCTCTCGTTTGAAGATACCTTTGGCGACAGTTTCGAATACACATTCGAATTCGAAGTGCAAGAACTCCTTGCATACTCACTTGACGCCTATGAAGTCACATTTGAATCGATGCAACCTGGAAGCGCAAGCATCGTGCTTGGTGATGGGGATTTTAACAATTCACGACCGACTCTTCGCAATCTCGGAAACTCTCCCCTCGATGTCAAAATATCCGGACTCGACCTCATATCCAACAACTCCCGAATAAACGTCAGCAATATCGAGTACTCCTTCTCAGGGGAATTCACCGGCCCACTGTACGGCACACTCACCTCGGCACTCCAACACGTTCCCCTCAACCTCGCCCCAGGAATACTGAGCGTCAATCCGCTCAGCATTAAACTCACCATTCCAGGGGATGTCCAAGCTGGATTCTACCAGAGTAACATCACTATTCTTGGCAGCAGCGGATAGTATGAAACGGATGATTCTCCTACACATGCTCATCGGTCTATTTATGATTCTGCCAAACACTACTGGCGCGATCGAGGTTGGAGTCTCACCTCCAGTACTCACGATCACGCAGCTTGAGAAGAATTACACCCTCACCCTCTTCAATCCAAATGATCATCCACTGGATTACATGATTGTGTATAACAACTCCCTACTCGCAGTTGAACCGACCGATGGACGGTTACCTCCGCTTGTGCGAGAAACGATCACCATAGAGGGAAAGGTTCGGGATACCAGGAACAGTACACTTCGAATCGATCTCATCGGAGCAAGGAGTGGTCTCATCCATCCAGGACTCGAGGTAGGTATAACATTCATTGATCCAAACTCAAGACCCAGATATGCCTACAATCCTGACGAGAAATTACGTACAATTCTCTCAGACTCCGATGATGATAACACGGTCACACGATCGAGCATCTGGCAAAAACCTGCCGAACTTGCGGTACTCTCTACCCTCATCGCACTATCTGTCGTCATGTATTTCCGCGCTGGAAAAACAAAGGCTATTTAAGACAAAGAACTATCATCTCATACGATGCTTGACTATCTCCTTGGAATCCTCGCCGTCCTGTTCGTCTATCGAGGAATTCGGATCATGCTCCTGAAACGGAGGAGCTACAAAGGCGTTCCCGTGATGAAAGGAGCAGAGCCAATCAGGATCCGCAAAGGACCAACTGGAGTACTTTTCATCCATGGATTCTCAGGAACAGCATGGGATTATCGCTTCCTCTCAACGTATCTCACAAGGCGAAACATCACATTCGTTGCACCGCTCCTCGAGGGGCATGGAACGACTCCCGAGCATCTCACAACGGTAACCGACATTACCTGGAAGCGACAGCTTGACAAAGAGCTCGCTACCCTCAAGCGCCAATGCAGCAGGGTCATCGTGGGAGGAGACTCATTTGGTGGAAACCTCGCGATACATCTTGCCGCACGGCACAAGGTTGATGGGCTCGTGCTCCTCGGGACACCGATCTATTTCCGGCATCAGATCCTCTACACGATCGTATTTCACGTGCTTCGACCCTTTCTTGTTTTCAAAAAGAAGTGGTATCAGCGAAAACTCGGTAAAAGTGTCATGCGTCACCGTGTGACTTATGACCGTATACCCATCCAGTCCGTCAAATACGTCGGAAAGGTCATGCGCGAATCACGCAATCTCCTCAAGAACATAACATGTCCCATACTCATCATGCAGTCAACCACTGACCATGGCGTTGATGCTCGAAGCGTAGAATATATCGTAACGCACGCACGATCCGTTCAGAAAAAAACTATCTGGGTTCCAGACAAGTACCATGTGTTCATTGTAGATAGCGGGAGAGAAAAAGTATTCAAGGACATCTATCACTTCCTTAAGGAAATCGAAGACGCTGCTTGATCTAAAACCTAACTTTATAAAAGGGGCTTCACCACCCTGACCAATGAAAACAGGGGTCGTACGAGGCAGGAACCTTGCACTTTTTGTCGTGTTTCTCCTATCCATCCTCACACAAGTTGCCGCCGTTTCTGCAAAGAGCGGGCACATGCTGCTTCTTGCCGTAAAAGAAACGCCCGAAGGCCTTGAAGGAAGCACAGCAGATCTGTACCTTGATATCAGGCCAGGAAGCGGAAAGGTCTATCTTGATACCCTCCCACTTACGAAATACGACACCCAGCTCTCCACACGATTTGCACAGCAAGTGGCATGCAATTTCCTCTCCATCAACTGCAATAATCTCGATTTCTTCTACACAATCAGATCAGACTCCGCAATCGTTGGAGGACCTAGCGCTGGAGCCGCAACGACCATCCTTACCATCAGCATCCTTGACGGAACACCTATTGATGAACATGTTGTCATCACGGGAACGATTGATTCCGGCGGAATGATCGGGATTGTTGACGGTATCAAAGAGAAAATTGAGGCGGCAGCAGATGCGGGAGCAACAAAAGTCCTCTTCAGCAGCCTCGTTGTCGCAAGCCAAGCGGACGAGCCAACATTCAACGGAACACTCCGCGACTGCAATACCACGGAGTGCCCAGAAGACATCGACCTTCTACTGCATGGAAAGAACCTCGGCGTCACTGTCATACCAGTCACCACGCTTTATGACGCCATGTATGAATTTACTGGCAAACGGTATTCGCAGCCCGCTGGGGACATTGTAGTACCCAAAGACTACCTCGCGACGATGAACATGCTTGCAACTATGCTCTGCAACAAGTCACATGAGTATGATAAGGCCATCGCCCGATACACCGAATCCAATGATACTCTTGACGATGAGACGGAAGATCTCCTCGAAATCGCGGACAACCTCACAATGAGAGCAGAGCAATCGCTCGAAGCAGGAAACCCCTATAGCGCGGCATCCTACTGCTTTGGCAGCAACACATACAAGAGCACTGTATACCTGCAGCTTCAGAATCTGAGTGAGGAGGAATTGTCCGAGAAGTGGCTTATACTTGAGCGTACAATCGATGAATTTGATGAGAAAGTGAAGTCGCGGGAGCTGCGCACCCTCCAAGATCTCCAAGCATACATCATCGTGAAGGAACGAATCGACGAATCACGCAATCTTGCGAAAGACAACTCTTCGGACAGTCCAAACGGGTATGCGTACGCAACTGAGCGACTCTACAGCGCATTCGCATGGAGCCACTTCTTCAACGGACGAGGAGATGTCGTGCGTTTTGATACATCCATCCTTAAGGAGTCATGCCTCATGAAACTTGCTGAGGCTGAGGAGCGGTACCAATACATCACACTTATTTTCCCAGGTGCCCTGCAGGACACGCGCAGAGTCATTGCAGAAGCAAGAGAAGATTACGAACAGTCTGATTATGCACTGTGCCTTTTCAAAGCAAGCAAAGCAAAAGCAGAAGCGAATAGCATCATCAACATTCTTGGTCTTGACAATGAGCGCCTTGAATCCTACCTTGCGGACAAAGCGGAAGTCACAAGGCAGGAGATCATCAGGGAAATCAACAAAGGAATCTTCCCCATCATCGCGTATAGCTATTACCAGTACGCAAATGATCTCCAAACCGACGATCCATTCTCCTCACTACTCTACTACGACTATGCGCTTGAAATGAGCAACTTTGACTGGTACCTTCACAGACCCGAGCATGTCTGGGGATTCTCCTTTGACAGCGAGAAAATCGCTCTCTTCATCATTGGCCTGCTCGCAGGCGCAGTGCTTAGCGTCATCCTCACCGTTAAAAAATTCAGACCACAGAAAAAACGTTGATAACCCTCGGCAATCATTATTCACGAACTTCGTGCGGAGCAACATAGGAGGCAATCCTCGCCGCAACGCCTCTCAACTCCTCAGGGGAGGTTGGACGCGGAACACAGTCTTCCACTCCATACATCCTTCGCATGAAGGTGTCCATCCGGTCATTTGTTCTGTCCGTGAACACAATCGGACGAACCTGCCGCTGCTGAATACGCTCTTTCATCAGTTCCAACAGGCGGTACCCTCCACCGTAATGATCTGTTGTGGAGTCAGCGTCCAGGGGAAGAGGGATATCCATCACCACGATATGGGGATTGTGTGTGGCAAGCAATTGCTCGGCAGCCGCGACAGAAGATGCCTCATATACTTTACACCCATCACCGCACGCTTCGCGGACTAACCTCCCTAGTTCCTCATGGGGACGGGGTCTACCTTGAACCAGCAGCACCCCATTCGTTCCACCCTTGAAGTTGTTACCCTCACAATACATAGGAGAGCGGATTCTTTGAACATTTAAAAACGTTGTGCAGAGGATTTCTGTATTTTCCCAGCATTCAAAACAAAGTATAAAAAGAACTCACGCGTACCACTCCGTATGATGCTCTCACTATCACGTTTTGAGGTTAAGGAACTCCTCAAAGCCTGGATTGCGCTGTCGCTTGCCTTCGCAATAGCCATGCGAACGAGCTGGAACATCCTTCCACTCCTTGGAATCACTCTCTTTACGGTTGGAGCAGGTTTTGTTGTGCACGAGCTCGCGCACAAGTTCGTCGCTGGCCACTTTCGTCTTAAAACGGAGTTTAGGGCAAACACCATGATGCTTCTCTTCGCCCTCGCGACTTCACTAGTAGGATTCATCTTTGCGGCTCCAGGAGGAGTATACTTCTCTGGCATGACAACCAAAGACCGATATGGCAAGATATCCCTTTCAGGACCTGCAGCAAATATCGTGCTCGCATTCGTCTTTCTTGCTGTGCACTTTCTTTCCACTGGGGGGCTTTCGCTCATCGGGCTCTATGGGTATCACATTAACGCATTCCTTGCGCTCTTTAATCTCCTGCCGCTCCCAGGGTTTGACGGAGCAAAAGTGTACTCTTGGAACAAGGCCTGGTTCTTTGTAGCGATCGTGCTCGCAGGAGCGATGACCTTTGCCGCGTACCTCCTCGGTGCGTGAACCGATGATCACTCGCAAGCAGCAACCGGATGCTGAAACAATCCTCCGGGGAATACTACACCCTATTGTTGAACGGTGGTTTTTCTCTCGATTCACAGAGTTCAGCCTACCGCAAAGGTACGGAGTACTTGAGATCCACAGCAGGAAGAACATTCTTGTCAGCGCACCGACCGGCGCAACCAAAACACTCACCGGGTTTCTTGCGATCCTGAATGAACTTATCGACTGCGACGAGAAAGGAATTCTCCAGGACAAGGTCTACTGTGTGTATATCAGTCCTCTCAAGGCTCTAAACGAAGACATCAGAGTGAACCTAACTGAGCCACTAAAGCAAATGGAAGAACTCTCAGGGAAAAAACTCAACATCCGCGTGGCAGTAAGGACCGGCGACACAACTGCTACAGAAAAGGCGAAGATGCTCAAGCATGTTCCGCACATTCTCATCACGACGCCAGAGAGCCTTGCAATCATGCTCTCAGCGCCAAAATTCCGGACACACCTCCAGAATATTGAATGGTGCATCATCGACGAGATCCATGCGCTCGCCGACAGCAAGCGCGGAGTACACCTCTCAATCAGCCTTGAGCGGCTGCACTACCTTGCAGCCCACATGTGCCGCGTCGGGCTCAGCGCAACTGTCGCGCCCCTCGATGAGGTCGCGAAATTTCTCGTGGGCAGCGGGCGTGACTGCACGGTCATCGATGTCCAGTTCATCAAACAACTCGACCTTAAAGTACAAAGTCCCGTGAAAGATTTGATCAACAGCTCACACGAAGAACAGAGGAACGCCCTTTATACACTCATGGATGAACTTATTCAGCAGCATAAGACAACACTCATCTTCACAAACACCAGGTCAGCAACGGAGCGTGTCGTTCACCACCTCAAGGAACGATTCCCAAAAAATTACACTGACAATATCGGAGCGCATCATGGCAGCCTCTCAAAAACATTACGGCACCACATTGAAGACCGGCTGAGGCAGGGAACCCTTAAAGCCGTCGTATGCTCAACAAGCCTGGAACTTGGCATTGATATTGGATACATCGACCTTGTCATATGCCTTGGAAGCCCCAAGTCCGTCGCGCGGACGCTCCAGCGCATTGGAAGAAGCGGGCACCGTTTGCACGATACAACAAAAGGCCGAATCATCGTCATGGACCGCGACGACCTCATCGAATGCTCCGTCCTCCTGAAGCTTGCGATCGAAAGGAAGATTGACGAGATCCACATTCCGAAGCTCGCTCTCGATGTTCTTGCGCAACAAATTGCTGGCATGGCAGTCGAACAAGTATGGGAAGAGACACAACTTTATGATATCGTCAGAAAAAGTTATTGCTACGAACACCTTCCCTTAAAGGACTATGAGGACATACTCGCGTATCTTGCCGGAGAACACACGAGCCTTGAGGAACGGCATATCTATGCCAAGATATGGAGGAAGGACGGAAGGATTGGTCGTCGCGGCAAGATGGCGCGCGTCATCTACATGACTAATGTAGGAACAATCCCTGATACCACTGGTGTCCTCGTCAAAGTTGGAGAGCAAACCGTCGGCAGCATTGATGAGGCGTTCCTTGAGCGTCTACGACCAGGAGACGTTTTTGTCCTCGGCGGAGAAGTATATGAATTCAAATTCAGCAGGGGAATGGTTGCACAAGTGAAGGCATCAGTGAACAGACCTCCGACAGTGCCCTCATGGATTTCCGAGATGCTACCGCTATCATACCATCTGGCTCTCGAGATCGGTCGCTTCCGGAGGCTCATGCTTGAACGGATCAACCACGATGAGAAAGAAACGCTCGCGTTCATCCATAGCTATCTCTACGTCGACCAAAAAGCAGCTAGCGCAATTTATGCCTACTTCAAGGACCAGTATGACTACACACATGAACTACCACACGACAAGCAAATCATCGTTGAGAACATCGAGGATGAGGGGACGAGGAGAGTCGTGTTTCACAGCCTCTTTGGACGGCGTGTCAATGACTGCCTCAGCAGGGCTGTTGCGTTTGCCATCGCACGAACACAGCATCGAGATGTCGATATTAGCATGAATGATAACGGATTTGTTATAAGCTGCCAAAAAAAGGTTGATGTGCTGCGTGCACTCCAGATGCTCCGATCAGACAAATTTGCCTCGGTCATGGAAACTGCGATCGATTCCTCAGAAGTGTACAAGCGCAGGTTTCGGCATTGCGCAGAGCGGTCCATGATGATTCTTAAAAGTTACCGTGGAAGACAGAGGAAGACAGGCAGACAGCAGGTGTCATCAGGGATTCTCATGAGCCATCTTCGAAGAATCGATGAAAAATTCTTCATCCTGCGGGAAGCGAAACGGGAAGTACTTGAAGATCTGATGGACATCGGAAATGCCACTTCAGTCCTTGCCGGCATCGAGGAGAAGAAGATCAAAATCAAAGAAATAACAACCGGTATCCCAAGCCCATTTGCGTTCAACCTTGCACTGATGGGAATCGTGGATGTGCTCAAGATCGAAGACAAAGTTGAATTCTTACGAAGAATGCACGAGCAGATCATGGCCAAAATCGCGCTCAAGCAGGGACGTAAAACGCCCAAGGCAATTGCTACACCTTCCACCATCGACTATGAATCTCTCTGGAGAAGAGAGGACGAAGCACAGGAACAAGCAGCACGCGACCATCGGGACACTCTGCATGAGGAACTGCACGCTATGGCACGAAAGCATACGCTCCCAGACCGGACAGTTGTCTCGCTCCTCGCGCTCATCTCCGGATCAGACGAGATCAGCCCTCCAGTGCTCCGTGAGATCAAGACACACATCAAGGAGATTGAGGAACACTGGCCTGAAGGACTCAAAGAATTTATCCTTCGCCGCATTAAAGAGCTTGAAGATACCTAGGAATCCCCGAAAGATTTAACTAATAGGTCGCTTGAGGCTATCACATGGTCGCCGAGGTATTCATTGCGTTCGTTACGCACCCGATTGTACTCTCATGCTTTTTTGGATGGTTCATTGCGCAGTTCGCCAAATTCGTGATAGGCATCATCAAGCATCGCAAATTCATCCCGCAACTATGGGTTCAGCTCGGGGGAATGCCGAGCGCACACAGCGCTGTCGTTGCGGGCCTTGCAGCATCAGTCTATTTTCTTGAAGGCATCAGTACCGCGTTTCTCGTTAGCCTTATCCTAGCCGTCATCGTGATTCGGGATGCCATGGGTGTTCGGATGGTTGTGGAAGAACTATCAAAGAAAGTCGACGCGCTCTCCTCACACCCCATGCACAGGAGAGTAGGACACACTCCCATGCAGGTTACCGTTGGCGTCATCATCGGAATACTCGTTGCAGCATTTGTACACTACATCTAATCCGATATCTAATCCATCTGGATCCATTTCCCGAGAGACACGGGGGGGTCCTTGCACACGTCATAAGCATAGTGTGCTCTGTCTAACCACAATTCACCGTATTCAGACAAGCGAGAGCAGCAAGGCTGCAACGGCAACAATCACCGACCCAATCAGGGCATGTTTCATATCCTTTTGCTCGATACCCCACGCAAGAGAAGTCAAGAACAACGCTGAAAGCGCGACGATCTGGAATCGCTTGTCAAATGCAAGGACAGAAGCTATGCAGCATATTCCACCAAAGATTCCCATCGCCAATCTTGTGTACTTCCTTCCTGGAATGACCTCGGTGTGCGCAACCCTTGCCGCGACAAATCCCGCGAAGGATGAAATTCCGATGACAATCGCCGCTACCACATTTATAAGTATCATTTTGACCCCCTTGTCAATTCTTGGATCACATTCCGTAATGTACTCAATAACACACCGTTTCCATCTTGAGTATAGGACGCAAGGTTCCTTCGGTATTCACTTTCTTTACTCAAGAACTCACCTATCACCTCACGT
The DNA here is from genome assembly GCA_964455675.1 of uncultured Methanosarcinales archaeon. Taxonomy (GTDB): domain Archaea; phylum Nanobdellota; class Nanobdellia; order Woesearchaeales; family CAYVYK01; genus CAYVYK01. The sequence goes on from CAYVYK010000003.1 coordinate 87,104, forward strand.
GATAAGTGCTGTGACACCATACCATACCCTCTCCTGTCAACTTCGTGGGCATTTAGTATCTGCTCGTACTGTAAGTGCAATGGGATTGCAAGAACTGGCTTCTTCAGATACACCGCTTCGCTGATCAAACTCAAGCCACCATTCGTGATTACCGCTTTGCATGACGCAAGATCATCAAAGTAGTCTTTGCCAAACAGGGGCTTCATAGTCACATTGTTGTCTATCCATTCTGGCCCCGGATGGTACACAATAAAATCCTGATCCTTCATGGATTTTAGCACGGGAAGAATAGAGGTGTACGAGTGACTTGTCTGATAGACGAACACACGATCCCCTTTCCTCTGTTTTGCATTCACAATTTCTGGCTGCACACAGGGAGGAACAAGGAACGTGCCGGGCTTCTTTGGCTCTCCAGAGAAAAAACCAGTGATAATATAACGGTCGGCCCTCGGAACATACCCTTTCGTCACGATCGTAGCCATCGCTTTGGTCACTGCATAGCCCTTCGGCGACGATGATCTCACATTCGTAAGGATATGATGATTACCAAACGCGATCAATGGCACATGCAAGTCATATGCCACCTGAGCAACGATCGGCTCAAGATCGGTTATAACCACATCTGGTTTCCAGTCCTTCGCAAATTCTCTGATCGCACGGATTGATGATCGAAGAGCCGGATACTGCTTAATGTAATCAAGAACCGACTTAACTGGGCGTATGCATAGGTCACCATAACTTAACTCGACACAGCTCACTCTTGTGATATCATTTGGATAGTGTCTACGCAACAAGTCATAAGCTTTTAGACCTGCGCAGACATGCACCTCATGATCTCTTTTCAGTTCGTTAATCAATGTGATACCGCGCGTGGCATGTCCAAGCCCCCCGCCCTGTACGCCATACAGAATCCTCGCCATACCTTCCGATGGTATTTGACTTGTTTAAAAATTTATGCAGCTCTCATGACTGACACGATCCATAAGCATCCCGAGTATTTTATGGTACCATACTAGACAGATGACATGGTAGATAACCAGATAGATAAAGAGTATTCGTAAGCTCAAGATAGATCATCGAGATAGACCATCGCGAGCATTCCTCTACCACAAGAATATCCACGAAAGAATTGCCAACAGCAGAGAACCCACATAATACAATGGAACTTGCATGCGTCCAATTCCGATCCACGGATACCACGCTGCGTCTTTTGGATTCCAACACTTCAGTCCCATCAGAGGATTCGCGAGAAACCACACAACATCTTCTACGACTAATCCAGAGAGGTACGCACTCAGCAAAATACCTAGTAGCTTGACGTTAAAACCTGACAGCGCCCAAGGAAGTACAAAAAGAAGTGGGTATGAAACAAAGAACAGCCAGAAATGATATGCGGTGAGAAGCGTATATTTTCCGACCTCAACTTTCCAACCCCTCTTTCCTTTATCCCAGGGACGATTCTCTTCAATTGTTGCTTCCCATATTCCGGTAGCTATCATCGCAGCGTATATCACGAGAAATATTTGATAGACTTCCATGAACAACTCTGATCGGGAGGAGTATATATCTCTATTGATAGTATCTCACTAGCTCAGTAGAAGTCACAGAACATATTGTCCATCTCCCACTTGCTGAGCTTCTTCTTGTTCAAGTTGCTCAGGACGGACTTTTTGCCCTTTGACCCTGTCACTTCATCAAAGATGTACTCTTCTTCATTGTTGTCTTCGAGGGTGATGTCCAGCTCATCCGGCATAGTTATACCTCAATGCAAATAAATTCCTGGGAGTATAACCAAAGGCCGTGGGGCCCTCGGTCAGCATCGGGGGGATGTTCTCGAGGAATGAGAATACACTACCCAGGAACATTTGCTACTGTCTAGTAGAAATAACTTATATATAAATTTTTCTTTTTGTTAGTACTCTTGAGTAGTGTTTTCAGACTTTCAGAGTGCCGATGCTCCTCTGCAACCGATGGAGGAACTCATCCTTTCTTTCCATCTTTTTAGTCGCTTCAGCAGCGAGTATGACAAGCCCTTTGTGATCCACAGCCCATTCATTGTCCTTCTTCACCACAGCCTCAATGGACTCATTACCAATTATCTCGACAACTATTTTTCCGTGAAGTGCCATAATACCTGCTCGTTTCACGCCACCCCTTGCACACCACAAAAGAAGGGCGTCAGCATGACGCAAGCTCCTGCAGCACACATGAACAATAAATGACTCCATCTTGAACCATACCACGCCCTTTGACTCTTTTGCGATAACCTTTTTCAACGCTGAAACGCTTGGCCGTCCGTGCGTGACATACAACCAGTGCGTCTCGTTCTTACGCGCTGGATTCCTCGTTAAAAGAAGTACTCGACCCGAGCATGATGACGTCGTGAAATAATCTGGCAAGGCGTTGAGATTGCGAATTAATGGAGCAATCTTTAGGTCTATGCCACCCTTCTTACTCCTATCGGTCCGAAGTTGCAATCCGGCCTTTTGCTGATCAAAGCGGTCCATACACTCAGAAGAACTACGCATGCTTAAATGATTTTTCCTGTATGAACACCCGCATACGCCTCACAAACTCTGTGGCTTCCTTATGATATGCATCAAACTGACTGCCAGAAATTTCCTTCAGCTGTCGATGAGTAATCAGCTTGGAAAGATTGTAGAACTTCCTCATCGTCACCGCATACCTATGCTCAAGAAGACCTTTTCTCACAAGGGTTGCCTCAAGCATGTCAGCAACATGATCAGGCGAAGGCGGAATCTCATTCATGCACATCAAGGACGCGTGAGCAGCATCGATCACTGCCCAATACAAATCCAGCGTTCCCTGCAACAAATGCCATTTCGCATTATGCAGTGTTGCAGGAGCCCTGCCAAAATACACCCAGACACTCTCCATTGTCGGACGAATTCTGCCCTGCTCTAGAAGCATCTGCATCGGCTCAAAAAAACCGGTATCAATGAGCGCAATACCATCACGCATGACATTGATCGCGATAGGATCTCCACTCCTCAGCATCTCCCAGAATGTGCTCAGCTTCAACGTCGTGATGTGAAGCTTCTCGGAAACCTTGTGAATCAAACCTTGGATCACAATGCGATACGCCTCAACAGCCTCAGGAGTCATGATAATCTTTACATCATCCACGATCAAGAGGATATCAATATCGTCTGGAGGTGTATCAGTCTGCACCCTTGCGCGGCTCCCAAACAGCACTGCAGCACGCAAAAAGTTACCGAGTTCCTTGTGCGCAAGTTTCACAAACTGATACGCTGTATCCACGTGAGTCTTGTGATACTTATGCGCGTTCGTCAGCTTACGCTCTTCTATTTTAAAGTCCATTGTCCCCGACAGATTCGTGCCAGCACGTTATATTAAGTTTTATCATCATTCGGGGATGACAACTCATTGACTTCAAAGGTACGGAAATTTTATATGCTATTCTCACCTGGATAGTCCATGATGACCTCATATTCGTTCATTGAACTCATCAAACTCTTTGTGGACTCAGGTCTCTATGACACTCTCCTTCCTTTCCTCCTCATTTTTGCGATCATGTTCGCCATTTTGATGAACACAAAAGTGCTGTCGAAGGAGAAAAACATTAATGCAGTCATCGCGTTTGTCCTTGGAATTTTTTTTGTCGCACCTCACATCTATGGATGGTATCCCTCGCAATATGATCCCGTCGCAATGATTCACAAAGCAATACCCGGCGCAGCGGGATTCATGATGCTATTCCTTGGCTTTCTCATACTCCTCGGGCTATTTGGGGCGAAGACACCTGCATTTGCAGCGAACTTTGCATTTCCGGTCATTGGCCTAGGAGTCCTCATATTCCTCAACTGGGTGTTCGACGACGCGGGCATTGGACTCCTTCTCGTCTCGATTTCCCTTGTGCTCTTCGCGTTGTTCCGCGGGGGAAGCACAACAACCGGGGAGCAAAAGATCGCGGGCGGAATCAGTATCATCTCTTTCATGATCATCCTATACTACTTCGGAACCACCGTCGGATGGATTCATGGTACTCCCGAATGGATGAAAAATGACGAGATTCTCACATTCGCGGTTCTCTTCGCGATCTTTGGAGCAATCGTCGGCCTTGTTACTGGGGGAAGCGAAGAGGAACCATCACCAGCGCGCCCAGTACGCAGGTAACTTCTCTTCCACAAAAGTCCATCAATACTCCCAACCGTTGATTTTGCCCATTTCCGCAAAAATCGGGGTCTTAAGGCTATAGCACCCAAAGATTTATAAAGCACTTCCAAAACCCTTGCACAATGCCGACTTAATGTTCTCAGTAGACCCCACTCGACGATAGAGGGGGCTCTCTGTGATTATTAGGTTAGCAAGGGCATGATGCCCTGGTAGTGTAGCGGCCTATCATGAAGCCCTGTCGAGGCATCACCGAAAGGCTTCGACCCGGGTTCAAATGTCATTCCCACGGAATGATTGAAAGTCCCGGCCAGGGCGTCACACATGGGCAGGATCTGCCCATGGCCTTTATGGGCCGGTAGCTCAGCCTGGAAGGTGCTACGACACTTGGGCAACAGAGCATCTGCCTTTTAAGCAGATGGTCGCGAGTTCGAATCTCGTCCGGCCCGTACAATCATGCGAGGGGTATCACTTGGGCAAAAAGTTTGAGGTCACGCAAAACTTCCTTGTACCTCCCCACGAGAAAATCTCGGAAAAGGAGAAGAAGGAAGTACTGGAAAAATTCAACATCGTGGCAGCACAGCTGCCAAAAATCTCCGCAAAAGACCCAGCGATCAAGAGCTTGGAACTCAAGCCTGGCGATGTTGTGCGAATAAAACGGAAAAGCCATACAGCAGGCGAAGCCGTTTATTATCGGGTGGTCGTCGATGGATAGTGCGCACAAAACCTTAATGAAACGCTACTTTGAGCAGCAGAGTCTCATACGGAGTGATATCGAGAGTTTCAACAACTTCATCGAGAACGAGCTCAACGCAATCATCGAGGAAAATAAGGAGATTGAGCCCACCATCATTCCACAGAACATCGACAGTTTCAAGATCCGACTTGACAAAATCTGGGTGACAAAACCGGTTATCACAGAAGCAGACGGGTCACGGCGCAGCATTTACCCAATCGAAGCACGCCTACGCAAAATCACCTATTCTGCACCAGTGTTCATCGAAGTTTCCGCCCACATCAACGATGTTCAACGAGAAAGTTTTGTGACACAAGTCGGAAACATACCAATCATGCTCAAGAGCAACTACTGCCACCTCGCGAAGATGAGCCGAGAAGAGCTCATCGAGCACGGCGAAGATCCCGACGAACTTGGCGGGTACTTCATCATCAACGGCACGGAAAAAGTGCTCATCGACGTTGAAGACCTAGCAGCAAACCAATTCCTCGTCGAAAAAGAATCCGTCGGAGTGAGCGACTACAGCGGCAAAATATTCTCCGAGCACGGAAGCTTCAAGATTCCCCACACACTCCAGCGCATGAAGGATGGCATCTTCTACCTCTCATTCACGCGCGTCAAACGCATCCCAGTTATTCTCGTCGTTAAAGCCCTTGGGCTCCTGAAGGATGAGGATATCATGCGATTCATCTCAAGCGAAAAACAGTACGATGAGGTCTTCATCAACCTGTATGAGTTTGTCGACGTCAAAAATACTGAAGATGCCCTTGACAAGATCGCGCGCATGATCGGCATTACACAGAGCCGCGACATCAGACTCGAGCGCATGCAAGAAATCCTCGATAAGTACCTACTTCCGCACCTTGGCATCCGCCAAGAAGATCGCATCTTCAAAGCATACAACATCTGCAAATACATCAAGAAATACATCCAGACATCAAACGGAGAACTACCTGTCGACGATAAGGATCACTACATCAACAAAAGACTCAAGATGAGCGGCGATCTTCTCGCAGACTTGTTCCGCGTCAACATCAAGATGCTCATCGGTGACCTCCTCTACAACTTCCAGAGGATCGTGAAACGAGGAAAATTCCCAAGTATCAGAGTCATTATCCGAGAGAAACTCCTGACACAGCGCATCTACAGCGCGATGGCCACTGGAACATGGGTTGGAGGACGAAAGGGTATCAGCCAACGCATCCAGCGGCTCAACTACAATGAGATGGTAAGTCACCTCCAGCGCGTCGTCAGTCCCTTATCAGCTTCACAAGAGAACTTTGAGGCAAGGGAGCTCCACAGCACGCACCTTGGACGGCTCTGCCCCATCGAAACACCCGAAGGAACAAACATCGGCCTTCGTAAGAACCTCGCGCTTCTCTCGACAGTCAGCACTACCATTCCTGAGGCAGAGCTCGTGAAATCCATGCGAAACCTCGGACTCAAACCAGTACTCTAACGGTGAAACAATGAGCGAAGTCTACCTCAACGGAAAATTTGTCGGCACGGTTGAAAACGGGCAGGACTTCGTCCACCAGTTCCGGAGCGACCGAAGAAAAAGCATCATCAGCCCATTCGTCAGCATACGCTATGATGAAATGATAAACACGATCCATGTGGAATGCGGACGGGGACGAATCATGCGACCGGTCATCATTGTCCGGGACGGACAGCCCCTCTTCACCGAAAAGCATCTCAAACAGCTCAGTAAAAAAGAGCTCACATGGACAGACCTTCTCGAGCAGGGAATCATCGAATACCTTGACGCATCCGAGGAAGAAAATGCCCTGATCGCCTTCATGGAAAAGGATCTCACACCCGACCATACACATATGGAGCTCACACCGCTCGCACTTCTCGGCCTTACCACATCACTAGTTCCTTACGGCAATTACAACCAATCAACACGACTTAATGCAGGAAGCAAGAACCAGAAACAAGCAGTAGGGTTTTACGCAGCAAACTTTCCTGTGCGGATTGACATGGATGTCAACCTCCTGCATTATCCACAAGTTCCAATTGTGAACACCGCGATGCACGAAATCAGCGGATACGAGAAACATCCCGCAGGACAGAATGTCGTCGTTGCAGTCCTCTCCTACCGCGGATACAATATGGAAGATGCGGTCGTGATCAATCGCGCATCCATCGACCGAGGATTCGGACGAAGCACCTATTTCCGGCCAGCAGTCGCAGAAGAGCTCCGCTACAGCGGAGGCCTCATGGATACTATCAGCATTCCTGATAAAGATGTTAAAGGATACAAATCAGAGAAGGACTACAAGTTCCTCGAAGACGACGGCATCGTGTTTCCCGAAGCTGATGTAAAGGAAGAAGATGTTGTCATCGGCAAGACATCACCACCACGATTCCTCTCCGGAATGGACGAGTACAGCCTCGCATCAAACACGAGAAGAGAAAGCTCAGTTGCGCTACGGCATGGAGAACTTGGGACTGTTGACTTTGTACTTATCACAGAGAATGAAGAAGGAAACAGACTTGTCAGCGTACGCCTGCGAGAACAAAAAATACCAGAGATCGGAGACAAATTCACATCACGACACGGACAGAAAGGAGTCATCGGGCTCATCGTCGAACCAGCAGACATGCCGTTTGCTGCCAGCGGAATGGTGCCAGACATCCTGTTCTCGCCGCACGGAATCCCAAGCCGTATGACAATTGCACACCTCCTTGACCTCATCGGAGGAAAAGTAGGATGCCTTGCAGGAAGACACATCGATGGAACAACGTTCCACGTCGAAAAGGAAGAAGACATTCGCAAAGAACTTCAGGAACTAGGCTTTCGAGAAAGCGGACTTGAAACTCTCTACAACGGAGCAACTGGAGAAAAATACGAAGCACGCATCTACATTGGAGACGCGTACTATCTCAAGCTCAAACACATGGTCAGCAACAAGATGCACTCCCGCGCGCGAGGACCCATCCAGCTCCTCACAAGACAGCCTACAGAAGGACGCGCAAAAGAAGGAGGCCTGCGCCTTGGAGAAATGGAGAAGGATACATTCGTCGCGCACGGCGCGTCACTCCTCCTCAAAGAGCGATTCGACGCGGACAAGACCATCGTGCCTATCAGCGAAACAACCCACAATATCGCAATCTACGACACATACAAAGGAAAGGCATACGATCCCCTAGGTGGGGAGACCGAGGAAATAAGCTTCGTGGAAATGAGCTATGCGTTCAAGCTCCTCTTAGAAGAGCTGCGTGCGCTAGGCATCTATCCCAAGATAATCCTTGAGGACAAGTATTGAGGAATGACCATGGACGAAAACATACACGTTTACAAGAAGATCAAGGCAATCTCCTTTGGACTGTACAGTCCGCACATGATCAAGAAAATGGCCTCTGTCAAGATCGTCACGCCAGAGCTCTACGACAAAGAAGGATACCCAGTCGACGGCGGCCTCATGGACATACGGCTTGGAGTCATCGACCCAGGCCTCAAGTGCAAGACATGCGGCAGCAAGATCAAAGAATGCCTTGGGCACTTTGGATACATCGAACTCGCTCGGCCGATCATCCACGTCAAATTCGTCGGAGTCATATACAACCTCTTGCGCAGCACATGCCGCGACTGCGGACGCGTGCTTATCCCTGATAACCGCATCACTAAAGTTGAGAAAGAACTTGAACGAGCGGAAACAGAAAGGCCTGTCGAGAGCAGACGGTCAGCGCTCCAAGGATTCATCAGCCAGTTCAAGGGCATTGACAAATGCCCTCACTGCAAGGCGAAACAATTCAAGATCACCCTCGAGAAACCAACGACATTCCTCGAGAACGAAAAGCGCATCAGCCCGATCGAGATCCGGACAAGGCTCGAAAAGATCACGGACTCAGACTGCGAAGTATTTGGGCTTAACCCAACGGTCGCGCGACCCGAATGGATGGTCCTTACCATTCTTCCCATTCCGCCAGTCACGATGAGACCAAGCATTACCCTCGAAACAGGAGAGAGGAGCGAGGATGATCTCACGCATAAGCTTGGGGACATTGTGCGCATCAACCAGCGGCTCTTTGAAAACATCAACGCAGGAGCACCAGAAATCATCATCGAAGACCTTTGGGACCTTCTGCAATACCACATCACCACATTCTTTGACAACTCCATCACGCAGCTTCCACCGGCGCGGCACCGGAGCGGACAGCCACTCAAGACGATCACGGAACGCATCAAAAGCAAGGAAGGTCGCATCAGGCACAACCTTGCAGGAAAGCGTACGAATTTCTCAGCGCGCACCGTCATCTCACCAGACCCCTGTATCAGCATTATCGAAGTCGGTGTTCCCATGGCCATCGCCATGAAACTTACTGTTCCAGAGACTGTAAACCACTGGAATGCAGAGTACGTGCGAAAATTCGTCGAGCGTGGCCACAAAGTGTATCCAGGAGCGAACTATATCATTCGGCCAGACGGCAAGAAGAAAAAGATAACCGATGAAACCAGGGAACAGGCACTAGAAGAATTGCAGCCAGGGTACATTGTGGAACGGCACCTCCTTGATGGGGATATCGCGATCTTCAACAGACAGCCAAGCCTTCACCGCATGAGTATGATGTGCCACCGCGTGAAAGTCCTGCCCGGAAAGACACTCAGGCTCAATCCAGCAGTATGCCCTCCATACAACGCAGACTTTGACGGTGATGAAATGAACCTGCACATCCCGCAGACAGAAGAAGCGCGCGCGGAAGCAGAAATCCTCATGCAAGTCCAAACACAGCTCATCAGCCCAAGGTATGGCCTTGCCATCATCGGATGCAGCCAGGACAGTATCAGCGGCAACTACATGCTCACAAGGTACATGCACTTTACGAGAGAAAACGCCATACAACTGCTTGCCACAATCGGAGTCCAGGACTTCTCACGCATTCCAAACAAGCAGACCGTATCTGGCAAGGAAGTATTCTCTGTGCTTCTCCCCGAGGACTTCTCCTACGTTGGAAAGTCCAAATCCAAGGACGAGGACGGTACGAACGAGGTTATCATCGAGAACGGAAAACTCGTGAAAGGAGTCATGGATGCCGCAAACCTTGGAGAAGGCAAGGGACTCATGCTCCGCAATATCCATAAGAAGTATGGAGCTGACAAGACGCTCATCATCCTCCAGAACATCTTCAGGCTCGGCTGCGATGTTCTCCAGAACGTTGGATTCACGTCAGCACTCTCTGACACTGACCTCCCGAAAGATGCGCGAGAAATGATCCATAAGACGCTCGACACCGCGGAAAAAGAAGTATTCGAACTCATCGAACGATACCGGCGTGGAGAACTCGAAGTATTGCCAGGAAGAACGCTAGCCGAAACGCTTGAGCTTCGCATCCTTGAGTTACTCAACAAGGCGCGTAACGAATCAGGAGAGATCGTCGGAAAATTCAGCAATAAAAACACTCATACACTCATCATGGTCACGTCAGGAGCGCGTGGAAACCCAACAAGCTTGGCACAGATGGCAGCATGCGTTGGGCAGCAAGCCATGCGCGGACGAAGGATCGAAAAAGGATTCCGCGGACGCACGCTCTCCCACTTCAAGAGAGGAGACCTTGGGCCCAAAGCGCACGGATTCATCAAAGACGGATTCAAAAGCGGCCTTGACCCATCCGAATTCTTCTTTGCAGCCATGACGGGACGCGACAGCTTGATGGACACTGCGCTACGCACGCCTAAATCAGGATATCTCTACAGAAGGCTCGCAAATGCCATGCAAGATCTTAAAGTCGAATATGACAGCACCGTTCGTGATTCTAGCGGAAAAATCATCCAATTCCAATATGGAGAAGACGGCATTGACGTATCCCGCAGTGAAAAAGGAAAAGTCCAGGTCAAGAAGATCGTGGACGAAATCGTTTAGGTGGAACTATGAACAAGATCATCTCGGAATTCAAAGGGCAGTTGCCTATCAGCATGCTTACGGAGCTTGAGGAACTAATCCCCAAGAACGCGTCAGATGCCAAGATACGAAAGATTTGCGATCGCGTCGTCGAGGAATATGCTATTGCGCGGGTTGATCCCGGCGAAGCGGTTGGCCTTGTCAGCGCCGAATCCATCGGAGAGCCTGGAACGCAGATGACACTCAACACATTCCACTTTGCGGGAGTTGCAGAAATGAACGTCACCATGGGACTTCCACGTATTATCGAAATCCTTGATGGAAGGAAGGAAGTATCAACACCTATGATGGAGATCTATCTTGAGGAGCCGTACAACAAAGGCAAAGACATCAGAAAAATCGCGCTCAGTATCAAGGAAACAACGTTCCAAGATGTCGTTAAAGAATTCCTCATCCATATCGCAGACTCAGCTGTTGAGGCGACGCTTGACACTGATAAGATGAAGGAGCTTGGACTTTCCGCCGCGACCGTCACAAAACTCCTCGAGAAAGGGATGAAGGGTGTCACCGTCAAAAACAATGAGCAATCACTCCTCATCAAAGTCAAGGGCAAAGACATCAATCTCAACGAAGTATACAAAATCAAGGAACGGCTCAAGACCGTGTTCGTCGCGGGAATCAAAGGTATCAAGCAAGTCCTTCCAGTCCGACGCGGAGAAGAATTCCTCATCATCACTGCGGGAAGCAACATGAAAAAAGTGCTCGAACTCGAATTTGTCGACTCCCACAGAACGCGAAGTAACCACGTCTTTGAGATCAGCGAAGTCCTTGGTATCGAAGCCGCACGACAGGCGATCATTGATGAAGTGTTCAAGGTCATCGAAGCGCAAGGACTCAACGTTGACATCCGGCATGTCATGCTCGTCGCAGACACCATGTGCACGAGCGGAACCGTCAAGGGAATCACACGCTACGGAGTTGTGAGCGAGAAATCAAGCGTACTTGCACGAGCATCATTTGAAACACCCATCAAGCACATCATGAGCGCCGCGCTCACAGGAGAAACGGATTTCCTCCGCAGCGTCGTCGAAAACGTCATGATCAACCAACCACTACCAATTGGTACGGGCCTCCCTGGCCTTACCATGAAACGGTAGGCTTTTAAACGAGACGAATTTTTCGTGATAACCATGGAAGACATCAGCAAAGAAATACGACAATTGCTTAAGACGGAGCGCCTTATCTTCGGAACAGAGGCAACTCTGAAAGCACTTCGGATGGCAACAATAGGGAAAGTATTCCTCAGTTCAAACGTTCCTCAACTTGTCAGGGAAGATATTCTCCACTACACAAAGCTCCAGCAGGGCATCACCATAGTTGAAGCAGTCCAGGCGAATGACGAGCTTGGTGTACTCTGCAAGAAGCCATTCTCAATCTCAGTCATCGGTGTGAAAAAAGAATGAGAATAAAGCTGGACGTTTCTGCCATCACCACCATCAATCTCTTCGAACGTGTGACCGGCGCTAAAGTCAGAGACTGCATTACAGGAGAGACCCGTGTTGTCTTCGTTGTAGAAGAAGGAGAAATCGGAAGGGCAATCGGGAGAAACGGTGTCAATATCAAAAAAATCGAACAAGCGCTTAACAGAAAGATTAAAATAGTAGAATTTAACCCTGACGTGGCACGCTTTGTCGGAAATCTCGTTCTCCCGCTACGGGCGAGCAAGATAACGGTTGATGGCGACACCGTGGTTCTTCACAGCGATGACGTAACCACCAAAGGCCTCCTTATCGGCCGAAACGCTCAAAATCTCCGGCACAACGAAACCATAGTCAAACGATACTTCGATATACGCGAAATAAAAGTGATGTAATGGCAAAAAAAAGTCGAGGACTCAACGCTGGAAAGGCGCTCAAACGGCGGCGCAAATACAGCCTGTGGCTTGATCCAAGCTACAAGCGAAGAATGCTCGACCTTCGCAGAAGGTCAGATCCGCTCGAAGGCGCGAGCCAAGCGCGAGGTATTGTCCTTGAAAAAGTGCAAATCGAAGCAAAGCAGCCAAACTCAGCCATGCGCAAATGCGCACGAGTCCAACTCATCAAGAACGGACGACAGATCACTGCGTTCCTTCCAGGCGACGGCGCACAAAAAATGGTCGATGAACACAAAGAAGTCATCGTTGAATGCATCGGCGGCCGCAAGGGACGAAGCAAAGGCGACCTCTCCGGTATTCGATGGCAAGTCATCAAAGTCAACGACCAAAGCCTTGACGCCCTCCTCAAAGGAAAGATCGAGCGAGCGCGCAAGTAAACCATGAGATACAAACCACTCATCATGTTGTTGCTTTTCGTTATGATAAGCACCAATGCATACGCATTACAACTCATCGTTGGGCACGTTCAGGATGCTGCTGACGGACAGTCAGCAAACGGATACACTGTGCGCATCTGGAAACCTACCAACCGAAGCGACTATCGCGAGGGAGTGATCGTGGACAATGTGTATGCGATCAACTGCGGAAGCCCAGGGGGCCTTCACGATCCGTGCGTCCATGGAGATATCATGTACGCGCAAGTTGTGCACCAAAGCGGTTATGCAAGCCGCATAGGGTGGACACGCATCAATGTCAGCGATGGGAGCCCATCAACGGACACCATCAACCTAACGCTCGTCAAGATCATGCCGATCGCGATACGAGCACACTATGTGAGACCATGAGCGACATCAAAGCATTCAACCTATGGCCGACAGATGGCATCGAAGTAGAAGATGCAGGACTCAAGAGATACATCTCCACCGATCCACGCATCGTACCACGAAGCAGCGGAAAATATGCTGGAAACAAGTTTCACAAATCACGCATGTTCATCGTTGAGCGATTCATGAACAAGCTCATGGTTCCCGGGCACAAGTCACGCAAACACTTCAAGACGTCCAACCTCACAACCGGCAAATCAAACACAGTCTACCATCTCATGAAGGACGCGTTCGTCATCATCGAACAGCGCACCAAACAAAATCCCGTCAAAGTTTTCGTGCAAGCACTCGTGAATGCCGCACCACGAGAAGAAGTTATCACGATCGAATATGGTGGCGCAAAGTACCCGAAAGCCGTTGAGTGCTCGCCACAGCGACGCCTCGATGTAGCCATGAGGCAGATGGTCCAAGGTGCATACCAGCGCAAATTCAACGCGAAGAAAGGCGCCGTCAATGCGCTCGCAGAAGAAATCATCGCGGCATACCAGCTTTCTCCAAACTCTGCCGCGATCGCTAAGAAGCTCGAGCTCGAGCGACAAGCAGATTCCAGCAGGTAAGACCCCATGTTTGTGGTGTTATATTGACACCTTCATGGCCTCCATACTGGCCTCAACGATTGACAGAGTATTCTGGAGCGTCCGATCGATCAGGATACACTGCACGATTGCCTCTTCACCAGCCACTACCTTATCTCAACAGGATATCTGCAACACTAGTGTGCCCGACTGTTAAATCTATGGATACCTATTCTTCAGTCAAGAACTTCTTCACCTGCTGCAATGCGCGTATGCGATGACTGTCCTCTGACTTCTCTTTTGTGCTCATCTCACCAAACGTCTTATCTGATCCCTTTGGGAGGAAAATCGCGTCCCAACCTTTCGTCCCAAAATTATTTGAGCCGCGCGGAGCGACAATTTTTCCCTCGATGGAGCCGGAGAAAATTCTGACATTGCCCGTTTTGTCGGCATAACCAATGAAGCATGTTGCGGTTGCTCCCTTCTCATCAAAATCCAGAAGCATCCGGTGCACTCCTGAATTGCCGACATTATCCAGAAAGTGACGAATGTAGATTCCAGGCAGGTCCTTCCATGCATGAATAAAGAGACCTGTGTCATCAACCAAGACTGGTTCCTTCAGACGGTTAAAAGCCTGCCGCACCTTCCCCCGCACCACTTCCTCTGCAGTACCCTGTATCTCATCTAATTCCAGATGTACCTGCTCAATTCGTATTGGATGCAAAAAACTCTGAAATTCCTCAAGCTTATGCTTGTTTGTCGTGACGAGCTTCATAGGCTATTGTAAGATCACATTATATTTATATGTTCAGATGGTTTATGCATCAGCATGGAGCGAGTCCAAAAAATCATTGCGCATGCTGGAATCTGCAGCAGGCGAAAGGCGGAAGACCTCATAATGGCCGGGAAAGTGCTCGTGAATGGGAAGCCGATCAAAATCGGGGACCAGGCCGAAGCTGGAAAAGACATGATAACAGTCGATGGAAAAAAACTAGCGCTCGAACGCAAACGGTACTTTGTTCTCTATAAACCAAAAGGGTGCCTCTGTACCGTCGGAGAATTCTATGGCAAGCGAACAATCTTTGACTTCATCTCCGTTCCAGAGCGCATCTATCCTGTTGGAAGGCTTGATTATGACACTGAGGGACTGCTCCTCCTCACGAATGATGGAGACTTCGCAAACCGAATCATGCATCCCCGCCACGAAGTGCGTAAAGTGTACGCTGTGCATCTTGACAGGCCTCTCTTCAAGGAAGATTTTCTTACGCTCCGCAAGGGAATCATGGTCGATGGGCGGACAAGCGCGCCAGACAGTATCAGAACGAAAGGAACGCATGTCCTTCTCACACTGCACGAGGGGCGAAAGCACATCGTCAAGAAAATATTTCGAGAACTCGGCTATCAAGTCCTTGGACTCAAGCGTGAATCACTCGGGCCGTTCCAACTTCGCGGCCTTGCGCCAGGACAGTACTACGAAGTTCGCCCAGAACAGTTGCATAGAATGGGCTTACTTGTGCATTCGTGAGGCGACCTTAGGAGCAAGCTTGTCTTGCTTTCTTCGGTTGAAACGCATAAACATATCGATGCGCTTCTCGTTGTCCATCTTGAACTGGTTCTCCTCAGGAGACTTGATTCCCATGGCTTCCTTTGCGCGCTCATCAATACTTTGCGTTTTGGCCTTGTACCCTTCTGGCTTCTGCTTAACTTTCTTCTTGGATTTTTTCTTGCTCATATGAATCGTTACTTTGAGGACAAGCACCGGTTTTTAAACTTTTTGAAGAAAGAGATATTAACTACCAATGCCTCATCTATCCCTTCATGAAGACATCACCCCGGGAGGAACATAACCACCATAATCCTTTACAGACCGCATCCTACTATAATGCCATCTCACCAGGATATGACGCCCTGTACCATGCAGAACAAACCGAGAAAGTGGATCTCCTCAAGGAAATGGTCACCCATTTTGGGCTCCTTTACCCAAACGACACCATCCTTGACGTTGGCTGCGGAACCGCGATATCAAGCAGGGGATGGGGAAGGCGAGTTGTCGGAGTTGATGTGGCACTTGAACTGCTCCAGAAAGCTGGAGATGGAATATTCGTGAACGCAGAAGCAGAACACCTGCCATTTCGTGACAAAACCTTTGATGTTGTTATCAGTGTCACAGCACTGCAGAACTTCCATGACATCTCGCGGGGTCTGCACGAAATACGTCGAGTAGGGAGGCGACTCTATATCCTCACATATCTCAAACGAAGCGGAAAAGCAAAGGCGATCGAAGGAATGCTGCGCCAAATGTTCAAAGTAACACATACCGTGGAGCAGGAGAAGGACATGTTTTTTTTCTGCACGACGTAAGTATTATATAAACAGTTGACTTCACAACACCTGCACCACATGTGCGGGGGTGGCCGGATGGACGCGGCTACGGTCAAGCGCATCAACGAGCTCGCCACATCGCTCAAGAGCAGCGGAATCTGTGCATCCATGGCGAGCGCAGTCAAGATGGCAACAGATATCATCATGCGCACACATAAGACTACACCAAGCATGAAGGTTGCAACACGCGAGACACTTCTTGTTGTGAATGAACCCAAAGACAGCATCGTAATCCATCAGAATGACAAGCGGCCGCTTCGGGAGATTGCAGATGAGCCAGCCCACGATCCGATTGAGGACGAGCCTGATCTTGACCGATCCCTTGATGATCTCCCACCACTACCTGATGAACAACTCCGCGCGATAGAAGAATCAATACCATCATACGGTGAGGATGACTATTCACTCATTGACATTGCTGAGGATGATACGGCTGAAGATGTCCTTCCTGATGATCAGACGGACGGACAGGCGCCTCCACTGGAATCAGATGCTGCATCCCCTACTTTTGAACCTGCAGCGCCCGATACTCCCATGGAGGAGTCTGAATCCATCGCAGAACCTGGGGGTGACGAATCCCTGGCTGATGACACAGCTGACAAATCATTACATACATTGATACCTGCTCAAGATTCTAGTGAGGACACCCATGAGGATGCATACGAACGGTATGCTGACTATCCTCGCTCATCTACTAACGCACCATCGGA
Organism: uncultured Methanosarcinales archaeon; assembly: GCA_964455675.1. Lineage (GTDB taxonomy): Archaea > Nanobdellota > Nanobdellia > Woesearchaeales > CAYVYK01 > CAYVYK01. The sequence goes on from CAYVYK010000003.1 coordinate 104,205, forward strand.
ACCCCCCATTCTCACAGAGGACTCATCCCTGTTCATACCCCTCGATGAAGACATGGAAGGGGCAACTTTACCTCTAGAGACTCCTGCGGAAGAATTCGAGGATGACTATCCAGAAGAATTCCAAGAACCATTGGATCCACAGGCCTCCGAAAGCCAGAACGAGGAATTGGATGCACCTCTTGATACCATCACTCCTGTGGATGAGCTTGAATCAGAGGATTCCGTATCTCAAGAAGATACTTCTGAGGAATCAGCCGAAACGGACGAATCATCTGAAAACCGATAGATAAGAGTCCAATACCCCATTTCTCCGTCGACCCATCTTCTCTATCTGTATTATGGAGTATAACAATCTTTATATATGGCCTGTGACCACTTTTGAATAACAGCTCTGTTTTACGATTGCAAAAGAGTTAGGGTGGTACCATGAAAAGAATCGCAACATTATTCGTTTTTCTGTTGGCGTTGGTAGTAAGTGTGAGTTCGGCTCTTGCCGTTGACCCAACGCTGAACACACCGATCTGCAATGCGCCTCATGCGTCATGCACATTCCCAGAGAATCAGACTATTAGTCTACTCTTAACAGTGACTGATGCCCCGTCCGCACCTGCTGAAAACCTGCAGTTTCGGGTTGCGGACATATCAGAAGCGTATGGTTCCAATCCACTTGGTACATTCTCGATTGGAGTCAACGAAGCAACTTGGAGTTACTCTCCGGGTTTTGACAGCATCCATCTCAACCGCCCAGTAACCGTTACGTTTGAAATCTTCAACTCAACAGATCCAAGCATTGATCAGGTTGTGAAGATTATCACAGCTTCAGACGTCAACCAGAACCCTGTTATTAGCGATATCGCAAATCAGAATGTGTTTGCTGGCGCAACCAGAAACATCCAATCAGTGATCACCGATGGGGATGATGGCAGTGTGCCAACATCATTCAGTTGGGGCATCAATTCCGTGCCATTCCTCAGCTCAAGTGAACTCCAGATCAGCTCAAGCGGTCTTATCACCATCAAAACAAACGCCACAGGGGTCTACACGGTCACCGTTACAGCCACTGACGGCCTTGGAGGGGTAGATGCAGAACAATTCACACTGACGATTACCCAGGAAGAAAGACTCCGCATCAAGGACGTCACTGCCGTTTACGGCACGAAGGATGACAGCGTTGATGACGGAGACAGTTTCGAAGCCACAGCAGGTGAAGCACTCGAATTCAAGGTTGAGGTAGAGAACCTCTTCTCGGATGATGACGATATCGACATTGAGGAATGCAAGATCACAATAACCATCGAAAATTTCGATGACGGTGATGATGAAAAGGAATCCTCGGACCGGTTCACTATCAAGGCAGATGACAACAAAGAAGAAACGATTACGTTCTCCAACATTCCGCTCGACATCGATGACGGAGACCACACCATCACGATCGAAGTGCGCGGAGAGAACGAAGATGACAATTCCATAGTCTATGAGGACCGATGGGATATTACCATGGAGATTAACAAAGAAGATGAGGACCTCAAGTTTAGCAGTCTGGACCTCAACCCCACAGAGATCGGATGCGAACGTCAAGCGACCTTGAGTTTCACGCTCGAGAACGTCGGAACCGATGACGCAGACGATGACGGGGTATGGGTAACCATATACAACAGAGATCTTGGAATCTCACTTTTGGCGCTTGAAAGCGAAGAGCTTGACGCAGGAGATGACGTCCAGAAAAACGTCGTATTGAACATTCCCGCAGATCGCAAAACGGGATCCTATCCAATCGAAATGAAGGCATTCTTCAGTGACAGCGACTATCGAAGCAACGACGACCTTGACAAGGAGACAGTCTTCCTCACTATTGGAACGTGCGGCTCAACACCAACACCGCAACCGACAGTTGCCCCAACACCCGGAGTCATTGTCGTGACGCCAACCCCAACACCAGCGTTGCCAACACCTGCAAGCAACGTACCAGTAGTCACATATGAAGAGTCAAATAGCGGACTCATCGTTGCCGGACTCATTGTTGGCATCCTGATCGTGGTCGTGCTGATCATCTTCCTGATCGTGCGGCTCGTCAAGTAAGGGAAACATTTCTTTTTTTCCTATCTTTTTCTTCTTCATTTATCTCATTCTACATACAGATTCAAGGCTATCATGGCAACAGGTACCAATCCAAGTACTCATAAGAACTTGTAGTTCAGTCGGAATAATAGTCTAGTATTGGAGCAGCTTCTCGGGGAGCAATCCCTGAATACACTCAAGACATTCTCAAGGTTCAGATTTCCGAGGGAGTTATATTCTTCCTCGGTCACGCTCAGCCTCAACCACTCGCGTCGCGGCAATCATGTATCCGGCCGTACGGAAATCAAGCCCGTGCTTCTTCACATACTCATCATAGATCCTATGAAACACCGCCGTCATCTTTGCATCCAGCTTCTCGAACACTTCCTTCTCATCCCAATAATACCCTTGATTGTTCTGAACCCACTCAAAATAGCTCACGGTAACGCCGCCAGCGTTCGCCAGAATATCAGGCAGGACAACAATATCATTCTTCAGCAAGATCTGCTCTCCTGTCAGACTAATTGGTCCATTGGCAAGCTCAATAATCACTTTTGCCCTCACACTCTGTGCATTCCTCTCCGTAATCGCGTTCTCAAGCGCAGCAAGCGCGAGAATACCTACATCTAAGGTAAGAAGCTCATCGTTTGTGATGCCCCTAGCGCCCTCAAAGCCTTCAACCTTTCCCGTCCTTGCCTTGTGTTCAAGAAGAGCGGGAATGTCAAGGCCTGCAGGATCAAACACTGCCGACGTTGAATCTGACACGGCAATGATCTTGTATCCCCACATCGCAAGCTTTTTTGCGAGGAGGGATCCAGCGTTACCAAAACCCTGAATTGCAACTTTCGTCGTGAACGGACTTAAGTCATACACTTCCGCGGCCTCGCGCAAGATGAACGCAGCACCAAGAGATGTTGCCACATCACGGCCGCGACTTCCACCAAGGCTCAACGGTTTACCCGTAATCATACCAGGAAGGTGCTCCCCCTTAATCTTTTCATACTCATCAACCATCCAGCCCATCACTTGGGGTGAGGTGTACACATCAGGAGCAGGCACGTCCATTGTAGGGCCAATGAACCGATGAATCTGGCGGATGTACTCACGGGAAACATTCTCCAGCTCACGACGCGAAAATTCCTTGGGATTAATCGCAATACCTCCCTTGCCACCCCCATAGGGGAGCTCCATCAAGGAACACTTGAGCGTCATCCAGAACGCGAGCGCATTCACCTCATCAAGATTTACATCAGGGTGAAACCTGATACCCCCTTTTGCGGGACCGAGGGCGGTGTTGTATTGCACGCGATACGCACCGATCATCCTGATCGACCCATCATCCATCCGCAACGGAAAGTTCACAAGAACCACCCTTTGCGGCTTGTGAAGAATATCAAAATCGCGTGCGTTCTTTTGAATCTTCAAATTCACCGCGGTTGCTGCAGCACGCCTAACTCGCTCAATAGCATCTTGAAATGGACTTGTTTGTTGCATTGGAAATCCCCCGCCCCAAAAGTCCGCCTGTTTTTATTAAACTTTTCCTTATACCATCATAAGAGCACTCCGGCCGGAAAGATTCCGGTTTTTCCGAAAAAACTATTATTAGGCACTACCGATTACTCTGTTACATAATGCTCCGGACTGACAACGTCAAGCGCATATCCTCGGGGACAACGGACTATCCGTTCGTGATCGACAAGCGCATGAACACCCTTGTGTGGAATGAGTTCTCGCGACTTTCCCCAGAGGAATGTGCAACGACAATCCACGCATGGATGCGCACCACCATCCGCTACGGAGTGAGCAGACGACAGAACGAAAACTACCGAAATTCGATCGAGGTATTCTACGACGGGGAAGGGGTATGCGGCGAGCAGGCAATCCTCTACATCACACTCGCAAGAGCCGCGGGCATACCAGCCAATTACACGATCGTCAAACGGAACTGCAATGGATCACGCACACTCCACGCGTGCTCAGCAGTCGACCTTGAAGGAGAACTCTTCCTTGTAGACACTGTCTATACCCACCCATTCATCAACCACGCGAAGTATTATGTTCTTACGGACCAGCAGTTTTTTGAGCGATTCTACACCTATCGAGGAAGCGGACCGCGAGGGCGAAGCTATGGGCGGTATGATCCACAAACCGGCGAGCGAATCGCGCGAAGTCCGCATAATCATGCATTCACGAAAGGATTTACGCGGGAAGCGGAGGATCTCATACGAAACCTTGAGGCAACCGTGGACCGAACATTCCGGGTGCGACGATGAGGAAAAGATGGTTTTCTACGCGAGACGCAAAGGCCGTCGTTGAACGAGTCACGACAGGCCTAGGCAACCTCACCGACAGGATCGAGGAACTCGAAAGCAACGAGCAACGCCGAGTGCGGAAAATACGACGAGCGATCGGGTACGGACTCGTGGTTGCAGCAATCACCATACCTCTTGCCTGGTACTTTCGAACACACACAAACGAGATCACAAGCACACCACAGGCTCAAGCAGAACTCAAGGAAGCCCTTCATGAGCGCGAAGAGCTTCAGGCGTACCGCTATGAGGGAGGAAGGCCTGATGCTGACTATTACCGACTATACCACAGGTCCCTTCGGCACAATGAGCAGACCGAAAGACTGGAAGCGTGGGCCCGCAATGCGGTCGGAGCGCCCGAAGATCTTGTCAACCAATGCGTTTGGCTTGATCGCGACACGGACTCGCGAATCCTCAGATTATTCAGCAACGAGATCTACGTACGACTGAACAAGACGAGCGAGAGGAACCGAGCTCACCAATCACAACACTCTGCAGACACCATCATGGGCATGCTACGGACGGCGCAGGATGACTTCGGACAGGATAGTGACCTGCACCGGGGGGCGATCAATCTGCTGTACCAAGAGTATATTTCACGACTGCGAGCACGACTCATGGGTACGGACGCCACACGAGTACGAGAAGTCTTCGAGGGACTTGGATACACCTCGAGACCTTAGTATTCTATTCTACGCTCCCATGCGTCAAGCCGCTCAAGCACAGGAGCACGATCTGATTCACTCATGATCTCTTTCCACTCTTTATACTGGACCTTCTGACGAACCCGGTCGACGATCATCTGGCATACCTTCTTGTTGTAACCGAACTTGTCCTCGAGAAAGCGAACCGTCGCGCACAATTCTCCCGAGGCACTGCGACTGAACGATGCCTTTGCTCCCTCTCGGTCTTTACTTGGAATCCTGTTCATCGTGTACTTATACTCCATGAGAAAGGTACTGTATACACGATCCAGCTTTGCATCCACGAGCTTTCTCGTCGTGGCGAACAGCTTCTCCTCCTCATGCGAAGAATTCCATTCATACGTCTTACCCGTTGATTTACAGAAATCAAGAATGCACTGGTACCTCTCTGCCGTAACCGACATGACTCTGAGACGACTGTCAATACTCATCTGCTGCCATTCCCCAGGAGAACTGATCCGCTCATCCAATTTCCTACACAGATCATCAAAAACTTCCCGATCACTCTTTGTGCGCTCATACGCAACAGGAACATCGGCCTGCTGCCAGTCTATATGGTCCCAGGCAGTCCAGACTCCATACCCAACAACAGCCGTTGTCAGAAGCGCTGCAAGCCCCTTCCTCATATCATCTGTTAAGTAATTTCTGTTAATAATTCTTCCCTGATTGGCATCGCAAGATTTGCAACCGTCTGCAACATGTTTATAAACAAGTACTACCTAGACGGATCCATGGCCATCGAGGTCGCACTCTCCGTCATCCAATGGGTAGGAGGAATCATTCTCACATGGCTCAAGCTCTTTGCGGCCCCCATCCTTTACCCAGGAATGCTCTGGATCATCGTTCCAATATATCTCTCATGGATCGTTACTGAGTTCTATCAAGAAAAGCGAGGTACCAACTTTGGAAACGCTATCACGAACGGCGTCGTCATCCTTTGGGTCAGCATTGACTGGACACGCACGATGATTAACGGGAATCTTGCTTGGACTGGATCGACCATCCTTAAAATCGTCGTCATCACATTCGTCTTCTTCTATGGCTTTGTGGTCGTATGGCATGGCATCCAAACACGCACATATGTTCATTACCTTGGCAAAATACGGAATGTCAGCTACGTCATGATCATGCTCACGCCGCTCATGTACGGTGTCATACCCTTTACCTGGAAGCTCGTCCTAGGCATCATTGTCTTCTACCCCGTGTTCTACTACCTTGTGGAACTTGCGGACTATATCATACCAGACCCGAAAGCGGTAAAACTTGACGTCCAGGACATGAGGCCACGGCCTTACATGCCTCCGTACTCCCAAAGAACGCCCCTCCAGTTCGTCCAAAGGCCTATGGGACAGCCGCCGTATGCACGGAAAGCTTTTTAAATGGACCCCATTTCCTTTAAACCATGGTCGTACGCTTAGGAGGATCACGACGGAAGTCACGGCATATCATGCTGAAGACTGCCCGTGAAAAGGGAAAAATCAGCATAGCACGATACTTCCAGACATTCAAGGAAGGAGAGAAAGTGCTTTTAAAGCTGGATTCTGCAGTACCAAAAGGCACATTCATCCCCCGCAGGTTCCAAGGAAAGATCGGGACAGTGAATGGCATGCAGGGAAAATGCTATATGATACTTCTCTCTAGCGGGAAATCCGTCATTGTGCACCCCGCGCATCTTCGCAAGGTGGTAGCATGAGCAAGGCAAAAGTCATCAGCGAAACATCCATCAACATCGTCCAACTCAAGGCAGAACTTGAGAAGATCCAGAAACGCGACGGGGAACTCAACTTCCGCTCGCAGCGAACAGACGAATACCTTTCGCAGTTCGTCAAAATCACCCCAAAGCAAGCATCTGAGCTCTACAAACAGATCGAAGAACTCAACATCCCAAGACTCAAGGATTTTCACATCCACAAAATCATCGACGTTATGCCAACAACCGTTGACGACCTGAAAGTTCTTCTGCAAGGGTACACGATCACCGTGAAGCAGGAAAACCTCAAGAAAATCACTGACCTTGTTGGAGAAGCTCTCGGGAAGAAATAAACTAACATATTCTCTCTCAGTTCTCCCCACATTTGCTCCCGAACATTTAAATAACTCCTGCGGTTTGCAGAATCCATGAAGAAAGTACCTGCAATCATCGTCACGAGCGCACTGCCCTACTCAAACGGCCCCATCCACATCGGACATCTTGTCGAATATATCCAGACAGACATCTTTGTTCGATTCTTAAGACTCATCGGGAAAGACGTGATCTACGCCTGCGCGGATGATACACATGGCACAGCAATCGAGATCAAAGCGGCCGAACTCAAGATCACTCCCGAACAGCTCATTGCGCGCGTAAGTAAGGAACACCAGGAGGACTTTGCCAGATATCACATCCAGTTTGATTCCTACTACTCCACAAACTCGCCGGAAAACAAGAAACTCGCGGACCATATCTTCTCGAAATGCAAAGAGAAAGGCTACATCTACCAAAAGGAAGTCGAGCTCCTGTATGACGAGAAAGTAGGACGATTCCTTCCGGATAGATATGTCCGCGGCGAATGCCCCAAGTGCGGAGCAAAAGACCAATATGGAGATGTGTGCGAGTCTTGCGGAAGCACTCACTCGCCGCGAGAACTCATCAATCCAAGAAGCACGCTGTCAGGCAGTGTTCCGGTCATAAGGACAAGCAGCCATTACTTCTTCCGGCTTAGTGCGCTATCGGGCACGCTCAAGCAATGGCTCGAAGGGAATAACAATCTGCAATCCGAAATCAAGAACTACATCCTGAACTGGATAAAGGACGGGCTCCAAGACTGGGACATCACACGAGACGGACCGTACTTTGGATTCAAAATCGCAGGAGAAGAGGACAAATATTACTATGTCTGGCTTGATGCGCCAATCGGTTATCTCTCAAGCGTTGCGCATTACCTCGGCGATACTGAGAAAGCGCTCCACGCATGGAATGGGGCGGACGTTATCCACTTCATCGGGAAAGACATCATTTATTTCCACTTTCTATTCTGGCCGGCAATGCTCCTCGCAGCAGATATCAGGCTACCTTCAACTATTGTCGTACACGGTTTTCTCACGGTGAACGGAGAAAAAATGTCAAAGAGCAGAGGAACATACTATACTGCCCGCGAGTTTGCAGAGCAGCACAGGCCTGAATACTTGCGGTATTTCTATGCAGGATTCCTCTCAAGAAAGCTTGGCGATGTCGACCTCTCCTTTACTGAACTTGAGCGCGTCATCAATGGAGAACTCATCGGAAACATCGCAAACTACTGCTACCGGGTCCTTGATTTCTCAGCGAAAAACTACAAAGGACAAATCAAGCGATGTGATACACTCCCTGAAATTGAGCAGTCACTCATGAAAAACTTTACAGACATCCACGATGCTTACGAAACTTACGATTTCAAACGCGTGATCACTATATTAAACGAGGTAGCCGCGGTCGGAAACAAACATTTCCAGGAACACGAGCCATGGAAGCGAATAACGACGGAACGAGAAAAAGTCGAAGCAGTGCTCGGATTTAATCTCCAACTCATCCGCAATATGAGCATCCTCATCTCCCCAATCCTTCCTGAATACAGCAAAGCGATCCAAAGACAACTCGGATTGGATCAGCTCTCGTGGAATAACCTTGACTTCCAAACTCGGCACTTCACACTTGATCAGCCATCGATAATACTCAAAAAGATTGAAGTGAATAAGCAGCAAAAAAAATTCAGGCTGAACCTACGCGTTGGAAAAGTCCTTGAAGCACGAGCGCATCCTGACGCGGAAAAACTCATCATCATGCAGGTTGACCTGGGGACAGAAAAACGACAAATCGTCGCCGGAATCAGAAAGCATTACAGTCCGGAATCCATGATCGGTAAACACATCGTAGTCGTCGCAAACCTTAAGAGCGCAAAACTCCGCGGAGAACTCAGCCAAGGAATGCTCCTTGCAGGATGCACACCTGACGAAAGCAAGGTCGTCATCGTGGAAGCGCCAAACTCAAGCCCAGGCGACAATGTATCCTACGAAAACCTCGAAGCATCACCAGAGCTAATCTCCTTTGATGAGTTTGGCACGTTCTCAATCACTGTGAAAGATCACCGAGTACATATTGACGGACATAAGCTTGCCACAAAGCGCGAAGAAATAATCTGCCCAGTTGATGATGGGGCACGCGTTCGCTAATCCCTAATCTTTCTCTTGAATTCCTCGGTAATCTCGATGCTTGATGGGTCAACCCCATACAATTTTCCAAGATAATACGCAGCCCAGAATCCGAGAAGGATGGTGGAAAACATCCTCGAAAGGCGATACCTCCCCGCAATCGCAATCTCAACAACGTGAGCCCTGGACTGCTTAACCACTTCCTTCGTGATGGCCATGCGCTTCTTGATACGAGCGCTATCCTCCTCAACGTGAAGCAGTATCACCTGAACATCTGACTGCGTTGCATCAAAGACCTCAATCTCATCATGATTTGCAGACGGAAGGACATTTGTCACACAAAAAGACTTTCCGAGCTGGTTGATAGCAGTCCTCCACGATGAAGCGAGCGCCTTCATCTGCTCAGATGCGTACACCACAGGTAGCTTATCCTTCAAGAGATCCGCAAGCTCCTTGCCCTTCAATTGGACAACGTTCGTCCTCAGCGCATTTGCACAATCCTCAATCTCCTGCTTATCACTTGCAAGAAGGCCTGTGTTCTGAATAATATTCAGGACTGCCATGAACTGATAGCCAACCGCCATCAGCGGCAGCAAACCTGCAGGAACACTCACAAACGGCCGATTATCCTCGCGACAGCGCTCAGCAAGCTTTCCGCCCGTGCCAACAGCTACCATGAGACATCCCTTGCGGACGGCCTCACGGTACGCCATGATCGTTTCTTCGGTATTACCAGAATACGAAACGGCAATCACCAGGGTCGACTTTGAAACCCAGGGTGGAACATCATAATCCCTCAGAACGTGAACAGGGCAAGCAAACCTACCGAGGTAATCCCTCATCATTTCACCGACGAGAGCAGAAGCGCCCATACCCACTATCATGATCGAATCAATCTTTTGGTGGAAGTGCACATTCTCACCAAGCCTTGCACCCTCACGAATCTGCTTATAGAACTCGCTCAATGATTGCTCAATCGGTTTTATGTCCCCCGCAGCCATTATTACCGAGAACCAATTGCACTATAAAAAAGTTCTGAATGAGTCAATAGCTTCGTGCAAACCAGCAGAAACATTTGGCTTCCTTTCCGCATCGCACACAGGGAACCTTTGGCTTATCCTTCTCCCATTCAAACGGAATTACCCGAGATGTGGCTCCCTTCGACGCTACCTGGATATCTTCCTCGCATTCCACTCTTCCACAGAAGGGCGCCTTCACGAGCTTTCTCCCATCCGCTGCCTTCATAAACTCGTCCCAGGAATTAGCCTCCACCTTGTGCGATTCCATAATCACCTTTGCCCTCTCGAACAGATTATTTTGAATACTCTCGAGTATCTCTTTGCTCTTCCTCGCAATTTCGTTCCATGGGACTACCGTCTTCTCGCCAGTATCACGCCGAACCATGACAACCTGCTGCCTGTCAAGATCCTTTGGACCAAGCTCAATCCTCAAAGGAACACCTTTCATCTCCCAGTCATTGAACTTCCAGCCAGCACTGTAACCCTCACGATCGTCAATACGGACATCTGTGCGAATCATCTTCATGAGATCCTTTGCCTTTGAGAGAATCTTCTTATTCATTTCTCCGTCTGAAACAAGGATCGGGACGATCACTGCCTTTATCGGGGCAGCTCGCGGAGGGAGCACGAGACCCTTGTCGTCGCCATGGAGCATCACCATCGCACCGATCAATCTCGTCGAAAATCCCCAGGACGTTTGGAAGGGGTACTCAAACAGCTCATTCTTACCAAGATAGCGAATGTTAAACGCATGCGCAAAGCCTTGTCCAAGATTATGGGAAGTCCCCATCTGGAGCGCTTTACCATCCGGCATGAACGCCTCGATTGTCGTCGTGAAAGCTGCACCCGCAAACTTCTCACGTTCAGTCTTCTTCCCGGCAATTACAGGTACCCCGAGGAGGAATTCGCACAGTCTCTTATACTCCTTGAGCATCATTATGGCTTCCTTTGTTGCCTCGCCCTCGGTTTCGTACACACAGTGACCTTCCTGCCACAAGAACTCCCGTGACCTGAGGAATGGCTTTACATCCTTTACCTCCCATCGTACCACGTTGCACCACTGATTAATCTTCAAGGGAAGATCACGCCAGCTCCGGATCCATCGAGAATAGGAATCATACATGATCGTTTCCGAAGTAGGGCGCAGCGCGAGGCGCTCCTGGGAGTCCTCATCCTTATTCTCAACCCACGCGACTTCAGGTGAGAATCCCTTTGCATGCTCAGCCTCTTTCTTAAAGAAAGATTCAGGAATGAAGATGGGGAAGTACGCGTTCTCCACGCCACGCTTCTTGAGTACCTTATTGAATTCGTCCTGTATCGTCTGCCATATCGCGTAACCGTACGGACGGATGACCAAACAGCCACGGATGGAGGAGTAATCAGCAAGGCCTGACTTGATCACTACCTGAGAATACCATTCGGGCATATCCTCAGACTTTTTTACCCGAACCCCAAGCGATTTCTCCGTCTCCATACGTTTTAGGGAATCCAACCCCTTTAAAAATCTTGTTGAAATTGACAACACACCTTTCGAGAATTCTGAAATCCAGGTCAGGTTGGGCGGTTTCCTTCATTATCTTTATATACCAATATGCGCTTTTCGTCATTCTATGGACGAAATCGATACATACATCATGAGTTCGCTTGAGAAAAATGGCCGAATGGCGTTTCTCGAAATCGCACGAAAACTGCACGTCAGCGAGGGTACCGTGAGGAAACGAGTTGCAAAACTCGTCAAGGACGGTACCATCCAGCGGTTCACCATCGACTACTCAAGGCCCGCGCAAGCTGTCATTGGCATCACGATTTCTGCGCACCATGAAATCAAGCGCGTGGCACAATCAATGCGTTCACTTGGTGTCCCCCACACGTACACCGTCACGGGACGCTACGATATCCTTGCCATTGTGCAAGCACAAAACCGAGAAGACCTCTACAGTATGGTTGAACGCATCAGGGCATCGGAAGGAGTTGCGCATACCGAGACATTCATGGTGCTCAAAGAAACCGTCTAGACTGGAACCTGCAGTTCCCGGTACGCATGAGCAAGAAGATAAATGCTTCCGCCAATAACCAGGAGATCACGACTGTGTGTTTTCTGCAAAGCCTTTCGCACCGCAAAAGCAGGATCAGCGATGATCGAGTGCGGTTTTTTAACCACATTACCAAATAACACCGGATCTTGAGCCCGAGTAGTCGTTGGTTTCGTAAAGATGAACTCATCAATTACAGGCTCCAGATCCTTCAGCATGAGTGCCGGGTCCTTCTCGTGCGTGGCCCCCATGACCATCCGTACGTGTTTGTACCTTTTACGAAGAATTTTCAACTCACATCCCAACACCCTCACACCTTGAGGATTATGAGCAGCATCAACGAGAACATTCTGACGAAGGAATTGCATTCTCCCAGGCCATGACGTATTCTGCAGACCACGCACTATCATATCGTCGCTAATGTGGAAACCGTTCCTTGCGAGCAGCCTGCACGCCTTCTCTGCAATCGCTGCATTCTCGTACTGATGAACCCCTCGCAAGCTGAGCTCCAGCTTTCTCATACGCATGATATCATTGTCTCTTACCGTGTGTACTTTCGCATGGCAGGAGCTAGCAACACGTCGAATGGTCTGATAGGCGATGCCATTAGCAATCGTAACCACCGGGACACCTGGCTTGATAATACCTGCCTTCTCCTGAGCAATGTCTGTGATCGATGAACCAAGCAGGTTCATATGGTCATAATCAATCGTGGTAATGATCGAGCAGTGAGGAACAATCACGTTTGTCGCATCAAGCCTTCCACCAAGGCCAACTTCACACACAACCACATCCACTTTTTCCTCATGAAAATACTGGAATGCGAGTGCAGTGGTAAACTCAAAAAACGTCTGGCCAGAATACTTCCGCTTCAATCGCCTGATGAGACTTACAGTGCTCTTGCGGCTAATCTTGCTTCCATTCACCCGAATGCGTTCCTCAAAATCCATGATGTGCGGACTCGTATACAATCCAACCTTGTAGCCTGCATGCTGCATGACTGAAGAAATCATTGCAGCGGTCGATCCCTTACCGTTTGTTCCCGCAACATGAATAAACTTTAACGAATTCTCGGGATTACCAATTCGGCCAAGCAATGCTTCTGTACGCTCAAGACCAAAACGCCAAGGCCGCGCCTCAAGCGAGTACAGCCAATCAATATAGTACTTATAATTCATTGGAGCCCTTCGTTGGTTCGGGCTCGTTTATAAAACCTTATGATTACGGCCCGTCCATCCCCGTCTTCACCGTCGAAAAATTTCATCCATTAATTTCATCCTTTATATACTGAGCGAATGCGGAAGGCATGCAGACAGAATATTCATACAGATAGATATTTAAAGCCGCGAATCCAGTTAGACGGGTAAAGAGGTGAACGCTTGCTCGACATCATCGCGGTAGGATCAGCAACGCATGATATATTTCTCTTTATGAAAAAGCTCAACGTTGTCCACAGCAGCAGCTCGATCACTGGAGAGCGCATCTGCTTTCCCTTCGGATCAAAAATCGAAGTACACGACGTCTACCACGAAACAGGCGGGGGAGGGACGAATACTGCCGTTGGATTTGCACGGCTGGGACTTGCCGTCGGATACTTCGGAAAAATCGGGACGGACGTCACTGCGCGCACCGTCCTTGCTGAGCTACGAAGCGAAAACGTCGACGTAAGCCATGTCGTAGTTGATAAAAGCAAAGGAACCGGACAGAGCATCATCATGACGGGACCTGCGGGTGAACGAACCGTTTGGGTCTACCGGGGTTCAAACAATAACATTACCCGACGGGATATTCCCTATCACTACCTCTCACAAACGCGCTGGTTATACCTTGCACCTCTCTCTGGAGAGAGCATGCGGATCATCGAACCGATCCTCTCATACTCAGAGAAGAATCACATCCTTGTAGCGCTCAATCCGAATAAGGACTTGCTTTCGCTTGGCCTCAAAAAAATATCGCCTTTACTAGCTAGGATCCATTTTTTCCTTCTCAATCTCGAAGAAGCAAGCACACTCACCGGAATTCCAACACATCAGAAACACCACATCATTCGCGAGGTCTGCCAGCACGTCAGAGGTGTTGTGGTCATTACCGATGGAGCATACGAAATCATGGCATCGGATGGATCATCGGTCTTTTCCGTCATGCCTCCGCGCATGCGCGCGGTTAGCGCCCTTGGAGCAGGAGATGCATTCGCTTCAGGTTTCCTTGCATACTACATCAAGCAACATCACTTAGATGACTGCCTACGCGCTGGCGTCATAAACTCACAGAACGTTGTCATGCACATCGGAGCAAAAAAAGGACTACTCACCAAGCTTGGTATGCGAAGATGGCAGAACAAGTTCAGAAGCATCAGAGTAAAAAAACTGTCAAATCCTTAGTTCGTCACATCGAATCATCTTGCGAACAGCCTCGGTGCGCGCAGGATTTAGGTCCTCCTTACTAAAATATACCTTGAGCGGTTTCTTGAGTGCCTGAAGCTTCGAGAGGAGTTTAAGCTGCTGCTCGAGCGGATAGCTGCTCTCACTAGCGTCAATGACGCATACGATCTCATGAGCCACATGCTTCAGGATAAGATCCGCCTGAACCTCAATCGGATTCTGCTTGACTCGATTCAAGGCACCCGGTGTGTCGATCCACTGAATATCATGCGCGTATGAAATATTGATGCCTGTTGTGGTAAAAGCATAATTGCTTATCTTCGCCTTAGAGCCGGTAATTTTCATCAGCAACGTCGTCTTTCCGACATTTGGAAATCCAACGATGGCAACCGACTTCATGTCAACTTTTATATCGGGGAATCCTTTCATCACCCTTCTGCACCATTCTAAATACTTCAGCTGTGGATTAATCTGCTTGAGATAGGACGAGATCCGTCCATAATACTCCTTCCTCAGTCGATGAAGGAGATTTGTGTTGCGAGCGCCATACACCTTTCGCGTATATGACTGCCTGATCATACGGCACTGGCTAATGCACCACTGAAGAGCGCCAAGACTCTTCCTAAACTCCCCAACATCAATGAGATTCTTCATCAAGTCCTGATAGAACGGAGACATGCGCGAAACGTTCGGATAATCCGTTATGACCTTTGTGAATGCGCTCTCAATATAATCAACAATAATCCCAAGACGCAGTGCCTCAGTCTGACGGAGCTGAACAATCTTCTCGGACTTCAATCTTACGGGTTTTCGAACCGAGAGCACCCGGTGCTTCGCTTTTCCAAAGGAAACGTCAAGATAATGGTCCGCAGGCTGAACTGTTGGAAGGTTTTGGAAGTTCATGCAGGGTGAAAGGAAAACCGGCTATTTAAATGCGGTGGTTTGGATGCTATTATCTTGCCTGATACTCCTCTACCATCCTTGTGACGAGCTCCCTATGACGGGTAAACTCGTCAGGCTCAAGCGCAGAACCACAGATCTCGCCAATCGTCGTCGTGCCGTCGAACGCTGATTCCATCGCCTGGACTATGAGAGGCTTCATCCCGGACGCCATCGCGGCTTTGAGGAATGCCTGGTACGATCTCTCACCCTGATAGATCATCTCACGGACATCATCCGTGAGTACCCAGAGTTCCGGAATAACCGTTCTCCCAAAGTATCCTGTGCCATCGCAATTGCGACAGACTGCACCCTCTTTTCTGCCCGTGCCTCGATGGAGCATTACAGGATCTGTCACAATCTGTGACCCAAGCGCTTCGTTCAACTCATTTGAAGCATCATACTCCTCAGTGCAATAGCCGCACACTTTACGCACTAGCCGCTGCGAGAGGACTGCCTTGAGATTCGTCTGAATCACTGAGCGATCAATACCAAGCTCGAGAAGCCGCTCGAGCGCGCTTACCGCATCATTCGTATGCATCGTGCTCAGCACAAGGTGCCCGGTATTTGAAGCATACATCGCCACGTTTGCCGTCTCGGCATCACGCATTTCCCCAACGAAAATAATGTCAGGATCCTGGCGGAGGTATGTACGGAGCACGTTCGGAAACGTCCACCCAATCTTTGGAATCACCTGGCTTTGATTAATCCCTGGAAGATTCACTTCCACAGGATCCTCAATCGTCACAATATTCACGTCAGGAGTGTTCAACTCCATAAGAATTGAGTACAGTGTCGTTGTCTTTCCTGACCCTGTGGGACCAACGACAAGCATAAGACCCTTTGGAGCGTGCACAACCCTTCGAATCTGGCCATGAACTGCATCGTTGTAGCCAAGGGTTGCAAGTTTGAATTCACGACGGCCTTGCTCAAGCACACGGAGCTCCACTTTTTCAACACCATGGTTTGTCGGCATGGTGGATACGCGAATACTATACCCCTTGTATGACGGATGCTGACTAACCACTCCCTCGCTAAATGAGATCCCACCATCCTGCGGTCTGCGTCTTTCGTCGATATCGAGGCCTGACTCAATCTTGATCTTATTAATGAGCCTTAGGAGCGCGGCATCCGCAAGAGCATATCTTCCCTGCTGGAGGACACCATCCACACGGAACCTCACCCTATTTTCGTCAGAGCCTTCAGGCTCGATATGGATATCTGTTGCGCGTATCTTAATCGCGCGCGTGATCAGGGCATGATAAATATTTTCAGCAGAAGTCTCCTCATCAATCGCATTGATGAACGTCCTTCGAGCTTCTGCATCAGTGAGCAGGGGCTTGAGCTGCGCAACCTCATCATCAAGAAGCAAAAAGTAGCGTACGTGATCCCTTTGAATGCCAACTGCTTGCAGAGCCGAATTAACATAATCCTGAATGTTCATAAGCACATGGTCAGGCTCGACTACCCGCTTATCCTGGAATGCCTTAATACCCATCACGAGATGAGGTCCATCCTCCGCATTCGTGTACATCAGCGGAACCAATCCGTGGTTATCGTAAAAATTCAAATGATTCGTGATTCCGGCAGGCAGCGGAGCGCTCTGCATCGCCTCAACGAGCTGCTCCAGAGTGAAGAAATCCGTCTCGACAAGCAGCTGTGCATCAATCCCCCTTCTCTGCAGGCGTCTTTGGAGCTGTGGAAGGGGCTGATTCGTCGGCTGAGGCTTCTTTCCCCGCTGAGCCGGACGCATCCCAGTTTCTGGCAGTATCTCAACATCGTCGATACCGCCCGGATTTTCATCGGTAAATTTTCTTTCCTTTGCCATTCATATCCACCTGTCGTTCGTAATGTCATACTGCGGGTCTCTGCTTCCCCTCTTACCATACGAGCTAAAACTTGGACCTTTATACTCCTTGTCAGGCTTCATAATACCGCTCGTGTCGATCGTCCTCGGCCAGCACGCAAGCAATCCTCCAATAACGAATGCCGCGCCTACCGCAAGATATGTGCAGTCCCTCTTGATTGCCTCTGCCTGCACCTGCAGTTCCGAAGGATTAATTGATGAATGTCGTCCCTCATAAACCGCGTTCATTGAATCCGTGCGATACTCGGACCAGAACTCTGCATTCTCTGCAAGATTCTTGCCTGACCATCCGGCCAGTCCCATACCTAGAATGATCGATACTAGCCCAGCTTTCAGCCTTGTCGGACGAATCGCATCACGCCACGCCCCTCCACCCATTTTCATGCTCCTGCGAGAATACGTATGCGTTTTTGAATGTTTGCATGGCTTCCAACACAACGTTTATATACATTCTCGAGGTAGAAAACACTCGGGATTCCATGAGGAAGCATTCAATACACGGGGGAGCATTGCAGCCACCACAGCGCCCAAAACACATGCATAGCGGAATCTTCCTTGACCGAGTACGGACACTCTGGGCTGTCATGCTTATTCTCCTCATCGTTGCCGTATTCCTTGTAGCGAGCAATCTACAGACCATGGAACAACAAGACGAGGAACCTGCCGCGGAATCCCGGCCTGTAACCGTAGATCTCTTCGTGATGAGCAAGTGCCCGTATGGACTATCTGCAGAACGAAGCCTCTTCTCACTTGAGCGCCAGCTCGGCGATCAACTCAAACTCAATCTCCACTACATCAGCACGGATCTACGGAACGGAAGCTTTGTCAGCCTCCATGGCGAATCAGAAACAAAGGGAAATATCATCCAGCTGTGCCTTCTTACGCATGAGAGCGCCCGCGCACACAGCATCATTGAATGCATGAACAAGGATCCGCGAAAGATTCCTGACAACTGGTTGGAATGCAGCGACGGAATATCAACGGAAAAAATCATTGCCTGCGCGAAGGGAAACGAGGGAGCGCAACTTCTGTCAAACTCCGCACGAGAAGCAGCAGAATCAGGAGCCGGATCAAGCCCAACCATCTTTGTTGACGGACAGCGCTACCAGGGGGGAAGAAATCCAAGCGATCTATTAAGGAAAATATGTGAGCGCCTCAGTGAACAACCTGCGGTGTGCACGTCCGTTGAGGTTGCGCGAGTCAACCTCATTATCCTTAATGATGAACAGTGCACGACATGCGTATCACTCGCTTCCAACCTCGCCCTGCAGCTCGGAGCGCGATTCCCCAACTTGGAAGTCACGTACATCGACTATCAAAGTCCCGAAGGGCGTCAACTCTATACTATGCTGAACGTAACAGAACTACCTATCCTTGTGTTCGATGAATCAATCCTTGAGAGTCCCGAGTACAGCAGCATGGAGAGGTACCTTGACGAAACGAACGGATTCTACAAGCTCCGGACAAAATCAACCCACAATCCATCGGTTGACTCCACATGATCTTCCAGCCATTTCGTAGACTTGTCAATTCATTCCGGTACCGAAATTTTCTTCTTATCATCATGGCCGATTTCCTCTTCTTCTTCTGCTACGGCCTTGTCGTGCAGCCGCTTCTTAACCTGATGCTTGGTCACATCACAGCAGGACTTTTGGAACTATCACGAGCGACGGCTGAAGCCGGAAGAAGCGCATTCATGACTGGGCAGCCTCCCTACAGTCCAGAGTTCATCAGCGGAATAAAGTATGGAGCCATATTTGGCATCCTCGCATTCCTTGTCTTCTGCTTCATCTACATATTCTTCCAGTCAGTATCATGGTGGAGCGCAGCATCAGCATCCGGGATTAAAATACAGTATGTCGATTACTTAAAACGGTTTACAAAAAGTCACTTGATCCTATGGTTTCCACTATTCCTTCTCTACCAGATTCTTTCACTTGCGCTTGCGCTGAATACACAAATTCAGCGACGCATACAACCAGATTATCAGGGCATTGTGCTGCCCATCATTCTCTATACCCTAAGTATTTTCTTTTTGCTCGCATTGTTAAATCACTACCTCATCCTTCATAAGGACAAGCCCAATAGAAACGCGTTCAGACTATTTGTTACACGAAATATCACGCTAGTTCCACTCTATATTATTATTGCTGGAGTCGGATACGGATGGATGACGCTTCTTGGCACTCTCCAGGGACATCTTAGCATGATTGTATGGACTATTCTTGTGAACATTGTTACTATGGCACTCCTCGCGCTGCTGCGATTGCTCAGCGCTGTATGGCTTATTGAAAATCATTTTGAGAAAAACTGTTAAACACCGCCTGCTTCTTTCACGACATGCAGCTTATCCCCCTCGTACCCGTGCACCTCAATGATCCTCATCTCCCTTTGAAAATCCAAGCCCTGAAACGAGCAGTGAACGAGCTACGGATACCTCAGATCGGCCTTGAGCTGCAACTCCGCACGAAACGCGACGTGCAGACGATTGCCGAGAACAACTCGTTTCTCACAGGATTGTCAGAAGAACTTACTAACCTTGGACTTCAACCTCACATTCGCATCCGTATCATCGACCGCAGTTTTGATTGTGCAACATGGGGTCCACTCCTCAAGAAAATCTCCAGGAACAATATCAAAGGCATCACCATTCCTCCCGATGCAGAGCTGTCGCTTCGTGATTACTGGACATACCGCAAAGGAATGCCATTCGACTATGAGGACAAGGTGCAGCTCCTTAGAAAAATCTCGGCTCAGCTGCGCAAACTTTCCTCGCAGGTCAATCTCTCTGTAGAGAATCGCGCGCTACGATCGACAAAACAATTTACGTCGGTAGTTGGGCACTATCCTTATGAATTCCTCGATCACTTCATTCCAGCCGGATGCGGCGTTACCCTCAATACCTCAGCCATGGGGATACACATCGAAGCATGCAGAAAATTTGCCGGCGGATATCGCATTGAAGGCTACTTCTCCGAAGAGCTGCCCCAAGCGCACGAGGTTGCGGACAATGCAGGAGGCGCGTTCATGGCTCTAGCTCCACATACAAAAAGCTTCATCCTCGGCGTCAACCGGGGGCTAGGAGGACAGGGACACAGCCCAGGAACGCCGGGAACACTCTCCCTTGAAGAATACAAGTATTTTCTCCGAGCATACCTTGCAGCAGGAGAAGGCGAGGCGGGAGCGACACTCATCATACGAGAAGGTGTAACCACATACACGATGCTCAAAACGTTGCGCGAATTCTATTAGATCTATTCATGCTGCGGCACGACGTGCGGGCCTTGACGCCGCCCTCGCTTGGGCATACTCCAACCTCTGATAGTCCTGTGAAAGCCGTACGCGGACATTGTCCACCTTTCGGATTGACGTCCTGTCAAGCTTTGAAATAAAAATCTCGGAATAGTCAACCATATCCTTGAGCTCTTTCCAGTGCGCATCAAAGTCGCCCTTCACCTCAGGAGCAAGACCTGCCTGCACGAGCGCAGTCAGCCTGAAACTCAGAGAATTCGAGCGGGTCGTGATGCGACGAATGAGTACGGTTGAATCAACGATCTCACGGTTTATAGCGGTAATCTCGCGATTCATATCATTCTCTAATTTACCGAGCAGACTTTGAACCCTGTGAATCATTGACCTCACATTCTGAATCCCTTTCTTTGATCTTGGGATCATGTCAAGAATAGTATCTGCGATGTCATTTCCCACTCTTCTTGTGTCGCCAGCAGTCCAGCGCTCTCTACGAGCATTGGTCAAGATAAAATTCATCAGCTGACGGTCGGACCTTGGATCACTCTCCCTCAAGGTCTGATGGCCTGCGTACACATCATAGCCCATCTGGCGATGAAGGCGCAGAACGTTGAACATATTTGTCGCTTGATCACGAATCCTTGAGATCTCCGGCCAGAGCGCAAGGGCAATCTCAGGATCAACACTGCGTGTCATTTCATCAAAAGATTCCGCGAGCCGCTCAAGGATTGCCACAAGATTCACTTCAAGCGCGAGCGCCTTCTTCTGAATCTGTGTGAGAAGTGCGACGACATCGCCGGCACCCTCGACGTACTGCGTCACAAGACCTGCCAGGACATCAGGATCAACATTCTCAGGAGGGCCAGCAACCATAGAGTTCATTACGGGATACGCCTCCAGATAGGCGATGAGCGAATCCTCGGCGGCTTTCGCGTTCTTCACACTACCACGGGCAGTCCAGACCCTAGGAACGATTCCCCGGATCTTCGCGCGCGTCCACTCAAACATCTACACACCACCCCTTGCGCGCCCGAGAACTTCTTTCACCTGCGCCAGATGGGCGGCGAACGGCTCAAGGTACTCCCGCAAATGCGTCACACACGCACTCCTTGCTGGAGCAAGACTTGGAGACTTCCACTGCACGGCAGAAATCCTTCCTTCAACATTCATCCATCGCACACCATGCTCTGGAATCAGGACCGATCCCAAACGGAACTGCAACTTCTGAAGATCCTCTCTTGTATCCTGCAATCTCACAAGGAACGCATGATTCTGACGGAAAAGCTCCTCGATCGGACGAGGATCCTCGCGACCTCCATTCTGATTTGCCCGGAGAGCTTTGATATACGCGCTCAGGACCTTGTCCGCATCACTCAATGCTTGGCGCAATTCCATAATCTGCAATTCCCTTAAGAGCACATCGGGCTTTCGCTGCATCAGTTTCTCAAATAGATCCTTCTTCTTTTGAATAGTGGCATCATCCCACTGACGCATCGCGAGCACGGGCGCAGACACTCGCTCAATTCTTTCAAGTAATTCATCTGGAAGAGTTGGAGACACCTCTCCATAAGCCGTAACGTCACCAACTTCAAACTCAATAAAATTATGATCAAAGTAACTATGAGCATCCGTTTTTAGCACGTACAACTCCAGACGGTACATTCCTGGATCTGCATGCAAGGGAACAGTGAACGTGAAGTTGATGTAGAACCTGCGATCCAATGAACGCTCAACAGGCTTATTGAGAGGGATATCAGTTGAACGGAACACACTGAATGGAATCCATGAACCTTCACGTCCAGACACCTCGCCCTTCCCTTCCCAATGCATCAGTGAGCCATCAGACCGCACGATCTGCGCGAGCACAAATCCCCTTGGTTTGCCTTGCGCTTCCACCCTAAACGAGAGCGGATACGCGTGACTTGCTGAACCTCTCTGATATGGTATCCTGTACCGCGCACCAAGATTTGTGTCGTTTGGATGTTGATGGAATAATCCGCGCTGTCCCTTGTCAAGCCACGGGTTGATGAGAACCCACTGCTGTGAGGGATGATCAGTCACAATTATCTTCCGTCTCTTCTGCGCAATTTGTTGATCCCTGTGGAACACATTCACGATCACCCAATTCTCACCTGCTGCAAGTTCCTCAGCCTTTTTCATGAAGGCAATATCCTCGCTCTCCGCATTCCATTGCGATTCATCCTGAACTCGGTCATGACCTGCTGTATACCACTTATATGAGAGGAATTTGTCCGGCGGATATATCTGAATCTTCAAGACTTCGCTGCTCCCTGTCCGATACTCGTCCTCGCCAACCTCACCGTTGATACTGATCCGTGCATTATCAGCCTCGCTTGCGCGAGACTCTTTCATTATCGGCCGTATCTTCTGCGCAATGGGACGATTATTCTGATAAACTTCCATTACGATATACATTCTTCCGTCAGGAATTTCACGGCCTGGCAATCCAAACGAAAGCTCCCTACTCTGCTCTTCCCAGGTGCTACGTCTACGCGCTTGTTCAGGAGCAATCAGGTACCAAATACAGCGGACCGGAGCATTCGGAGGATACAGCTGCACGCGCATTTCCTCCATTGGTTTGAGCGAATACTCATCACTACCCACATCACCATTAATACTAATCGCAAGGTTGTCCTTCCCACGAGACTTGACCAGAATCGGGCGCTCAATGTGCGCTATCTGCTGATCCCTTTGGAATGCATCAACTATCACAAACGTTCTTCCGGCCTCTAAGGTGTTTGTTGCCTTCGCGAACTTAATGTCAAAGCTCTCAACCTTCCAGGAATTCTGATCGGACTTGCTGTGTTCAGGGACCGTATACCACTTGTACGAGAGATACTTGTCCGGCGGATAGATCTGGATGTTTAACTCCCTCTCATTTCCCACGACAAACTCATCAGCGCTCACGTCACCGTTGATGCTGATGCCAGCATTCGCTTGATTTTCCACTTCTTTTCGGACCAATCTCGATTTTCGTGTCAGGAGAGTGCCGTGATGATAGACTTCTACGACAACAGCATTCTCACCGCTCGGCCAGCGGGGCACATCGATCGTGAACTCCGGATCATTACTTACAGAATCTCCAAGGTTCTCGTCGGCGATGCGATCAGGAGGAACAATGAACCAGCGGCACGATACGTTTCTCCCTCTTGGCGGATATAGCTGAACCCTGAGCTCTTCCTCATTACTAATCCGGAATTCATCCTCACTCACGTCACCATTAATACTGATCTGAATAGCTGGCGGCCCTCGCTCTCTCCGCACTGCACGCATTACTCTTGCGATGCGAGTGTTCAATTGGAACACATCAACAATAACATAATTTCTTCCCTCAGGCCAGTCTGCCACTTTCATCTCGAAGAGCTGATCATTACTCACATTATTACTAGGACTCTCATCATTCATATTCTCTGGAGGGACAATATACCACCTGCACGAATACGGCCCTCTAGGCGGATAGAGCTGAACGCGAAGATCGCGCTCACTACCGATGACATACTCATCATCACTAACATCACCATTCACACTGATCTGCAACGCCGGCCCCGCAGTACGGAATAGGATGGAACACGGATCGGGGCGCACCAATCTCTCGCCAATTCTTGCCCGGAAATAGAACCAGAGCCTGCAGTTTCTCGTCATACGCATTCTTCGGGCTAATGCTTGCGTATCACGGCCGGAGAGAGCGTACAACAATTCCCCAGCAGTACCTCGATCCGATTGCGCGACCCTGCGTACGCTCAATGCAATCCGGACTGGACGTCCGCCCTCGAGAAACACAAATGCTGCATCATCGAGGATCAACTGATTCGTGTTGATTGGTATTAGATAAAATCGTAACGATTCCCCAGGACGAGAATTGTCAGTTTCGTCTCCTGCATCATTAACTGCCTGTATTCTAAACGAAGGCTCACCAGGACGCGGGGGTTCACCTGGAGTATTCTCTACTGGAGGCTCTCCCGGAACTTCTGGAGGCCTATCAGCATCATCTCCGCCGATTTCCCTGCGTGGCCTTCTCCACCAATCACGCAACCTTCGCCACCATGGTTCTCGAGCAGGCCTTTCCGGTTCATCAACCTCTTCCCGGTCGCGGTTAAGCCAATTCCTGAACCTATTCCAAAGACCTCTCCCTCTGTTGCCCTGCGTTCCTCCCCTCGATAGACCAGACATTGCCAGGGCGAGAAGTGCCGCAAGAAGGAGCGCAAGCGCAAGGTATTTCCACCAGTCACCAATGCCGCCAGCTTCACTCGTGAGCCAGGCAAGGTACCCAAGGAGCGCAAGAGCCGCAGCTCCAAGCGCAATCCAAAGCCACTTGCCACCAAACTGATCCTTAAACGGGAAGTACAGGAGACTAAACAAAGTCGCCGCCGTCAGGAGTGCGCCCCAAAGACCTAGCGGCACAAGAACGGATTTGATAGCGGTTTCGACGCCGCGGAAACTGACGAGGTAAAAAATACCGTAAGCGCTCATGAGACCAAGCACGACAGCAAGAGCTTTGCCTGGCTTTGTTAGTCTGCCTCCAGAGAATCTTCCCTGCGTTTGACTTCCAATCCCTTGACCCTCACGGAACGCAGGAATAAATCGAAGCGTCGCGGCGTAAATCGCTGTGAACGCCGCAAACGTTCCGATAAGGAGGGTGGAGACCATGAATGTCGTACTTTGCGTTGAAGCAACAAGCATATTACCTGCAGTCGAGAAAATACCTGGAACCGTGAGCGCGTACGCACTCCTTGCCATGGCAGCGCCAAGCGCCGCCATCATGATCAACTTACGAGCGGCGCTTGCCATTTTTTATCTCCTTGAAACGCGCGAGTTCTTCCTGGCGCTGGAATACAAAGTCCCGCATAAAATTCTCGACTTGCTTGCCACGAACGAGACCAAGATCGTCACAGAGCAGCGAGAAATCATCATATACCGACTTATCAATCAAGAAATTGTATCTCTCTTTACCTGATGACTTGCGCGCCATGTTCCGTTAAGAACCACGGCAGTGTGTATTTATTAATATTATTGTTGTAAAAAGATACAATTATACACACTTTCTCTGCCTTCTTCACAAATTAAGGTGTGTATAAGTATATAATAAGATTGTAAACGTGTGTATAAACCTGGAGTATTGCACCAGTTATTACCATTCCTATCCTTGCTTTTATTACCATTAATACTATAGAATATAGAATGACTCTTGGCCGGCGTGTCAGAACATGAATGCTCCAAGAAGCAAGAGCGAACCCACTATGAAGAAAACCACATTCAACAATGTACTTTCAAAATATCCAAGGACCGAAGAGAACTGGTTGAGGATTTTTAGCGCGGAAGCAAGTCCGACAACACAACCAATACCAATGCTTGCATACCCAATACCTGGATTAATGAGAATCTCCATAAATCCGTTGATCGCAAGATAGAATGATGCGATAGCAAGGATGATCAGGAGGACCATCTCGATCTCAGGACCTTTTGGAACCTCCCACGTAATCATACCAATATCCTGCGCGATGGGGATGGCACCAAGAGCAATGATGACAATACCAACAATCAGGCTTGCCCAGCTCTTACCTCCTTCCCACATTTCAATCCCTCCTATACGTGCTCTTCGAGCAATGGTGTTATATCAATCTTACCGAGATCGTGCTTTGGCAACGGAAGCTTTAGTTGCGGAAGCTGTTCCTCATACAGCACTCGGTTCTCACGATAGAAGATTCCCGTCGGGATGCGGTCACCCCATTCCTGGGCTTTCTCCCACGCGAGCTTTCGGTTTGCAACATCATGATTCTCATCCTGCAACTTGTACACACGCTTCTGGAAATATTGGAACGTGTTCACGTTATTCCATGTCACGCATGGCTGGAGCACATCGACCAGAGCAAAACCCTTATGCTGAATCGCTTGCTCAATAAGCCATGTGAGATGCTTGACGTCACCTGCAAAACCTCGCGCAACAAACGTCGCGCCTTGCGTTATTGCGAGCGCGAGCGGGTTAACCGGTTCTTCAAGAGCCCCAAATGGCGAGGATGTGGATTTATACCCTTTTTCACTCGTCGGAGAATACTGCCCCTTCGTGAGTCCATACACTTGATTATTATGCACGATGTACGCAATGTCATTATTCCTGCGCATGGCGTGCATGAAGTGCCCCATGCCAATACCGTACCCATCGCCATCACCACCCGAACCTATCACCGTGAGTTCGGGATTCACGAGCTTAATGGATTCTGCGACAGGAAGCAAGCGCCCATGCAACGTTTCAAATCCGTATGTGCGCATGTAATGCGGCATCTTTCCGGAACACCCGATCCCCGAAACAAGACAAAGTTTATTGAGGTCAAGGTTCAGATTCACGATCGCGTTCTTGATCGCCATGAGGAGACCAAAGTTTCCACAGCCTGGACACCACTGCACCCTCTGCGGAGTTGTAAGGTCTTGCGCGTCCATCAGACCACCCCCCGTATGCGGTCAATCACGTCCTCAATCGCGAGGGCCTTACCTGTATACAACAACATCTGATCCTTGATGTCAATTCCCGTTTTCATCCGTATAACCTGGCCCGCCTGAGCGGTAGCATTATTCTCGATGAGCAATACCTTCTTCGCTGACTTGAGAATTCTCTCAACTGAAGATACCGGGAAAGGCGAGAAATACTTAATCTGCAAGAAATTCACTTTCTTTCCTTCCTTTGCGAGAATCTTCATCGCATCAAGGATCGCACCCTTTGTGCTGCCCCAACTGACGACTGTCAGATCAGCCTTCTCAGACCCATGCAGTGTATAACCCTTTGATTCAAGCTCTCGCTCGGCAAGCTGCAACTTCCTTGCGCGCTTATCAACCTGACGGATGCGCAAGCCAACATCCTCAGTCGTATAACCATACTCATCATGCTCATAGGATGTTCCCTTGTTAATGCAATTTGGCTGACCTGGAATTGCGCGCGGGGAAATCCCATTGTCCGTTATCTGATATCGCTTGAAATCACGCTGCCTTGCAGCCTCATCGTCAGAAAGAAGCATTCCGCGGTCAATCTTCAGTTTTGATGTATCAAACCAGTCAACACAGAACGTTCCTTCACCAAGATGCTTATCCGTCAGCACGATCACCGGTGTCTGATATCTTTCTGCATAATTGAAAGCGTTAAACGTCTCGAAAAATGCCTCCTCTGCATCGCCAAAAGCAATCACAATCCTTGGGAACTCACCATGGCCTGCGTGCAGAACGAAGAGCAGCTCTCCTGCTTCAGTCATCGTCGGAAGTCCCGTACTTGGGCCGCTCCTCATCGCAAGGAGACAGACAAGGGGGACCTCGCTTAATCCTGCCATACTGAGCGCTTCCGTCATGAGGCAGAAACCGCCACCCGATGTCCCTGTCATCGACCTCGCGCCCGTGTATGCACCACCAATAATCATGTTCATTGCGGCAATCTCATCTTCGGACTGCTTGACAACCATGTCGTACTCTCGCTCATGCGCAGCGAAAATACTAAGCAATGAGGATGCTGGCGTCATCGGATATGCAGCGTAAAACTTCAGACCTGCCTTGATAGCGCCGTAACTGGCGGCCTCATTACCTGAGATAATAAGTTTCCTTCCGGAAGATCTCGAAAACGTAAGCTGATATTCATAACCTCCAGCATACTGAGATTTTGCGACGTCATAACCCCTACGCGCAGCCTCCACATTCATCGCAATCACATCACTACCTTTCTTCTTGTAATAATCACGCAAGAGATTATCAAGGACACTGAAATCAAGCTTCAGAAGGCCAACAACGGCTCCAAGAGAAACGGAGTTAATAATAAACTTAGGCCCCTTGAGGTCCCTCGCGATCTGATTCATTGGAACTTGAAACAATTGCACGCCATCTGCATGCGCGTCCGGAACATCTTCCTTGTCATAAATGATCGCGCCGCCATCCATGAGTTCGCCCTTATGAAGATCGAACGTCTCCTTATTCAACGCGATCACGCAATCAACCCGCTTCAGCGTCATGTGAACAGGCTGGTCCTCAACGCGGATGGTTTGATAGTTGTGACCTCCACGGATAAGGCTTGGATAATCAGCAACAGCAACAGGATATAATCCCAGACGAGCGCAGAGTTTTGAGAACAATAATCCAGTCGTCATGATGCCAAAACCTGCTTCTCCGCCGACTAGTACAGAGAACTGATTCGTCTTCATACTACACCTCTTTTTAGATAATCTTCTGATCCTTGTCATCATAGATATGGATGACATTCACGGGGCACGAGTCCGCGGCAGCCTTATTCGGAGCGTACTCCTCATCGGAGAGCTCCGTCTTCTTCGGCCTTGACTTGCCATCCTTCATCTCCCAGTTCGCAGGACACAAGTTCGCGCAGGCACCGCAGCCAATACAATTCTTCTCATCGTGAACAATCTTGAACTTTGCCATGTTTCCCCCGACTACCCCTCTCACCAAGTTATTTAAATGTTTGCATGACTCGCATATTCAAGCAAGAACACTTTGATCTAAAAAAACAAAGCTTAAATACATCAATATCGAATTTTGCATGATGACTTTGTGCACTGGAGGTGCTTAGATGGAAGGACAACCACTTTCTCGATTTACATCACTGCCATGGATTATTTCACTTGTTGTTATTGTGTCGTTTGCGGTACTCGCGATGGCACATGACAAAAGCATTGAAGCAGCACGATCGCCAAGCGCATTCGCGGTCGCTGGAGCGGAGATGCTTAGTATCGGCGAACCAACGAAGAAGACAACACAAACACTGCGCAGCATGACACTATCATCCCCAGATAAAGGAGGCGACGCACCAAGGTCCTTGTGCGGAAATGGTATCTGTGAGGAAGATGAAACCACAGAAACCTGCCCTGTTGACTGTCCGATGACACCCGAGTGCGGGAATGGAATCTGCGAACCACCAGAGGATCCAGAAACTTGTTCAGACTGCCTTGAGGACATCGTATGCGGTGATGCAGTCTGCGAGTTTCCCGAAACTGCCGAGACTTGCCCTGAGGATTGTGCACCATCAGTGTTTGAGTGCAACGATCATACCTATTTGGACGCGCCAGGGGTTCGACCGGTTCTCGGAGATGCGCTCAACGTTGCTGTCAGTGAACTTGGAGAAGATGATTTGCCATTCCTCCTTGCGGATGGATGGGTTGAGCAGAACGAAGGGTCTGCCTTCCCGTATGAGCAGACTTTAGATATCAGTGGGTGCGCTAGATTTAGCTTTGGCACACCAGAAATCTTTGACAGTCGTACTCCGATCGTCCACTTGGACACAACATCATGCACAAGTTCAAATCCCATGTATACATACACCATGGATTTCGTGAACGCAAACCTTTCAGACTCTCCAGGTCGAGACATCAGGATTCTTGGACGAACCTATCTAGTTTCTGCAATCCCAACGGATGTATCATTCTCGAAACTCACGCTCTGGAGAGACTTCGCTTCTGACATCGTTAATGTAGGTGAGGAACGCGTTATCAACCATGTCACCATCCAGGTCCTTGGAGCGAACACTGATGAAGGCACAGCAACTATTGTTGTGGATGGAGAGACCATGCAAGTAGAAGAAGGAGACCACATAATCTCGTCCTTCTCTGATATGCATGTTTTCGTTAAGGATATCTTCCTGCAGACGGTACCCGTCCCCACAGCAGCAGTAGAATTCATCGTCTTTGCGGATGAGATCGTTCTGCAAAATGGCGAGATGGTAGTGGTGAATGGCGAGTCCTACGATGGCACTCGTGCGACATTCACAAGCTCATCCATCCTTGATAAAATCCAGGTCGCCCTGTTCCCGAACGAGCTCGGAATCCCTGGCGGACTTGAGGACGTTGAATACCTCGAAGCTGGAAACTATCCGATGCCCGACGCAGAAATGCACTTCAACCCTCTCTTTGACCCTGTGTGGATGTCACTTTTGTCTGACTTTGTTGGATTATCACAAATGGTGGATGATGAAAGTCGGGACATCATTACGTACCAGGGAACCGGATCAAAAGTGCAGATGAGCTTTGCGAACAAGGCAGAGGTTATTGCACAAGTCGACTTTAACTTTGAAGCGACAGAGGAAGGAAATCTCGGAAAGCTCAAGTATGGAACCAAATGGCTCCACTGGGATGAAAACGATGGAGATAATGTCACGGTTCCTGAGGATGACTACTTCCTCCTCAATATGAACCATAATCCGACGTACACCTACGTGGTAAAGTTCACTTCGTACAGCAGTACCCCTGGAAGCGAGAAATTTGACTGTGCTGTTGTCGGCCTGCCGGGAGATCCCTGCGACTACATCGATGAACATCACGGAAAGATCACGCTTGGAGGAAAAACTATTGATGTGCTTATCTGGACATTTGGACCAGACCCAACCCTCTCCATCCGAGCATTTGGACCCTACTTCCAAGGCGGTATCGGAAAGGAAATCTACACGATGAATGACGCCAAAATCACTCTTCAGAGAGGGAACCTGTACAGCTGGGGATACTCGATCAACAGGACGTCCATGATACAAGATGCGGAGCGAGCTGATTACACAAGCGATGAAGGTGAAATCATCACGGTGCAGATGCGATATGATCCATCCGAGGGAGCCGCAGAGCTGTACACCTATTGGTTTGAAGGAACATCGTTCCCACCAGTGCCTGACATGGACACGCACTCGCTGCAGGGCATGACTGATTTTGGAACATACGCAGTGCTTGACGCAGACACGTACAAGTCAGCATACCTCTACGTTCCGGATGGAGAAGTCAACATGCTATTTGAGTTTAAGAGCGATATCTCCACAGATTGCAGCCCACCATACCAGTGCGTGGCGCATGAATGTGTCATGCCACCGCCATCCATCAAGTACCGTGTTTTTGTGACAAACAATTCCTGGACTGGCAATCTTGGAGGACTTGCCGGAGCGGACCAGAAGTGTGCCCAGGCGGCTACAAATGCAGGCCTTCGAGGAATATGGAAAGCATGGATCAGTGACGACTGCAAGGATGCGAAGGAACGTCTCTATCACTCGACGTTCCCCTACGTGCGCCTTGATGGCGTTACCATCGCTAAGAACTGGGATGATCTCACGGATGGGTCGCTTTCTTCCGCAATTCTCGTGACCGAATACGGACAGAATGCCACTGATTTCAGCAATGTCTGGACTGCCACGGACGCGACCGGAACTGCCATACCAAGTCAATTCTATTGTGGAGGCTGGACAACACCATCTGGCCGCGGCGGAATTGGAGTATGGGATCATACAGACTCGGGATGGACATACTATGGTGCTGTATCATGTGATGCACCAGGAAGGCTTTACTGCTTTGAACAGCCAAAGCTGCAGCCAATTCCCATGCCTGTGCCCCATGAACTCGTATCAGAGTCAGTTCCGAAGGCATACGCAGTTGAGTAAACAACCCTGCCTTTGCAGGGATCTTTCTTCTTTTTTCCATTCTATCACTTTTTTTACGACATACTCGCTAAGTTTATAAACGGACAATTCTTTGCACAGATCATTGGGCGTGTAGCATACGCTGAAATCCTATGGATTTCTGGTCGCTACCCGCCTCGAGCATAGAACGTGCGGTAGCAATTTTGTTGCTGCGCATTGTACCCACCAATGGGCGTGTAGCATACGCAGAAATGCTTCGCATTTCTGGTCGCTCCACGCCCAATGGATAGAAATGGTTCAAGGACAACGAAGTTGTCCGAACTGGAAAACAAAAAGATTGGGCGTGTAGCATAACCTGGATAGTGCGGCCGGCTTCGGTGATCGCTTGCAGTGAGGCAACGCGGAGCAAAAGCGATTGCAAGTAACCGGCTGATGGGGGTTCAAATCCTCCCACGCTCGCTTTATTTTTCTATGCATAGGTTTTTAAAGAACAGTTCTTCGTAGTTTTCAAGGTGTAAGGTTGCTGTACAGCATTAGAAAAGAGGTGGTGGGATCGTTCCTCTCGGCAGTCCAGAAGGACAACCAGCTGTATGCGCCTGTGCGTCAAGGAACTGTTCGTTTCTCAATGATAGAGGATCCGAATACGATATGCCTTGATGAGAACACCGTCATGCCGCTCAAACAATTCTTCTTTCCGCAGCGTAGTGTGATCTTTTCCTTTCAGGGAACAAAAATCACTATCCCCAGGGAAAACATACCTTCACGCGTGTTCTTCGGCGTGCGAAGATGCGACCTGAATGCAATCAGGCATCAGGACATGATGTACATGGAGAAATTCAAGGATCCAATCTATATAGCACGACGGCAGGCAAGCGTTCTCATCGGGTACCACTGCCCTATGCCGCCAAGCAAGTACTGCTTCTGTGGTTCCCATAATCTTGGGGACTATTACGATCTTATGTTTTTCGACCGAGGATCAGAGTATCATGTCCACATCGGTTCACTGCGTGGAGAAGAGTTCTTCAAAAAGTATACGAATCACTTCACGCCTATCAATAAAGAGATCACCGAACAAGATAAAAAAATACCTGGCTCTGACCGACTGAAACGAACGAACATCAAAGACCTTTACCATCATCCTGACTGGATACCGAAAGGAGTGGACCGGTGCATCAGCTGTGCGGCATGTACAACACTATGCCCAACATGCTATTGCTCAGAAATGCACGATGAGCAACACGTGGGAGCAACAAAGATCGGGAACCGAGTACGGACATGGAGCTCATGCCAGCTCAAGGAATTCACAAAAGTTGCAGGAGGCCATACATTCCGCGAAAGCCGAGAGGGAAGATTCAAGCACCGTATCTACCACCAGATGGAATACTTCAAACAAAAGAACGGTGTGACACTCTGCGTTGGATGCGGACGCTGCATCCAGTCATGCCCAACGGACATCGACTGGGTGGACATCATCAACAAGATGGGTGACAGATGATGGCTGCGCGATCGAAACTCATCCCCTGGCCCGTGAAGATCATCAATCGGGTTCAAGAAAGCGAAACGAACTTCACGATAACCCTTGACGCCAAACTCAAGCATGATCCAGGCCAATTCGTGCAAGTCGGAATCCCAGGAGTTGGAGAATCACCAATCTCGTTTGCATCATACTCAAGCAAGTTCGTAAAACTCAATATCAGCATGGTCGGAAAAGTCACGATTGCGCTCTCAAAACTGAAAGTCGGTGAAACCGTCCTCATCCGAGGACCATATGGGCACGGCTATCCCCTTGACAAACTCTACGGAAACACCGTGTATTTCGTCGGGGGTGGATGCGGCATCGCACCATTGAAAGGAGCGATCGACTACGTCGAACACTATCGAGAAAAATATCGGGATGTCGTGCTTTTCCTTGGATACCGAAGCCCGAACGATATTCTCTTCAAGAAAGAAATCGAGGAATGGAGAACTAAATACCATCTCACAGTGACCGTCGACAAAAATCCCCCAGGAACCTGCTACGAAGGTGCAGTTGGCTTTGTGACGGATGCAGTGAAAGCCGCAAGCATGAATACTGAAGGGAGCATTGCGATCGTGTGCGGACCACCCATGATGATGAAAAACGCGATCATCGCACTCAAGAGCAAAGGATTCCGGGATGAGCAGATCTTCCTGAGCCAAGAACGGCTCATGTACTGTGGCATCGGCGTATGCTGCCACTGCATGATCCAAGACAAGTTCTGCTGCGAGGACGGGCCGGTCTTCAGGTATGATGAAATCAAGGGGTATGAGTTTGACTAAACCAAGAATAGGCATATTCGGCCTTACCGGATGCGCAGGATGCCAGCTCAGCATCATCTTCAACGAAGATGAGATTCTCAATTTGCTTGATGTCATCGACATTCGCGCATTCCCATTCATTAAAGGAAACAACGACGAGGAAAACTTTGACATCGTGTTCATGGAAGGACTCGTGGCAGACAAAGAAGACCTTGAAACACTCAAGAAAATACGTGGCAAGACGAAAAAGCTCGTCGCTCTGGGAGCATGCGCACACACGGGATGCATCCCTGCGTATCGCAACTACACTATGCCATCACCCTACGAACACCTCTACTACAATAAACGCGAACGGATCAAGGATGTAAAACCCTCTGCGATCAACGAACATGTCACCGTTGATTACGTCATCCCCGGGTGTCCGCCCGACAAAAAGGAAATTCTCGCATTCATCCAGGCAGTTGCCCACGGCATCGAGCCAAAATCCTACACGAGCCCAGTATGCGTGGAGTGCAGGCGCAACAACAACGAATGCCTGCTCATCAAAGGAAAACCGTGCCTTGGGCCCATCACACGCGGAGGATGCAATTCCGTATGTGTGAACGGAAAACTCGAGTGCTGGGGCTGTCGCGGACCGACGGATGACGCGAACTTCGCGCTCATGGTACGCCTGCTGCGGCAAAAAGGGTATAGCGATGACTTCATCAGGAAGCGGATGAGAAGCTTTGCAGGAGTCCTTTATCCAGAAGACAAGGTGCTTTTCCCATGACTGAAATAACACTCAACCACATCACGAAGATTGAGGGGCATGCAACGCTCACGCTCAAGATCGAGAATGGCAAAGTCACGACGTGCGAGCTTGGCTCGATTGAAGGAAGCAGATATTTTGAAGGGATGCTCGTCGGCCGCATGTACCATGAGGCAAACGAAATCACGTCACGGATCTGCGGCATCTGCAGCGCGGCGCACGTGCTTTCCGCAACAATGGCGATCGAACGGGCACTCAACATCCAATGCTCACCACAGACAGTGGAACTACGCAAACTCCTTGCGCTCGCAGAACGCATCAGAAGCCACGCGACACACCTCTACTTCCTTGCGCTGCCTGACTATCTCGGATATGAATCTGCCCTCGCAATGCTCCCAAAGTACAAGAAGGAAGTTGGTGCTGCGCTACGCATGATGAAGGTTGGAAACGAAATGACGCGGATCGTTGGAGGAAGAGACCTTCACCCTGTCAGTATCACGATCGGTGGATTCCTCAAGGTTCCGAAAAAACAGGAACTCCTCATGCTTATGAGGCAGCTCGAAGGAATCAAGAGCGACGCGCTCGCCACATGCGAACTATTCCTCGGCCTAAAATTTCCCGACATGACCTTGCCTGGCGCAACATGGTTCTCCCTTACTGACCCTGTGCAATACGCAATCATCGATGGAAGTGTTGCGTCAGGAAACGAGCACTTTGCGCCGCAGCAATTCCACGATTTCTTCAAAGAATACCATGAGGAGTATTCAACGGCAAACTTCGTCGTACGAGATGGCAAGACCTATTTTGTCGGAGCACTAGCGCGTATCAATAACAGCAGGGGCAAGCTATACACCGATGCGCGGAACATGCTCGACCGCAGCGGAATCTTGTTTCCGTCCACAAATCCATACGCAAACAACATCTGCCAGGCAGTCGAACTAGTGCATTCAATCGACCATGCCATACAAATATGCCGAGATCTCAACGTACAGCAAGAAGAGCCAGTAAAATATGCGATCAAATCAGGCCACGGCATCCATGTCACGGAAGCACCGCGAGGACTCAACTGGCACGAATACACTATCGATGACAAAGGACTAATCACGCAAGCAAACATCGTGACG
This sequence comes from uncultured Methanosarcinales archaeon, assembly GCA_964455675.1. Taxonomy (GTDB): domain Archaea; phylum Nanobdellota; class Nanobdellia; order Woesearchaeales; family CAYVYK01; genus CAYVYK01. The sequence continues at coordinate 140,469 of CAYVYK010000003.1, forward strand.
CCAACAGCGCAGAATCTGCGAAGCATGAACGATGATATACGAAGGCTCCTCTCACCAGAACTCCTTCGGAAATCCAAAGATGAAGTGGTCCTTGAGGTAGAGAAGCTGATACGTAACTATGATCCATGCTTCTCGTGCTCAACACATTTCCTCAAGGTCAAATGGCTCTAGGGGTGAACTTATGAACACAAAAGGAATCTATCTTATCCTCACCGCTGCAATCATTTCAGGTTTCTCAATATTCCTCAATAGTCGTGCTGTTATAGGCATCGATAGCTCGATCTTCACGCTTGCGAAGATTGTGCTTGTGGCAATGGCACTGCTCTGTATCATTCTTGGCACCATGGCATTTCGTGACATCACGCGTTTATCAGCGACAGAATGGGGAATGCTCTCCCTTGTTGGACTCATAGGTGGATCAGTGCCGTTTCTCCTGTTCTTTAAGGGACTGCAGATGACGACAGGATCAACTGCTGGACTCATCCAGAAAACACTCTTTATCTTCGTGATTGTGTTCGCAATCTTTTTCCTCAAAGAGAAGATCACGAAATCATTTGCTGCCGGAGCTGCACTACTCCTGCTCTCCACGTTCCTCATCACGCCATTCAACGGCTTGCAAACAGGACACGTGCTCGTGCTCACTGCCGCGATCCTCTGGGCGGGTGAATACGTCCTCTCAAAACACATGATTACGCACGTGCCTGCACTCGTCGTTGCATTTGGACGAATGGCGTTTGGATCGCTCTTCATCCTTCTCTATATCATCATTGCCGGCAAGGGTAACATGCTGCTTCCAAGCGTTGGATCGCACGTGGGTTGGATACTCATCACAAGTCTATTCCTTCTCGCGTATGTCATAACATTCTATACAGGGCTTGCAGGGGTCCCCGTGAGCACTGCGGCATGTATCCTTACCATCAGCGCGCCAATCTCCACGCTCCTATCGCTCTTTACCGGCGGAACAATCAGTATACTGCAGACACTTGGCATTGCCACTGGAATTCTTGGAGCAATCACCATCCTATGGACAACTCGAGCATCTTATCCATCACGCGCATGAACGGAATCGAAATTGCAGCACGGTTCTCGTACAGCGTCAACAAGCTTGGATACTGCGGACCAGACGATGCAAATACGCTCACGGAAAAGTACCTTAGGGGACAAACCACCGATAGCGAACTCAAGACCGCACTCTGCAAGTTCCAGGCAATGTACCCCTATCTTTGCGCAATAGCAAGTAAGCATGGCTTGCAGCCATTTGACAAAAAGGTCGTGGAGGCATACTGGATCGGCAACGACCTTCTCGATACATTTACACCTGACGACATAAAAGGAATACTCACTACCCTCATGAACCGAGGGCTACCACCGTCCATCGGCAAGCCGCTCCTATCCCGTGTGCGGGAAGGGCTCTTTCCCCATCACAACCTTCACGTCTTTTTCATCGGCGTTGGACAAATGACTGGCTCTGTGCCAAGCACTATCGAGACGATGCAGCAATGCCGGGTGACTTCTGGCATCGTTCATTTGGTCGAGAAAGACACTCTCACTGTTGAAACAGATATGACCATCTACGATAAGGGAGTATGGAAGACTGGGAAAGGTTTGCGACGGAAAATAGGATATCATCCGCTTTTCCTTCCATCAGTCAAGATCGGAGATATTGTCGCAGTGCACTGGAATTTTGCACCAATGATCCTTACTAAGCAACACCAGAAAAATCTCCGGAATGCTACTTCATCACTTTTTGCGGCTCTCTCGTAGCTTCCTTATAGAGTTTTAGGGCGGCACGGGCCTCTTTTGAAGGAACCTTCTGCAGAACAATGCCTGCTTGCACAATCACGTACTGCCCCACGCGATATGACGACTCAAGAAGCTTTGCCCTGCGGCGCTCAACCTCATAATCGATCAAGGCGGTGTCACCATCGATTGAAATAATTCTCCCGGGAACAGCAAGGCACATACATACACGGAGAGTCTTGCGGTTTTTATATCTTTGTTTGAACGACCTATTCGCTTTTGTCTATGTACTCTTCATCATACGCTTGAGGATCACGGCTGTTTTTGCAGCGAGGTCCTGCACGTCCCCCCTCATTGGCACAGCAACAATACGAACCCTCCTCTTTTTCCCAGACATTCGCTCCTGAAGTTTCAGAAAGAACGCAAGATCAAAGTCATGAAGCGAAACCATCTTTGGATCCGCAAGATGGTCGATATCCGTGATTAGTATCGGTTCGTGAATATTCTGTGCGACGTCAAGAATGATGAACTCTCTGTCAATATACGAAGCAATGATCTCGGGAGAATCGCATGGAATAAACGTGAATCCTTTCAACTTCAGAACACTTGCAATACTCTTCGCCATTCTATCTTCTTCGACTAAAGCATTGCCAAAACACAAAACATCCACATCATTCAACCTCAACATTCCTGAGCACGATCTCGTCACCACTTGTTAAGGGAGGTACCTGTGTGCAGAGAGGGCATTCATACATCGCAATATCATGACCCCGCTCAAGGATCTTTGGTGCGCCAACATATCCACAGGAACACTCGATCGCTGCCTTAACAATCTCCATATCGACGGGATAGGGAACAATGCTCCGGAGTGTTGCATGCAGTTCCTCGGGAGGTACATGAGCCAACTCTCCAACAGAAATAGACATTCTTGTTACTTTCCCATGACTCTCGGCTTCCGCAACAAGCCTTCGGGCAAAAACCATCTCATGCATACGCCACCGAGGAATCTCATGCTATAAAAATATATGGGTCCGTGCATAGTACCTAAGCCGTTGATGCGAAATACCATCCAAACCTTTTTATACCGCAAATTCCAGAGAGTGTGGTATGGCATCACTCGTCAACCATCACACCCGTGATTATATCAAGTCGCGGGCAGAACTAGGGATGACTGAGTCGGAAATCAAAGTGGAACTTCTCAAAGGTGGGTGGACGACACAGCAAACAAATCAGCTCATGCAAGAGTATCGACAGTCGCTACCGCTCCACAGCAGTGCACCGGATCATTCCATGTTCTGGAGCGTGAGTATCCTCGTTGCGAGCATATTTGTGCTCTCAACCATGCTCTTTGCATTCCTTGGACCAAACGTGACGGGACAAGTCGTTGCCGGTCTTCCGAACACTGATCCATTCGTTTCAGGATTTGGAGTGCTCGTGATTGCGAATATCATCTTTCTCCTTGTGGCAATCACGTTTGTCGTCCTTACCGTACGATGGGAAAAACGATGAGGCATCTGTACCTTCTCACAGTCGGAAAATACAGTGATGCGAACTACCGCAAGCTCTGTGAGGAATACATCAAGCGCGCAGGCGCGTGGAGCACTATACATATCAGTGAAATCAAAGATGCCGGAAAGCGAACACAAGAGTGGATTCAGAAGATCGTTCCGGCTGGAGCTGCATGTTACTGCCTTGACGAACATGGAAAAACATATTCCAGCGGGGAATTTGCCAAGCTCTGCGACCAGCCAAAAATGGCTATCATCATCGGCGGGGCCGATGGACTCGCACCGGAACTCCTTCGCAAGTACCCCTGCATATCGCTCTCACGGATGACTATGGCTCATGAACTCGCCAAACTGGTATTCCTGGAACAGTACTACCGCGGCCTTTGCCTCTTACATAATCATCCTTACCATCGAGGATAAGTAGTTTCTATCACATATCCCTCACGTCATGCGCGAACATATTCCCTAGCGCTGCCGCAGGATTCCAAGGAAATTTATTTATAGTGCACAACCTGATAAAACCACATGAATCTGCTTCGAAAGGTTATCCTTTACGGCATTGCGGTTGCTCTACTCCTGAATACTGGATTCATCATCATGGCAAAAGACATCCAGAGCTATGTCGTATACGAGCCAGTCCAGGTCGAAGAGCAGTACACGGAAGAAGTCCCCTATTTTGAGCAGGAAGAATACATTGAAGAAGTCCCTATGCCCGCAAAGGACTGCAGACAAGAACCTGTGGATTATTCAGTGAGGGACTGGAGCGGAACGTATGAGTGCCTTGAGCGAGGAGGGTGCGCAAAGTACGATGTGGAATGCAAAGAAACCGATGATTACGGTATCTGCACAAACTATCAGACGATCTGCGTACAGGAAGGTTGTGCGAGGATGAAAACCGTCTGCTCGCTCAAGCTGAGTAACAAGTATGACCAATCAGGAGTGTACACCGTAAGCGCATACTTTGTGGGAGACGATGGGCGCGTCGATCAGCCTGCAAGGAGCATGGAAATATCTGCGTACGGCGAGGGCGAGTGGACGTATGAATACGAGATGATATCCCCTGATGAACATGTCTTCTGTGACTACAAGATCGAGAAGGTACCAACATATGAAACATGTGAAGAACATGACGTACTCGTGCCTGTGAAAAAATACCGAAAAGTTATCAGGTACAAAACGGAGACCAAGACTCGAACCGTGACAAAGAGTCAACCCGTCACAAAGGAACTTGAAGTCTCACGATATCTTTCATGAGTACCTCTCTTTCGCGAACCTTTACTCATCATTCTCTGCGGCATTACTCCCAGTATCAAGTGTAGTCATCACTTCAATTGCTAGTCATGCTTTTTTGAATTATATGTATAAGTTATGAATATAATAGTATTATTATTATACTATAAAATGTATATCTTAATACTATAAAGATTTATAAAGGAAACCTGCCAGGACCCCTGTATGACCGGCAGGGGCAAGCGAACGCACAAGGCAATTCAAGGACAATTGCTGCGGACGCTTGCACGCGAGCAGCTCTCAATCCATGATCTTGCATCTCGTGCAGGAGTAAACTGGAGCACAACCCAGCGCCAACTCATCATCCTGAAGGGCAAGGATCTTGTCCGTGAGGTATTCTCCCATCCACGCCTTCGACTCTTTGAAATCACGCCGAAAGGAAAAGAGGCGACTCCGCGATGAAATGGGCTCTCATCATCATGGTCATCCTCATACTTCCCCTAGCGGTACATGCGGAAATTCGTGGAAGCGGCTACACCGTGGATATCGACAGTCTCAGTCTTGAGATACCCAAAGGAGATTTTGTGGAGAAGTCGATCACGATCACAAACACCCGCAGCTCTCCATTCCAGGTACTTTTCGAATCTGAGGGAAACATCTCAAGTATGATCGTGTTCACAGAGCCTGACGCCATTCTCCAACCGCAAGAAAGCTATAATATCATCACGCGAATTGCAGTGGACAAGCAGCAGTCCGTAGGATTTTTCAGCGGGACAATCCACCTCGGCGGAGACCTTGATGAGCGCATTCCCGTCAGCGTGTCCGTTGGAGAAGAAACTGTGCAAACTGGTGTCGGCAGCCTTCTCATGGAACTCAAACTCCTCGATGATATCGTGTACTCAGGTCAGCGACTGCGATATACCTTAGACTTATTCAACCTCATATCGGACATTCATTATAATGTGACGCTTATCTACGTCATCAAACGGATCGAAAACCAGACAATCATGAGCGAGCGAAACAACACCATAGAACAGATGGAGAATCTTTCGATGACACGATCGTTCTCACTCAACAAGGAAGTCAAGATACCCACTGCATTCGAACCTGGTGACTATAGCATCGAAGTTGAGGCAAAATACCTCAATTTCTCATCAACCGTCGCAGCCCTCTTTAGCGTTGAAACACCAGTACACAATAGAACAATAGCTGGAGTCATCCCTGTGTGGGTTGCGGCAACGCTCGGGGCGATTGCGGTCGTTGCATACTTCATCGTCATCATTGTAAGGCGGAATCTTGAGAAGAAGAAGCGCTTTCATGCTAAAATAGACTATGGACAAATGCCGCAGAAAGGAGAACGCAGCATCCTCG